>NZ_JBZDPT010000018.1:0-68042 GCF_058270035.1 Mycobacterium shunyiense | reverse complement strand
GCCACACGTTACGACAAACTCGCCGTCGTCTACCGGGCAGCAGCTGTCCTACGCGCCGTCACCCTCTGGCTTCTAGTTTTGTCAGACACGCCCTAGCCCAACCACGCACCGATGCGGCGCAGGGCCTCTTCGATGTCGCTGGTCGGTCCGGCGAAGGACAGCCGCACATAGGAGCCACCCCGCACGGTGTCGAAGTCGATGCCAGGGGCGATCGCAACGCCGGTGTCGGCCAACAACTTCGAGCACCAGGCCAGTGAGTCGTCGGTGTAATCGCTGACGTCGGCATACACGTAGAAGGCGCCATCGGGCGGGGCCACCCGATCGATACCGATGCTGCGAAGCCCGTCGAGCAGAAGCCTGCGGTTGTCGGCGTAATGCGACAGCAGGCCGTCGGCCTCGGCCAGGGATTCCGGAGCGAACGCGGCCACCGCGGCATGCTGTGCCAGAGCCGGTGGGCAGATGGTGAAGTTGCCGGTGAGGCGGTCGACCGCGCGCTGCAGGCCGGTCGGCACCAGCAGCCAGCCCAGCCGCCAACCGGTCATCGCGAAGTACTTCGAGAAACTGTTGACCACCACGGCATTCCGCGATGTCTGCCAGGCGCAGCTGGTCTCCGGCGCGCCTGGGTAGACCAGACCGTGGTAGACCTCATCGCTGATCAGCCGCACATCTGCGCTGTCGCACCAGCGAGCGATCGCGGCCAATTCCTCGGGCGGAATGACGGTGCCGGTTGGGTTGGCCGGACTGGCGACGATCACGCCGGCCACCGGGGGATCGAGTGCTTCCAACATCGCGACCGTCGGCTGGAACCGGGTCTCCGGCCCGCACGGGATCTCCACCACCTCGCAGCCGAGCGCCGTGAGGATGTTGCGGTAACAGGGGTAGCCCGGGCTGGCGATCGCCACCCGGTCGCCGACGTCGAAGCAAGCCAGGAAGGTCAGCAGAAATCCGCCCGACGACCCGGTGGTGAGAACCACCTCGTCGACACCGACCTCGACGCCGTACCTGAGATACGACGCGGCGATTTGCGCGCGCAGTTCTGGCAGACCGAGCGCGACCGTGTAACCGAGGGAGCCCTGGTTGAGCGCAGCCACGGCGGCATCGCGCACTGCCGTCGGCGCCCCGGCACTGGGCTGTCCGGCGGACAGGTTGACCAGGTCGCCGTGCGTGCGCTGGCGTTCGTCCGCGGCCAGCCACACGTCCATGACGTGAAACGGAGGGATCCCGGCGCGCAGGGAGACGTGGTCGGTCATCGGAGTGAGGTTAACAATGCCGCTCTGATCGCCGAAATGGCATTCCGGCAGAGAAAGTGCGAGTAGCCACCTGCTGGAATGCGGTTTCGGCGAACATCGGACGGGCCTAGAAAACTTGTGTTTCGAGCCGGCGCAGATGCTCCCGCGGCGGACCCAGGAGCTGGGCGCTGCCGTGAGCACGCTTGAAGTACAGCTGGATGTCGCTTTCCCAGGTGATCGCGATACCGCCGTGCAGCTGGATGGCTTCGGCGGTCACTGCGGACAGCGCCTCGCTGGCGAAGTAGCGGGCGAGGGAGGCCGTGGTGGGCGACGGGTCGGCGATGGCGTCGTTGACGACGGCGCGCGCCGAGGACACCTTGACGTACAGGTCGGCCATCCGGTGCTTGAGCGCCTGGAAGCTGCCGATCGCGCGGCCGAACTGCACCCGGTCCTTGGTGTAGGCGACGGTGAGATCCAGGCAGCGCGACGCGGCACCGATCTGTTCGGCGGCCATCAGCAGGGCGGCGGTGTCGGCCAGACCGGGATCGGCACCGAGGACGACGGTGTCGCCCGCGATCACCGCGGACAACCGGCGGGTCAGATCCATGGTGGATTTGGGTGTCGCGGTGAACGTGGTCCAGCGCGTCAGGTTTTCCCCGTCGGTGCCGATGACGACATCGGCTACGTCGCCGTTGATGACGTAGTCGGCGTCGAAGGCCACGGTCCCGATGGACGTGCCCTCGGCAAGACCCTCGAGCGGTTCGTGATCGTCGACCGCCAGTAGCGCGAGCTCCGCCAGCGTGGTGCCCAGCAGCGGGGTCGGCACCAGCGCCTTGCCGAGCTCCTCGAGAACCAGTGCGGCATCGGCGAGTTCGCCTCCGGCGCCGCCGAGTTCCTCAGGAACCACGAGTGCGGCCGCGCCGACCTGCTCGCACAGCAGGCTCCACAGCTTCTCGTCGTAGCCGCGCTCGGATTCCATCGCGGTGCGCACGGCCTCAGGGGAGGCGTGCTTGTCGACCAGCGCGGCGACGGTTTCGCGCAGCAGTTGGCGTTCTTCACTCACGAGAGGACCTCCAGGAGTCGACGACGGTGCAGGGTGGGATCGCCCCAGGCACTCCGCAACGCCTGAACGCGCAGCAGTGACAGGGACAAGTCGTGTTCCTGGGTGAACCCGATGGCGCCGTGGGTCTGCAGCGCCGAGCGGGCGGCCAGCAGGGCGGCGTCGGCGGCGGCCACCTTGGCGGCGCTGATGTCGCGGGCGGTGTCGGGTGACCCCTCTGCCAGCGACAGCGCCGCACCGTAGACGAGCGGGCGGGCCAGCTCGACGGCGATGAGCACGTCGGCCAGCTTGTGCTTGATGGCCTGGTACGAGCCGATGATCCGGCCGAACTGCGCGCGCTGCTTGGCGTATTCGACGGACTGGTCCAGCATGGCCTGGCCGGCGCCCACCAGCTGGGCGGCCGTGGCCAGGACACCGAACTCGTAGGCGCGCGCGGTGTCGGCGGCCTGGGTATCGCCGGATGCGGTGACGTCGAACAGCTTTCGGGCCGGGTCGACGGAATCGTGGCCGGCGCCGGCAGTCGCGTCACCGACCTGACCGTCGGCGGCCAGCAGCGTCAATCCGGCGAAATCGGAGTTGACGGCGCGCGGTGCCTGTGGCGGCATGGCAACCGTGGCGATGAGCTCGCCGGAGGCCAGCGAACCCGAGCGTTCGTCGTTCGCCAGCAGAACCGGTGCAACGGCGATGGACTCGGTCACCGGACCGGGCACTGCCCAGTAGCCCAGCCGCTCCAGGGCGACGACGAGGTCGACCGGATGGGCTTCGATGCCGTCGTACTTCTCGGGCACCAGCAGTGCAGTGACCCCGAGGTCGGTCAGCTGTGCCCACACCTTGCGTCCCGGCCCGGTGTCCCCTTCCCCCCAGGCTCGTACCGCGGCCGGGACATCGGCGGCGCCCAGTGCGGCGTCGATGCTGGCCGCGAAGTCCCGCTGCTGTTCGTCGATCTCGAAGTTCACTTTGGCTTCCCTCCAGATTCGCGCGGTAGGCCAAGCAGTCTTTCCGCAATGATGTTGCGCTGGATCTCGTTGGTGCCGGCGTAGATCGGGCCGCCGAGCGCGAACAGCAGCCCCTCGGTCCAGTGGTCGACCAGCTCGGCGTCGGGTCCCTGCATGTCCAGGGCGGTCTGGTGCAGGGCGACGTCCAGGTCGGACCAGAACACCTTGGTCACCGAGGACTCGGCACCCAGTTCACCGCCGTTGGCCAGCCGGGTCACGGTGCCGAAGGTGTGCAGCCGGTAGGCCTGGGCCTTGATCCAGGCATCGGCAACCCGGTCCGTGAACACCGGGTCAGGATTGGACTTCCATTGCTCGACAAGCCGTTCGGCCGGTGCCATGAAGCGCGCCGGGCTGCGCAGCGACATACCGCGCTCGTTGCTCGATGTGCTCATCGCGGCGCGCCAGCCCTCGTGCACGCCGCCGATCACGTCGTTGTCCGGCACAAACACGTCGTCGAGGAAGATCTCGCCGAAACCGGTGTCCCCGCCCAGCTGGGCGATCGGGCGCACGGTGATGCCCGGCGCCTTGAGGTCGAACATGAAGTAGGTCAGACCCTTGTGGCGCTGGGCCTCCGGGTCGGACCGGAACAGGCCGAAGCCGCGCTCACCGAAGGGTGCGCGTGAGCTCCAGATCTTCTGCCCGTTGAGCTTCCAGCCGCCGTCGACCTTGGTGGCCGTCGAGCGCAACGAGGCCAGGTCGCTTCCTGACTCGGGCTCGGACCAGGCCTGGGCCCAGATCTCCTCGCCGCTGGCCATCTTCGGCAGCACGCGCTGGAGCTGCTCTTCGGTGCCGTGGGCGAACAGCGTCGGCGCCAACATGGCGGTGCCGTTGGCGCTGGCCCGACCGGGCGCTCCGGCGTGGAAGTACTCCTCCTCGAACACCACCCACTGCAGCAGGGTGGCGTCGCGGCCGCCGTACTCCTTGGGCCAGGCGATCACCGACAGTCCGGCGTCGAAAAGCACCTTGTCCCAGCGGCGGTGCTGTTCGAAACCCTCAAGGGTGTCGTACGACTTCGTCGGGAACGAATCCCGATTGGCCGTCAGAAACTCACGGACCTCGGCCCGAAAGGCCTCGGTCTCGTCGTCGAATGTCAGGTCCATTGCACCCCTTCTCGGGTCCCTCTGCTGCGCAGCACCGGTTTGATCACCTTGCCGCCCGGATTTCGCGGCAGCACATCCAGAAACTCAATTGATCGCGGCGCCTTGAAGTTCGCCAGATGCTCACGTGCGTACGCGATCACGGCCGCCTCGTCGAGCGTCACGCCCGGCTTGAGTACCACGAAGGCCTTCCCGACTTCGCCGAGCCGCTCGTCGGGAACACCGATCACCGCCGTCTCGGCGACACCGTCCAACCGGGCCAGCACCTGCTCGATCTCGGCCGGGTAAACGTTGAACCCGCCGCTGATGTACATGTCCTTGAGCCGGTCGGTGATGGTCAGGTTGCCGCGGGCGTCGAGCGTCCCGATGTCGCCGGTGTGCAGCCAGCCCTCGGTGTCGATCGCGGCCGCGGTGGCCTCGGGGTCGTCGAGGTAGCCGAGCATGACGTTGGGTCCGCGCAGCAGTACCTCGCCCGAATCATCGAGGCGCAGTTCGAAATCGGCGATGGGCCGGCCGCAGGTGGTGGCCACGGTGACGGCGTCGTCGTCGGCGCTGCACATGGTGCCGAAGCCGGCCGCCTCGGTCAGGCCGTAGGCGGTCAGCACGATGTCGATGTCGAGCTCTGATTGCATCCGCTCGATCAGCACTACCGGGACGACGGCCGCGCCGGTCACCGAGAAGCGCAGCGAGGACAGGTCGTAGTCCGCGCGGTTGGGCTGGTCCAGCAGGGTCTGGAAGATCGTCGGCGGGCCGGGCAGCACCGTGATGCGCTGTTCGGCAATGGTTTTCAGGACCTGCTCGGGCTTGAACGTGAGCACCGGGTACAGCGTGGCACCCGTCTGCAGACAGGCCAGGATGCCGGCCTTGTAGCCGAAGTTGTGGAAGAAGGGGTTGATGCACAGATAGCGGTCGGTGCTCGTGACCTGGCCGCACTCGGCCCAGGCGGCCGATCCGTCGAGCGACTGACGGTGGGCGCAGCGCACACCCTTGCTGCGTCCGGTGGTGCCGGAGGTGAACAGGATGTCGGACACGTCGTCAGACTGCACCGCAGCCGCACGGGCGTCGACCTTTTCCAGGGCATCCGGTCCGGATCCCCGGGCGACGAACTTGTCCCAGGTTCCGTCCTGTTTTTCGATGGGCACCCGCACGATGTGCCGCAGCGCGGGAAGTGCGTCGCGGTCCAGTTCGGCCGCGCGGTCCGAGCCGAGGAACTCGCCCGAGGCGATCAGCAGCGGGGCCTCGGTGCGGGCCAGGATGTCGGTGGCCTCGCTGGCGGTGTAGCGGGTGTTCAGCGGCACCATCTGCGCACCGGCGTAGTGGGTGGCCAGGCAGGCCACCACCCAGTGCCAGGTGTTGGGAGACCAGATCGCCACCCGGTCGCCGGGTTCGACGCCGAGAGCGATCATCGCCGCAGCGGCTTGGCGTACGTGCGCGCGCAGTTCCGAATAGGTGAGGCTCTTATTGTCGCTGACCAGGGCCTCATGGTCGGAAAACTCCACGGCAACCCGGTCCAGCACCGCTGGAACGGTGCGGCGATCTTGCCCCGCGAGCGGGTGGTGTGCCCTGGCCATCGACTCCCCTAACAAAGCAAGTGCTTGGTAGGTTAGCCTACAGGGGTGATAGAGGTCCAGGAGTTCCGGGCCGAGGTCCGGCAGTGGCTCGCAGACAATCTTGTTGGCGAATTCGCAGCGCTCAAGGGCCTGGGTGGACCGGGGCGTGAACACGAAGCCTTCGAAGAGCGTCGGGCGTGGAATCAGCATCTCGCCGCGGCGGGACTGACCTGCCTCGGCTGGCCGGTGGAGCACGGCGGCCGCGAGTTGTCGGTGGCGCACCGCGTCGCCTTCTATGAGGAGTACGCCCGCGCGAACGCGCCGGACAAGGTCAACCACCTGGGCGAGGAACTGCTCGGGCCGACGCTCATCGAGTACGGCACCCCCGAACAGCAGCAGCGGTTCCTGCCCAAGATCCTCGACGTCACCGAGCTGTGGAGCCAGGGCTACTCCGAGCCCAACGCCGGCAGTGACCTGGCCAATGTGGCGACGACGGCCGAGCTGGTCGGCGACGAATGGGTCATCAACGGCCAGAAGGTATGGACATCACTCGCGCACTGGGCGCAGTGGTGCTTCGTCGTGGCGCGCACGGAGAAGGGCTCCAAGCGGCACGCCGGCCTGTCCTATCTGCTGGTGCCGCTGGATCAGCCCGGCGTCGAGATCCGCCCGATCATCCAGCTGACCGGGGACTCCGAGTTCAACGAGGTGTTCTTCGACGACGCCCGCACCGAGGCCTCGCTGGTCGTCGGTCAGCCCGGTGACGGCTGGCGCGTGGCGATGGGCACGCTGACCTTCGAGCGCGGCGTGTCCACGCTGGGCCAGCAGATCCGCTACGCCCGCGAGCACTCCAACCTCGTCGAGTTGGCCAAGCGCAGCGGCGCGGCCGACGATCCGCTGATCCGCCAGAAGCTGACCGAGTCGTGGACCGGCCTGCAGGCCATGCGGTCTTACGCCCTGGCGACCATGGATGTCGAGCAGCCCGGGCAGGACAATGTGTCGAAGCTGTTGTGGGCCAACTGGCATCGCGAGCTCGGCGAGATCGCCATGGACGTGCAGGGCACGGCCGGGCTGACGTTGCCCGAGGGTGAATTCGACGAGTGGCAGCGGCTGTACCTGTTCTCGCGTTCGGACACCATCTATGGCGGGTCCAACGAGATCCAGCGCAACATCATCGCCGAGCGCGTGCTCGGCCTACCCCGAGAGGCCAAGGGCTGATGGATTTGTCGGTAGCTCCCAAAGAGGTTGAGGGCCACGGCCTGCTGAAGGGCAAGGTCGTCCTGGTGACCGCCGCCGCCGGAACCGGCATCGGCTCGTCCACCGCCCGTCGCGCGCTGCTCGAGGGTGCCGACGTCGTGGTGTCCGACTACCACGAGCGGCGCCTCAACGAGACCCGCGACCAGTTGGCCGAGCTCGGCCTGGGCCGGGTCGAGGCCGTGGTCTGCGACGTGACCTCCACCGAGGCGGTCGACGCGCTGATCGCCCGGTCGGTCGAAAAGATGGGCCGCCTGGACGTTCTGGTGAACAACGCCGGCCTCGGCGGCGAGACCCCGCTGGTCGACATGACCGACGACGAGTGGGACCGGGTCCTGAACGTCACGCTGAACTCGGTGATGCGGGCGACCCGCGCCGCCCTGCTCTACTTCCGTGATGTCGAGCACGGCGGGGTGATCGTGAACAACGCCAGTGTTCTCGGCTGGCGTGCGCAGCACTCGCAGTCGCACTACGCCGCGGCCAAGGCCGGCGTGATGGCGTTGACCCGTTGCAGCGCAATCGAAGCCGTCGAGTACGGGGTGCGAATCAACGCGGTGTCGCCGAGCATCGCGCGGCACAAGTTCCTGGAGAAGTCCGCCGACGCGGCGCTGCTGGACCGGCTGTCCTCGGACGAGGCGTTCGGCCGCGCGGCCGAGCCGTGGGAGATCGCGACCACCATCGCCTACCTGGCCAGCGACTACTCGAGCTACCTGACCGGCGAGGTCATCTCGGTTTCGAGCCAGCGGGCCTAGGTCACACGAGTCACAGGCTCGGGTGGTATGTCTGACATGCCCGCCTACGAGCGACAATTCAGCGACAATCGCCTCACCGGCAACACCCGCCGCGCCTGACGCATTGTCGCTTGTCCCTTTCGGCTGTCCAGCATCATTGGGCACATCGGCCTCAGTGGCCCCGTGCCCGACTATCAGCGACTCTGTCGCTGGTAGTCGGGCAATCTGAAATCTGTTGCCTGCGTGGCTCTTTAGGTGCAAGTGACGCGTGTACTGATCGTGCATGCGGCAGAAGTTTCCGACGGGGCGTATGTGGCGATTGTCGCTCGATTGTCGCTGGCAGGCGGGCACTTCGCCACCTGCCCGGACGCCGACGCCGTTGAGGCTCTGCGACTAGGGTTCGCCCATCCCGCGCTGCGCCAGACCGGTCCGGTCAGCCCAGCCGCGGATGTCGCCCTTGGTGATGGCCAGCGCCAGCAGTTCGGGGAATGCGTCGGGGGTGCAGGCGAACGCCGGGATCTCCATGGCGGCCAGGTCGGCGGCGATCTCCCGGTCGAATGACGGTGCGCCCGAATCGGACAGCGCCAACAACACGACCACTTGGACGCCCGCATCCACGAGCTGTTTGACCCGGGCCAGCATCTCGTCGCGGACGCCACCCTCGTAGAGGTCCGAGATCAGCACGAAGATGCTGTCGGTGGGCCGCGTGATCAAACTCTGGCAGTAGGCGATGGCCCGGTTGATGTCGGTGCCGCCGCCGAGCTGGGTACCGAACAGCACGTCGACGGGATCGTCGAGCAGATCGGTGAGGTCGACGACTTCGGTGTCGAACACCACGAGGGATGTGCGCAATGACCGCATCGACGCGATGACCGCCCCGAAAACTGCTGAATACACGATCGATTCGGCCATCGAACCGGACTGGTCGATGGCCAGCACGATGTCCTTGGTCACCGACCGGCCGGCGCGGCGGAACCCGACTAGCCGTTCGGGGATGATCGTCTTCAGGTCCGGCTGGAAGGTTTTCAGGTTGCGGGCGATGGTGCGATTCCAGTCGATGTCGGAAGCCAGCGGCCGGTTGGTCCGCGCGCTCCGCGACAGCGCCCCGCGCAGTGTGGCCCGGGTACCGTCGGCGATGCGCCGCTCGATGTCCTCGACCACCTTGCGCACCAGTGCCCGGGCCGAGGCCTTCGACTCGTCGGGAATGGCCTCACCCAGCGTGATGAGTGTGGTGGCCAACGACAGATCCGGGACGATGCTGTCCATCATCTCCGGTTCGAGCAGCAGCATGCGCAGATTGAGCCGCTCGATGGCGTCCTGCTGCATCACCTGAACCACCGTGCTGGGGAAGTACTTCCGGATGTCACCCAGCCAGCGCGCCACCTTGGGCGCGGATCCGCCGAGGCCACCCTTGCGGTCGTAGAGCTCCGACAGCGCCTTGTCCATTTCGACGTCACCGGCGTGCAGGCTCGGCAGCGAGTCCGCATCCGACCCCAGCACCAGCCGCCACCGGCGGTCGCGTTCGTCCGGGATGGTGTCGTCAGCCATGGTTGATACCTCTTGCGAAAATGGCGGCCGCCGCGATCACGACAGGGCGGGCGCGGTCGGCATCGATGTCGAATTCGGTATGGGCGGTGGAGCCTGCGGTGGTCACCGCATGCCCGATATTGCGTTTGATGCCGGCGTCGAAGGTGCTGAAGGTGCGACGCACCAGCGGCAGAACATCGGTGAATTCCGTTGCGGTCAAACCGGTCAACCATTCGTCGATCACGGCCAGCAGCTCGGTGTCGTGAACCAGTAGCAGTCCGCTGCCGGACAGGAACCCCTCGATCCAGGCGGACTTCTCGTCGGCCGGGGCGCCGATGCTCAAGGCGCGACGCATGCGTCGGGCTGCTTCGGCGGTGGTGAACACGGCGCCGTCGACACCGATTCGGACGAACCGGCCGACCAGGCTGCCGTGTAGATCGTCGCGATCAGCCAGCCGCGCGATGGTGGTCAGCCATTCGCCGCGTACGTCTGCCTCCAGCAGGTCCACCGTGTCGGTGACTGCGTTGACGTGTGCGAGCATCTCGGCGGCCGCGTCCGGACCGAGCCCGGTCAGCGTCGCGGGAAGGCCGACGTTGACGCGGCGCAGCAGCGACGTGGTGACGGCACCGAGTGCCTCTGCGTCGGTGCGGCGCACATCGCCGTAGCGCAGCGAACGGGCCAGCGCGGGCAAGGCCGCCATGAGTTCGGTGAGGTCCCGGTCGACTGCGGCCTTGTTCTCCAGGATGGCCAGCAGCTGCGGGACAGCCTCGTCGACACCGCCGAGCAGAGCCGCTTCGATCGCCGCGGTGACCTGGCCCAGATGTTTCGCGTTCTCGGCGGTGTCGGCCAGTCGAGCCTTGCAGGCGCGGTAGACGGTGTTTCCCCACACCGACGAAATCACGACCCGCACCGCGAACTCCGGCTGCCACTGCAGCGTCCAGGGTTCTTTGAACGTGCCCTGACCGGTGGCGATCTCGGGCTCGCCCCACGGAATGTCGAGCACGGTAAGCCGGTGCAGCAGATGGGATTTGGCCAGGTCGTTGGGTTTGCGCAGGTCGAGGGTGACCTGTTTGGCACTGGCGTCGGGTTTGAGCCGCAGCGATTTCTGCTGCTTGGTGATGTCGGCGAGCAGCGGCACCATCGGCAGGTGTTCGGGAATGCTGCCTAGCCGTTCGCCGACGACCAGCTCCCGCACGATCAGCCCGAACCGGGTGTCGGAGCCCTCGCACAGTACGGCCTCGGTGGCCTCGTTGACCTCGCTGAGACCGGGATGGGCGCGACCCCGCATGGCGGCCAGCGCGTTGGCCAGCCGCACTCCTTCGATGACGTGGGCCGAGGAGACGAAGATGTCGTGGTCGCGTAATGCCCTGGCTGCCAAGGTGAGCCAGGTTTCCACTGGTCGGTCCCGTTCGAGGAAGGCGTGCTGGTACCAGCCGGGTGACCGGACGCCTGCGCCGTAACCCGAGGCTGCGGCCAGCCGTGAATGCGTCCACGGCACCCACACCGTCGCGGACTTGACCTTGGGCAGCCCGCGCAGCAGTGCCGCGTCGGCGCTCGCGGCAGGCAGTTTTCCGGTCAGCGCCGGTGCGTGCCAGGCTCCGCACACCACGACGACCGTCGCGAATTCCTTCGCGGCCTTGCGGAGCACCTGGCGCATGTGTGCTTCGCGCTGGTGTTCGATCGGGTCATCTTCGTCGGGTTCCAGTTCCCGCGCGGTGTGCATGGCCTCGGTGATCGCCTCGAATCCGCTGCCTTCCGTGCGTGATTCGACAACATCATCCCACCAGCGTTCGGGATCGTCGTAGCCCGCGGCGTCGGCGAGCGCCGCGATCGGATCGACCCGGACGTGTGACGTGTTCTCGTACCGTTGGTCGCGCTGGGCCAGCACGGTGGCCGCGGGCAGGTCGCAGAACCGCACCGGCACCTGGTGTCGCGCTGCCCACAACATGGCCTGCCACTCGGGGGAGAAGGAGCCGAACGGCCAGAATGCCGACACCGCGGGATCGTCGACCGCGTAGGCCATGATCGCCACGGGCGGCACCATGTCCGTGTGGTCGACGTCGGTGGTGAGCCGGTCCGCGTCGGCCGGGCCTTCGATCACCACGATGTCCGGCTGGATCCGGTCCAGCTCGGACAGCACGGCACGGGCAGACCCGGGACCGTGGTGCCGAATGCCCAGGACGTGGGTGGTCACGAGTTCAGCACGTCCCGCGATGCCCGGTAGAAGTCGGCCCAGCCGTCGCGCTCGCGCACCACGGCCTCCAGGTACTCCAGCCATACCACCGCATCGTTGACCGGATCCTTCACCACCGCACCGACGATGCCCGCCGCGGTGTCGGCGGGCCGCAGCACGCCGTCGCCGAAGTGCGCTGACATCGCGATGCCCTGGGTCACCACGGAGATCGCCTCGGCGGTGGACAGCGTGCCCGACGGCTGCTTGAGCTTGTTGCGGCCGTCGGCGGTCAATCCGGAGCGCAGTTCGCGGAAAACCGTGACCACCCGACGGATCTCGTCGGCGGATGTCGGTACCTTCGGCAGCTGCAGTGACCCGCTGATGTCGGCCACCCGGCGCGTCACGATCTCCACCTCGTCGTCGAGGCTCGCGGGCAACGGAAGGACCACGGTGTTGAACCGGCGGCGCAGTGCCGAGGACAAGTCGTTGACACCGCGGTCGCGGTCGTTGGCCGTCGCGATCACGTTGAACCCTTGCGTGGCCTGCACCTCGGAGCCGAGTTCGGGGATGGGCAGGGTCTTTTCAGAGAGGACGGTGATCAGGGCATCCTGCACCTCCGACGGGATGCGGGTGAGCTCCTCAAGCCGCGCGATCTTGCCGTCGCGCATCGCGGTCATGATCGGCGAGGGGACCAGCGCCTGCTCCGAGGGCCCTTCGGCGATCAACCGGGCGTAGTTCCAGCCGTATCGCACGGCTTCCTCGACGGTGCCCGCGGTGCCCTGAACCAGCAGCGTCGAATCCCCGGTCACGGCTGCGGCCAGATGCTCCGACACCCACGTCTTGGCCGTGCCCGGCACCCCGAGCAGCAGCAGCGCCCGGTCGGTGGCCAGCGTCGCCACGGCCACCTCGATGATCCGTCGGGGGCCGATGTACTTCGGGGTGATCTCGGTTCCCGCAACGGTTTCCCCGCCCAGCAGGTAGCGGACCACCGCGTGCGGTGACATCGACCAGTTGGGCGGCGCGGGCTTGTCGTCAGCGGCGCGCAGGGCCGTGAGTTCGGCGGCGAACAGTTGCTCGGCATGCGGACGCAGCAGGGTCGCTTCAGTCATGAGAGTTCCTTCGCAAGGTCGGATCGCAGGGTGAGCAGCTCGAAGATCGTGGCGTAGAAATTGTGCAGTTCCTCGTCCCCGGTGAGGTCGGTGAGCCTCGCGAAGCGCGGCAACCAGTCCAGTGGGTACCCGGCGGCGAGATGCGCCGCGGCCTCGCGGCGTTGGCGGGCCGTGCCCCAGCCGGCCCCGGCCAGGGATCCGAACAGGGCTGCGGCAACATCAGGGGCGAACGGTCGCGGCAGGCCCGCCACGATGCGGAGCAGGGGCGCGGACTCAGCGGTGTCGGTGAGCGCGCGGATCATCTCCGCCGAGATCGCCGGGTGTGCGGCGGCGGGGTCGAAGTACGTGGCGTAATCGCCGGGCAGACACTGCTGCAACAGTGGCACTGCCCAGGTGGGATCGTTGCCGCGCAATGCACTGCCGGTCAGCGCGGCCAGTACGGATTGGTGGTCGGCGTCCGAGAGTGCGCGGGCCACCTTCTCCGGTGCCACCGCGCCGAGCACTTCGGCCCAGAAGGCGATCGGGGTACGGGCGACGACGGCTTCCGGCTTGGTGGTGCTCAGCCCGTCGCGGACTGCCGCGGCGTCGGGCCCGGGTAGGTGGTGGACGGCAACTTTCACGCCCAGCAATGTCTTCTTGACCGAGAAGATTTGAGCGGCACGGTCTTTCATGCGATCGAGATAGCGGCTGCGGGACCGGCCGCTCAGCACCGCGATGGCGGCACTGCGCACCGTGACCGCCCGGTCGTCGAGCGCGGCCTCCAGGAACGGCTCGTCGGTCTCATGTTCGGGTGCCGCGAACGCCGCCAACAGGGCCGCCCGGGACTCGGCGTCCTCGCTGGCCCAGTGCTGTGCCACCAGTTCGCGCGCCCGATCGGGGTCGAGCTCGCGCGCGGTCGCCAGCCAGGTCAGGCGCTTGGCGGTGTCACCGTGGGTGTAGTCGGCTTCCTTCGGCCATTCCGCGGACGCGGTGCGCACCACATCGCGAAGCGCGCGGTGGCTGCGGCCGTAGTGTTCCACCGCGTACCACTGACCGCCGCTGCCGATGGCGTCCCAGAGTGCATGCGTCACAACGTCACTCTGCTGCAGCCGTAACAGCCCGGGGATCAGCCGTGGGGGCAGGCGCAGGCCGGCGGCGGCGAGGTCGGCGAGCGCACCATCGAGGATGGGGCGCACGGACAGGGCGCGTTCGATGAGAAAGCCGTGCGTGGCGGTGATCAGCGGCCGGGTTTCCGGTGGGGCTGCGGGCGTCTTCGGTTCGACGTGTTCGGGACGTTGGCCGGCGCGCCGTGCCAGCGCGTAGAGGCCCGCCACCCGCAGTACCGACCCGACCGGATCGGCCGCGTCGTGTACGGCGGCAACGCTGCCGTCCACCGGAGCGTCGAAGATGCCGTCGGGGAAGGGTTTCGAGCCGAAACCCACGGTGGCGGCGGAGATCATCCGCTGATAGTCGCTCACAGCGCGGTCACCGCCGGCCCGGTCAGGCGCGACGGTGGGGCGTCGCTCAGCATCGACAGCGGATCGACACCATCGGTGGTGATCTCGACCAGCAGCGGCCGTGACTGCCCGCCGCTTCCGGCCTGCAGACGTGCCCAGCGGTCGTCGTCGCAGATCGCCGGAAGGGCGTTACCGTCCGCGTCGACCAGATGGCGGCGTTTGGGCCTGCTGTGTTGTACGGCGCGCGCGTTGACGACGGCCGGAAACCGCAGCAGCCACGGATCGACCGCCAGGGCGCGGGCCCGGGCCGCGAGTGCGTCGTCGATAGCGGTGCCGGTCACGTTGAGATGCTCGATGGCGACCGTCGGCACATCGCCGTCGGGGAGCGCGACGCGGAAGCTCGACGGCCCACCGGGATACAGGTGGACGCCGCCGGTGAACTCGCGGCCCGGGGTGAGCCGGTTGTCGAAACTGGCCCCGCTCGGCGCGGTGGACTGCACGTTGACCAACAGCCCGGTGTCCGTGCCGCTCAACCACATCCGTCGGGTGGTGTAGCGCTCTTCTAGGGTTTCTGCGTACCCGAGCACCTGCCAGGTGTCGCTCACCGGATCGGTGGCCAGCACCTCGGCCCGTGCCACCGTGAACCCGATGTGGCGGCGCACCGCTGCGGCGGTCGGGACGGGCAGCGTGTCGATGGTGCGGTAGGCATCGGTCAGCAGCCGCATCAACCCGAGGTCCTCGATGATCTTCCGCGGCCATTCGTCGTGCGTGAGGTGGCCGGGCAGTCTGCGCAGCCAGCCCGCCAGGCCGGGTGCCTTGGCATCGACCATGCGTTTGGCGATCGGCTCGCTCCACCCCGCATACGGATCCACGCTGATCCCGGCAATGCCGTTGCGGACCTGGTCGTCGATCCACCGCCGGAGTTGCTCCAGGCCCTCGGCGACGCTGCGTTCCCGCGCCGCGACGGCCTTCTCGCTGACCTCACGCGGAGCCTTCGGGGGTGCCGGCGAGACGATGGCGTTCGCCGGGGCTTCCGCCGCGGTGTCGACGTTGCCGCCGCACCAGCGCAGCACCAGACCCACCACATGCTTGCAGGGAAACTGCCGCGACGGGCACGAGCACTTGTAAGTCGGGCCCACCAGGTTGACCTGCACGCGGTACGGGGTGCGGCCGCTGCCCTGGAAGTCTCCCCACAACATGGTCTGGGTGGCTCCGGTGTTGGACCAGCCCGCAGCGCCCGCGAGTTTCTGGCCTGCGGCGTAGGCCTTCCCGGCAAACTGGCGCGCATCATCGGTGGACCACACCGTCTGCTGATCCAACCGCCGCCCCTCCAGATGCGTACTGACCCTGAGCCAGCGTAGCCAGCGGGGCGGACAGCGTCTCCACAAGATCTTCACAAACGCTGCCCGTGACCACCACAACCTGCACTTAGAGTCGAATTCGTGAAGCGAATCCTGGTGGTCGACGACGAGCCGACGATCCTGTCCGCGGTGGCCACCCGGCTGCGCGCCGAGGCGTTCGAGGTCGACACGGCGGTCGACGGACCGTCGGCGGTGGCAACCGCAGCGGCGACCCAACCCGATCTCGTGGTGCTCGACGTCATGTTGCCCGGATTCGACGGGCTGGAGGTGTGCCGGCGCATCCAGGCCGAGCGCGTGGTGCCGGTGCTCATGCTGACCGCCCGCAGCGACGAGACCGACATGCTGATCGGTTTGGGCATTGGTGCCGACGACTACCTGACCAAGCCGTTCAGCATGCGCGAACTGGTGGCCAGAGTGAGGGTGCTGTTGCGACGCGTGGAGCGCGCAATTGGTGACCAACCGCTGTCGGTCGGCGACTACCGCATCGACCTGACCGAGCGCCGGGTACATCAGGGCGACCAGGAGATCCACCTGACCCGAACCGAATTCGACCTGCTGGCCTTCCTGGCTGGTCGGCCCCGCGCTGCGGTCCCTCGCGAGACACTGCTGGAACACGTCTGGGGCTGGGCTTCAGAGGTGGAAACCCGGACCGTGGACAGTCACGTCAAGGCATTGCGGCGAAAGCTGGGGTCGGAGCTGATCCGGACCGTGCACGGTGTCGGCTACGCCCTGGAGGTTCCGCGATGAGCGCTTGCGCGAAGAGCCGAGGATTCAGATGAGCGTCATCGCGGAGCTCTGGGACCGGCTACCGAGACCACTGGATCCGTTCGCGTCGTTCAAGGTCAAGACCGGTCTGCTGGTCGGAGGGGCCATCCTGCTGGCCTCGTTCACCTTCTGGATCGGCGCCAGCTGGCAGTTCCGGTACGCATTGCTCGCCGCGCTCGCCACCTCGCTGATCCTGACGCAGTTCCTCGCCCACGGCATGACCTCGCCGCTGCGCCAGATGACGGCGGCGGCGCGCGCCATGGCGCAGGGTGACTACAGCATCCGGGTACGTGCGACCTCGCGTGATGAAATCGGGCAACTGGCAACGGCATTCAACCAGATGGCAGCCGATCTCGGGGCTGCCGACGAGTACCGCAGAGGGCTGATCGGCAACGTTTCCCACGAGCTGCGCACGCCCATCACCGCGTTGCAGGCGGTCTTGGAGAACGTGGTCGACGGCGTCGTCGAACCCGACGCCGAGACCATGCGGATGGCGCTGTCCCAGACCGAGCGCCTCGGCGAGCTGGTGACCAACCTGCTCGACCTCTCGCGGGTCGAAGGCGGGGCAATTCCGTTGCAGATCGGCCGGTTCGACGTCGACGAGTTCCTGCACGAGGCCGTCGAACACGCTTCCATATCGGCTACGGGCGTACCGGTGTCCGTGCGGGTGTCCCCACCGGGCCTGAAGGCCGTGGCAGACCCGGCGCGGCTGCGGCAGGTCGTGGTCAATCTGGTGGACAACGCGATTCGGCACAGCCCGGCCGGTGGGCAGGTGACGGTGCTGGCGACCCGCAGGCTGTCTGGCCTGCGGCTCGAGGTGACCGATCAGGGCCCGGGGATCGCGTCCGCCGAACGGGAGCGGGTCTTCGAGCGGTTCACCCGGGGCGCCACCTCGGACGGCGGAACTGGCCTGGGGCTGGCGATCGCCCGGTGGGCAGTCGAATTGCACGGCGGGGTCATCGAAGTGATGGACACCGAGCCGGGATGTCGGATCAGGGTCAACATCCCTGACTCTGCGATGGGGGAGAGGTCGAGATGACGACAACAGTTTCAGGATTGCCGGTCCTTCCGGGGCCCGCATTGCCACGCCAGGGCGAACCGGGCTGGACGGTGTGGTCCCGTCGGGTGTGGCCCATCGACCCGCTGGCGTCGGCGCCGCGCCGGGTGCTGGTATCCGCGCTGGTTGCCGGGCTGATCGGTACCGCGGTGTGGCGGCTGTCCGTGCTCAGCGTCGGCTACCTGGTGGTCGGACTGCTGGTCTTCGGCCTCGTCTACGGCACCGCGCCGCGCCGCCCGAGTCGGTCCGAGCAGTTCGGCATCGGTTTGACGTTGGCGCTGCTGGCCGTGCCGGCGTTCCTGGCCGCGGGGTGGATGGGCGCGCTGTGTCTGGCGGCGGCCTGGATCATCGGCTGGTGCACGCTGGTCGGCGGCCGGACCTGGTCGGCGGTGTTCACCGGGCCTTTCCTGCCGTGGGTGCTGTTCGGCAGGTTGCGGAGTTGGGTGTACCAGGCGGTGAGGACCGCGCTACCGGCGCGCTCGGGTCTGCCCGGCCCCGGACGCGTCGCGGCGGTGGCCGGAGTCACCGTCGGACTGGTGGTGGTGTTCGGTGCGCTGTTCGCCGCCGCGGACCCCGCCTTCGCGCATCTGGCCGGCAACCTGGTGCCCTCGGTCGTCGGCGTCGATTTCTTCTCGCGGACAGCCGTATTCGGCATCGTGGTGACGTTCGTGCTGGGCGGTGCTTACCTGGTGCGGTTCCCGCCGCGTCTGGATGCGATGGCCCCGGCACCGATGCAGCCGGTGCCGCGGTGGGAGTGGGCGCTGCCGTTGGGGGTGCTCGACACACTGTTCATTGCGTTCGTCGCGGTACAGGCCACCGTGTTGTTCGGTGGGCACACCCATGTGCTGGAGACCGAGGGACTGACCTACGCCGAGTACGCCCGCCAGGGATTCTGGCAGCTGCTGTGGGTGTCTGCGCTGACGCTGCTGGTGCTCAGCGTGGTGATCAGAGTGGCGGGCCGGGCCAGCGCTTCGGACCGCCGCATGTTGCGGATCTTGGTCGGAACCCTGTGTGCGACATCGGTTGTCGTGGTGATATCGGCGATCCACCGGATGTGGCTGTACCAGCAGGCGTACGGCTTCAGCACCGAGAGGCTGCTCGTCATCACCACCGAGGTGTGGCTGGGTGCGGTGTTCGTGCTTGTCGCGGTGGCCGGCATCCGGATGACGGGCAGGTGGCTGCCGCGGGCCGTGCTGGTGGCCGGTGTCCTGGCCCTGCTCGGCCTGGCCACGTTGAACCCGGAACGGTTGATCGCCGACCGCAACATCGACCGCTTCGAGCAGACGGGCGCGCTCGACGCCGAGTATTTGTCCGGGCTGTCCTCTGACATCGATCCGGCACTACACCGCTTGCCTGCATCGGTGCGCGAGTGCGTGACCGCCCGGGTCCACGAGCCCGAGCCCTGGTACACCTTCAACCTGTCGCGCGCCCGGGCCGATCGGCCGACGAGCGAGGACCTTCCCGAGCACTGCTCGGCGTACTGGTCCGATCCGCAGTACCGGTAGCGGGCTGGATACGCCAGGCGAGAGCGAGCCCCGTAGCGCGTAACGCCGGCTGTGTCCTCTGTCCAGTGGGCTCGACAGAGAACACAGCCGGGTTGTCAGCTGTCGCTGCCGGACTTGTTGTTTCCGGATCCGGATCCGGTCTTACCCGTACTCTTGCCGGCCTTCCCTGCAGACTCCTTGCCAGCCTTGCTGACAGGGCCCTTGCCGGCCTTGTCAGTGCCTGACTCGCCGGGAGCTGCCTTGCTGATTCGGTCCTTGAGTCCAGAGACCGACTTCTGGACTCCGTCGCGAATGCCGTTGACACTCTTGTTGACTTGGTCGGTCGCATCCTCCATCGACGTGCGCAACCGCTGACCGGGCCGCAAGGAGGTAGTGGCGGTCTTGCCGGGGGCTGCCTTGTTGCCGGCCGAAAGATCGGTCGCGCCTGTTGAATTGACCTTCGTCGCGGCGGAAGGGGCATCCTCGGCCGTGGTCGCCTCGGTCGTCTCCTGCGCAACGGTGTCGGTTACGGCAGGGGTGGACGCGGATTCGCTGGGTTCGGCCGCTGGCGTGGCTTGGGTCACCGTGGACTGCGTCGCCGAGGCGGGTTCAGTGGGAGCCGGGTCTGCGGCCGGGGATTCGGCCGGTGTTTGTTCGGACTCGAACGGGCGACTGACGCCCGCGGAAGGGTCGACTGGCGTGCCGGCATCAAGCGAAACCATCGTTCCGGCCGCGATACTGGGGTCCGCAACCGAGGTGGCAGCGGCGGCAGGGAGTGGCGGCTCGAGGGCTCCCACTATGGACTGCGGAACCTTGATGAGCAGCTGTGTCAGTAGGCCTCCGTTGATAAATTGACCTGTACTGCCGGTTCTGCGGACCTCGACCAGGCCCCCGGTCGAGTTCAGGAAGTGGTCGACGGCATCGGCGGGAGCGTTGATCACCGCCCCGAGCGCTCCCAGCGCATCGCCGGCCTCCATGGCGTCGACGATCTTCTGGGCGGTGATGCCCGCGGAAACTAGTGGGGACCACGCCAGGTTCAGGGCCGGGTTAACGAGTGAAGAGAGCAGCTGTATTGGCGCAGTGATCGCATACGTGATGTCTCTGATGTCCTGCAGGACCATGGGTGGCACCGTGAGGAAGCCCTTCAGCCCCATTAGAGGGGATGAGATTCCCAGCAACGACATCACCGTGTTCTGGACAGTCTGGATGGCTGCCTGAGGCTGTCCCGATGCGGCCAGTTCTAAAGCTGTCTGCATCCCCGCTGGGAAAGTGACGGTTGCCCAATGCTGCATGCCCTCGGCAACTAGCGGGAGATCGCCGAACAGTTCGTGCCCGTATCCGTCAAGCTTGGCCTGAAACAACTCCAGCATCCCAGGAAGTGACCGTTCTGGCTGCGCCTCGATGTAGTCACCGATCTCGGTGAGATTCGTGGAGGTTGCCTCGAAGACCTGCATCCACCGCGTAAATGGGTCGACGAAAGTGGAAGCGGCAAGTTGCACCGAGGCCGACGAGATTGCAGGCACTTGGACATCGGGTAGTGGTGCTGGGACGGGAGCTATCGCGATGACGCTCGCTCCGGTCAGCGCTATGGCTGCAGATGAGAATGGGCGGAGAGCTGTGTGCATAGGAACCCCTTCGTGGGCGCTAGGTTTCGGCGACCGGGCGAAGGTATCTGGGAGTCAGCTGTGAAAACTTTCACATTCTGCGCAACCTTCGGATTCTTGTAGAAACACGTTCTAGTTTGCGTCTTCGCAAACGCTGGGTCTCATAATCCGCATGCTGCGCCGCCATATCGCGCTGGCCTGAGTCGGCTGCCAATCGCGAGTACCGACGGCGTGGCTTGCTGAGTCACCGACCTAGTCGGTACTTGCGAGGCGTGGCACCCACCCGACGACCGAACGCGGTGGCAAAGTGACTAGGAGTCGAAAAACCCACCGCCGACGAGATTTCCGTGATCGACAGTGAGGTTGTCAACAGCAGAGTCTTGGCCTGATCGATCCGGCGATCCAACAGGAATTGGTAGGGCGTCGTGTGGAAGGCCTGGCGGAATGCCTTGATGAATGTGCCCACCGGCATCGCGGCCAGCCGCGCCAGCGCGTCCAAATTGATCTCAGAATCCAAACTGTCATTGAGGTATTCGGTGATCATCGACTGGGTCCTGGCATCCAACGTGTCGCGCTCGGCCCGCTTGCGCGGACGATCGACTGTGAGGCTGTCGACAACCAGTAGTCGCAGCGTCTCCGCGGCCGACTCTGTGAGTAACCGCGCCACCGTGTCGTCGCGGCCCGAAACGCTCCCGATTTCTTCGACCAAGTGATGAATCAAGGGGTTTCGGTACCTGACTCGAGGGATCAGCACCGGATCGCCGATCGCGCGACCAGGTATGGCGATCTCGCAGTATCCCGCGGTGTCCCCTTGCATCAACACTGACGACGCGACGCCCGCAGGCCTCCACCAGATGTCGCCGGGACTGGGAGGAAGGCGGCCCGAGGGGCCCCAATCGAGCAGCATCTCCGCGGAGCGAATGGTTCCGTGCCGGTACACGTACAACCAGTGGTTGGCGTCGTCAGCGCCACACCAATCCGTGGGTGCGGATATCCGCTCGGTGGTGAAAGTGAAGGACAAGCCCCGGGCCGCGACGACGTCTTGCTTCAGGATTGTGCGCGGGGTCATGGGTCGATCGCCGTCCCACGGCTTCAACGCCATGCGCGGGATTGTATTCATCTCGATCTTCGGCTCAGGGCGATTTGGTCGCATTCAGGCCGAACGTGACCTAGCAAGCGCTTGGTTGCTATGCTGGGGCGATGGGGGACACTCCCGCCCAACCGGCGAGCAGACGCGACGAGCTGCTGGACCTTGCCGCGACGATGTTTGCCGAACGCGGACTGAAGGCGACGACGGTTCGCGATATCGCCGACTCCGCAGGAATCCTGTCAGGCAGTCTCTACCACCACTTCAAGTCCAAAGAACAGATGGTCGAGGAGGTCCTCCGGGATTTTCTCGACTGGCTGTTCGCCCGGTACCTGGAGATCCTCGACCAGGAGACCAGCCCGTTGGGTCGGCTCACCGGTCTGTTCATGGCCTCGTTCGAGGCGATCGAGCACCGGCATGCGCAGGTGGTCATCTACCAGGACGAGGCCAAGCGGCTTTCCGACATCCCGCAGTTCGGTTTCGTCGACGAGCGCAACCGGGAACAGCGCAAGATGTGGGTGGACATCCTGCAGCAGGGCATCGCCGACGGCTCGTTCCGTCAGGACATCGACGTCGACCTGGTGTACCGGTTCATTCGCGACACCACCTGGGTTTCGGTCCGCTGGTACCAGCCGGGCGGACCGCTTTCGGCCGAAGAGGTCGGCCGGCAATACCTCGCCATCGTCCTCGGCGGAATCACCGCGGAGAACGCGACTGTCAAAGGAGACAAGTAATGCCTGAGGCATACATCGTCGACGCGGTGCGTACGCCGGTCGGAAAGAAGAACGGGTCGCTGGCGCAGGTGCACCCGATCGACCTCGGCGTGCACGCGTTCCGCGCCATCTTCGACCGCAACGACGTCGACCCGGGTGCGGTTGACGACGTCATCGTCGGCTGCGTCGACGCCATCGGCGGGCAGGCCGGCAACATCGGCCGACTGACCTGGCTGGCCGCCGGATACCCCGAGGCCGTCCCCGGCGTCACCGTCGACCGGCAGTGCGGCTCCAGCCAGCAGGCCATCTCGTTCGGCGCCCAGGCCATCATGTCCGGCACGGCCGACCTGATCCTCGCCGGCGGCATGCAGAACATGAGCTGGATCCCGATCTCCTCGGCCATGGTGGTCGGCAAGGAGTTCGGATTCACCTCGCCCACAAACGAATCCAAGAGCTGGCTGCACCGCTACGGCGATCAGGAAATCTCGCAGTTCCGCGGCTCGGAGATTATCGCCGAGAAGTGGGACATCTCCCGCGAGGAGATGGAGGAGTTCGCCTACAACAGCCACCAGCGGGCGTTCGCCGCGATCCGGGCCGGGCACTTCGACAACGAGATCGTCCCGGTCGGTGACTTCGGTGTCGACGAGGGACCGCGCGAGTCGACGCTGGAGAAGCTGGCCTCGCTCAAACCGCTGGTCGAGGGTGGCCGGCTGACCGCCGCGCTGGCCAGCCAGATCTCCGACGGTGCGGCCGCGGTGCTGCTGGCATCGGAAGAGGCGATCAACAAGTACAACCTGAAGCCCCGCGCGCGCATCCACCACATCAGCGCCCGCGGCGACGACCCGGTGATGATGCTGACCGGCCCGATCCCGGCCACCCAGTACGCGCTGGAGAAAACCGGCCTGTCGATCGACGACATCGACACCGTCGAGATCAACGAGGCCTTCGCGCCGGTCGTGCTGGCCTGGCTCAAGGAGACCAAGGCCGATCCGGCGAAGGTCAACCCGAGCGGCGGCGCCATCGCGCTGGGCCACCCGCTGGGCGCCACCGGTGCCAAGCTGTTCACGACCATGCTCAACACCCTCGAGCGCACCGGTGGCCGCTACGGCCTGCAGACCATGTGCGAGGGCGGCGGCACCGCCAACGTCACGATCATCGAGCGCCTCTAGATTTCCCGCTGAACGAAGGCACCCCGAAACAACATTGTTTCGGGGTGCTTTTGTATCTGCCCACCAAGGGGTAGGTGTGGGGTCATGAGCACCGACGGTTCAACCTCCGACAACGAGAGTGCTCTGACCGTCGCCGTCGCGCTCGGTGCCAACGTGCTCATCGCGATTGCCAAGACGGTGGCTGCCGTCGTCACCGGAAGCGCCTCGATGCTGGCCGAGGCCGCCCACTCCTGGGCGGACACCGGCAACGAGGTGTTCCTGTTGATCGGAACCCGCAAGTCGATGAAGCCGGCCGATGCGCAACACCGGTTGGGCTACGGCCGGGCGAGCTACATCTGGTCGATGTTCGCGGCTTTCGGGCTGTTCACCGTAGGCTCGGTGGTGTCGATCTGGCACGGCGTCACCTCGCTCGGTGGGGAGGGGGAGGCGACGTCCTACGGATGGGCCTACGCGGTACTCGGGATCGCATTCGTGTTGGAGGGCACTTCGTTCGCTCAGGCGTTGCGCCAGACGAAAACCGGTGCGGTGCAGCGACGGATCCACCCGCTGCGGTATATCAGGGTCACGTCGAATCCGATGTTGCGCGCGGTGTTCGCCGAGGATCTGTCGGCATTGATCGGCCTCGCGATAGCGACGGCCGGCATCCTCGCGCACCAGCTCACCGGAAACGTGGTCTGGGATGCGATCGGCTCGATCCTGGTGGGAGTGCTGCTGGGGTGCGTCGCACTCTTCCTCATCGGGCGCAACATGGACTTCCTGACGGGGGAGGCGGCCACCCCGCTCGCCCGGAACAACGTGTTGCGGGCCCTGCTCGACCACGCCGACATCGAGCGGATCAGCTACCTGCACATGGAATGGGTTGGGGCGGCCCGGATCTACCTGGTGGCAGCCGTCGACCTGACCGGTGACGCGGCAGAATCCGATGTCGCCGCGCGGCTCAACGCGGTCGCCGACACCCTGCAGAGCCGGCCGGAGATCGTGCGCGCTGTCCTGACTCTCACGCGCCCGGGCGACACGACCGAGTTGCGGCCAGAACCACTCCCCGACTGGTACCTGTGAGTTAGCTCGGAGCCGTCGAAACGCGGCCAAACCGTGGACGCGGGCGTTTGCCTGCGCGCAGACTTTACCCATGACTGACCGGGGCACCGAGCAGCGCACAGATGCCGAGTGGCATGAGCAACCGGAGTTCCACCCCTACCATCACCCGGCGGCCGGATGGGGTGCGGCGAAGAGCGTCACCGAGTTCCTGATCCGCGAGCGTGAGCCGATCGACGGCCCCCGCGCGATCATGAAGATGAACCACGAGGACGGCGGGTTCGACTGTCCGGGCTGCGCCTGGCCCGACGACATCAAGGGCCTCAAACTCGACATCTGCGAGAACGGCATCAAACACGTCACGTGGGAGATGACCCATAAACGCTGCGGTCCGGATTTCTTCGCCCGGCACACCGTCTCCGAACTGGCGGCGTGGAGCGATTTCGCCCTCGAAGACCAGGGCCGGCTGACCGAACCGATGGTGTACAACTCCGAGACCGATCACTACGAACCGATCAGCTGGCGTGCCGCGTTCGACCTGGTGGGCAAGGCCCTGGCGGATCTGGACGACCCGAACCGAGCCGCGTTCTACACCTCGGGCCGGCTGGGCAACGAGGCCACGTTCCTGTACCAGCTGATGGCCCGCGAGCTCGGCACCAACAATCTCCCGGACTGTTCCAACATGTGCCACGAGGCCAGTGGCAGAGCCCTCACGGCGTCGCTCGGTACCGGCAAGGGCACCGTCGACCTGCAGGACTGGGAGACTGCGGACGCGTTGTTCATCATCGGTGTCAACGCCGCGTCCAATGCGCCACGCATGCTCACCGCGCTGGCCGAGGCCTATCGCCGGGGTGCGCAGGTCATCCACATCAACCCGCTGGTCGAGGCCGGCGCCACCAAGACCATCATCCCGCACGACTTTCTGCGGATGGCCACCTTCAAGTCCACCAGGACCAGCACGCTGAACCTGCAACCCCGGATCGGCGGGGACATGGCGCTCATCCGCGGAATCGCGAAAGCGGTTCTGGAACAAGCGGAAACCGATGCCAAGGCACTGGACGCGGAGTTCATCGCCCGCTACACCGCGGGGTTCGAGAACTACCGCGCAGTGTGCGACGCCACCTCATGGGACGAGATCGAATACAAGTCCGGTGTGCGCCAAGCCGATATCCGCAAGGCGGCCAAGATCTACAGCGACGCCGACCGCAGCATCATCAGCTGGTGCCTCGGCGTCACCCAGCACGAACACGGTGTGGACAGTGTGCGGGAGATCGTCAATTTGCTTCTGCTGCGCGGCAATCTGGGCCGCGAAGGCGCCGGCCCGTCCCCGGTGCGCGGACACAGCAACGTGCAGGGCAACCGCACCTGCGGGATCGACCACCGACCGAGTGCAGCCTTCCTCGACCGGCTCGCCGAGGTGTGCGGAATCGAGCCGCCGCGCGAGCATGGGATGGACACCGTGCGCACCATCGAGGCCATGCACCGCGACGAGGTCAAGGTGTTCGTCGGCATGGGCGGCAACTTCGCCAGTGCCGCCCCGGACACCACGTACACCTACGCGGGCCTGCAGAAATGCGATCTCACGGTGCAGGTCAGCACCAAACTCAACCGTAGTCATGTGATCCACGGTCGCCGGGCACTGATCCTGCCGTGCCTGGGCCGTACCGAAAAGGATCACCAGAAGGCCGGGGTGCAGTCCACCTCGGTCGAGGATTCGATGAGCATGGTGCATCTCTCGGTCGGGATGAAGAAACCCGCCTCACCGCACCTGATGTCGGAACCGGCGATCATCGCCGGGATCGCGCGGGCCGCGCTGCCCTCCAGCAGCACGCCGTGGAGCTGGTACGTAGAGGACTACGACCGGATCCGAGACACGATGGCCAAGGTGCTCAACGGTTTCGAGGATTTCAACCGCCGGGTGCGACTCCCACTGGGCTTCCGCATCAAGCAGCCCGCGCGGGAACTGATCTTCCTGACCCCGTCCGGTCGGGCCGAATTCTCGGCGGCCACACTGCCCGACGACAGCACCACGCCCGGCACCTTGATCCTGGCCACCGTGCGATCGCACGATCAGTGGAACACCACCATCTACTCCGACGACGACCGCTATCGCGGCGTCAAGAACCTGCGCACGCTGGTCTTCATGAATGAACAGGACATGGCCGACCGCGGGATCCACGAATTCGACGACGTCGACATCGTCGCCACCGCGCGCGACGGCAGCACCCGATCGTTGCGGCGCTACAAGGCCATCCCGTACAGCATTCCCCGTGGTAACGCGGCCGGGTACATGCCCGAGATGAATGTCCTGTGTGCCATCGGCGATTTCAGCACGCAGAGCAATCAGCCCATCATGAAGAATGTCAAGGTGACTGTGGAACGCTCCGCCTGATGCGCGCGTCCAGGTTGCTGTCGGCGCCCGGGCGGCTCGGCGGTTCGGTGATCATCGGAATCGGCGCTGGAACCCTCACCGGTGCGTTGACCGACACTCCGCTCGGCCTGCTGGTCGGGATCGCCTCAACAGGAGCAGTTTTCGTGCTCGCAGGCTGGATACTGCTGTGGCCCATGGACGCCGAGGCCACGCATCATCACGCACATCAGGAGGCCTTCAACCCGGTGGTCGAGGAACTCGTGATCGTGGCGGCCGCGGTCGGTGCCCTGGTCAGCATTGTCTTCATGCTCGTACACGGCGGTTCGCACAGCGATCCGACGGCGGCAACGGCCGCCCTGGCCGGCGTTTTCATGGCATGGGCCGGCATGCACCTGATGTACGCGGCGCGCTACGCGAAGCTCTACTACACGCCGGCGGTGGGCGGTATCGACTTCAACTCCGACGACCCACCGGCATTCCGGGACTTCTTCTACTTCAGCTACAACCTCGGGATGACATACCAGGTGTCTGACACCAGCGTCACCGACACCACGATTCGTGGCGTGGCGCTGCGGCATTGCCTGCTGTCGTATCTGTTCGGCACCGTCATCCTCGCGACGACGATCAACCTGGTCGTCGGAATCGTGTCCAGCTGAGGTTCACACCCAACGGCTGCGCGGGGGCGGTGCCTGTGGCGTCACCCAGGCCTTGGCGTAGCGGTTCTTCCCGGCCCGCTGCGGGTCGCGGCTGCGGTAGATCACAAACGGTCGGACCAGATAGCCGATCGGTGCGCTGAACATGTGCACCAACCGGGTGTAGGGCCACAACCCGAGCAGGGCAAGCACTATCAGCACATGGGCCTGGAACGTCCACGGCGTTTCCGCCATCAACTGCGGCGCCGGATGAAGCGTGAACAAGCTGCGGAACCACGGCGACACCGTCTCGCGGTAGTTGTACGTCGAGAACACGTTGGTCAGGGTGTTCAGCATCCCGGTCGCCAGCGCCCCGACCAGCAGCAGATACATCACCTTGTCGTTGAGGGTGGTCGCGGTACGCACCTCCGGGACGGTGACCCGGCGGTAGAGCAGGATCGCCACTCCGGCGACGACGGCCACCCCGGCCACCGACCCCATGCTCACCGACATCAGGTGGTAGACGTGCTCGGAGACACCGACCGCTGAAGTCCACGACTGCGGGATCAGCAGGCCGACAACGTGCCCGGCGAGCACGCCGAGGATGCCGAAGTGGAACAGCGGGCTGCCCAGTCGCAGCAGCCTGCTCTCGTAGATCTGCGAAGACCTGGTGGTCCAACCGAATTGGTCGGCCTTGTAACGCCAGATGTGCCCGAGTGCGAACGAGGTGAAGGCGATGTAGGGCAGGGTCATCCACAACACGTTGCTCATTGCAGTCTTTCTCTCTTCGCGCAAGCGCTCATCGGTGTGTTCTCCTCTTCGCGCAAGCGCTCATCGGCGCGCCCCGGGTCCACTCACATCCATCGTCATCGGGTCCATCGCAAACGGGTCCAGACCGACATCCTCATCGGGCGGTCCTTCGGCGGCGAGCTGCGCGATACGGCGGCGATCGGCGCTGTTCACCGGCGGCAGTGTGGAAAGGACGGCGGCCAGCAGGCCGGCGTAGTAGGACCCGTTGTCCTGCAAGGACAGCCGCAACAGTTCGAGTACCGGGACGTGTTCGGCCAGCAGCCGCTCACCTTGGATCTGATCGACCGTCGCGGCGAACTCGAGCACCATGGGCAGGTAGTCGGGGAGCTCGGAATTCTCCAGGTCACCGACCTCCAGGCCCGCCTGGCGGTAGGCGTGTTTGAACCGCAGCAGGGCCATGCCGCGTTTCCGGGTGTCGCCGTAGGCGTAGTAGGTCAGATGCAGGCTGCTGCGCCGCTGCATGTCGAACGTCTCGACATAGTTCGACGCCCGCCGCATCGGATCTGTTCCGTCGAACTGATGCAGGAACTCCGTCAGCGGCACCCGAGCCGGGTCCGGCAGTTCCGCTGCGGCAGTCGCAAGCTGGTCGACGAGATCGGCCGTCTCGGCCGTGGGGTAGTCGAGCAACAGTGCGGCGATGCGCCACACCAGTCGCTGCTGGCGCTCGGACAGGGCCGAACCTGTACCGGTTCTGCGGCCGAGGGTGAGTAGCTTCATGTGGTCGGCAACAACCCGTCTGTGCTCCGGCCGTCCCAGTTGAGCAGGTTGACCCGCGTTGGATCACCCTGTGGAACAGCATCATTGGTGTGGGTCAGGTGGAACTTGTCCACCATGGTGTCGTAAGCGGTCATTCCCGGACCACCGTCTCCGTCGAGGCTGCAACCGGTCGCCAGGGCGTCGAGGCGGTGGGCGTCCGACCCGGCGCCGGTCGGGATGACATAACGGTCCTGATACTTGGCGATGGCCAGCAGCCGGTACATCGCCTCGATCTCATCGCCGCTCAATCGCACCGAGTCCGGGATGGTCTCGTCGAACTCCTCGCCGAGATTGGCCGCCCGCATGTAGGCGCGCATGGCCGCCAGTCGTTGCAGGGAAGCCCGAACCGGGCCGACCTCGCCCGCGGTGAACAACTCCGCGAGGTACTCGACCGGGATGCGCAGCGTGTCGATGGCGCCGAACAGGTTGTTCTTGTTCTCGCCGTCGTGGCCCGTCTCCTTCAGGATGTCTACCACCGGCGACAGCGGCGGCACGTACCAGACCATCGGCATGGTCCGGTATTCCGGATGCAGGGGCAGCGCCACCTGATAGTCGACGATCAGCCGGTAAACAGGTGAGTTCTGCGCCGCTTCAATCCATTCGGGGGAGATACCGGCCCGCTCGGCTTCGGCCACCACCCGAGGGTCATGCGGATTGAGGAACACACCGAGCTGTGACGGGTAGAGGTCCTTGTCGTCGGTGACCGAAGCGGCCTCCAGCACCGCGTCCGCGTCGTAGAGCATCACGCCGATGTAGCGGAGTCGCCCCACACAGGTCTCCGAGCACACGGTGGGGATACCGACCTCGACGCGCGGATAGCAGAACGTGCACTTCTCGGCCTTGCCGGTCTTGTGGTTGAAGTAGATCTTCTTGTACGGACACCCGGTGACGCACTGGCGCCAGCCTCGGCACTTGTCCTGATCCACCAGCACGATGCCGTCTTCGGAGCGCTTGTAGATGGCGCCGGAGGGACACGCTGCAGCGCAGGCCGGGTTGAGGCAGTGCTCACAGATCCGCGGCAGGTAGAACATGAAGGTCTGCTCGAACTCGAGCTTGACCTTGTCGGATATCTCGGCGACCTTGGCCAGCAACGGGTCCCGGCCCACCTGTTCCGGACCGCCGCCCAGGTCGTCGTCCCAGTTGGCGCCCCAGGTGACCTTGGTGTCGCGTCCGGTGATCAGAGATTTGGGCCGCGCCACGGGCGTGGTGTCCATGGCCGGCGCCGACAGCAGGTTCTCGTAGTCGTATGTCCACGGGTCGTAGTAGTCGGACACCGTGGGCAGGTCCGGGTTGGCGAAGATGTTCAGCAACCGCTTGAACCGGGAGCCGGACTTCAGGGTGAGCTTGCCACGCTTGTTCAGCGTCCAGCCGCCCTTCCAGCGCTCCTGGTCCTGGTACTGGCGCGGATAGCCTTGTCCTGGGCGAGTTTCCACATTGTTGAACCAGACGTACTCGACACCGCTACGGTTCGTCCACGCCTGCTTGCAGGTGACGCTGCAGGTGTGGCAGCCGATGCACTTGTCGAGGTTCATCACCATCGCGAGCTGCGCCATGACTCTCATGTCAGTACTCCACATCCTGCGAGCGGCGACGAATCGTGGTGACCTCATCGCGTTGATTTCCGGTAGGCCCGTGGTAGTTCAGGGCGAAGGACTGCTGCGCGTACCCGCCGATCAGGTGGGTGGGTTTGATCATGATCCGGGTCAGCGCGTTGTGGATACCGCCTCGTTTGCCGTTCTTCTCGGTGCGCGGCACGTCGACGGCCTTGTCCTGAGCGTGGTACATGAACACCAGACCCTCTGGCATGCGGTGGCTGACGATGGCCCGCGCATTGACCACGCCGTTGCGGTTGGTGCACTCGATCCAGTCGTTGTCCTTGACCCCGATCTTGGCCGCGTCCACGTCCGACATCCAGATGCACTGACCGCCGCGGGACAGGGTCAGCATGTACAGGTTGTCCTGGTATGCAGAGTGAATCGACCACTTGGAGTGCGGGGTCAGGTAGCGCACCGTGATGCCGCCGCTCGTATCGCCCACCTTGGGTTCGTTGAAGAGCGCCGTCATGTCCAGCGGCGGCCGGAACGTGGGCAGTTGCTCGCCGAGCTCACTCATCCAGTCGTGGTCCAGATAGAAGTGCTGCCGGCCGGTCAGCGTGTGCCATGGCTTGAGCCGTTCGGTGTTGATGGTGAAGGGGGAGTAGCGTCGCCCGCCGGTCTCCGAGCCGGACCATTCCGGCGAGGTGTTGACGGGCACCGGCCGGGCCTGGGTGTCCGCGAACGTGATCCGCTTGCCCTCGCTCTCCTTGGCCAGGTCCACCAGTTCGGTTCCCGTGCGGCGTTCCAGCGCCTCGAAACCCTCGACCGCCAGGCGTCCGTTCGTGGTGCCCGACAGCGCCAGGATGGCCTCGGCGGCGTGGGTGTCCTTGGCCAACGACGGGCGTCCGATCGCGACACCGCTGACCACCGCGCCGTTGACACCGCGCAGGTACTCGACCTCGGCGTCGGGGTGGGTGGTCACTCCCTTGGTGGTGAGGCCGACGGTTTCCACCATCGGCCCCAGGGCCGCCATCTTCTCGGCGATGGCCGGGTAGTCGCGGTCCACCATGACCAGCCGGGGCATGGTCCTACCGGGAATCGGTTCGCACTCACCGGCTTTCCAGTCCAGCACGCGACCGCCGGGCTGCGCGGTGGCGTCCGCGCTGTCGTGCTGCAACGGCATGGCCACGATGTCCTTGCGCTTGCCGAGGTGCTTCTCGGCCAGCCAGGAGAAGCCGCGGGCGATGCGGTGGAACGCATCGAAATCGGTCTTGGTCTCCCACGGCGGTGAGATGGCCGGCGAGAACGCGTGGACGAACGGGTGCATGTCGGTACTGGACAGGTCGTGCTTCTCGTACCAGGTGGCGGCGGGCAGCACGATGTCGGAGAACAGCGTCGTACTGGTATTGCGGAAATCGAGGGACAGCAGCAGATCCAGCTTGCCCACCGGCGCCTCGTCGCGCCAGCGCACCTCTTGCGGGCGGATACCGTCCTCGTCGCGCGCGGCGACCGCGGAGTCGGTCCCGAGCAGGTGCTTGAGGAAGTACTCGTTGCCCTTGGCCGACGACCCCAGCAGATTCGACCGCCACACCGTCAGGCAGCGCGGGAAGTTCTCCGGGGCGTCGGGATCTTCACAGGCGAACTGCAGATGACCCGACTTCAGTCCGTCCACAACGTATTCCGCCGCATCCTTGCCCATCCGGGTGGCCTCGTCGGCGAGATCCAGCGGGTTGCGGCTGAAGGTCGGGTAGCTCGGCATCCAGCCGAGGCGGCTGGCCAGGGCGATACTGTCCGCCACCGTGCGGCCCGCGAACTGGCCTTCGGCCAGCGGCGAGGCCATCACCTCCGAGGTGAACGGGTCATACCGCCACTGGTCGGTCGCCAGATACCAGAACACGGTGCCCTGCATCTGACGGGCCGGACGCTGCCAGTCTGCGCCGAAAGCCAGTGTGGACCAACCGGTGACCGGCCGACACTTCTCCTGGCCGACGTAATGTGCCCAGCCGCCGCCGTTGACCCCCTGGCAGCCGGTGAGCATGACCAGCGTGAGAAACGACCGGTAGATCTGGTCGGAATGGAACCAGTGGTTGGTGCCCGCGCCCATCAGGATCATCGAGCGGCCCTTGGAACGTTCGGCGTTGTCGGCGAATTCGCGGGCGATACGCTCGGCGGCCTGGGCGGGAACGCCGGTGATCTCTTCCTGCCACGCGGGGGTGTAGGGCTCGGAGGCGTCGTCGTAGCCCGACGGCCACTGCCCGTCAAGGCCGTCGCGGGCCACCCCGTACTGCGCCAGCATCAGGTCGAAGACTGTCGTCACGCGCTGTCCGGCAACGGTTCTCGTGGGAACGCCGCGTTCCAGGACTCCGGGCTTGTCGCAGTCGAACCGGGGCAGGGCCACGGTAACTGTGTCGTCATGGTTGCCGAGCAGCGTCAGCATCGGGTGGACACCCTGGAGGTCGAGGTTCCAGTGGCCCTCGCCGGACGCGGTGAACCGGTGCCCGAGCGAGCCGTTGGGCACCACGGGCCGCCCGGCCTGGTCCAGGAGGACGGTTTTGGATTCGGCGGCTTCGGTGTCCGCATACTCGCCGCCGAGATCGGCTGCGGTGAGGAACTTTCCGGGGAGCACCCGTCCGTCGCGCTCGGTGAGAGTGACCAGGAACGGCAGGTCGGTGTACTTCTTGACGTAGTCGGTGAAGTAGGGCGTCTGCCTCTCGACGAAGAACTCCTTGAGGATGACGTGACCCATCGCCATGGCGAGTGCCGCATCGGTACCGGGGCGGGCGGGTAGCCATTCGTCGGCGAACTTGGTGTTGTCGGCGTAGTCCGGAGACACCACGACCACTTTTTGGCCCCGGTACCGGGCCTCGGTCATGTAGTGCGCGTCAGGAGTTCGGGTGACGGGGACGTTGGAGCCCCACATGATCAGGTAGCCCGCGTCGAACCAGTCCGCCGATTCGGGCACGTCGGTCTGGTCCCCGAACACCTGCGGCGAGGCCACCGGCAGGTCGGCGTACCAGTCATAGAACGACAGCATCGACCCGCCGAGCAGCGAGATGAACCGGGCACCGACCGCGTGGCTCACCATCGACATCGCCGGGATCGGCGAGAACCCGGCCACGCGGTCGGGTCCGTACTTCTTGACGGTGTGGACGTGGGCCGCGGCGGCGATCTCGGCGGCCTCCCACCACTCGGCGCGGACGAATCCACCCTTGCCGCGGGCGGTCTTGTACCGCTTCGACTTTTCCGGATCCTCGACGATGTCGGCCCAAGCCAGCACGGGGTCCTTCAGGCGCTCCTTGGCCTCCCGGTAGTACTCCAGCAGCACGCCGCGAACGTACGGATAGCGAACGCGCGCAGGCGAATACGTGTACCACGAGAACGACGCACCGCGCGGGCATCCCCGCGGCTCGTACTCGGGCTTGTCGGCGCCCACCGACGGGTAGTCGGTCTGCTGTGACTCCCACGTGATCACGCCGTCCTTGACGTAGATCTTCCACGAGCAGGATCCGGTGCAGTTGACGCCGTGGGTCGACCGCACCACTTTGTCGTGCGCCCAACGGTCCCGGTAGAAGTCGTCAGCCGAGCGGCCGCCGACCTTGTGCAGGGTTCGCTGATCGTCGGAAATCTCGCCGCGGTGAAAGTACTTGCCCAGTCGCAGCAAAGCATCACCGGGTGGTGTGCCGCCTGCACGTGAATCGACCACGAAACCTCCCTGGACGCTGTTGATTCATGAGCGTAGGAGGGTTGCGGAGGCCGTCAAAAGAACGCACCGAGGGGTCGCCGGCGCTGTGAAACCGCGTTAACGCGCAAGTTATTTCACGGGAACGCGGTAGTCATATCAGCAGCCGGCGATGATGTCTTGAACTGCGCTTTCACCTGCGGTGATCGGCGGATCGGCGGCCAAAGTACGGCATGTTGGCGCATTGGACGACGGCGGTTCACACCGCCTGCCGGGCCCGATGATTTATCACCGCGGTAACAATCCGTCGGGGCCCATTCGGTTCCTGCGCGGCGGACAGTGTTGGGGCGGCTCAACCCGGCTTCGTCCAGCAGATCGTGTGCCGGAAGGCCAGCCGACGACGCATCGTCGCGCCGGGCATGACCCGCACGACGATTGATCGAAGTTCATCGAAGCTGAGCTCGGGATCCCGGACCGGGAACGTCGGGGGTTGGGTACCCCCGGGCACCGGCCGCGGATGTTTGACCAGTCCGATGAGCGGGTTCGTCACCGCGGACGCCAGATCCCATGCCGTGTCACGAATCGAGACCGGGGCGGCCAATCCGACAACCAGGAACCGCCCGCCGGGGGCGAGCAAGCGTTTGATCTGCGTCAGCGCCTGCTCGATGTCGAGGTGGTGCAGCACCGCCACCATGGTGACCAGATCGACCGGCCCGTCGAGCTGGTCCAGTTGGCTGTCGTCGATCGTGACGTTGCTCAGCGCGGCACAACGACGGGCCGCTTCGGCACGCATCCCCGCGTCGCGATCCGTACCGCGAACGTGGGTGAATCGATCGGCCAGTTGAGCAACCAGGCCGCCCTGTCCGCACCCGACATCGATCGCCATGTCGCGATGTCGGGGCAGGTTCGACAGGATCCAACCGTGGAAATGGTCGTTGTGACTCCACGGGTGCCTGCTGTTGAAGGCGTGTAGTGCTTCGGCGGCGTGCCTCACCAGCGGGTGCTCGACGCGACGGATGTCCATTCATCCACTGTGCCCCGCGCTCTCCCGTGAGCAGTCCCCCGCAAGCGGGAGGGGCCCCCACCAAAACTGCCCCTTCTCGTGCGAGAAAGGGCAGTTTTGTGTGTGCTCGGCAGGTGAGTTACTGGATGTAGCCCGACGCGGACTGCAGGTGCGCGACGGCGTCGTCCACGATCTTCTCGACCAGCTCGGCGCACGACGGCAGGTCGTTGATGATGCCCGCCACCTGTCCCGAGGCCAGCACACCGGCGCCGGTATTGCCCTCCACCAGGCCGGCTTTGAGCAGCATCGGAGTGTTCGCCGCCATCACGACCTGCGACCAGGTGAGTTCCTTGCCGTGCCGCATGGCCAGGCCGTCCTTCACCATCGACAGCCACGTCATCCCGGAGAGCTTCTTGAACTTCTGGGCGTTACCGATCGCAGCGGCGAAACCGCGTGCTCGCGAACCGCTCTCCAGCTTCTCGACCAGGCCCGTGCGTAGCACCCGGTGCGGCATGCCGTCCACACGGGTGGACACCACGGTGCCATCCAGCGCGGCCTGCAGGTAACGCTCCTTGACGGCGTCGGGAACAGTGGAATCCGAGGTCAACAGGAACCGGGTACCCATCGCCACTCCGGCCGCACCATAGGACAGCGCGGCAGCCAGGCCGCGGCCGTCGAAGAAACCGCCGGCCGCGATGACCGGCATACCGGTGTCCTTGACCGCATCGAGCACCGAGGGCAGCAGCAGCGTCGTCGCGACGGGACCGGTGTGGCCACCGCCCTCCCCGCCCTGCACGATCACCGCGTCGGCCCCCCAACCGGCCACCTTCTTGGCGTGCTTGGCCGCACCGACCGATGGGATCACCACGACGCCGGCGTCTTTCAGCTTGGCGATCAGCTCGGGCTTCGGAGCTAGAGCGAAGGAGGCGACTTTGACTCCTTCGCGGATCAGGAGGTCGACGCGCGCACCGGCATCGCCCGCGTCGGCCCGCATGTTGATGCCGAAGGGTTTGTCGGTGGCGGCCTTGACCTTGGTGACGGCGGTCTGGAGCTCTTCGAGCGTCATCGTTGCTGACGCCAGGATGCCCAGCCCGCCGGCATTGGAGGTTGCAGCGACCAGACGTGCACCGGCCACCCAGCCCATTCCCGTCTGTACGACGGGATGCTCGATGCCGACCAGTTCGGTCAGCGGAGTCTTGAGCTTGCCCATTCTTTAGACCTTGACCTCTTTGTCGCGCAGCGACTTCGGATCGATGACCTCACGCAGCAGCGTGAGCTCCTCTTCGGTGGCCAGCCGGCTGGTCTCGGCTTCCTCCAGACCGTGCACCTCGAACGAGGTGTTGTCGGCCACCTGCTGGGCATCGACCCCGGGGTGCAGCGACACCGCGCGCATCTGATGGTCGGGGCCGTTGAAGTCGAACACGCCCAGGTTGGACACCACGCGGTAGATGTTGGCGAACCGGTACGCGGGGTTCTCCGGATCGACCTTGTCCCAGCCGATTCCGGAGACGATGTCCACCGAGTCGCAGAACACGCGCTTGGAGTGGTTGCCGACGAAGTAGCTCGTGGCGTGGTTGATGCTGTTGCCGGGTGCGCCGCGGACTCCAAACATCTGCCGGGTCGGGTGCTGGATCGGGCCGAAGGCCGACAGGTTCTGGTTGCCGTAGCGGTCGATCTGGTTGGCGCCCATCACCACGTGGCGCTTGCCCCAGGCCAGGGTCTCGAAGACCCGGTTGAACGGCATCCAGCCTTCGACGGCGAAGGGGGCGCCGATCGCCGGGGTGTCGGCCAGGATCCGGGCCTCTCCGTCGGTGAGCACGATGTCGGGGGAGAAGGTCAGCCGGGCCAGTCGGGCGCCGATCTGGACGACGGTGGTCATCGGGCTGGCCATGATCTCGCCGGCGTCGCGGAACAGCTCGGCGCAGGCGACGGCGCACACCTCGGCACGGGTCACGGCAATCACTTGCTGGCCTCCTGATCTTCCTTGAACTTCCGAACGGCAGCCTGGTAATCGGCCTCGCTACCGGACAGGTACGTCTTGACGAACTCGGCCCAGGTCTCGTCGGAGCCTGCAGCCTCTGCGTAATGGCGCTGGAACTTCTCGTCGCGCCGGTAATCGGGTTCGTTGGTGGTGAAGTGGGCGCCGCCCGGTGCCTCCACCACGGAATCGACCATCATCCGGTTGATCAGCAGTGCCTGCGTCGGAACCGCCTTGACCAGTTCCTCGGTGGACACCACGCGCTCGACCGACAGGAAGCGGCGCTGGGCCGACATGAGGAAGAGATCGTCGAAGTACGGGTCGATGCCGGTGTAGGCCGCATTGCCCTGGGCATCACCGAGATTCATGTGCACGAAGGCCGCGTCGAGGTTCAGCGCGGGCATCGCGATCAGTTCCTCGTAGGCGCCGTCGGTCTCATACGGCGACTTCACGGTCTTGAGCTCGTCACCCCAGAAGGTGCGGACGTCGCTGCCGAGTCCGGCGCGAATCGGCAGGAACGGCAGCCGCTGGGCGGCAGCCTGCAGGCCGCAGCGCAGCATGCCCTCGTCCATCTCGCGGGCCTCGATCGCGCCGGTGGTGCGGGCCTTGGCGAACCACGGGTCGTAGAACGGCGGCGAGTCCAGCGACACGAAGCCGTAGTAGACGCGCTTGACCTTGCCGGCCGAGCACAGCAGGCCCAGATCCGGTCCGCCGTAGGTCACGACGGTCAGGTCCTTGACGTCGGTGCGCAGCAGGGCGCGGACGAAGGCCATCGGCTTGCGCCGGGATCCCCAGCCGCCGATGCCGATGGTCATCCCGCTTTCGATCGAAGCGACCGCCTCGTCGAGAGTTGTTCGCTTATCGCTCATTTCGACCCCTTGTCAGTTCCGGCGAAGGCGTCACGGTGCTCGTCGGACACACCGGACAGGTTGAGTTCGAAGGTGAAGCCCTGCTCCATCCGGTAGCGCGCGTTCACGGGCTGCACGTCGATGAAGTTCAGAGCTTCCTTGGCCGCCCGGATCACCCGGGTGTCCTTGCTGGCGATGTCGCGGGCGACGCGCAGGGCCGCTTCGTCGAGTTCCTCGCGGGGCACGACCTCGTGGACGGAACCGAAGTGGTGCAGCGTCTCGGCGGGGACCGTGGCGGCGGTGAAGAACAGCCGGCGCATCAGGTGCTGCGGGACCAGGCGGGACAGATGAGTGGCGGCACCGAGCGCGCCGCGCTCCACCTCGGGGAGGCCGAACTTGGCGTCGTCGGAGGCCACGATCACGTCGGCGTTGCCGACCAGGCCGATTCCGCCGCCCACACAGAATCCGTTGACCGCCGCGACGACGGGGACCTCGCACTCGTACACGGACTTGAACGCGTGGTAGCAGCCGCGGTTGGCGTCGATGAGCGCAGTGAAGCCGTCGGTGTTCTGCATTTCCTTGATGTCCACGCCGGCGTTGAAGCCACGGCCCTCGGCCCGCAGGATCACCACGTGGGTGCTGCGGTCGCGGCCCGCCGCGGTGATCGCGTCGCCGAGTTCGAACCAGCCGGCCGACGGGATGGCGTTGACGGGCGGGTAGTTGACGGTGACCGAGACGATGCCCGGCTCGACTGTCTTGGTGGTGATCGTCATCAATCCACTTCCTGGAGGGGTCGCTACCTAAGCAAGCACTTGCTTGGTACGCTAGCACAGTGACCGATACGCCAGAAGCTGGTGCCATCAATTTGGGTTTGACCGGCAAGGTGGTCCTGGTGACCGGCGGAGTGCGAGGGGTTGGCGCTGGAATCAGCGCGGTTTTTGCCGGTCAGGGCGCCACTGTGGTGACCTGCGCACGCCGCCCGGTCGAGGGACTGCCCTACGAATTCCACAGCTGCGACATCCGGGATGACGACTCGGTGAAGTCGCTCATCGACGCGATCGTCGAGAAGCACGGTCGTTTGGATGCCGTCGTCAACAACGCCGGTGGCTCGCCCTACGTGCTGGCCGCCGATGCGTCGGCGAAGTTCAGCACCAAGATCATCGAGCTCAACCTGATCGGCGCGCTCTCGGTGTCCACCCATGCCAACGCTGTGATGCAGAAGCAGGACTCGGGCGGCACCATCGTCAACATCTCCAGCGTCAGCGGCCACCGGCCCACCCCGGGGACGGCCGCGTACGGAGCGGCAAAAGCCGGCATCGACAACCTCACCTCCACGTTGGCCGTCGAGTGGGCGCCCAAGGTCCGGATGAACTCGGTGGTGGTCGGGATGGTCGAGACCGAGCAGTCCGAATTGTTCTATGGCGACGCCGATTCGATCGCTGCCATTTCGCGGAATGTGCCACTGGGGCGTCTCGCCAAGCCGGCCGATATCGGCTGGGCCGCCGCATTTTTGTCGTCCGCGGCCGCCTCTTACATCAGCGGTGCGTCGTTGGAGGTGCACGGTGGTGGCGAGCCACCGCACTACCTTTCCACCACGACCGCCGACATCAAGTAACTCGAAAAAGGAGACATGACAATGGGATTGCTCGACGGCCGCGTGGTCATCGTTACGGGCGCCGGTGGCGGTATCGGGCGTGAGCACGCGCTCGCGTTCGCCGCAGAAGGTGCCCGTGTCGTGGTCAACGACATCGGGGTCGGCCTGGATGGTTCGCCGGCAGGTGGTGGCAGCGCCGCGCAGAACGTGGTCGACGAGATCGTCGCCGCCGGAGGCGAAGCCGTTGCCAACGGTTCCAACGTCGCCGACTGGGGCCAGGCCGAGGCCTTGATCCAGCAGGCTGTCGACACCTACGGCACGCTCGACGTCCTGGTGAACAACGCCGGCATCGTGCGCGACCGGATGTTCGCCAACGCCACCGAGGAAGAGTTCGACGCCGTCACCGCCGTGCACCTCAAGGGGCACTTCGCCACCATGAAGCACGCCGCCGCGTACTGGCGGGCCAAATCCAAGGCGGGCGAGACCGTTGACGCGCGCATCATCAACACCAGTTCCGGTGCCGGTCTGCAGGGCAGCGTCGGGCAGGCCACCTACAGCGCGTCCAAGGCCGGCATCGCCGCGCTGACGTTGGTTGCCGCAGCCGAGATGGGCCGCTATGGCGTCACCGCGAACGCCATTGCGCCTTCGGCCCGGACCCGGATGACCGAGACCGTGTTCGCCGACATGATGGCCACCCAGGACGACGCGTTCGATGCCATGGCTGCGGAGAACATCTCGCCGCTGGTGGTGTGGCTGGGCAGCGTCGAGTCGAAGAACGTCACCGGCAAGGTGTTCGAGATCGAGGGCGGCAAGGTCCGCGTCGCCGAGGGCTGGGCTCACGGACCGCAGATCGACAAGGGCGCGAAGTGGGATCCGGCCGAGCTGGGCCCCGTCGTCAACGACCTGCTGGCCAAGGCCCGCCCCGCGGTTCCCGTCTACGGCGCATAGTTCTCTCGCCGAACAGACACAAAGCTGCCCCAAATCGCTTGATTTGGGGCAGCTTTGCGTCTGCTCGCGGGTTAGGCGGCGTCCTTCTCTCCGGCTTTGGCTGCGGTCGTGGCCTTCTTGACGGCCTCACCGATCTTGCGGGCCGACGAAGAGACCTGCTCGCGAGTGTCCTCGGCGACAGCCTTCAACTTGTCGTGGGAGCGCTTGAGTGCCTTCGCGACACCGGGCCCAGCCTTGTTGCCGTCGCTGAGATCCGTTGCACCAGAACGTGCCTTGAGCTTGGACTTCATCTCGGTCACGACAGGTTTCGCGGGCGAGGCGACCTGTTGGGTTATGGTCCTCGATGCGGCCTCGGCGCTGTCCACGGTGTCCTCTGTGGCCGCCTTGACGCTCTCGATTCCCGACGACACCTTCTCGGGTAATTCGTTCTCGTTCTTCGGGATTGCCTTGTCGATGCGTTTGACGATCTCCGCGGTGATCGCGCGATTGAACTTGGTCACGGAGAAGCTGGAATCGGCCAGTCCACGGTTGATCGCGGTGGCGATAGCGGCCGGATCACGGGTTTCGAAAGACTGCACGACACCGTCCGCGGCCTGCTGCAGTTGCCTCGACAGCGTGCGCAGCTGTCGGAAGGCCTCGACCCGGAACGGGGTTTCCGGGCCGATTTCGGTGCCGTTCCAGTTGACGACGCGCCAGCCGTCCTCGGGATTGCCCTCGACCACCACGTAACCGGTATTTCGCAGCGGATTGGTCATCAGCCACATCGGGTCCGCATTTTCTGCATTCAGGAAAACCCAGAACATGATCGCGCCGCCGTGCGAGAATGCGGCGACATTTCGATCCCCGTTGTCGTACATCGTCTGAATTGCGCCATCCATGCGGGCATCGAATTCCCGGCCATTGATCGAGCCCGGGATCCGGGCATCCAGGTCGCCCTGCAACCATTTCAACGGCGCTTGAAGATAGCCCTTGACGGCATCGGATTCGGGGGTGCCCTCGTAGATCCCCGCCTCGATCTCCTGTAGGCCGGGGAGGACCTGGATCGGAAGGCCCAGATACTCCGCCATCGGTGCGGCGGTCAGTTGGGTCCGGACCATCGTCGAGGCGTAGATTGCATCGTAGTTGTTGTCGCCCAGTACTTTGACGATGTCACGGGCTTGTTGCTGACCCTTCTCGGTGAGAACGGGGCCCGGTACCGACGAGTCGGCAACGTTCGCGGCATTCGCTGTCGACTCTCCGTGGCGGATGAACGTGATTCGCATGACCTCCGCCGCGTGGGCGGCGGGAATGGCCAGGAGAAATGCCAGGAACATCATTCCTATGCAGGCAATTGTCGCTCGTATACTCGATCTCGGAAAATGACTCATCTTGCTGTGTTCCTCCAATCGTTGTGTACAGGTGGAGCGAGATGAACGTATGACCGAATTGTTTGGAATTGTGCAGATGTCCCGGTGTTCGAGACCGGCTGTTGCGGTTGTTGATGTGAATAAAGAGGCGCCCCAGATCAATTGATCTGGGGCGCCTATTGAAAATGCCGGCCGGTTAGGCGGCGTCCTTCTCGCCGGAGGTGTCGTTGTCGGCACCGGCGTCGGCACCGGCGTCGGCACCGGCGGTCTTGCCGGGCTGGTCGGTGGCCTTCTTGACGGCGTCGCCGAACTTCTTGATCGACGACGACACCCTGTCCTGCGCGTCCTTGACGGCGGTCTGAACCTGCTCGCCGGTACGGTTGACCGGCTTCGTGACGCCGGGCAGCGCCTTGTTGCCGTCGGACAGGTCGGTCGCCCGCGGCTTGACGAGGCCGTCGACAGCAGTCTTCAGCTTCGACTTCGCCCGCGAGATGGGTGCAGAATCAGCGGGTTTCGTGGAGTCCGAGACGCTCTCCGGAGCGGACTGAACCTTCTGCTCGATGCTGTCCGCGGTCGCGTTCAGTGAGGTCTTGATGTTCTCGACCCCGGTGGACACCTTGTCCTGCAGATTCTCGGTGTTCGTCGGGATCGCCTTGGTGGTCCGCTTGATGATCTCCGCGTTGATCGCCCGGCTGAACTTGGTGACCGAGAAGGACGCGTCGGCGACGCCGCGGTTGATCGCAGTCGCGATGGTCACGAAGTCGCCGGTCTTGAAGGCCTCCTTGACCTGGTCGGCGGCGGCGGTGAGCTGACGGGACAAGGTCCGAAGCTGAAGGCCCACCTCGTGGTCGAAGGTCGGTTCCGGGCTGAACTGCTTGCCGTTCCAGTTCACCAGGGTCCAGCCGTCCTCGTTGTTGCCCTCGATGACCACATAGTCTGTGTTGTCCAACTGAGCTGTCTGCAGCAGCTGGAGCTTCTCCATCACGGTGAGGTTCTTGACGTTCATCATCGTCCAGAACATGATGGTCCCGCCGTGCGAGAAGACGACGGCGTTGCGATCACCGTTGTCATACATGGTCTGAAGCGCACCCTTGACCCTGGCGTCGAACGTGTACCCATTTTCGTCGGTGCCGGGCATGAACGTGCCCTTGTTGAATATCGACTCCGGGATCTGGGGAATGACTCCGGGGAACGTCCATCCGATCGGATACAGGCCGTACCCGCCCTGGGCGTCGGCCTCCGGCGTCCCTTCAAAGACGCCGGCGTCGATCTCCTGCAGACCGGGGAGCACCTGAATCGGCAGCCCCAGATACTGCGACATCGGTGCCGCGGTCAGCTGGGTCCGCACCATGGTTGATGCGTAGATGGCGTCGTAGTTGTTGTCCCCCAGCAGTTTGGCGACGTCCTGTGCCTGCTGCTGTCCCTTCGGGGTTAGCACGGGACCGGGCGTCGACGTGTCGATCAACCCCGACGCGTTGCCCGCCGACTCGCCGTGGCGCACGAACGTCACACGCATGACCTCGGCGGCGTTGGCGACGGGCATCGCCAGGAAGAACGCGAGGAATGCCAGGCCGACACCCCCAAGTAGACTTCGATACCGTGACGCCGGCGCGTCACCTCTGCGGCGGTTCATGTGGTTCCTCCGTTGCGGCTGTGTGGATTTCACGTGACCTGCCGGTGACGGTTCGCTGGCCGGCCAGATAGATTGTCTGACCGTCTGCTGTGAAGACGAGCTGTTATCCCATTGCGTGGGAAGATATTTGACAGATTCTTGCGTGCGCTGACGCCCTGCCGCGAATACGACTGAACCCCCTCCTCGGTCGAGGAGGGGGACCGGCCGTTCGTATTACGTTGAGCTACCGCCTAATTCAGGCGGCGTCCTTAGCTTTCGGCTTGGCTGTGCTGTTGTCGGACTTGTCTGCCTTGGTGGTCTTGTCGGCCCCGGTGAGCTTCTTGACCGTCTCACGAGCCTGCTGGGCCGAGGTTTCGATGCCGCTGCGCACGTCGTCGGCGGCCCGGTTGATCCGCTCTCGAACCGCGGCGGCGGGCTTGCCCGGCTCCGCCTTGTTGCCATCGGTCAGCTTGGTGGCGCCGTTGGCCGTACGAGCCGTGGTGATCTTGGCCTTGACCGAATCAGCGGTCTTGTCGGTATCGATGACCTTGTCGACCGTCGATGTGGTGCTCTCGCTGACATTCTCGACGGGGGTCGTCGTGTTCTCGGTGAGTTCGCTCACGGCCGGAGTGCTGCTCTCGGTGACAGCCTTGACAGCCTTCGGGGTGCTGAGCTTCGACACCTGCGTCGTCGACTGGCCCAGCGAGCCCGGGATGCCGGTGATCGCGTTGACGGTGTCGGTCACCGAGTCCTTGACGAACTTGACCCCGGCCTCTGCGACGTCCTGGAGGCCCTGCGCACCGGTGGTCACGATGCCCTGCGCATCCAGCGAGAGAACTGGGATGCGCATGTTGTAGACCGCCTTCTGCGGTGCCACGATCAGGTCGCGCACATTGACGAACATCTGCGTCGGGTAATCCGCGGGTCCGACTTGCTGGCCGGCCCATTCCTTCAGCGTCCAGCTGCCGTCGTCGTTCTTCTCCACCACCACCGTGTCGGTGTTGTTCAGCGGATGCTGCACGATCAGAAGAAGATTCGGGTTGTCGACGTTCATCATCGTCCACATCATGATGGTGGCGCCGTGTGAGAACACCGCGGCGTCGATCTCGCCGTCACCATTGGTGTCGTCGGTGTCCTCCTCGACCTGGGTGAGTGCATTCGTCACCCGCTCGTTGAACTCAAGGCCGTTCTCGCCGCCGGGGATCGGGATGAACTGCAGGCCCATGGTCCAGGCCAACGGCGCGAGGATGTAGCCGATACGGCCGATGCCTTCACTTTCGGGCAGGCCCTCGAAGATGCCGGCACTGATTTCCTGCACGCCGGAGTTCTGCTGCGGGTGGTCCGGGTCGTAGGCACCCAGAACCGTGACCGGCAACCCGCGCTTGGCGGCGAACGGTGCTGCCGTCTCCTGGGTACGGATCATGGTCGAGGCGTAGAGCCCGTCGTACTTGGTGCACTCGGCGGTGGGGCACTGGGCATTGGCCCAGTCGATGGCCTGCTGCTCACCGTTCGGGCCGCCGTTCTGGTTCACCTGACCGTTGGTCAGGTGCGGGCCCGGCGTGCTGGTGTCGATGTACCCGGAGGCGTTGCCCTGGGACTCGGCATGCCGGATGAACGTCACGGTCATCGCCGCGGCGGGCAGGGTTGCCGCCGCGAACAGAGCACATGCAGTCAGGGTGGTTGCGGCGGCACCGGCAGCCCGGCGTCGAGTGGGTCGTTGCATAGGGTCTCCATCGGTTCACGAAAATGTGGCCTGCCGCTCACTTGACGTTCACTGTGTGCGCGCTCACAGAACATAATCAAAGAACTGTTTACCCGTCAATTCAGCTACGCAGAGTTGCGTAATTGTCCAGCTCCCGGACACCTGGCGAACAAAAAACGCCCCCGGACAAAGTCCGGGGGCGCTGCACGTTGTCGGTGGTCAGGCCGGGTCGCAGATCACGATCGGGATCTTGCGGTCCGTGTAGGAGCGGTAGTTCACGAAGTCGGCGTACATGGCGTCGAGCTTGGGCCAGTACGCGTCGCGCTCGGCATCGGTGGCGTCGCGCGCGGTGAGTTCCAGGGTCTCGTGCTTGGTCTGGAACTTCACCTTCGGGTTGGCCACCAGGTTCAGGTACCACATCGGGTTGGTGGCCCGGCCGCCCTGCGAGGCGACCAGCACGATGCGCTTGCCCTCCTGCAGGAACAGCAGCGGGCTGTCACGTTCCTCGCCCGACTTGCGCCCGATCGTGGTCAGGATGCCGACTTCGGCGCCACGCAGGAACTTGTCGCCGAACCGCCCGCCCGTCTTCTTGAAGATCCAGGTCTGGGCGCGCGACATCCACTTGATGGCGGTGCCGGTCGATTTCGCGTTGAGACGTTCGACCTGTTTGGGGCTCAGCGGGCGAGGGGTGTTGGCCATGCGGTGGACCTTAGCGGCTGAGGAACGGGGTCAGGGACGCGCGGATGTGATGGATCTGCCCGTCGGATGCCGGGATCAGGAACGTCTCGTCGACGTGTGAGCAGACCCGCCATCCGAACAGTCGCGGCTTGGTCAGCACGTCGAACTTGGCGCGGATGTTGTCGCCGTCGACGCTGTATTCGGGCGCCGTGGTCTTCTCGATCAACTTGAACTGCGGACCGTTGTTCAGGCTGCGGCGCAAGTGATCTCCGGAACGGCCCGTCTTAAGACCCATCTCGATGCGGATGCAGTCCGGTGTGAACGGGACCGCATCCGCCTGGTGGCTCACCAGCGCATCGATGTAGGCCTGTGCGGCCGCGATGCGCTCGGCGTCTGAGAATGGCACGGGGAAGGCCTCAGATTCTTTCGATGATCGTGCCCGTGGACAGCGCACCGCCGGCACACATGGTGATCAGCGCGGTGCTCTTGTCGGAGCGCTCCAACTCGTGCAGCGCCGTGGTGATGAGGCGGGCGCCGGTCGAGCCGACCGGGTGGCCGAGTGCGATGGCGCCGCCGTTGACGTTGACCCTGTCCATGTCGGCGCCGTGCACCTGCGCCCAGGACAGGACCACGGACGCAAACGCCTCGTTGATCTCGACCAGGTCGATGTCGCCGATCTTCATCCCGGCCTTCTCGAGCACCTTGGCGGTGGACTGCACCGGGCCGTCGAGGTGGTAGTAGGTCTCGGCGCCGACGTTGGCTTGGCTGATGATGCGGGCGCGCGGCTTCAGGCCCAGGGCCTTCGCCTTGTCCTCGTCCATCCACAGCACCGCGGCGGCACCGTCGGAGATCTGCGACGAGGTACCCGCGGTGTGGATGCCGCCCTCCATCACGGGCTTCAGCCCGGCCAGGCCCTCGGCGGTGGTGTCGCGCAGGCCCTGGTCGCGGCTGACCGTGTTGAGTTCGGCCGTCGGCTGCTTGTTCTCGTCGATGACCGGTGCCTCGATCGGGGAGATCTCCCGGTCGAAACGCCCCTCGGCCCAGGCCTGCTTGGCCTTGAGCTGAGACGCCAGGCCGAGCGCATCCACATCGGCGCGGGTGATGCCGCGGCGCTTGGCGATCCGTTCGGCGGCCTCGAACTGGTTGGGCAGGTCGATGTCCCACGACGCGGCGCGGGCACCGCCGCCGTTGGCGCCGAGACCGACCCGGCTCATCGCCTCGATGCCGCAGGCGATACCGATGTCGATGGCGCCGGTGGCGATCAGGCCCGCGATCAGGTGATTGGCCTGCTGCGCGCTGCCACACTGGCAGTCGACGGTGGTGGCACCGACGTGCTCGGGAAGCCCGGCGACCAGCCAGGACTGTCGGGTGACGTTGTTGCCCTGCTCGCCGTACTGCGTGACGCAGCCGCCGATGAGCTGCTCGACGCTGCCGGCATCAATGCCGGCCTTCTCGATGAGGGCTTTCTGGACGGCTCCCAGCAGCTCGGTGGCGTGCAGGCCGGACAACCAGCCGTTGCGCTTGCCGATGGGGCTGCGGGTGGCTTCGACGATGACAGGGTTACCCATGGAGCCAGGCTAGAACACGTTTCATTACTCTGACAAGCGCGGATGCATCACTACCTTTGATCTGCGGTCAAGGCATGTTTCAATGGTCTCAATTGGTACTAGACCACGTTGTTTCAAGCATTGCTGGCTACGCGCACGGCTTGCTACAGACACTAGGAGTAAGACACATGGGCTGCCCCAACATCCCCAAGGATTTCGACTTCCTCGATTCCGAGCTCAACCTCAAGGGCCTGCCGGTCGCCGAACTCGCCGAGCTTCGTAAGGCCGAGCCGGTTCGCTGGGTCGATGTGCCCGGCGGCACCGGAGGCTTCGGCGACAAGGGCTACTGGTTGGTGACCCGGCACGAAGACGTCAAGGACGTCTCGCTGCGCAGTGACGTGTTCTCCAGCGCGATGAACGGCGCGATCCCGGTCTGGCCCCAGGAGATGACCCGCGAAGCGGTCGACCTGCAGCGCGCCGTCCTGCTGAACATGGACGCCCCGCACCACACGCGCCTGCGCAAGATCATCTCCCGTGGCTTCACCCCTCGCGCGCTCTCGCGGCTCGAGGACGAGCTGAACAACCGCGCGCAGCAGATCGCCAAGAACGCGGCGGCCTCCAACTCCGGCGACTTCGTCGAGCAGGTGTCCTGCGAGCTGCCGCTGCAGGCCATCGCCGAACTGCTCGGTGTGCCCCAGGACGATCGCGACAAGCTGTTCCGCTGGTCCAACGAGATGACCGCCGGCGACGACCCCGAGTACGCCGACGTCGACCCGGCCATGTCCTCGTTCGAGGTCATCACCTACGCCATGAAGATGGCCGAGGAGCGGGGCAAGAACCCCACCGATGACATCGTCACCAAGCTGATCCAGGCCGACATCGACGGTGAGAAGCTCAGCGACGACGAGTTCGGCTTCTTCGTCATCATGCTGGCCGTCGCAGGCAACGAGACCAGCCGTAACTCGATCACCCACGGCATGATCGCGTTCTCGCAGAACCCCGATCAGTGGGAGCTGTTCAAGAAGGAACGTCCCAAGACCGCCGTCGACGAGATCATCCGGTGGGCGACCCCGGTGTCGGCCTTCCAGCGCACCGCCAGCGAGGACACCGAGATTTCCGGCGTCAAGATCAAGGCCGGCGAGCGCGTGGTCATGTCGTACCGCTCGGCCAACTTCGACGAGACCGTGTTCGACGACCCGTTCACCTTCAACATCCTTCGCGACCCGAACCCGCACGTTGGCTTCGGTGGCACCGGGGCGCACTATTGCATCGGCGCCAACCTGGCCCGCCTGACAATCAACCTGATCTTCAACGCGGTGGCCGACCACATGCCCGACCTCAAGCCGGTCGGGGATCCCGAGCGGCTGAAGTCGGGTTGGCTCAACGGCATCAAGCACTGGCCGGTGGACTTCACGGGCGCGTGCCCGGTCGCGCATTGAGCACACTGACCGCCTAACGGATCAAGGAGGATTCGGGTGGATTTCACACCGAACCCGGAACAGCAGGCCGTCGCCGACGTGGTGACGTCCGTTCTGGAACGCGACAACTCTTGGGATGCACTGGCTTCCGGTGGAGTCGCGGCGCTGGGAGTGCCGGAACGACTCGGCGGTGACGGTCTGGGTCTGCCCGAGCTGTCCACCGCCTTGACCGAGATCGGTCGCCACGGCACCACCGGCCCGGCGCTGGCCACCATCGGCCTGGGTCTCGTGCCGCTGCTCGACCTGGCCTCGGACGCCCAGCAGGATCGGTATCTGGCCGAGGTTGCCGCGGGTGCTGTGCTTTCTGCGGCGCTGAACGAGCCGGGGCAGTCGCTGCCGGAGCGGCCCGCGGTGAACTTCGCGGACGGCAAGCTCAACGGCACCAAAGTCGGTGTGCCCTATGCCGAGACGGCGAAGTGGCTGCTGGTCACCGCAGACAACGCGGTGGTGGTGGTCTCGCCCACGGCTGACGGTGTGACGGTCACCAAGACCCCGACCGCCAACGCTTCCGACGAATACGTGGTCACCTTCGCTGACGTCGCGATCGACGCCGACGACGTGCTCGACGGCGCGAGCGCGCACCGGGTCAACCAGCTGGCGCTCGCCGCCACCGGCGCGTTCGCTGCCGGGCTGGTGGCCGGCGCGTTGCGCCTGACCGCCGACTACGTGGCAACGCGTGAGCAGTTCGGTCGTCCGCTGTCGACGTTCCAGACCGTGGCCGCACAGCTGTCCGAGGTCTACATCGCCTCGCGGACGATCTCTCTGTTGTCCACCTCGGTCCTGTGGCGGTTGTCCGAAGGCCTTGACGCCGACGAGGACCTGGCCATCCTGGGCTACTGGTTCACCTCTCAGGCCGCGCCGGCCATGCGGCTGTGCCATCACCTGCACGGCGGTATGGGTATGGACATCACCTACCCCATGGACCGCTACTACTCCTCGATCAAGGATCTGACCCGACTGTTGGGCGGGCAAGCGCATCGCCTCGATTTGGTGGGAGCGTAATGTTCATCGATCTGACCCCGGAGCAGCGTGCGCTGCAAGCCGAACTGCGGGAATACTTCTCGACTCTCATCACGCCCGAAGAGGCCGAGGCGATGGAGTCCGACCGGCACAACGAGGCCTACCGTGCCGTGATCAAGCGCATGGGCAGCGACGGCAAGCTCGGCGTCGGTTGGCCCAAGGAGTACGGCGGCCTGGGCTTCGGCCCGGTCGAGCAGCAGATCTTCATCAACGAGGCCAACCGGGCCGACATCCCGCTGCCGATGGTCACGCTGCAGACGGTAGGCCCCACCCTGCAGGCCCTCGGCACCGAGGAGCAGAAGAAGAAGTTCCTGCCCGGAATCCTGGCCGGTGAAGTGCATTTCGCCATCGGTTACTCCGAGCCCGATGCCGGTACCGACCTGGCGTCGCTGCGCACCACCGCGGTGCGCCATGGTGACGAGTACATCGTCAACGGCCAGAAGATGTGGACCACCGGCGCGCATGACGCCGACTACATCTGGCTGGCGTGCCGCACCGATCCGACTGCGGCCAAGCACAAGGGCATCTCGATCCTGATCGTCGACACCAAGGATCCCGGCTACTCCTGGACCCCGATCATCCTGTCGGACGGCGCGCACCACACCAATGCGACGTACTACAACGATGTGCGGGTGCCCGCCGACATGCTCGTCGGCGAGGAGAACGGCGGCTGGAAGCTCATCACCACCCAGCTCAACCACGAGCGGGTCGGCCTCGGGCCGGCCGGCCGGATCGCCGGCATCTACGACCAGGTGCACACCTGGGCATCGAAGCCGGGTTCGGACGGCGTCACGCCGATCGAGCTGGACGCCGTGAAACGGCTTCTGGGACAGATCAAGTCGATCTGGCGGATCAATGAGCTGCTCAACTGGCAGGTGGCGGCCTCGGGCGAGACCATCGCCGTGGCCGATGCTGCCGCCACCAAGGTGTTCTCCACCGAACGGCTGCAGGAAGTCGGCCGGCTGGCGGAAGAGATCGTCGGTGGTTACGGCAATCCCGCTGATCCGGAAACGGCTGAGCTGCTGGTCTGGCTGGACAAGATGACCAAGCGCAACCTGGTGATCACCTTTGGCGGTGGCGTCAACGAGGTCATGCGCGAGATGATCGCGGCGTCGGGCCTGCGGGTGCCGCGGGTGACCCGGTAGAGCGAAGGGTTGAGATGAGCGCGAATCTGCAGGCCGGCATCGACGAGATCATCGCGGCTGGGCAAAGCAAACCGACGGTGGCCCGGGATCTGGTGAATCAGCCGATGATTCACCACTGGACTGACGCGATCGGCGACAAGAACCCGATCTACGTCGACGCAGAGGCAGCACGAGCTGCCGGGCATCCCGGCATCGTCGCGCCGCCAGCGATGATCCAGGTCTGGACCATGATGGGCCTGGGTCGCACCCGCTCCGACGACGATCCGCTGGGCCGTGCGATGAAGCTGTTCGACGACGCCGGGTATGTCGGCGTCGTGGCGACCAACTGCGATCAGACGTATCACCGTTACCTCGAGCCCGGTGAACAGGTGGTGATGAGCGCCGAGATCGTCGGCATCGTCGGCCCGAAGCAGACCGCGCTGGGTGAGGGTTACTTCATCAACCAGAAGATCCGTTGGCACGTCGGGGACGAGGAAGTCGCCGACATGGACTGGCGGATCATGAAGTTTCTGCCGGCCGGCAAGCAGGCCGCCGATGAAGCCGCCGAAACCTATGAGATCCCAGAAGATCTCGACCCCGACAAATTGATGCGTCCGTCCTCCTCGCGGGACACCAAGTTTTTCTGGGACGGCATCAACGCCCACGAACTGCGGATCCAGAAGCGGCCGGATGGTGCGCTGCAGCACCCGCCGGTGCCCGCCGTGTGGGCCGACAAAGATGCTCCGGCCGACTACGTCGTGGCGTCCGGCAAGGGAACGGTGTTCAGCTACGTCGTGCACCATGCCCCGAAGGTGCCCGGACGCAGCTTGCCGTTCGTGATCGCTCTCGTCGAACTCGAAGAGGGTGTGCGCATGCTGGGTGAGCTGCGCGGGATTGACGCCGATCAGGTGAAGATCGGAATGCCCGTCACCGCAACCTATATCGACTTCCCGGACAGTGAGATCAGCCCGGCCTGGACGTTGTACGCATGGGAGCCCCAAGCATGAGCCTGACTGTTTCCGACGTCCGAGTGGGCACAGCACTCCCCGAACTCAAGATCTACGGCGACCCGACGTTCATCGTCTCCACCGCCATCGCGACACGCGACTACCAGGATGTGCACCACGACCGGGACAAGGCGCAAGCCAAGGGTTCCAAGGACATCTTCGTCAACATCCTGACCGACACCGGACTGGTCGGCCGGTACGTGACCGACTGGGCCGGGCCGAACGCCGTCATCAAATCGATCAAGCTCCGTCTCGGAGTGCCGTGGTACGCCTACGACACGATCACCTTCACCGGTGAGGTCACCGAGATCGAGGGCGACCTGGTGAGCCTGAAAGTGGTGGGCAGCAACAGCCTTGGCAACCATGTCATCGCCACGTCCACCCTTACGCTCGGAGGCGCCAAGTGAGCCTGTCTGGTAAAGCCGCCATCGCCGGTATCGGCGCCACCGACTTCTCCAAGAACTCCGGCCGCAGCGAGCTGCGTCTGGCCGCCGAGGCTGTGCTCGACGCCCTCGATGACGCCGGCCTCAAGCCGTCGGACGTAGACGGCCTGGTGACGTTCACGATGGACTCCAACCTGGAGACCGCCGTGGCCCGCTCCACCGGGATCGGGGACCTGAAGTTCTTCAGCCAGATCGGCTATGGCGGCGGCGCCGCAGCGGCGACCGTCCAGCAGGCGGCTCTGGCCGTCGCGAGCGGTGTCGCGGAAGTCGTTGTGGCCTACCGGGCCTTCAACGAGCGCTCGGAGTTCCGGTTCGGCCAGGTGATGACCGGTCTGACCGTGAACGCCGACTCGCGTGGCGTGGAGTACAGCTGGTCGTACCCGCACGGCCTGAGCACCCCGGCCGCGTCAGTCGCGATGATCGCCCAGCGATACATGCATGAATACGGCGCCACGAGTGCGGATTTCGGCGCGGTGTCGGTGGCGGACCGCAAGCATGCCGCGACCAACCCGAAGGCGTTCTTCTACGGCAAGCCGATCACCATCGAGGACCATCAGAACTCGCGGTGGATCGCCGAACCGCTGCGGCTGCTCGACTGCTGCCAGGAAAGCGACGGCGGGGTGGCCATCGTCGTCACCACGCCCGAGCGAGCCAAGGATCTCAAGCACCGGCCGGCGATCATCGAGGCCGCCGCCCAAGGGGCAGGCACCGACCAGTTCACGATGTACTCGTACTACCGCGACGAGCTGGGGCTGCCCGAGATGGGTCTGGTCGGCCGTCAGCTGTGGGAGCAGAGCGGCCTGTCACCCGACGACATCCAGACGGCGATCCTCTACGACCACTTCACCCCGTACACCTTGATCCAGCTCGAGGAGCTCGGCTTCTGCGGTAAGGGCGAGGCCAAGGACTTCATTGCCGGCGGCGCCATCGAACTCGGCGGCCGGCTGCCGATCAACACCCACGGTGGTCAGCTCGGTGAGGCCTACATCCACGGCATGAACGGCATCGCCGAGGGCGTGCGGCAATTGCGGGGTACCTCGGTGAACCAGGTCGACGGCGTCGAGCATGTGCTGGTCACCGCGGGCACCGGCGTGCCGACCTCCGGGCTGATCCTCGGATAAAGGTGCATCGCCACCCCCTCCGGGCACGGTAATGTTTGCTCCGGTTATGCATCACGCGTAGAAGGGGGCCGCGGTATGGCGGTGGAGCGCGACAGTAGCCCGTACGGGTCGCAGACGTTGCTCGGGCCGGGTTGGCCGAATGTCGACGAGGAACAGCTGACCGCGGCGGCGGCGTCGTATCAGAAGATCGCCGCCAAGATCAGCGGCACCGTCGTCCCGCAACAGACTAGCCAGCTGTCGAAGCTTCAGGGTGGCTGGGAAGGCACCGCATCGCTGGCTGCCTCGGGTGAGGCGACCACGATGATCGGCGGTCACGAGGCCAACGGTCTACAGGCACAGGCCATCTCCACGGCGTTGATGAAAATGGCAGCGACCGTGGCGGAGACCAAGACGATCGTGAACGCGGTCTCGCAGGAAGTGCAGCATGAGGTCGAGCAGATCCAGAATCTGGGGCCGCTTGCCGGTCCCAACGTGCAGGCACTGATCGAGAGCCGCATCAAGGCGGGTTTGGCCCAGAACACCGCGACGGTCTCGGCTGCCTCTGTTGAGATGGCGGACAGCCTCAGCACGATTGCCAACCTGCCGCAGGTCGGCACCCCGCCGACGGCGCAGGCGCAGCAGGCGGCCCAAAAGGGTGCCGATTCGATGATGCAGCTGATCAGCCAGCTGCCGCAGATGCTGGGCCAGATCCCGCAGATGGCCGGCCAGATTCCGCAGCAGCTTTCTCAACCGCTGCAGCAGATGGCGCAGCCGCTGCAGCAACTGGTCTCGCAGTTGGGTTCGGGCGGCAAGGGCACGGGCGGCGGGGTCAGCCCGTTCTCGTCGTTCTCGAACCATCCGGCGGCCGGTGGCTCCGGACCCAGCAGTGGTGCGGGCATGGTCAAGGCCGCGGGTCTGCCCGGGGGCTCGGGTGGCGGCAGCCCTCAGACTCCCTTGCTTGCCAAGATGGTGGGCGGTGGCAGTACTTCGCCAGTCTCGGTAGACCCTGGTGCCAGCGCCGCTGTGATCGGCGGTGTCGCCCCGGTGGCGGCGGCCAACTCGGCCGGCGGCATGGGTGGTGGCATGGGCATGATGGGCGGCGGCCAGCGTGGCGGTGGCGGCGGGGGCACCGCGACCGGGCTGGCGGTCCCGGCTCCTTTGGAACACGACACGGGGGATGGTGACGATGACTATGACGATTGGTGATCTGTCTCGACGAGAAGGGGACAACCGTGGGTGAGCTTGGCCCGGTGAAGATGAGCGGGACGCTCGGCTGGGACGCCGCGTCGTTGAACCTGCCCGACATGCCGCCGATTCAGGCCGGCGAAGACGCGATGAGCGCGACCATCTCCGGCATCCTGCCGACCCTGGCGGCCTCGCTGACCACCAATGTGACGGCGTTGTCGGCCAAGGAAAACATGTTCAACGCCAAGCTCTCGGACGCCCAGGGCGCCTACGAGAAGGCCGACGAGTCCGGTGGGCAGGGCGTCGGCCAGCTCAGCCAGATGATGGGGCAGCTGGGCCAGATGGGCCAGATGGCCAGTGCACCCTCGCAGGCCATGGGCCAGATGGGTGGACAGTTCGGCCAGTTGATGGAGCCGATGATGAAGGCCATGGAGGGCGCCAAGGGCGGCGGGGAGAACGGCGGTGCACCAGGTGCCGGCCAGCCCGGCGGCCCGGGTGGTCCTGGTGGCCCGAACCCGCAACAGCAGCAGGACGAACGCGAGGCCAAGCTCGACGAGCGGGACAAGCAGCAGGACGATCGCGAGACGGCGCAGAACGACCGCGATGTCGCTCAGGACCGACGCGAAGCCGGCCTGGATGCGCGGGAGACGCAGATGAGCGCCCCGTCAGGCGGGGCGGCGTCGGCGGCTCCGCACTCGGCGCCTCCGGTCACGCATTCCGCACCGCCTGCCGCGTCTGCTCCGCCTGCCGCCGCGCCGAGCCAGCCGGCTCCGGGCCCGGTTCCGGTAGCACCCGAGGCCCCGCGTCATTCCGGCGGAGACGATCTCTGGAAGCGGATGTAATTGTGTTGCGTGTGAACGCCCGTCGGTGATCCCGGCGGGCGTTCTGCGTTTGAGCGTGCTCGTTTGTCCCGCTCTCTCGCGCGCCAATTGTCACGCTGGAGTGGCTCTCGACATCGACAGCCACTCTGGCGTGACAATGGACTAGACCGGACTTGTCGCGGCGCCCACTTTGTCACTCCAGCGTGACTGCGGGCTTCCACGGTTGCGCTAGCGTGACATTCGTTGTGCCCGAGCGGCGATAACCCGACGCAGGATATTTTCTTCACGTTCGCCGGCGGAGATGCGGACGTTGATCCATCCTTGCCGTTGTATCCGCTCGGCCCTTCGGAGATCCCAGCCGTACCGCCAGCTGCTGGATCGGTGTTCCTCACCGTCGTACTCGGCCGCGACTTTGATGTCCTCCCAACCCATATCGAGATACGCGAATGGGTCGCCGGGGCCGTCGAGAACCGGGATCTGGGTCTGTGGTCGAGGCAAGCCGCCGTCGACGAGGATCAGCCGCAGCCAAGTTTCCTTTGGGGACTGTGCGCCGCCATCCATCAAGTCCAAGGCGGTGCGGGCGCGCTGAATGTCCCGGCGCCGCGCGTATCGCTGTATCAACAGGTCGACGTCGGCGGCTTTGAGGTCGGTCGCGTGGGCAAGCGCATCGAGCGTCGCTACCGCGTCGTCCCGCGGATACCAGCAGCCGATGTCGAGTGCGGTGCGCACCAATGAGGTCACCGGGACGCCCTCGAACCGGACTATCTCGTCCTCTTCGATCGCTTCGGTTCGAATCCGCAGTCCCGCAAGCGGATTGCGGTTGGAGTGAATCAGTTCGAGTGGCGACTTCGGATCGACCCATTTTGCGCCGTGCACGGCTGCTGCCGAGATTCCGGCCACGATGCCGCGCTGCCGGGACCATAGCCAAGCGGCCTGCGCCCGAATGAGTGGTGTCAGTTCAGTGCCTGGGCTCACGTAGACATCCCGGAACACCCTGGTGTATTGGGTGCGTAGCGCGCTCTTGCGCAGTTCGCCGTTGGCAACGGCCTTACTGCCGACGAATGGTTCCCCCATGGCGAGAAAGTGTGCAGCGCAATGGCATATCCGTCACGTCGGTTATCCACAAGCGCTGGAGTGACACTCGTTGTCCACAGCCGCTCTGTGGTGACAGATGACGGCGCCCTGCAGCTGTGGTAGTGGCCAAGGCAGGTCGAAGGCGGGCCCTCTGCGACGTTCGCATTGTCACGCCAGAGTGGCTGTCAGCGCCCACAGCCACTCCAGCGTGACAAAGGGATGGCTGCCGACGGCATTTAGTCGCCCAATGCAACGCTGGAGTGGCCGTCGAGTTCGACAGCCACTCCAGCGTGACAAAGCGGGGAAAAGCGGGGGCGAAGCGTGACAAAGCGGGGAAAGAAAGGCGGGCGAAGGACTACGCCGGAACGAGCTCCACACCTGACAGCACGACGGCGTTGTCCCGCGACGGTGCCGTGAGCACGCCGATGAACTTGCCGTCTTCCTTCCAGATGTTGGCCTGCAGGGTCTCGCCGGGGATCACCACGCCGGCGAACCGGGCGCCGTAGGAAGCCACCTGAGAGACGTCGCCGTCGAGCAGGTTGTCAACGATGGCCTTGCAGCCGATGCCGTAGGTGCACAGTCCGTGGAGGATCGGTCGCTCGAATCCCGCCGCCGCAGCGAATGCCGGGTCCGAGTGCAGCGGATTACGGTCACCGCACAGTCGATACAGCAGCGCCTGCTGCGGCAGCGTCGGCAGCGAGATCTCGATATCCGGTGCGCGATCAGGCAGCTCGGCCGAGGTGGCCGGTCCGCGCTCGCCGCCGAAGCCGCCCTCACCGCGGGCGAAGATCGACCGCTTGGTGGTCCACAGGACCTTGCCGGACTCATCGGTCACCGTAGATTCGCTGACGATGACGGCAGCCTTGCCCTTGTCCCAGATCTCGGTGAAGCGCTGCACCGACTTCGCGGTGCCGCTGGTCGGGATCGGGCCGGGCACGCTGACAGCCTCGCTGGCGTGCAGCACCTTCGACAGCTCGATGTCGATGCCGGGGAACTGCACCTTGGGCGCCTCGGTCATGTGAAAGCTGGCCGCGACGTTGCCGAACGTCGGCAGCACCTGCGGGGTGTCGTCGACGAGGTAACGCAGCTCGCGCGCGTCCATCGGGTCGGCACCGGCGCCGAGGCCCAGGTGGTACAGCTGGATGTCGCTGCTGGTCCAGGAGAACTCGATGGGTTCCAGCTCGGCGCCCAGCGCCTTGTCGAGATCGATCGGCATGTCAGCCCTTTGTGGTCGATGTGGCGGGAACCGCCGCGGCGATATCGAGTGCCGCGAGGTATCCGAACGTCATGGCGGGACCAATGGTGCCGCCGGGGCCGGGGTAGGTGTGACCCATCACCGGTGAGCTGACGTTACCTGCGGCGTACAGGCCCTCGATCACGGAGTCGTCGTCGCGTAGCACCCGGCCGACCAGGTCGGTGCGGACACCGCCCTTGGTGCCCAGGTCGCCCGGCACCATCTTGGCCGCGTAGTACGGGCCGTGCTTGATCTCGCCGAGGTTGGGATTGGGCTTGTTGGTGGGATCGCCGTAGTAGCGGTCGTAGGCGCTCTCGCCGCGGTGGAAGTCCTCGTCCACCCCGGAGCGGGCGAAGCCGTTGAACCGGTCGATGGTCGCGGCAAACGCATCGGCGGGCAGACCGGTCTTGGCGGCCAACTCCTCCAGGGTGTCGGCCTTGACGATGACGCCGGACTCCAGCCACTTCTTCGGAATGCGTTGTCCAGGCTGCAGACCCGCGAAGATGAAGCGGTCGCGGTACTGCTGGTCGAAGATCAGCCAGGCCGGGATGTTCTCGCCGGGGCCCGCGCCCTGGCCGTATTCGCCGCCGTACATGTGGTGGCAGGCCTCGACGTAGGGCATCGACTCGTTCATGAACCGCTTGCCGGCCATGTTGACGATGATCGAGCCGGGAGAGTTGCGCTCGGACAGGGCGAACCACGGGGAGTCGACCAGTGGGACCGTCGGGCCCCACCACGAGTCCTCCATGAATTCGAGTGCAGCGCCCTGCTTTTCGGCAGCCAGGATGCCGTCGCCGGTGTTGGCCACCGCGCCCACGGTCCACTCGGTGGTGATGGGGGCGCGCTGGTACTTCACCCGCATCTGCTCGTTGTGCTCGAATCCGCCGGAGCCCAGGATCACTGCGCGGCGCGCGCGGATCAGTTGCGGCTCAGCGGAAGTGTCGCGGGGATCGACGACGTACACGCCGCGGACGACGCCGTCCTCGACGTAGAGATCGGTCAGCGCGGTGTTCAGCTGGACCGGCACGCCGGCCTGCTGCAGGCCGATGCGCAGCGGTGCGATGAGCGCACGGCCCATGCCGACCAGGTTCTTGCCGGTGGCGTTGGCCCACACGGAGCGGACGCCCACCTTGAGGCTGCGCAGCACGCCGCGGGGATGACGCTTGAGCTGGTTGAGCCGGACATAGTCCTGCTGCATCACCACCATGTTCATCGGCACCTTGCCGTACGGCGGCTCCAGGCCCTTCTCGTCAACGCCGAGCTTCTTGGCGTTGAACGGCTTGGGTTCCACCGAGCGGCCGGTGGGCTTGCCGCCGGGCGTCTCGGGGTAGTAGTCGGAGTATCCGGGCACCCAGCACAGCTTCAGCGGGGAGTGCTTGAGGACGAACGAGAGCATCTCCGGCGAGCGGTCGAGGTAGGTGTCGATCTTCTCTGCGGGCACCACGTCACCGATGATTTTGTGCAGGTAGGTGCGGGCGGCCTCGGGGGTGTCTTTCACGCCGTCGCGTTTGAGAATCTCGTTGTTCGGGATCCAGACCCCACCACCTGACCGCGCAGTGGAACCTCCATAGTGCGGCGCCTTCTCTACGACTACTGTCGAGAGGCCCTGATGGGCAGCGGTGAGGGCGGCGACCATGCCGGCAGCGCCGCTGCCGACCACGACAACGTCGTACTCCTGTCCAGTCATGTAGAACACGTTATAGAATTGACCGGCAATCCAACAACCGCCCCGGTCAAAGAAGTGAGGGGAATTCACCAGAATGCTTAGCGACGAGGTACGCGCCCAGCTGGCGGCCGATCTGGCCCAGGCCGAGCGCAGCCGGGTCCCGATGACGCCGCTGACCGATCGGTTCGGCGAAATCGACGTGGTGGATGCCTACGAGATCCAGCTGATCAACATCCGGCAGCGGGTTGCCGAGGGCGCCCGGATCGTGGGTCACAAGGTCGGACTGTCCAGCAAGGCGATGCAGGACATGATGGGTGTCGACGAGCCGGACTACGGCCATCTCCTCGACGAGATGGAGGTGTTCGAGAACGTCCCGGTGCCCTCGTCGAAGTTCCTGTACCCGCGGGTCGAGGTCGAGGTCGGGTTCATCCTTTCCGAAGACCTGCCCGGTGCGGGGTGCACCGAGGAGGACGTGCTGGCCGCGACGGCTGCGTTCGCGCCGGCGATCGAGTTGATCGACACCCGCATCACCAACTGGCAGATCAAGTTGTGCGACACGATCGCGGACAACGCCAGCAGCGCCGGATGGGTGCTCGGTGAGGCGCGGGTGTCGCCCAAGGACATCGACATCCGAAATATCGACGCGGTCCTGACCAATCACGGCGAGGTCGTGGCCGAGGGACGTAGCGATGCGGTGCTGGGTAATCCGGTCACTGCGGTGGCCTGGTTGGCCCGCAAGGTGGAGAGCTTCGGGGTGCGTCTGAAGGCGGGAGACATCGTGTTGCCCGGCTCTTGTACGCGTGCGATAGATGCACCTCCGGGCAGCGATTTCGTCGCTGACTTCGCCGGGTTAGGTTCAGTGCATCTTTCTTTCGAATGATGTTTCGAGGATAGGGAGCCGCTATGGCTGAGAAGGCATCAGTTGCCATCGTCGGGTCGGGCAATATCAGTACCGACCTGCTGTACAAATTGCTGCGTTCGGAGTGGCTGGAGCCACGTTGGATGATCGGCATCGACCCGGAATCCGAGGGTCTGGCCCGGGCGCGCAAGCTGGGCCTGGAAACCAGCCACGAGGGTGTGGACTGGCTGCTGGCCCAAGCCGACAAGCCGGACCTGGTATTCGAGGCCACCAGCGCCTACGTGCACCGGGACGCCGCGCCGCGCTACGAAGAGGCCGGCATCCGCGCGATCGACCTGACCCCCGCGGCCGTCGGCCCGGGTGTGATCCCGCCGGCGAACCTGCGCGCGCACCTGGACGCACCGAACGTCAACATGGTCACCTGCGGTGGCCAGGCGACGATCCCGATGGTCTACGCGGTGAGCCGTGTGGTGGATGTGCCGTATGCCGAGATCGTGGCGTCGGTGTCGTCGGCCTCGGCCGGTCCGGGCACCCGCGCCAACATCGACGAGTTCACCAAGACCACCAGCGCCGGTGTGCGCGATATCGGTGGGGCCCGCAACGGCAAGGCGATCATCATCCTGAACCCGGCCGAGCCGCCGATGATCATGCGCGACACCATCTTCTGCGCGATCCCCGAGGACGCCGACCACGCCGCGATCACGCAGTCGATCAAGGACGTCGTCGCCGAGGTGCAGACCTATGTACCGGGCTACCGACTGCTCAACGAACCGCAGTTCGACGAACCGTCGGTGGTCAACGGTGGAAACCACCTGGTCACGGTGTTCGTGGAAGTGGAGGGTGCCGGTGACTACCTGCCGCCCTACGCTGGAAATCTGGACATCATGACCGCGGCGGCGACCAAGGTCGGCGAGGAAATCGCCAAAGAGCGCCTGGCCGCCCCGGCCGGAGGAGGCCAAGCATGAGCGACATTTTCTTCAATTCCGCCTGGGACGTCCGGATGACCGACACGTCACTGCGTGACGGGTCCCATCACAAGCGGCACCAGTTCACCAAGGACGAGGTCGGCGCGATCGTTGCGGCCCTCGACGCCGCGGGCGTTCCGGTCATCGAGGTGACCCACGGGGACGGTCTGGGCGGATCGAGCTTCAACTACGGGTTCTCCAAGACGCCGGAGCAAGAGCTGATCAAGCTGGCCGCCGAGACGGCCAAGGAAGCCAAGATCGCCTTCCTGATGCTGCCCGGTGTGGGCACCAAGGAAGACATCAAGGAAGCCCAGGGCAACGGCGGCTCGATCTGCCGGATCGCGACCCACTGCACCGAGGCCGACGTCTCGATCCAGCACTTCGGGCTCGCTCGTGAGCTGGGCCTGGAGACCGTCGGGTTCCTGATGATGAGCCACACCATTGCGCCGGAGAAGCTGGCCAAGCAGGCCCGCATCATGGCCGACGCCGGCTGCCAGTGCGTCTACGTCGTCGACTCCGCGGGCGCCCTGGTGCTCGAAGGTGTCGCCGACCGGGTGTCGGCTCTGGTGGCCGAACTCGGTAACGACGCGCAGGTCGGTTTCCATGGCCACGAGAACCTCGGCCTGGGCGTGGCCAACTCGGTCGAGGCCGTGCGCGCCGGTGCCAAGCAGATCGACGGCTCGTGCCGTCGGTTCGGCGCGGGTGCGGGTAACGCACCGGTCGAGGCGCTGGTCGGCGTATTCGACAAGATCGGCGTCAAGACCGGCATCGACTTCTTCGACATCGCCGATGCCGCCGAAGAGGTTGTCGCCCCGGCGATGCCGGCCGAGTGCCTGCTGGACCGCAACGCGCTGGTGATGGGTTACGCGGGGGTGTACTCCAGCTTCTTGAAGCACGCGGTGCGCCAGGGCGAACGCTACGGGGTGCCCGCCCACGAGCTGTTGCTGCGCGTCGGCCAGCGCAAGCTGATCGGTGGTCAGGAAGACCAGCTGATCGACATCGCGCTGGAGATCAAGCGCGAGCAGGAAGCCGAGAAAGCCAAGGCCTAGAGTTCGATCGCCGACTCGGCGTCGTCGTCAGCGACGATGCCGAGTTGGCGATATACGTCGTCGCGGTAGTTCGCCGACTGTGAGTTGATCGGGATGGGACCGCCTTGGGCCCAGTCGTGGATGTGGCCCATCCCGATCACCACGGTGACGTCGGCATTCGGATCGGCGTCGACCATCCTCTTTGCGTAAAGCAGTGCGCCGGGCGCGGCCTGCTCGCGCGAACCCACGTAGATCGTGGTCGGCGGCATCGCGGTTCTCGAAGTCACCTCGGTATCCGGGACAGGATTGCGCGGTTTCGCTGCGCGCTGCCGTTTTGGTTTCACGCGATCAGGCGTCTCGGCCGACGTCTTCGACGAGGCCGACGACGTGGACGAGTGCGTGGGGTCAGCCGTGGCCACCCCGCATCCCAACCCCAATGCCACCGCTGATCCCACGCCGAGGGCCACCGCCAACGCGCCGACGTGCCCTACATATCCCCCCGGATGCATTCGTTCACGTCTACCGGATCAACATCGTCTTCGAAGTGGTTTGAGAAAGACTTGACAAATGTTCATGTTTAAGCGGAACGCGTAGCGTCGCAGGGGTTTTGGTGATCGGTTCCTTGGCGCGGTGAGTGGTGTCAGCCGCTCCCGGCATGATTGAGCCATGGCAACCCGCGAGCAGGCCCAGTCGATCCTCGAACAACTGGCCGGACCCGCCGCGGTGCTACGCGATGACCAGTGGGCTGCCATCGAGGCCCTGGTGGTCGAGCGGCGCCGGGCATTGGTCGTACAACGCACGGGGTGGGGCAAATCCGCGGTCTACTTCATCGCGGCCAAGCTGCTGCGTGCCTCCGGTCGCGGGCCGACGGTCATCGTCTCTCCGCTGCTGGCCTTGATGCGCAACCAGGTGGCCGCTGCCGAGCGGGCCGGAGTGCGGGCCGCCACGATCAACTCCGGCAATGTCACCGAGTGGGATGCGATCCATCAGCAGGTCGCCGATGGGGAACTCGACGTGCTGCTGGTCAGCCCCGAGCGGCTCAACAATCCCGATTTCCGTGACAACGTCCTGCCGGCCCTGGCCGCCGATGCGGGTCTGGTGGTGGTCGACGAGGCGCACTGCGTCTCCGACTGGGGGCACGACTTCCGGCCGGACTACCGCCGGATCCGCACCCTGATCGCCGAATTGGGTTCCCAGGTACCGGTTCTCGCGACTACTGCGACTGCCAATGACCGGGTGGTCAGTGACGTCGCGGCCCAGTTGGGGGTGGGCGGATCGGATACCTTGGTGCTGCGTGGCGGGCTGGACCGCGAGTCGTTACGCCTGTCGGTGGTGCAGGCGGGCACCCCCGCACAGCGTGCTGCCTGGATTGCGGCGCAACTGGATTCTCTGCCCGGCTCCGGCATCATCTACACCCTGACGGTGGCCCAGGCACACGACGTGGCGGCGCTTTTGGCCGAGCGCGGCCACAAGGTGGCCGCCTATACCGGGTCCACCGACACAACCGAACGCGAACAACTGGAAGCCGACCTACTCGGCAATCGGGTCAAGGCGCTGGTGGCGACGTCGGCGCTGGGGATGGGCTTCGACAAGCCAGACCTGGGTTTCGTCGTGCACCTGGGGGCGCCGTCGTCTCCGATCGCCTACTACCAGCAGGTAGGCCGCGCCGGACGGGCGACCGACAGCGCCGAGGTGATCCTGCTTCCCGGCACCGAAGATCAGGACGTCTGGAGGTACTTCGCGTCGGTGGCGTTCCCCTCGGAATCGATGGTGCGCCACGTCATCGGTGCCCTGGAGACCGACCGCGCACAGTCGACCCAGGCACTGGAACCACTGGTCGATCTAAACCGGTCGCGGCTCGAGATGGTGCTCAAAGTGCTCGACGTGGACGGTGCGGTCCGCCGGGTGAAGGGCGGCTGGGTCGGTACCGGAGAGCCGTGGAGTTATGACGAACCCCGCTACCGGGCACTCGACGAGGCACGCCGCCGTGAGCAACAGGCGATGCTCGACTATCAGGCCACGGACAGCTGCCGGATGGTCTTCCTGCGTGGTCAGCTCGACGATCCCGAGCTGATTCCCGGCGACCAGTGCGGGCGGTGTGACAATTGCACCGGCCGGCGATACGAGGCCGCGGTGGCGCGGGACATCCTCGCCGATACCGCCCAGCGGTTGTCCCGGCCCGGAGTCCTGGTTGCCCCGCGCAAGCAGTGGCCGTCCGGATTGGCCGCGCTGGGTGTGCCGCTGTCCGGCCGAATCACCGAGGGCGCCGCCCCGGGCCGGGCGATCGGCCGACTCACCGATCTCGGCTGGGGAGCGCGGCTCCGGCGGCTGCTCGCCGAACCCGACGGCGACGTACCCGACGACGTGATCGGCGCGGCGATCGAGATCCTCAAGGCATGGGATTGGGATCAACGGCCGACCGCAGTCATCGGGCTGGACTCTCACACACACCCGCTGTTGATCTCTTCGACGGTGCAGCGGCTGGCGCAGATCGGGCGGCTGACAAACCTCGGCGTCCTGTCCTATGCACCACAGCACCGCCCTGTCACTGCCGCGAATTCGGCTTATCGGGTGGCGGCCCTGGACGGTGCCTGGGAACAGCCGCAATTGGGTGTCGCCGACGGGGAAACAGGCGGACACTGGGAGGGCCCGGTGCTTCTGATCGACGATATGACGGACACCGGCTGGACGCTGACCATGGCCGCGCGGCTGCTGCGCGACGCCGGAGCGCCCGGTGTCTTGCCGTTCGTTTTGGCATCCGTCAGCTGAGGCCTTTCCGACGTTCTTCAGAGAGTTCATAGGAACGTCTGACCAATTGCAAACGTTATTCGGCGGCCGGTTGTTTGCCAAACTAGCCAAAAACCGGTGTATTAAGTGCTTCGCCGTGCCTGTGTGGAGTGGTTCCCTATTTGCGATCGCAAATTTAATACAAACGATCTTGATTTTGCATATTCAAGATCGCGGTAGGAAGGCGTGGCTAACTCAAACTGCTTCGCCGTTGGGCGCCATTAACCTATATCGAACGCCTCTTACGCTATCGACAGAATTTGCTGACCGGCGGAGGGGCCCGGGCTACGGTGCCGTCTTCCGCGCTTCGGCGGGTCAGCGGGTTTCTCGGCCCTGATTGTTCGCTTCGCTGAATTGAACTACAGACGTGTCGTTGTCGTGTTCATAGGTGAGACGTCCGGGCGAGTCGCCGCAGCCGGGCGTGTCGTCCTGTCCGATTGGCGACGTCCGAGTGTTAGCCCTGACGGGCTCGCCAGGTATCGCGTGAAGCGCTACGTCACGAGCGCGTTGTGCCTGCGCAGGCGGCGTGCGGCCGGCTCGGCAATGCCGTCGGGCGATGCTGCTGGAAACTGTGTATCTGCTGGGCATTTAGCCCTGTTAACGATGTCGTGTTGGTCCAGGGGGAACACATCGGCGGGGCGTGGAGGCACCGCGTCGAGCAGGTTGATCCTCGGCTTCCAGGGCCACCGGCAATCGCGGAGCGGAGCGTCCCACCGCCGTTTGCGCGCCCGGACCGTCGCAGCGGAGCGGGCCGTGGTGGAAGGCCAGGCCCAGGTTTTTCGCCGTAATCGCGGTCCGTGGGTGGCCGAGGTCGCTGACTCATGGGCCGACGCTGCCCAACCCGCAGGCCATCGCGCGTCTGGTCGGTGGGCGGCGAGTCTGGACAGGTCCTGAGAAACATTTGCCGAATCCCAGAACTCGTGACAAGTTGGTACATGAATGGCGGAACTGCAGCAACCGGAAATCCTTTGATTTCTAATTTCTGCACTCTCGTCAAGATAAGTGGATATGCTGGCGCCCTGCAACGAGAACGTCATAGCTGGAGTGGGCCACAGGAAACAGGCATCGTGAAGCAACCGGCGGGGCTGGGTGCCTGCGCCGGGTTGTCGATCGATTTTCACTGGTCTACTCGACGATGGGGAGGACCAAGTGAGCATCAATCCGTTCGACGACGACAATGGCAGCTTTCGCGTCTTGGTCAACGACGAGGAGCAACACAGTCTATGGCCAACATTCGCTGACGTCCCTGCCGGCTGGAAGGTCGTGTACGGCGAGGCGGATCGAGCTTCTTGTTTGGACTACATCGAACAGCACTGGCCTGACATACGCCCTAAGAGTCTGCGCGACAGGTTGGCGGGACTCTGACAAATAGACACCGGCGCGGGGGCCCGAAACTTGCGGTGGGAGAGTCCGATGCAGCTTGATGAACAGTCGCTGCCAGTAACGCGCGCACAGCTCGATATTTGGCTTGCGCACGATGTAGCCGAATCCGGCACCGAGTGGTTACTCGGTCTATTCGTGAAAATCGCGGGCGCGCTCGACCGCGACGCCCTCGAGTGGGCGATCAACCGAGTCGTGCGAGAGGCTGAGCCGCTCCGCGCCCGCTTCTTCGAAGTGGACGGGCAGGTTTACCAGAAGGCGGTCGATCACCCGTACGTGCAGCTGGCCTTCTATGACCTGCGCAGCACGTCTGACCCCGTAGCAGAAGCCCGTGACATGGCGGCCGCAATTCAGCGCGCGCCAATGTCTTTCACCGAACCGCTGTTCAGATTTGCGCTATATCAGACACGCGACGATGAGCACTTCCTGATCGCCTGCTGTCACCACATCGTGCTCGACGGGACCGGGATTGCGCTTGTCGGATCTCGGCTTGCGTCGGTGTACTCCGCAGTTTTCTCCGGCGCCCCCATACCTCCGCCCATCTTCGGGTCGCTCGCGGATCTGATCGACAACGAGTCGAAGTACGAGGCTTCCAGCGAGTATCTCGAAGACCGGGCCTACTGGACCGAGAACCTTCCGCCGGAAGCTGGGCCGAACTTCTGGGAGACCGAGTCCCTCGCCACCGAGGAGGCGCATTGGCCCTCTGCCACAGTGCCGTTCGACTCGAATCTGCTACGCCAAGTCGACGTACTGGCCCGGTCGAAGAATGTCGCACGATCGACGGTCATCACCGCGGCTTGTGCCCTGCTCGTGCGTGGGTGGTGTGCCGAGGGCTCGGACGTCGTTCTCGACTTCCCGGTCAGCCGGCGCGTAAGCCCTGAGTCACGGACGCTGCCCGGCATGGTGGCCGGTGTGGTGCCGCTCGTGGTGAAGGCCTCGCCCGCAACATCGATCTCCCAATTCATCGGCGATGTCGACGCCCACATACAGGAAGCCCTGCAGCATCAGCGCTTTCCGGTACACGCGCTCGAGCGCAAGCTCAACCCGCGTTCGGCGGGCCAGATGGCGAATCGGGTGAGTGTCAACTTCCTTCCGTCTACGTTCACATTGGACTTCGGCGGTGCGGAGGCTTCGGCGTCGCTGACCAATGCCGGTGTTGTCGGTGGCTTCGGCCTCGTCTTCTCCAGTGCCGGAGACGAACTGATTCTCAGCACGATGGGCGAGGGTCAACCGTTCTCCAGTTTCGCCGTCACGGACCTGGCGGAGCGTTTGCAGCGGATTCTGGTTGCGTTCGTTTCCGACTCGGCTCAGCGGTTGTCGGCTGTGGGTGTGCTTGATGCTGCTGATTGTGCTCGGTTGGATGAGGTTGGTCATCGGGCGGTGTTGATGCGGCCGGTGG
>NZ_JBZDPT010000017.1:0-3261 GCF_058270035.1 Mycobacterium shunyiense | reverse complement strand
CCACCGGCCGCATCAACACCGCCCGATGACCAACCTCATCCAACCGAGCACAATCAGCAGCATCAAGCACACCCACAGCCGACAACCGCTGAGCCGAGTCAGCCGTGATCGCCGCCAACATCCGCTGCATACGTTGGATCAAGGTCTCGATCGTGGCCGTGTCGAACACGTCGGTACGGAACTCGACCGATCCGTCGATTCCGGCCGGCACGCCGGCATCGTTGAAGCGTTCAGCCAGCGAGAACACCAGATCCATACGGGCAGTCTGAGTTTCGGCCTCCAGCCGCGTAACACCGACGTCACCCAGCGCCAACGCGGCGGCAGGGTCGCTGTGTTGCCATGGCAGGTTTTGCCAGGTCAGCATGACCTGCACGAGTGGGTGATGGGTCAGGCTCCGGGTCGGATTGAGCCGATCCACCAGAACCTCGAACGGCACGTCCTGATGCTCGAACGCCGCCAAGCTACGCTGCCGCACCTGCCCCAACAGGTCTGCGACCGTGGGGTCCCCGGCCAGGTCCACGCGCAGCACCAAAGTGTTGACGAAGAAACCCACCAACTCGTCGAGTGCGGGCTCGCCGCGGCCGGCAGACGCTATGCCCACGGCCACATCGGTGCTTGCGCTCAGCTGAGCCATCAATGCCGCCAGAGCTGCCTGGACCACCATGAAGCTCGTCGCGCCGTGCTCGCGAGCGACCCGGGCGATCTGTTGCTGTAGTTCGGCAGGCCACTCCACCGCCACGCTGGAACCCTGGTAATCGGCCACCGGCGGATACGGCCGGTCAGTCGGTAGCTCCAACCGATCGGGGAGGTCGGCCAGCTCGTCCTCCCAGTACTTCAGCTGCCCGGCGATCACGCTGTCGGCGTCGGATACCGAGCCCAGCCACTCCTGTTGCCACAACGTGAAATCGGCATACTGCACCGGCAGGGGCTCCCAATCCGGGGCCTGCCCGTCGCACCGGTTGGCGTAGGCAGTCGCCAGATCCACCACGAGCGGGGTGACCGACCAGCCGTCGGCGGCGATATGGTGAACCACCGCCGCGAGGACGTGCTCGTTCTCGCTGATGCGGAAAAGTGTTGCTTTGATCGGGATTTCACTCGTGAGGTCGAAACTGTGGCGGGCCGCCGCACCGATCTCCTCGTCGAGCCGGGCCGCCTGCCATCCGGAGGCATCGACGATTTCCCATCCCAGGTCAGCCTGCTCGACGCCCAGAACCACCTGCTGGGGTACCCCGTCAACCGAGATGAACACGGTGCGCAGGCTCTCCTGCCGGCCCACGACGTCTGCCAGTGCAGCGCCCAGGGCATCTTCGTCGAGGTGCCCGCTGAGGCGTAGCGCGACCGCCATGTTGTAGATCGGTGACGGCCCCTGCAGTTGCTCCAGGAACCACAGTCGTTGCTGTGCATACGACAACGGAATGGCCGCCGGACGATGCCGCGCGGTCAGCGGCGGTCGGGCAACACCGTCCTGATGCCGGTCGAGATAGTCGGCCAGCCCGCCGACAGTAGGCGCGTCGAACAGGTAGCGAACCGGCACATCCCGGCCGAGAGCTGACTGTAGACGCGCGCTGACCCGGATGGCGATCAGGGAATCGCCACCTAGGACGAAGAAATCGTCATCGAGCCCGGCCCTGCCGAGCCCGAGCACCTCGGTGAACACCTCGGCGACGATTTTCTCCGTATCGGTCTGAGGAGCCCGGAAGGAGGTGGCGACGAAGGTGGGTTCAGGTAGCGCCTTGCGATCGATCTTGCCCGAGGACGTCAACGGGAACTCGTCGAGCACCACGATCTGGCTCGGCACCATGTACTCGGGTAGCCGCTCGGACAACCACTGTCGGACCGCTGTGACCTTCGAGTTGGTGTGCGGATCATTGGCGTGGCCGCCGCGCTGCCGGGCATCCGAGGCGGGCTGGTAGAGCTCGGTGAGCGCCGGCAGCGCCTCACCGTCGGAAACGGCGATGAAGAGGGCATCCAGGGTGCCGGGTTGGGTGCCCCAGGTGACCGCGACGTGATATCCGGCTGCTTCGCCGAGCCGGTACACCATCTCAGGTGTGACGACGTCCTCGGCGGCGGAGTCGGCGTGGACGAGTGCCTCGGCGAGCGGGAGCCCGGCGCCCAGAGCATGTTCGGTGACCACGTCGGCGATCACGCCGGCGCGGGGAATACCGCTGACCCGCACGGTGGACGGCTGCTGGGCCGTCAACTCGGCGTGCAGTCCGCTCAGACCCGCACAGTCCGTCCACGCCCAGGTCGGGGCGCTGGCCAGCGAGCACACCCGGGCGGGCGACTTGTGGACGATCACGTCGTAGCGGTACCGGCTCAGCTCGTTGTCGGCCTCTCCACGCTTGACCTGGACACCGATGCCGCTCACGGAGGGATGGTCGGCTGCCCAGGTGGTGAAAAACTCCGGGGCGAGGAGCAACTCGTGCTCGCCGAGCATCGCGCGCTGTACCCGTTGCCGGATCTCGTCGGTATCGGTGCCGTTGCGGCTGCGCGCCAAGGCGATACCTGTCTGAAACGCACCTTGCAGGCTGTGATTTCTTACGTCACCGATGAACAGCGTTCCGCCCGGCGCCAGCAGTTCCACGGCCTTGTCGATGACCTCGGCCAGGTATCCGGCACTCGGGAAGTACTGAACCACCGAGTTGATCACCACCATGTCGAACTGGCCCTGTGGCAACGCCTCGGTGATGTGGGCCGGTCGGGTCAACAGATGAACCCGGTCTCCCCACGGCTGGGCGGCCACGGCCCTCTGCAACTTCTGAATGGTCGGCGCGGAAAAGTCTGTGCCCCAATACTCGATGCACTCGGGAGCCAGCTGAGACAACAGCAGGCCCGATCCGACACCCAGCTCGAGCACCCGTTGCGGGCGCATCGACAGAATCCGATCCACGGTGGCCGAGCGCCATTCCTCCATCTCGTGCAGGGGAATCGGATCGTCCGTGTAGCTGCTGTTCCAGCCGCGGAAGTCGTTACCGAACTCGACCTCGTCGAGGTCGGCGTCGTAGAGCTCGTCGTAGATGCCTTGCCACTGGTCGACGACGTCAGCGTCGTAGTCGGCGGTGCTGGTCTGCTCGAGAGCGACGTAGCCGACCAGATGGTCGACGCCGGTGCTACCCCGATGCACGGCGGCGGCCGCGCGGGTGACTTGCGGGCAGGCCAGCAGGGTGTTCTCGATCTCGCCCAGTTCCAGGCGCTGGCCACGCAGCTTGACCTGCGCGTCCGCGCGTCCGAGGTATTCCAGGCTGCCCGATTCGGTCCAGC
>NZ_JBZDPT010000016.1:0-47919 GCF_058270035.1 Mycobacterium shunyiense | reverse complement strand
ACACCACTCCGCCAAAGCACTGACCTCAATGATCTACCTCTGCCTCGGCGGCCTGAACCCTCAACTACCCACAAGAACATGAGGAGTAGCACATGTGTTCTATCTTACGCCGATCCACTGACACGCCGAGGGGTTATCCACAGCGCACGATTCATCCACAGGGTGAGTCAATTTCGTTGCACGACAATTCCGTTACACGACATATTCCGTTGCACGACGTTACGAAGCCGCCCGCCCCGCGGTGGCCCGCGCAGCGACGCATGCGAAGGCGAATCCGCCGAGCGCCGACCAGCCCAGCGCACCGTCGAGCCCGTTCTTGGCCATCAGCGTCAACGCGGCGCCGGCCACGCACAGCAGCACACCGGTCAACACCGACCGCGCGCCCCGAACCTGAACTCGGCTGTCCCACCACGGCAACGGCCGATGCTCCAGCGGTGACAGCAGCCGGAAAGCGATCGCCATGAGAACGGCGAAAACCACTGCGCGCAGGGCGAGGTGGGCCCAGAAGCCCGGAGCATGCGGGTTGAAAGCATCGAGACCGACGGCGTGCAGGCTGAACGCGGCGATCGCGATCACCGGGATGTGCCACAGGTACAGCGTCATCGCTCCCCCGTTGCCCGTCGCCACCACGCGCCAGACCCGGGGCCTGGCCGCCCAGCGCCGGATCGGGGCTGCGGCGGCAATGAACAGGCACGGCATCCAGATGCAGTGCAGCGCCAGCAGCAGAGTCGGGGGTGACACGTTGGACACCCGCTCGGTTCCGGTGACCACCAGGGAAACGTCGTAAATGCCGGTGAGAGCGACGATTACCTGCACAATGAAGGCAACGACCGCGATTACCAGCGCCCGCAGCGCACAGATCAGGTGCCGCGCGTAGGCCACCCCGATCACGACGGGAATCAGCCAGACGATGATCAGGTTGGCGGTGCCGGCCTCTGGCGTACCGACTGCGAACCGGATGGCATCCACCACCCCGGACGCGGCGAGCAGTCCGGTGATCACCCACGCCAGCGCCCGGCCGGTAGTCAAGCGCATCAGCGCTGGAACGAACGCGAGCGCCACCAGATAGACGCCCAGAAACCACAGCAGCGCCACACATTCGCGCCCGAGGGCTGATGCGGATGCGGCACCCATGGTCGCGCGCACCACCAGCAGGACCACCGTCCACATCGCCAGGTACCAGAACACCGGGCGGCACAGCCGCTGGGCGCGGGCGAGCAGCCATTCACCCCAGGGCCGTCCGTCGCGCCAGCTGTAGGCACCTGCGGCCCCACCAGCCATGAAGAACAACGGCATCACCTGCAGCACCCAGGTGACCGGGGCCAGCGCGGGCAAGGCGCCGAGGATGTTGCCGACCCGCACACCGCTTGAGTCGATGGTCGCCAGCAGCAGTGCGCAGTGCCCGAACATCACCACGAGCAGGGCGCCCAGGCGTGCCACATCGACGGCACGGTCGCGTTCTGGTTTGGTGTCGTGGCTCGCGGCGTCTACCGACGGCACCACATCAGGACTTGCCATGGGTTCAGTCTGCCGGGCACGGGGCCGGTGAGGGATGCGTAGTCCTACCTTGTTTTCCCGGCCGCCGCCTTCGTGGCCACAGCATCAGGCCCGCCGCGAGCAACAACGCCGGGGGCACCGCCCACGCCGCAAACCACGCCGGCCGCCCCGAGCCCGCATTCAGCGCCACCTCATTCGCGGGTACCGTGCGCGCCCACGCGATGAACGCATCAGCCACGGGGAGACCTCCGAACAGATACCGCGTGGTGCGAATACCCACTGGTGCCCCGAGCAGCTCGACCTGCCGAGTCAGCCGGCCGGCCAGGTCGCGATCGCCGTTGGCTCGCGCCGCCGCCAACCCGACCGCCGAGGCACTCAGGCTCACCCCGAAGATCAATGGGCCACTGTCGACGTCCGCGTCGCCGCCGGTGCCGGACGGGTACTCCAGAATTCCGGCCAGACCAGCCTTGCTCGTGACGAACCTGTCTGAAAAGCGCTGCCACTGATCGTCTTTGATTCCGACCACGTCATCGACCGAAGGCCAGAAGGTCTGGACGATGGCTTGTGAAGACCCCCGTGGTCCGGTGAGCGCGTGAGCGCGGGCATCGACCTGGTGCGGCAGCAGGCCCGTGTCCGGATCGGCCGCGGCCAACGCCCGCTCGCGCCAGTCGGCCAGATCCTGGCGCCATGGCAGATCGAGTAGCGAGATCGCCTGGGCGAGGGCTCCCGCTGCCACGACCGAATCACACGGCCAGAATTGCCCTGGATAACTGGCCGGGAACGGCGAATCCGGCTGCGCCAAAGCCGAATGCACGACGTCGGCCCGATCCCGCACTGCTGCACGGTCGGAGTCAGAGTCCGATGCCCGTGCGATGGCGACAGCCAGCGCCAGTGACCAGCCCGCTGCGAAAATCCCGTGCTCCGGGGCCATTCCACGGCCGAAAACCGCCACAGATTCCGGGGTTTCGACGGCGGCGAGCCGAGTCCTGGCCCGGGCCAGATAACCGGCGGATCGCGGGTCTGCGCCGAGCTGCGCGGCGACCTGAGCCTCGGCCAGACCGGTCAGCACCCTGGTGAAGTACTCGCCCTCCGGGAACAGGGCCTGCATTTCGGTGTCACGACCTGATCCCAGGGCTGAGTCAAGGAATCCGAGTTGACGTTCTGCCCGGTCAGGCAGGGGTCCGAACCCGATGTAGAGCACATGAACCAGGGAGACCAGTCCGAGCACCACCACTAGCGTCGCGGCCGCCATCCGCGCCCGTGTGAGCATCTTGGCAGTGTAGGAGGCCGGATCATCGTCGGCGGATGATGCAGCCCCTCGCGGCCGCCGATGCGGCTCTGCGCAGCTACGTCGACAACACATTTCCCGACCCGCCCGGTACCCCTACCCGACCGAGGGCGTGGGCTGACAGCTAACGAACAATAGGCGCACGGATCGCGAAGAACGCCCGCCGCGGCGCTGACAGCAGTAGATTGCTGCCGTGGGGAAACGACTGTTGGCCGGCGGCCGGGGACGCTTGCTGGCGCTTGCCGCCTCCGTCACCCTCGCTGCGGGCATGGTGTACGCGCAGAACACCGCGCCGAAGTGTTGCGCAGAGGTCCCGGCCGCAGCACCGCCCACCAGCCAGCAACCGGCTCCGGTCGCCGCGCAAGCCGAGTTGGTGGCGGCCAGTGCGCCCGTCGTGGCCCGCGATTTCCAGTTCTCCCTACCGAAGGGCCCGGCCCCGGAGGGTGGGCTCCAGGTCAAGACGATCTGGGTGGCCCGCGCCATCGCCGTGATGTTCCCCGAGATCACCACGATCGGCGGGTATCGCCAAGATGCGCTGAAGTGGCACCCCAACGGTCTCGCGATCGACGTGATGATCCCGAACTATCACTCCAAAGAGGGCATCGCCCTCGGCAATCAGATCGCCGGTTTCGCATTGGCCAACGCCAAGCGCTGGGGTGTGCTTCACGTGATCTGGCGCCAGGGCCTCTATCCGGGGATCGGCGCGCCCCATTGGACCGCCGACTACGGCAACGAGACCCTCAACCACTTCGACCACGTCCACATCGCCACCGACGGCGGTGGATATCCCACCGGGCACGAGTCTTACTTCATAGGCTCGATGAGCCGCTAGGCTGCGCTGCTCACGTGAACTGCCGACTCACCGATGTTGGCTGCGCCGTCGCCGATGATCGTGCGTAGCAGGGCTTGTTGCTCGCGTTGTCCCCTGGAGACCGCGCGTTCCATGCCGCCCGGCGACGCCATCGCCGAGGCGCTGCGGATCAGGTTGACCGGAAGCCTCAACAACGGATACCACGGCGGCATGTAAGTCGGAAGGCCCAACATGCGCATGGCGCTCGGGCCGAGGAACGCGCTGGTGATCGACAGATGCTGGGCCCACGCCAGGCGGCGGCGCAGGCTCCGGACCCCGCTGTAGTGCCATGACAGGGGGTCCTGCGCCATCGGAACCGACAGCTGCTGCGTGGTCTCGTCAGGAACTGCCAGTGCGGTCGAGGTGTGATAGAGCACGCGGATGCTGTCCCGGAAGCTGCGGGGCAGCCATTCGTCCTCGACGCCGATCAACCAGCCGACGTAGCGGGTCAGGTGGGCGATGGCGTCGAGTTCGCCTGGTGCAGGGACGATTCCCATCGCGAGTGAAGCCACCGGAGGCGCGACGAGTGCGCCGACCAACGTCGCGGCCATATCGGTCTGGTTGACCGGTAAGCCCCACTCTTCGGCGCGCCAGTCCGGCATCGCCGCCACGTGTCGCCGCACGAAAGCGTGGATCAACCGGACGTGCAAGGTCGACCGGTAACCGACGCCCAACGGCTCGAGACCTCCGTCGGAGATGACGTCCATCGCCCACTGCATCGTTTCGGCGAACCGCTTGTTCGAACCCTTTTCCAGGGCGCCCGTACGGAGCAGCGTCTTGTTGAATCCGGAGAACTGGTAACCGCCGAGCAGTGAGACATCCCGCGCGATCGACATGCCGTCCGAGCCACCGCGCAGCAGGGCGCGCCGGCCCTTGCGCAGCTTGTCCGGGTCCACCCATTCCGGGACGGTCTCCACGCGGAGGAAGAACTCGCGCAACGGTTCCGGAGCGTCCGGAACATTGCCGACGCCTTCGGCGAGCGCCTTTTCGAACAGGGGACGCATCTGCGCCATTCCCGCCGACGACATCCATTCGACGAGACGGTCCATCGGCTCGTCGCCGACGGTCAGCCGCTCGCCGAGCCTGCGCCACTGCTGCGCGTCGGGGTTACGGATGCCCAGCATCATCGCGAACGATCGCATGGCGCCGGGAACGGCACGGGGCCGGTCGGGATGACGAGCCGGGACGTTCATCGGCGACCTCCTGGTACAGACCCCACGCGAGTGACTACGTACGTAGTCAGAATCTAGGCCCCAGGTAGGGTGATGTCAATGAAGCGCGTACAGGTGGTGCGCGGCTACGGCGGCGTCAGTGCGGCCGACCGCCGCACGGAACGACGGGGCAAGCTGCTCGCCGCCGGACGGCAGATCTGGGGCGAATCGGGGATCACCGAGGTGACCGTACGGGCGGTCTGCAGTGCTGCCGGGCTGACATCACGCTACTTCTACGAGCAGTTCGAAACCCGAGACGCGTTGCTGTACGCCATTTCCGACGATGTGCGGGATCAGCTGCTGACTGCGCTGGTGAACGCCGGTGTCGGCGATCCGGGCACACTGACCGACAAACTGCGCTCGGCCCTCACCGCGTTCCTGAACATCATCGCGGCCGATCCGCACATCCACCGCATCGCCACCGGCGATGTCAGCAGCGTCGCCGGGCTGACCGAGCATCGCACGCACATCCTGGAGATGATCACCGGCCTGATCGTCCAACTCGCCCCGGATGTACTGACCACGGCCGCTCCGGATCCGGCCGCGCTACGCCGCGGGGCACAGTTCATGGTCGGCGGCGTGAACCAGATCATCGAAGCCTGGCTGGAGAATCCCACCGAAACGCCGGAGAAACTCGCGGCCGAATGTGCCGACCTCTGCGTTGCCGTGGTGCACGGGGTCACGCGGTCGGACGACTGACTCAGGCGCCCGGCGGCACCGCGACATCCGGGCAGAAGTTGTGCAGTGCCGCGGATACCACGAGCCGGGCCTTGTCGAACGGATAGGCCGACCGCGCCTCGGCGATCTGCATCGCCAGATCATCGGGACGCGTCGACGGATCTTCGTGTGCCGTCAGACATGCCTGCTGTCCGAGCTGGAGCAGGACGTCACGGTTGGCATCGGAGACCGGCAGCCCGACGGCGGAGACCTCGGCGAGAAAGCTCTGATCATCGGCGACTGCTACCGGAGCCGAGACGAGGGCGACAGCAACTGCCACCACGGCGATCATCAGCGTCTTCATGCCCGTCACTGTGGCAGATCCGGTTCGGGATTCAGGGGACGCGCGCCGCCAACAGTGCCGTGCTCTCACATCCAGCTCGGCGGCCGGATCGAATTCGCCACGTCCACAAGGCGGTAGCGGTGACGGCGCCGCGGTGAGTGCCGTGCGAGTTCTCTCAGCACCTCCTCGACACCGACGCGTAGACCGTGGTTGTCGAAGGGGTGGTCGAGAAGCGGTTCGTCGGAGGCTTTCACACCGCCGGAGCGGAGCCAGTCGAGGGCGATACCGAGGACGAACGCGCGGATCTGCAGCACGCGTGCCTCGGTCTCGGGCAGTCCGCCCACCCGCCGCGCAGCATCGCGCAGGTCCGCCTCGGTGATCTCCGCGCCTGGGCGCCCGTCGAGCCGCAGGATCACCGACGTCAGTTGGGCTTCACCGTAATGCCGTGAGGTCACCGGCACCTGGTCGAGCACTTCGATTGCGCCGGCGCGGTCACCGTGGCCGGCGAGCACCCGGGCCAGGCCGAACGCCGCACTCACCATCGCATGGTCGGTACGCCACAAGGTTCGGTAGGCCCGTTCGGCCAACTGCCACAAGCGTTTCGCATCCCGTACGTCGTCTGTGTCGAGCAGCAGTTCGGCCGTCGCGGCGGCTGCCAACTTGGGTGCTGCTTCGCCGGGAAGCAGTGCGACGACCCGCTCGAAACATGCCAGGGCTGCCTCCAGATCACCGGTCTGCAGGCCGTCGATCCCGTCGTCCCATTCGACTCGCCAGTCCTCGTCGGGCTCCTCGACCGGCATGGGTTCCGGCAGGGCGGCTGCGACGGCACGAGCGTCCAGCGCAGCGGTGCGCTGCCGGCCGTCGACGAACACGTCGGTGCCCTGCAACGCCAGATCGGCGCCGAAGGTGGAACGTGGCGGGCTGAACAGCGTCGACGTCCGGGGACACGGCGCCCCTGTCTGCTCGGCGAGGATTTCGTGCAGCACTCCCCGGCACTGGTCGGCCATCTCGTCCACTGACGAGAACCTTTGCATTGGACGGGGGTTGGTGGCACGGACGAGTAGTCGGTAGAACGACTCGTACCTTTCGAACAGCGGCACCTCGTCACGGCTGGGCAATGTCTCGGCGTAGCGGTCGTTGGACAGGTCGACGGTCAGCTTGGCCAGCGTTCGGCCGACCGTGTAGACGTCGGTGGCGACAGTGGGTCCGGTCCGGACGATCTCAGGTGCCTGGAATCCTTTGGTGCCGTATATGTATCCGAATTCCTCGATGCCCGACACGGCACCCATGTCGATCAGCTCGACATTGTCCTCGGTGAGCATGATGTTGTCCGGCTTGAGGTCGTTGTAGACCAGGCCGAGGGAGTGCAGGTACGCCAGTGACGGCATGACGTCGAGCAGATAGGCGAGCGCCTCCTCCACCGGCATCATCTGTCTGGCTTCTCCGCCCGACGCGGGCTGCTTCTTCGCAAGGATGGCTTCCAAAGTCGTTCCGCCGATGTACTCCATCACGATGTAACCGACGGGACGACCATCGAATCCCGGGTGCTCGACGAAGTTGTAGATCTTGACGATGCCGGGGTGATTGACCATCGCGAGGAATTGCCGTTCGGCGACAGCGATCTCCTGCGCCTGCTGCCCGCTGGGTTGGAGCAATCCCTTCAGCACCACCCACCGGTCGCTGACATTGCGGTCGATCGCCAGATAGATCCAGCCGACACCGCCGTGCGCGATGCAGCCCTGGACGTCGTACTGACCTGCCACCAACTCCCCGGCCTCCAGCTGCGGTGAGAACGAGAACACCGCGCCGCAATCCGGACACACCCCGTCGCAGGGGCCGGGGTGTCCGGCACTCCCCCGTCCCACCGGACGCCCACAGTCCGGGCACTCCCGTTTCGCCTCGGCAACAACCGGATTGGTGAGGATGGCACTGGCGGGTTCGATATCCTCCCGAATCGGGACCTCGACCAGGCCGTCGCCGACCCGCCGCCGGCCGGTACGCAGCCGCGGACGGGTTGTCGTCCCCTCGGCCTTGACCGGTGTCGATTCGGTCACCAGGACGGCTCGTGTGCCCTCTTCCCCTGCCATGTCAGTCCCGGTACCTCGGCTCCGGCGGACGCGGCGCAGCGCCCAGAACGTTGAGCCACCTGCGATACAGCGACAGCCAGGTCCCGTCCCGCCTTATCCGTTCCAGGGTCCCGTTGACCGCGCGGACCAGATCATCGCGGGACTTGTTCATCCCGATGCCGTAGGGCTCGCCCTCGAGGCTTGGGCCGACCAGGTGCAGGTTGGGATCCTGGACCGCCATGCCGGCCAGTATCGAGTCGTCGGTACTGACCGCGTCGGTCTGCCCCTGCTGCAGCGCCACCAAGCAGTCGTCCCAATTCTGAACCGCGAGCAGGGTCGCTTCGGGCGCCACCCGGGCGACCGTGGCCAGCGAGGTGGTGTCCACCTGTGAACAAACGCGTTTCCCGGCCAGATCTCCCGGCCCCTCGACCGGCGAATCCTTCGGCACCAGCAACCGCTGCTGCGCATCGAGATACACCGTCGAGAAGGCGATCTGCTCCGCGCGAGCACACGTGATCGTCATCGCCTTCACGACGATGTCGACGGCCCCGTCTTGCACCGCACTGATGCGCTCGGGTGAGGTCAGCAGGCGGAACTCCACCTTGCCTGGATCACCGAGCAGATCGCGGGCCACCTCACGTGCGATGTCGACGTCGAAGCCCTGCAGCTCACCCGAAACCGGATCGCGAAAACTCATCAGGTTGGTGCTCTGGTCGATGCCGACCACCAGTCGGCCCCGCCGCCGGATCGCCTGAACGGCGGGGCCGGACACCGTCGACGAACGCAAACTCGCTGTAGCATCGCAACTCTCGACCGGCACGCCTGACACCCGTGACGCAACGGCGGCGCCGCTGGGCAGCGGTACCGTGGTGAGCGAGGCGGACACCTGGACAAGTGGCTGCGCCGTGGCGCATCCGGCCACCACGGTCGCGGCGAGCAGGACAATTCCGGCGACGGCGCGCATCAGTGGTACTCGCTCAGTCTCGGCGCGACACCGGCGGCAACCGCAAGTGCGGCCAGCACACTGATGGCTGCGGCACCGGCGGGAAGCGCACTCAGCGCCGCGTAGGCGCGGGTGATCCCGTCGCGCTGCCGATCGCGCAGGCGGCCGATGTCGGTTCCCAAAGCCGTGTCGAGCCTGCCGAACTGGGCCGTGGAGTGCTGCGGCCCGCCGTCCCTCGCGATCACCACCGCTCCGGTGTAATCGCCTCGGCTCAACAGTCTTCGGGCCTCGGCGTGCGATGCCTTCCAGCGCCGTAGTGCTTCTTGTGCCCCGTCCACGGGGTGCTTGTCGAGTAGCCGGCTGACATCGGTGGTGCGCTGTTCGAATCGGACTTCGGAGAGTGGGTCGGACCCGCGTTTGAGCAGCCCGAGGATCTCATCGGCGCGGGCCTGCTGGACCAGAATCCGAGCAGCCACCGCTGATTCCAATGGCTCGCCGCCTTCGGTGCGGGCGCTGTCGACCGCCTTCGTCACCACCAGCCCGGCCACTGCCAACCACACCGCGAGCACCATCATCAACACCGATGCCACCACCAGACCCGGATTGAGGCGCCGATGACTGCGCCTGGCGAGGAACACCTGCGCCACCACCAACAACCCCACCACGAGCGCAGCTGCCGCGATCAACACCCAGGGTGTGGCAGCCGACCGTCCCGACGCCGTGACAGCCTCGGCCTGCGTCCGGTACAGCTGCTCGGCATCGGGCAGGATGGACTCCTGAAGCAGCGTGGACGATTCGCTGAGGTACCCCACGCCGATCGGGCGGCCCCCGCGGTTCGTCGCCCGGGCAGTCGCCATCATGCCGGTGTACACCGCCAGTTGGTTGGACAGGTCGGTGAGCAGCGTCAGCGATCGGATGTCGTTGGGCGACACCCCATTCGATGCGGTGACCAGACCGGCCGACGCCTCCCCTACGGACGCGTCGTAACGCTCACGGACCTCGCGCGGTTCGACGCCACCGGCCAGGAACGCGGTGGCCGCGGTGGTGTTGGCCGATGACAGCGCACTGTAGATCCGTTGCGCCGCGTCGGCCAGCGGCTCGGTGTGCGACCGCAGAGACTCCAGTTGGCGTTGCCGGCTCGACTCCATCGCCGACGCCGCCACGCCCACAACCAGAATTGCCGCCACCAGTACGACGGCCAGCACCGCTATCCGGCCGGGTGTGGCCCGCAGGAAATCGACGATCGGCCGATCTTGTTCCTCGGCGTCGGCAAGCACGGACTCGTCGAGTGTGAGCGTCTGCCGACTCTCCGACTCACCGCTGTGCACTCGACATCACCTCGCCGCAGGCTGGTCCGAATTGCACGGTAACCCCCGTCAACGCGCTACGCGGGCTTATTACGCGGCCGCCACGCTCTCGGCGGCCAACACCTCCGCGGCCGCGCGCTCGCCCGAGCGAACCGCGCCGTCGATCCACCCACACATGACGGCCGAACTCTCCGTGCCGGCCCAGTGAATGCGCCCGCACGGCTCCCGGAGGGCATGGCCGAATTCGGTCAGTACACCCGGCGGTGCGTGGCTGATCATCCCGCCGCCCGAGTAACGCTCCACTGTCCAGTTCTGCTCGTGGTAACTGATCGGAGAGGCGGCCTTCGGACCGAAGCGGTCGATCAACTCGCCGATGACCACGGATTTGCGTTCCGCAGCATCGAGCAGACCGAGCCGCCGGGCGGCAGGGCCTTCGGTGATGACGCACATGATCCCCGGGGTGCCGGTGTCGGTGCACGCGTCGATGGTCAGTGTCGCTGGACTGCCGGGTGCCGCCGACTGCCCGCACAGCCCGTCGGCCCGCCAGAACGCCGTGTCGTAGACGACCGAGATCTTGAAGACCGCACCGCTCGGCATCCGTTGATGGAGAAACATCCGGTCGACGGGAAGCATTGGCTCATAGGTGATCTGACTCGCCACGGCCAACGGGACAGCGACGATCGCCTGCCTGGCCCGCACTGTCATGCCGTCGGCATGGACCGTCACGCCGTCGTCCTCCTGGGCGATGAGGTGAACCGGTTGCGAAAGATGCAGCGCCTCACCCAGTTCGGTGGCCATCGGCCCGTAGACGGCCCCCATGCCACCACGCACCCGTGCATCCTGGGCCCCGCCCCGATTGGAGATGACAAATCCAGGCCCGCCGCCCGACCCCATCTGGTGCAGCGCCCACAACAACGACACCTCGGATCCCGCCGAGGTGTAGACGCCCGCCAGCGCCATGTCGAGCATCTCGCGCGCCTGCTTGGAGCGCATATGACGGTTGATCCACTCGCCCAGGCTGATCCGGTCCCACTCGACCGCCTTCTTCGCCTCCCACGGGGCATCGAAGGGAATCGTCTTGCACATCAGCTCCACTTCGAGCAGTCCGGCGCCGAGGTTGGCGATCGCCCACGGACTCATCGCCCACGGAATCGTGCCGGAATAGCGGTGTTGCTTACCGTCCATGACCATCATCGCGTTGCCGTCGACGTACTCCTTGTATTCCTCGACGCCGAACTCGTCCATCAGCGCTTTGATGCGGTCCTGTCCCGGTCCGATCCAGGCCCCTCCTCGGTCGATCCAGGTGCCGTCCGGCAGCACCTCGGTGAAGGTGCGGCCACCGACCCGGTCACGTGCCTCAAGCAGCGCCACGGAGCGGCCGGACTGCTTCAGCCGCAGGGCCGCGGTCAAGCCCGCGAACCCCGCACCCACTACGCAACAGTCGACATCTGTCATGGGTCGCCTCCCCGTTTTCGACGGGCCAGATTCGCTCAAATTACGCCGTCGTCAGCTGCTCCGGAGGCACTGTTGACCGACAGGTGTGGTAAATGCCATAAATTTTGCCCACCTGGGCACAGGTCACTCCGATCGAGATGGGCCACCGCCACCGCGAACATCGAACCGGCACCCTGAAATTTAGCCGGTAGGACGGCTGTGCAATGATGCTTGACCTGCCATTTTACCGGAGCCGGCCCATTGCTCGCCTCCGACTCTCCCGACTCCCGGGCTCGTCAAGCAATGGTTGACGCCTGACCGCCGAACTGGTTGCCATCGACAGCACCAGAGAACTTCGCGATTCCGGTGATCATCGGCCCCGCCGGTAGGGTCCGGTCCTCGTGGGTAGACACCAGTTGAAAAAGGATCGGCGTCGCCGGTCTGCAGCCATGGCTGCGGTCGTCGTGCCTGCCGCCGCACTCATCGTCGTCGGCGCAGACACCGCGCCGGCCACCCAGGGCGACACCGAGGTCGTGCCGGCAGCGGCCGTCCAGCCCGTCGTCACCCCTGCCGCCCCGGCAGTCCCGGCCGAGCGGGCCGTTCGCCGGAACATGAGGTTTCCGCTACCCGCCGGCCGGGCCTCCGAAAAGGGCCTGCAGGTCGAGACCATCTTGGCCGCCCGCGCGGTCAGCGCGAGGTTCCCCCAGATTCTGGACATCGGCGGGGTCCGGGCCGATTCGATGAAGTGGCACCCGAACGGGCAGGCGATCGACGTGATGATCCCGAACTACGCCACCCCGGAAGGTAAAGCGCTCGGAGACAAGATCGTCGGATACGTCCTCGACAACGCCGATCGGTTCGGTGTGAACCACGTGATCTTCCGGCAACAGATCTACTCCCGCGGCAGGGCTCCCAGAATGATGTCGGACCGCGGCGGCGTCACCGCCAACCACTTCGACCACGTTCACATCGCCACCAACGGCGGTGGATTCCCCACCGGGCACGAAACGTACCTGACGTAACTCCCGCGGCTCGCCCGCCATCCGAATTCCCAGCTTTCACACAGGAAAAATCCGCCGCCGCAAGGTTGTGGTGTCCGGCTGCGTGCCATAACGTCAACCTAGTTGATTAGCCGTCCTAGAGGAGCTGTCCCTTACCGTCCGCGCCTGGTCGACGCTACGAAAGGGTCACGGATGCAACGGGTTTCGTTCATTCGTCGACTCGGCCAACGCTGGATGGTGCTGGTGGCGATAGTCGTGCTGCTGGTGGCTGGATTCGTGGTGAATCGGCTGCACGGCATCTTCGCGTCGCACGACGTCACCTCCACCCCCAGCGGTTCGGTGAACGACATCGTCCCGTTCAACCCCAAACATGTGGTCATCGAAGTCTTCGGTCCGCCAGGCACGGTAGCCACCATCACCTACCTGGACGTCAACGCCCAACCTCAGCGCGCCGACGCGGTCACCCTGCCGTGGGCCTATGACACGACCACCACCCAACCCGCGGTGTTCGTCAATGTCCAAGCCCAAGGCGACAGCAGTTCGATCGGGTGCCGGATCAAGATCGACGACGTGATCAAGGACGAGAGAACAGTGAACACCTTGAACGCCTACACCTCGTGCCTGGACAAGTCCGGATGAGCACCCACCGGGTTCCGGACCTCATCCGGCGGTTCTCAGTAGTCATCGCACTGTTCTGGCTGGGCCTGGCGGTGGTGACGAACGTCTTCGTGCCACAGCTCGAGACCGTCGCCGAGTCGCACAACGTGTCGCTGAGTCCCCAGGACGCGCCATCGCTGCAGGCCGCCAAGCGGATCGGCAAGGTGTTCGACGAATTCGATTCCGACAGTTCGGCGATGATCGTCCTGGAGGGCGATCAACCGCTCGGTGCCGATGCACACCACTACTACGACGGCTTGGTCCAGAAGCTCCGCGAGGACACCAAGCACGTCCAGCACATCCAGGATTTCTGGGGAGATCCGCTGACGGCGGCGGGCTCGCAGAGCACTGACGGCAAGGCCGCACTGGTGCAGGTATACCTCGCCGGCAACCAGGGTGAGTCACTTGCAAATGAGTCCGTCGACTCGGTGCGCAACATCGTCAACCAGACGACGCCGCCACCGGGCGTCAAGGCCTATGTCACCGGCGCCGCTCCCCTGGTCACCGACCAGTTCGAGGTGGGCCGCCACGGAACCCTGAAAACCACGCTGATCACCATCGGGGTCATCGCGGTGATGTTGTTCTCGCTCTACCGCCGGCTCACCACGGTGTTCTTTGTGATCTTCACGGTGATGATCGAGCTGACCGCATCCCGTGGTGTCGTCGCGGTGCTCGCCAACGCCGGGATCATCGAGCTGTCAACGTATTCGACCAATCTGCTGACGCTGCTGGTCATCGCCGCCGGCACCGACTACGCGATCTTCATCCTCGGCCGGTTCCACGAAGCGCGTCATGCCGGGCAGGACCGCATCGCCGCGTTCAACACGATGTACCACGGAACCGCACACATCATCCTGGGTTCAGGTCTGACGATCGCCGGGGCGGTGCTGTGCCTGACGTTCACCCGCCTCCCGTACTTCCAGAGCCTCGGTATTCCCGCCGGCACCGGCGTACTGGTCGCAGTGGTGGCGGCGTTGACCCTGGCGCCGGCATTGCTGGTCATCGGCCGCCATTTCGGTCTGTTCGAGCCTGCCCGCGCGATGCGCACCCGGGGTTGGCGACGCATCGGGACGGCGATCGTCCGCTGGCCCGGACCCATCCTGGCGGTGACGATCGCGGTGGCCCTCATCGGCCTGCTCGCCCTGCCGCGTTATCAGACGAGTTACGACGCGCGGCCATACATGCCTGCCAGCGCTCCGGCCAACGTCGGCTACGCCGCCGCCGAACGCCACTTCTCACAGGCCCGGCTCAATCCCGAACTGCTGATGATCGAAGCGGATCACGATCTGCGCAATTCGACCGACATGATCCTGCTGGAACGCGTCGCCAAAGCCGTCTTCCACACCGACGGCATCGCCCAGGTGCAGTCCATCACCCGCCCGCTCGGTACCCCACTGGACCATACGTCGATCCCGTTCCAGATCAGCGCGGGCAGCGCACAGCAGATCAACAACCTGCCCTTTCAGCAGGCCCGCACCGCTGATCTGCTCAAACAGGTTGGTGTGATCAACAATTCGATCGACATCCTGCGTCAGCAGTACGCCCTGCAGCAACAGTCGGCCGCCGTCACCGACGAGCAGGCCAAGGCCTTCCAGCAGACCGTCGCCACGGCGCAGAGCCTGCGCGACAAAATCGCCGACTTCGACGATCAGTTCCGCCCGTTGCGCAACTACTTCTACTGGGAGCCGCACTGTTTCGACATTCCCATGTGCGCCGCGTTGCGGTCGGTCTTCGATGCGCTCGACGGTATCGACGAACTGACCGACCAGCTGGCCAACGTCTCGGGGAGCATTTCGAAATTGGATGCGCTGCAACCGAAATTGCTCGCTCTCATCCCGCCTCAGATCGCCAGCCAGCAGACCAACCGCGACCTGACCATGACCAACTTCGCCACGAACTCGGGCATCAACGCGCAGACGGAGGCCGCGCTGGAGAATGCCACCGCGCTGGGCCAGGCCTACGACGCCTCGAAAACCGATGACTCGTTCTACCTACCGCCGGAGGCATTCACCAACCCCGAATTCCAGCGCGGTATGAAGCTGTTCATGTCTCCGGACGGCAAGGCCGCCCGCATGATCATCACTCACGACGGCGATCCCGCTACACCGGAGGGCATTTCGCACATCGATGCCATCCGGCACGCCGCCCAGGGAGCCGTCAAAGGCACGCCCCTGGCCGGATCAAGGATCTACCTCGCCGGCACCGCGGCGACCTACAAGGACATTCAGGACGGCGCCAAATACGACCTCATGATCGCCGCCATCGCCGCGCTCAGCCTGATCCTGCTGGTGATGATGTTCATCACCCGCAGCATCGTCGCCGCACTCGTCATCGTGGGGACCGTGGCACTGTCGCTGGGCGCCTCGTTCGGGCTCTCGGTACTGATCTGGCAGGACCTGTTCGGCATCGACCTGTTCTGGATCGTGCTGGCGCTGGCCGTGATCCTGCTGTTGGCGGTCGGCTCGGACTACAACCTCCTCCTGGTCTCGCGCTTCAAGGAGGAGATACATGCCGGGTTGAACACCGGCATCATCCGATCGATGGCCGGCTCCGGCGCGGTGGTCACCTCGGCCGGTCTGGTCTTCGCCGCGACCATGGCGTCGTTCATCTTCGCCGACCTTCGGGTCCTCGGTCAGATCGGCACCACGATCGCCCTCGGTCTGCTGTTCGACACGCTGATCGTGCGGTCGTTCATGACGCCGTCCATTGCCACACTGCTCGGCCGGTGGTTCTGGTGGCCACTGCGGATCCGGCCGCGGCCGGCGAGCCAGATGCTGCAGCCGTACGGATCACGCGCCTCGGTTCGCCAGCTTCTACTGTGGGAGGACGACGACGCGGCGGCTCCGTCCCCGAAGTGACGGAAGTCAGCCTCTCGCAGCAGAACTGAGCTCGTCAGACGGCTCGTCCGTCACCTCGACATCCCGCAGCTTCCCTTTCAGCCCCGCGACCCGGCGAAGCTGAGCGGCGATGTTCATCGAGGTCAACATGGGGATGCCGCCGATGAACGTCCGGAATGACGGATTGCCGCCATCGCGATGCAGCATGTACATGCAGCCGACGACATAGAAGAAGCCCATGGTGAACAGGACGGCCGGCATCGCGTAGGCAAGCGGCGAGCGAGCGTCGTTCACCAGCTCGGTCGCGTAGTCGAACTCATCCCGCGACATCGGTTCACGCTTGCGCAGCTTGGCGAGCACCGCCTTGTGGGCGCCGACCTTCTCGCCCAACGACGCGGGGGTTCTCTTCTCCAGCCGGCCGATGTACACGAACACACAAGCACCGAACGTCACGGCCATCACGCCGGCAAGGATCGTCAGGTCGCCCCAGATTCCGAGATCCACTCGCCGCTCCCTACTTGCCATCGGACATCGCCGGATTACCTAGAACCGCTAACGACGCTACCGCAGGCTCGACCCGTCAAAGCACTACCAACAGGACTTTCGCAGGAAAGTCGGTCGACTCCTATTCGGTGTCGCTGACGTCCTCCAACCGCTGACCGACCCGGGCCAGCGCCTCGTCGAAGACATCGACCTTTTCACCGCGCTTCTCGTTGGCCGGCTGTGCAGCGCCACGGGCACCTTCGGCCTCGACGCGGGCCGCCCCCTGGCGGCGCAACAAGCTGAAGTTCTTCTCACGCGCTTGCCTCAGCCGACTCTGCAGATCCTTCAGCGCCTTCTCATCCATGCGGGCCAGAGCGTCTGGATGACTCTCGGCGATCAACGAATCTTCCTGCGGAGTCAGGTTCACATGATGGTTGCTCACCCTTGATTCATATCCCGCGCCAGCCCGGCTGAAAAGTGATTCGCCCCGCACCAGCGGAACTTGTTACTCGCCGTCCCCACCAGGTTCACCTTTGCCGACGGTGAAATTGCGGATCGTCGGCGCGCCGGAACCAGCATCGAGAGCAAACGGCGCGATGATGCAGATGTGGTTGATGATGCGAATGTGACCAACGCTGTCCCGGTGCCCCCGACATCCACCCCGGAGGCCGGCGAGGTGCGCACTGAACCCGAAACGGTCGCCAGTGCGCCGACTCCGCAGCAGCGCGTCTGGACGATGCCCAAATCCCCCGTCACGCGTGAGCAAGCCGATGAGGTGGGCCGGATCGCGCGCAACGCCGTCACCGCCATCATGGGGTTCATTGCCGGCGTTGCCCGGTATGTCGCCCGCACCGTTCGACAGCTGGCACTGGCGATCGATGCGGTGCCTCCAGCCGTTCGCGTGCTGACCCTGATGGGCATTTTCACGCTTCTCGGCATCGTCGGCGCGATCGCGCTGGACGGCGCTGTCGCCCTGGTGTGCATCGTCGTCGTGGTTCCGTTGTGCTCGGTCACCCTCGGCGTGCTCGGACACCGCTGGTACAGCGGACTCGGCACTCAGTCCGCGCCGAGTGCGGCGGTCCCCGCCGTTGCCGCACCGGTCTCAGACCTACAGCGTTCGATCGAATACGTCGACAAGAAGCTGACACTCGCGCTCAACGCCTTCGGTGCCGAGCGTCAACAACATGCAATGATCGCCCTCTTCCAGGCCAAGACCGCCGTCGAGCTCACGCTCGGCACGGAACAGGACACAGCGAGCCACGTCGACGCGTTGCTGGCTGTGGACGACCATGACTCGCGGCCGCGCATCCGGGCCGGCTCGGCGGCAAAGACCCTGCGGGAAAACACTTCCCTGGCCGTCTCATGACCGAGCACACCCTCTCCGGTCAGGTCGCCCTCATCGAGGACGACTACACGTTGGTGATCAACCGTGGGGCCGAGGCGGGTGTGACGCCCGGCATGATCTTCGCCGTGCAGTCCGAGTCGGATCAGGTGATCACCGATCCCGAATCCGGCCGGGAGTTGGGCAGACTCACCCGCGAGAAGCTTCGGGTGAAGGTGTTCGACGTGCAGCCCTTGTTCTCCCGCGCACACACATTCGCCCGGACCGACGACTTCTACGGGCTGTTCCAGGCCACGGCCGTGGTGACGGTCTATGTCGGTGACAGCTTGGAATCGGTCTCTGGCGAGGCCGAGGTGCGTCGGGCGGCGTCGGGGTAGTTCGGGGTCGTCATCCCGACTCGGCGCCGCGCCGACTGCTCAGTGCCGCTTCGATTTCCGCGACCCGTCGCGGACTCACACCCCACGGCTCATCAAGCCCGAGACGAGAGTCCAGATCCCACAGGACGCACCGCTCACCCGGCCCGGCGATCATGGACCAAGCGATGACGGTGCGGCGCAGCTGTCCATCCATGCACTCGCCGGTCGCCGTAGCTCCGGGCGGCGCACCGCCGTCGGGGTGGTGGTGCAGAAATTGCCCATAGGCGGCGTCACAGAATGCCGCATAGCGCGCGGTGCACAGGATCAGGCCGTGCCAGGCTTCATCGACCGCGCGTGAGGGCATCCCAATGACCTGACCGTCGCGCAGCGCTACGGCGCAGCATCGAAACCACTGACGCAGACCGGTTTCGATGCGCTCACGCGGCTGCCACGGGCAGGTCCTGAACACGGCCTCCGGCAATTCCAGATCGGCGATCACCTGCCCGGCGGCACGTCGGGCGCCACCCTTTCGCAGCGTGATCATCAGCAACCGCCGCCCCCGCAACCTCCGCCGCCACCACAACTACTTCCACCACCGCATCCCCCGTGCCCCCCATGCCCTCCGTCGCTGAAACCGGAGTCCGCGCCGGCCGCCCAGAACGCTGCGGCACCGCCGGCACCGGCGACAGACCCCAGCCCGCTTCGGCGGCGCGAGCCATCCCCGCGATGCCTCCGTTTGGCGATGACGAAGATCGCCAAGATCGCTACGTCGAACACGATCACCACCAGCGGAATAATCCACCACACGATGTCCGTCCTCCTCGTCGACTTCCTTACCGGACAAGCGGACCACGCGGTGCATCGCTACCGATCCCAACTCCCGTCTCGTACCTGCCGCGCGGGCTGCGCGCTACGGGCATCACTCGGTTCACGACGAGGGTGGACCTGAGCACGCGGCCGCCACAAAATCGCGGTCGCGCTTTCGCTCGAAACCCTCAGTTCCACCAGAAGTTCCAGTAAAGCCCGTCCGGCTGTTGGCGACGACGAATACCAGTAGCCCAGCGTGCCGCAGGAACCGCTATCGTGACGCGGTGGTGTCGGTCGCGTACACGAAGTTGATGCAGACGCTGTCCGATCCGGGTTCGGACTCGCAGGGTTTGTTCGAGGACGCCCGGGAGTTGTCGGCGGCCTTCGTGCGCAACGAACACCGCGCCGGGTTGTTGCCGCCCGACGCCGCGGATGTGATGGTGTTGGGCTTCGAGCGTGCGGGCGACGCGGGCCTGGCAGAGTCCTACATGGAGCTGGCTGCGCTGTACCGGAACGGCGGGACGTGGCGCGCGCCTCTCCTCCCCAAGAATGACAACCGCGCGATCGAGCTGTATCGCTTGGCCGAACTGCTCGGACACCCCGAAGCTTCGCTGCAGCTCGCACAGACTGCGTACTTCGCCAGGCGCACCGATCTCGCCGATGAGGTCTGGCAGCGCGCGGAGATGTTAGGTAACTCCGTACCCGAGCGAGCCGACATCCTCGTGTTCATCGGTTACCTGCTGAACGCCGGCTTCGGCGTCCCCGCAGACCCGGTTGCGGCGGTGCACAAGTTCCATGCCGCGGCGAACCTCGGCAACGCTGATGCTGCATTCGAGCTGGGTCTGATGCGCCAGGCCGGCATCGGCCTACCTCGCGACGAAGGCGCCGGGTTGGGATGGTTCTTCTGGGCCGCCGATCTGGGCAGTACCCGCGCGCAGTACAACCTCGGTGCCTTCTACGGCGCTGGCACGAACGGGCTGACGCGCGACGCCGAGATGTCCCTGCAGTGGTATCTCAAGGCTGCCGAGGCCGACCACGGACAGGCGGCACTCGTCGCCGCGCTGATGCTTCTCACCGGCGACGGTGGCCTGACCGTGGACCCCGAACAGGCCGCTGAGCTACTGACACGTGCAACTCGACTCCTCGGCCGAGATGTCGTAGATGAACGTCTGACCCAGATGGGACTCAGGCCGCACGACTGAACGTCGAACAGCGAGTCATGTAGCGCCCCTGATGAATCTGGAAAAGACAGTGCCTACGGCTATCGGCACGTCAGTCGGGACGGGCTCGGTACCAGGGCTCGCCGATGTCGAGTTCACGCACGTCGACTCCCGCCGGGGTCACGAGTTCCTCGGGAGTGACGAAGTATCCGACCCCGACCGGGTCTCCGCAGACGTTCCAGCGCTCGCGACGACCACGGACGGCGGCGATCGCGTCGAACCGGCCGAGGATGCCGTGCACTCCGTCGTGGAGCGAACCGTTGTCGACGTCGAGCGCCATGATCTCCTGCCCGTCGAGAGTGAGGTAGATCCTGCCGTCGGCGTTACGCAGCGGCGTGCGGGTCACCTCAACGCCGGCGTTCGCCATCGCGGCGAGAGCGCCCGTGAGCAGCTCCTCCACCCACGCCTCGCTGTCCGGTGCGAAATCGGCGTCGACCAACACAGCACGGTGCCGGTGGCCGTCGGTCCAGTCACCAAAGAGCTTGTGGGACAGAAGTACGTCCATCAGATGGCTCCTCGCATGTCGATGCACCCTCCCTCGGCTGTGTAGCCCTCCACTGGGCGGAGCGTGTAACTGTCACCGATCGTGTCGGTCCGGTAGAACCGCTCGAACATGTCCGCGGCCTCGTCCGCGGTGAACACCTCGTGGCGGCTGATCGTCTGAACGCTGCGTGGCAACACGACGTCGACGTCGAGCTCGACGGGGCCGCTGTGCGGGTGGCCGACTACCGACCGCACCGACACGGCACCGATGTCGGCTCCGCCGGGCCGGCAGAACTCGATCGCCATGGCCTCGGCGGTGCCGGCGGCCTGCAGGTACAGCGACGTCGAGAAGTCGGCCGGTACGCCGCGCGGTGGGCGGGCGCTGAGCACGATTGCCCACGGGTCGGCGCCGTCCATGCTGCGCAGGTGGTGGCCGATGATGCCCCGGTGGTGCTCACGGATCAGATCGCTGGAGATGGTGCGGTCGGTCTCGCACAGCACCTGGTAGTCGTGGGTCGGGGTGAGGCTGTCGGTGAACGCGGCATACGCCGCAGGGCCTTTCGCGTAGGCGGCCAGGTACTTGAGCACGTCGACCGTCGAGGACATCCCGCCCCGCTCACCGCGGGCGATCGCCTCATCCGCCAACCCCGCGGCGGCAGCATTACGCCCGGCGGCGATCAGCGCGGTGACGGTGCGGGTCAAGGCCCGGTTGGGGGCGATGCCGTCGGGGGACTGCTCCACGACGGCCGCGTAGTCGGCGGCGGTGGGGTGCGCGGTGATGAACTCACCACGTACGCGGTCGAACTCGTCGAGCACCGGATCCCACTCCGGCTCGCCGGTCGCCGGAATGTCCCGGTGGCCGGTGCCGATCCGCAACGGCTGCACCTTGAAGGCGCCGTTGACTCGGCGGTTGATCCGCATCTGCCGCCCCATCACCTCGTCGGGCATGAAAGCGGCCCAAAGGATCTCGTCGACGGCAAGCGGCTTGATCTCCACCGTCCAGGTGATCCGCACCCGGTCCGGGTCCCGGTCCGGGTGGAACACCTGCGGGTAGAAGAGTTCGGTCACGTAGACGTCGTCGAGGACGAACCCCGTCGCGCTGACAAACCGCATGCCGCGGCTCTTGCACGCGGGTCGCAGCGCATCGTTCCATGCCTGAAGAATCGGTGATCGCTTCGCCACGGTTCCCCCTCCACCGCGGTCCCCCGACCGCTACCGCAGAAGTACACCAGACGGCGACGCCAATCCGAGGCCGCCCCTCGGTCATGAGCCCGCCTTCTGGATCGCCGCAGTCGAGCACCAGCGACGTGTCGGTGGCTGGCCATACCCTCGACGCCATGAAGGTGCTCGACGAGGGCGAGCCGATGCGGCCATGCCGATGCCCGGACTGCGAGTGCACCAGCGTCACCGACCTCCTCGTCGGCGGCGACGACACACCAGTGTGCGGCTGCTGCCTCGCAGACTGCCCGGACGTGCACGGCCCCGAGGGACGTCGGCCGCAGCACTACCGGTACCGGGCCGACTGGTCGGAAGAGGACCGCGAGTTCGTCGGGCTCGCCGCGGAGTTCCCGTCGCTGTCGTTCCTGGCACCGACGCCGCATGAGGCGCTGGACGGCATCAAGGAGCTCGTCGCGGAGGTGCTACGCGACATGGCGCAGACCGGGGAATCGCCTCCTGCCCCTTCCGGCCGAGTTCAGAAGGGGTTTTCATCGTCGAGCTGACAGGACCCGCCCCAATTCCTCGACAAAGAAAAAAACTCGCTCGGCTTACGCCGGCGAGTTTCTGTTCTTTGTCGGGCTGACAGGATTTGAACCTGCGACCACTTGACCCCCAGTCAAGTGCGCTACCAAGCTGCGCCACAGCCCGCGTGCTTCCGGCTTGCACCGGCAGCGAGTCGAAAGCTTACCGTAGCCGCCCGCCGTTCTCGTAATCCGCCCCACCCGTCACAGGCCACCCCTCACTGGCTGTGGTTTCGACGGTCGTCGCCTCGGCTTCGTCGACGGCGATCTCAGGTGGCAGCGTCCTGAAACCCCGACTCGTCACGCCCAGCACGACGATGCCGAGGCCGAGCCAACAGAGCCCAAGGACGATCGCCCGGGAGTCGAGCTGCAGCAGCAGATACGACGTGATGATCGCACCGATCGCCGGCGCCACAACGTAGAGCAGCGGGCTGCGCGATTCGCCGGAGGCCCGGTGGCGGAAGTAGTAGACGATGACCGACACATTCACGAGGGTGAACGCAACGAACGCCCCGAAGTTGATGAATGACGTCGAGGTCGCCACGTCGAGGAACATCGCCAGCAGGCCCACCGCGCCGACCATCACCAGGTTGGCCGCCGGAGTACGGAATTTGGCGCTCAGTGTGCCGAACACCGACCGGGGCAGGGTGCCGTCGCGGCCCATGGCGAACAGCAGTCGCGATGCGGAGGCCTGTGCGGCGATGCCGGACGCGAACTGGGCGAGGATCAGACCGGCGAGGAACACTGCCCCGAACAAATTGCCGCCGATCTGCTCGGCGATTTCCAGGGCCGCCGACGAGGAATCAGCGAATTCCCCACCAGGGTGCACCAATTGGGTGGTGTACGCGATGACCAGGAAGATGGCGCCGCCGATCAGTGCGATCAGCAGGATGGCTCGGGGCATGTTCTTGCGCGGTTCGATGGCTTCCTCGGTGAAGGTGGTGACGGCGTCGAATCCGAGGAAGGAGTAGGCCGCGATGGCCGCGCCGGCCGTGACACCCCCGATGCCGGCGCCGATCCCGGTGAACGGACTCGCACTGAGCAGCCCGCCGGCGCCGCTGTTGCGGACGACGGAGGCGACCGACAGCGCCACGAACAACCCGATGACCAACAGCTGGAATGCCATCAGCAGATAGTTGGCCTTATCGGCGACCTTGATGCCGATTACGTTGAGCACGGTGGTGATGAGGATGAATCCCAGCACCCACACCCAGCCGGGTATGCCCGGGAATTGAGCGTCCAGATATGCGGCCCCGATCAGCCAGATGACCATGGGCAGGAACAGATAGTCCAGCAATACCGCCCAGCCGGTGAGGAATCCGACGCGTGGGTCGATGGTGCGGCGCACGTAGGTGTAGGCCGACCCCGACACCGGATACGCGGCCGCCATCCTGCCGTAACTTGACGCGGTGAACAGCATGGCCGCCAGCGCGATAAGGTAGGCCGACGCCGACGCTCCGGCGGTGGTGGACGCGATCACGCCGAAGATGCCGAGCACGATCAGCGGCGTCATGTAGGCCAGCCCGAACAGCACCAGCGAGCGCAACCCGAGGGCGCGCACCAGGGTCGGTTGCCCGGCAGATGGCGGTGTCATGGTGGTGCCTTTCAGTCGGCGTGGCGGTTCGACGGTGACCAACGCTGCGGGTCGATTCGACCCTGGTACAGCGGTAATCCGATCGGACGGTCCGACGGTCCGAACTGGTCCCACATCCGGTTGGTACCGGCGGTTCCTCGCTCGCGTACCGCGGCGACGGCCCCGAAGTCGATGTGCTGGCAGAGCACATCCGGGGCTGCGCCCGGGGTCTCCTGGAGCACAGCGCCTTCGGGGTCGACGATGAGGCTGCGCCCCTTGCCCACCGGTCCAGCGCAGTTGACGCTCACCGTGAAGACTTGGTTCACAATCGAATTGGCGCGAGCCAGCACCAGTTCCTGACTCCGGTCCTCGGTGGTGGTCTTGACGACATTGACGATCACGTCGGCGCCCATCCAGGCCAGATGGCGGCTCACCTCCGGGAACCAGGCGTCATAGCAGATGGACAGCCCGAGTCGGCCGACCTGAGGGATGTCTACGGTGACGAACTGGTCGCCCGGCGTGTACTTCTCGAACGGTCGCCAGGGGAAGATCTTGCGGTAGGACGCCACGAGCCGGCCGTCGGGGGCGAAAACCGGTGCGGTGTTGAATAATTCACCGTTCTCCCCCAGCTCGCACACCGAGCCGGGAACCAGCCAGGCATCGGCGGCGCGGGCCACCTCGCCGAGGGCGGCGATCAATGGACCGTCCAGTGGTTCTGCCGCAGTGGCCAGCATGCCGGTGTCTTCGGTACCGAACAGGTGGATCTCGGGATAGACGATCAGTGCCGGACCGGTCACCGCTGACCGCACTCGCAGCACGTCGGCCGTGAACTGGGTGACGGTGTCCTGCCGACCGAACACCGGCAGGCCCTCGATGTCGAGCGGGGCCGCCTGGACTCCAGCCACCGTGATCGATCCGGACACAGGACCTCCGAAGCATTAATAACCCAGAATGAGCGAATTTAGTCCAGATATTAGTTCAGCATGAACAAATAGAGCAATAGCTGACGTACGCTGAGGCGCATGACGTTGCAGGTCGGTGAGGCGCATCCGGCGCTCAACGCCCCCGCCGTCGCGGGCATCACCCGGCTCAGCGCCGCCGACACGGTGCGGGCCCGCCTCGGACTGGCCATTGAACTGGGCCTCATGACCAGGGGGGAACGGCTGCCCGCCGAACCCGACATCGCCGCCGCGCTCGACGTCAGCGTCGCCACGGTCCGCCGGGCCTTGCAGTCGATGGCCGACGAGGGCGTGGTGGTCCGTCGCCGTGGCCGGGTCGGCGGCACCTTTGTCGCCCGTAGCGGCGCCCGGGTGGACGCCGGATCAGATCACCCCTCGGCCACGTTCCGTGCCGATGCCGCCGAGGTGCGCCGCCTCATCGACCTACGCGCGTTGGCCGAGGATGCCCTCAGTGCGGCTGCGGCGCAGGCCGCCACCGATGCGCAGCTCGACGCGCTCGCGGCGATCGTCGACGAGGCTGCCAGGACCACCGACTGGACGGGCTTCCACACCGCCGATCAGCGTTTCCACGAATCGGTCGCGGCGGCAAGCGGTCTCGACTGGGCGATGCACAGCTACTGCGCCGTGCTGCACGGGCTGTACCGCTACTTCATTCCCTACCCGATCAGCTACCTGCACGAGTCCAACCGAGAACATGCCCAATTGGTGGAAGCGCTGCGTCGACGCGACTGCCGGGCGGCCTCCGAGATTGCCCGCAATCACGTGCTGTCGTTGCATCAGACCATGTACGTGGGCCTGTCACGCCCCTCGAAGGAGTCCGGCTAACCGCGTGCCGCCCGCTCTTCGACCGCGGTGACAACCGAATCATCCACATCGCGCGGCGCCCGCGACGTCTTCCAGGCGCGGACCACCATGGCTGCCCACCCCGCCACGATGAGCGTGTAGATCAGCGTCGACCACGGCCAGTGCACGCCGAAGTAGTGCACCAGTTTCTGGCTGTTGGTCAGCAGGATGACCCCGCCGACAGCGGTACCGAGCAAGGCCGGGTTGATGCGGCTGACCAGCCACGCGGCGACCGGCGCAGCGATCACCCCGCCGACCATCAGCCCGAGCACCACAGGCCAGTTCTCCAGGAACTCCTGGCGCAGCCCGACCAGAAAGCCGATCGACGCCGACACCGACACCAAGAACTCCGAGGCACTGACCGAACCGATCACGGTCCGCGGTGCCGTCTTGCCCTGCGACAGCAGGGTGCTGGTGGTCACCGGACCCCAGCCGCCGCCACCCGACGCATCGATGAACCCGCCGAACAAGCCGAGCGGTGCCAAGAACTTGGCACTGTGACTGGTGCCGTGTTCGCCGAGACTCAGCGGCGTACCCAGCGAGAAACGCAACAGCACGTAAAGCCCGATGCCGAGCAGGATCGCCGCCATGAGCGGCGCGGCCGATTCCGTCGACAGCGCCGACAGCACCGTCGCACCTGCGAATGCACCCGCGGCCCCGGGGATGCCGAGCTTGGCGACCATCGGCCAGTCGATGTTCTTGAAGCGCCAGTGCGACACCGCCGACGCCAGCGTCGTCCCGACCTCAGCCAGGTGCACCGCGGCGCTGGCCTGTGCCGACGCCACCCCGCTGAGCACCAGCAGGGTCGAGGCGGTCACACCGAAGGCCATCCCGAGCGCACCGTCGACCAACTGGGCCCCGAGGCCGACGAGCGTGAAGATCAGAAGCGAACGCATGGGTTCGGCTGCTTTCGATTGTGGTCACCGCCCCGGGTGACCCGACGGAAGGTTGGGCGCGTGTCTACCGACCCGCGCGACACCACTCGTCGAAAGCCATCAACCGGCGCGACGGCCAGAAGGGCTCGAGGGCAGCCAGAGCAGACGGTGCGGTGCGGTAGGCACGTTCAGCCACCGGTCACCCCTTTCTGCTCGACAGTCGACGTGACTTTACCTGAGGCTTCGCACAAGCAAGTCTTTGCCCTACAGGCTCAACAACCGGTAGAGCCCGATCAGTCCCACCACCACGATCACGGCACGCAGCGCATTCGGCGACAGCCGACGTCCGTAGTGAGCGCCGAGGAATCCACCGATCAGCGAACCGACCGCGATCAGGCCGGCCGCCACCCAGCTGATCCGGTCGAACGCGACGATCGTGTACGCCAGCGCCGCGACGATGTTGACCAAGAGCGACAGCAGGTTCTTGGCGGCGTTCATCCGTTGGATCGACTCCGGCAGCAGCGCGCCCATCACGGCGATCAGCAGGATCCCCTGGGCTGCCGTGAAGTAGCCGCCGTAGACGCCGACGGCGAACGTGCCGATCACCAGCACCGCCATGCGACGCGGGCTGACGTGGTCGGCGGACTGCCCGGACTCCTCGGCGCGGTTCCTCACCCACGCCTGGATCCGAGGGCCGACGACGACCAATATCAGCGCCAGGATCAGCAACACCGGTACGACCGCGACGAACACCTTTTCCGGCAGGTGCAGCAGCAGCCAGGAACCCAGGCCGGCTCCGATGAGCGATCCTGGGATCTGCCAGCGCAGCCGCTTCCACTGGCCACGCAGCTCCCGGCGATAACCCCAGGTGCCGGAGACACCGCCGGCGACCAGACCGACGGCATTGGACATCGTCGAGGTGACCGGCGGAATCCCCAGCGCCACGAGCGTGGGGAAGGTGATCAGGGTGCCAGACCCGACGACGGCGTTGATCGCGCCCGCACCGACACCGGCCAGCGCGATCAGGATCATGTGGGTGACGGACACTCGGGCCAGCCTATCGGCCCGGTTCAGCGCTTCTTCTTGGGCGCTCCACGCTTCTCGCGGACCCGGACGTTGATCTTCACCGGGCTGCCCTCGAAACCGAACTGCTCACGCAGGCGGCGCTCCAGGAACCGGCGGTAACCGGCCTCCAGGAACCCGGACGTGAACAACACGAACGTCGGGGGCCGGGTCGCCGCCTGAGTGGCGAACAGGATCTTGGGCTGCTTGCCGCCACGCACCGGCGGCGGTGTCGCGGCCACGATCTCCTTGAGGAAATTGTTGAGCTGCCCCGTCGAGATCCGCTTGTCCCAGGACGCGAGTGACGTCTCCAGGGCCGGCACCAACTTCTGCACCGCCCGGCCGGTCATGGCCGAGATGTTGACCCGCGGCGCCCACTGGACCTGCACCAGTTCCCGATCGATCTCTTTGTCCAACAGGTACCGCCGGTCCTCGTCGACCAGGTCCCACTTGTTGAACGCGATGACCAGGGCACGCCCGGCCTCGATCACCATCGACAGCACCCGCAGATCCTGCTCGGTCAGCGGCTGAGAGGCATCGATCAGCATGATCGCGACTTCGGCCGCATCGATCGCGCCGTGGGTGCGCACCGAGGCGTAGAACTCGTGTCCGCTGGCCTGTCCGACCTTACGGCGCAGACCCGCGGTGTCGACGAATCGCCAAGTCTTGCCGCCCAATTCGATCAGTGAGTCGACGGGGTCGACGGTCGTGCCTGCGACGTCGTGAACCACCGAACGCTCGTCACCGGCCAGGCGGTTCAGCAGTGAGCTCTTGCCGACGTTCGGCTTGCCCACCAGCGCCACGCGGCGTGGGCCGCCCGCACCGCTGCCGCCCACCTCGGAGACCTCGGGCAGCTTCTCCATCACCGTGTCGAGCAGATCGGCCACGCCGCGTCCGTGCATGGCGCTGATCGGGTGCGGCTCACCGATGCCCAGCGACCACAGCGCCGCGGCGTCGGACTCACCGCGCTGCGTGTCAACCTTGTTGGCCGCCAGGAAAACCGGCTTGCCCGACTTGCGCAGCATCCGGGCCGCGGCCTCGTCGGCCGACGTGGCCCCGACGACGGCATCGACGACGAGGATGATCGCGTCAGCGGTGCGCATCGCCACCAGTGCCTGATCGGCGACCAGCTGCTGCAGACCCTTGGCGTCGGGTTCCCAGCCCCCGGTGTCCTGCACCATGAAACGGCGGTTGAGCCAGTTCGCGTCATAGGACACCCGGTCGCGGGTGACCCCGGGAATGTCCTGAACGACGGCTTCGCGCCGCCCCAAGATCCGGTTCACGAGAGTCGATTTCCCGACATTGGGCCGGCCGACGACGGCCACCACCGGAGGCGGCGCGGCGGCCTCCTCGAGAACCTCGGCAACCTCGTCGCTGAATTCCCAGTCGCTCTCGTCCGACCAGGTGCCGTCACCATCAGAGTCGCTCATCGGCGCACCCCCGCATGCTGGGTCACCAGGTCGAGAAGGTGTGTCACGACCTGTGTTTGGTCCATGTCACTGGTGTCGACCACCAGTGCATCCTCGGCTGCCCGCAACGGGGACACGGCCCGCGTGGAATCCAGGTGATCGCGCCGCTGCACGTCGGCGAGCACTGTCGCATAGTCGTCGGGCAGACCGCTCGCGATGTTCTGGGCGTTGCGGCGCCGGGCGCGCTCCTCGGCGGAGGCGGTGAGAAAGATCTTGACGTCGGCCTTGGGCAGCACCACCGTGCCGATGTCGCGCCCCTCGACCACCACGCGTCCACCCGCAGCAGCCAGCTCGCGCTGCAGATCGACGAGCCGGGCACGCACTCCGGGCACCGCCGACACCGCCGACACCGCGCGGGTCACCTCGTCCCCACGGATCTCGTCCGAGACGTCTTCACCGGCCAGGAACGCGCGATCCTCACCGGGATCCGAACCCACCCCGATCACCGCGCCCGAGGCCACCGCGTCGATGGCCTCGGCATCGTCCAGATCGGCCCCGGCGCGCAACACCGCCAACGTGACGATGCGGTACATCGCGCCGGTGTCCAGATAGCTCGCGCCAAGGGCTTGCGCCAAACCTCTTGAAACCGAAGACTTCCCGGTTCCGGCGGGCCCATCGACCGCCACCACCAGAGACCCGCTCACATTCCCACCGCCTGATAAAGCTCGCCGATTTCCTTGCGGCTGAGCGCCCTGATACTGCCCGGCCGCTGGTCCCCCAGCGCCACCGAACCGATGTCGGTGCGGACCAACTCCTGCACCGGGAAATCCACCGCGGCCAGCATCCGCCGCACGATGCGGTTACGGCCCTCGTGCAGGGTGACCCTCACCAAGGTCTTGCCCGGAACCGTGTCCACCACCGCGAAGTCATCTACATGCGCCGGACCGTCATCCAGTTCGACACCGGCGCGCAGCTTCTTGCCGAGGCCGCGCGGCACCGTGCCGATCACCGTCGCCACATAGGTCTTGGGAATCTCATACGACGGGTGCATCAGCCGGTGGGCGAGCTCCCCGTCGTTGGTCAGCAGCAGCAGCCCCTCGGTGTCGGCGTCGAGCCGGCCGACGTGGAACAGCTTCTTGTTGCCCCGAACCCGGTGCTCCACCAGATCTCCCACGCACGGGCGGCCCCGCTCGTCGGACATCGTGGACAGCATGCCGATCGGCTTGTTGATCGCGAGGTAGACCAGCGTGTCATCGATGACCACCCGGGAGCCGTCCACCCGGATCTCGGCCGTATCCGGGTCGACCCGGGTACCGAGCTCGGTCACCAGCCGTCCGTCGACCTCGACGCGGCCGTCGGTGATCATCCGCTCGGCCACCCGCCGGGAGGCAATTCCCGCCTGGGACAACACTTTCTGCAGCCGTACGCCTTCTTCAGCCATGTCAGTCCTTGTCCACATCGAAGGCCATCGGCTGGTTGCCGCCAGGCGCGCCGCCGTTGAGTTTGGCGAAACGCGGCTCGTCACCGAGAGATTCGCTCAGATCGTCGATCACGTCGACATCGGGCAGCAGCGGCGCGATGTCGGGCAGATCGGATAGGGATGTCAGGCCGAGCCGTTCCAGGAACAACTCGGTGGTGGCGAACGCGGCCGCACCCGAATCCGGATCGGTGCCCGCCTCGGTGATCAGACCGCGCGCCACCAGAGTCCTCATCACCGCGTCCACGTTCACGCCGCGCACCGCGCTCACCCGCGCGCGGGTCACCGGCTGCCGGTAGGCCACCACGGCCAGGGTCTCGAGGGCGGCACGGGTCAGCTTGGACCGCGCGCCGTCGAGCAGGAGCCGCTCGACATACGGGGCGTAGCGCGCCCGGGTGTACATCCGCCAGCCACCGGCTGCCTCTCGCAGGTCGATGCCGCTGTCACGGGCAGCAAGCTCCTCGGCCATCAGACGCAGCTTGGCCATCACCCGGTAGGCGGGCTGTTCGGTCGCCGAGGCCAACGCATCCACCGTCACCGGCGTGTCCACCACCAGCAACAACGCTTCCAGGACAGCACCCAGTTCACCGTCTTCGAGCTCGGGAACCGTCGCCACGTCGATGCCCAGGTCATCTCCGACCGGGATCGCTTCACCCGGGGCATCGTCGGACCGCTCTCCGGAATCGGAGATCTCGTCAGTCATTGTTCTCGCTATTCTTCCGCATCCGCGGTTGCCAGATGTTCGCTGGTCGGCCGATCTCCGGTCCACGAAACCTGGAGCACTCCAAGCGGTTCTGGTTGCTCGAATGCTACCGCCTTGGCTCGGAACAGTTCGAGCAGCGCCAGGAAGCGGCCGACGATCTGGAGTCCGTCGGTGCACTCTGCCACGAGTTCGGAGAAAGTTGCCCATTCGCCGTTCCCGCGCTGCTCAAGCAGGGCGATGATCCGGTGCGCCTGCTCGGGCACCGACACCTTGGGCGCGTGGATGTGGTCGATGCCCACGGTGGGCACCGGGCGCGGGGTGAAGGCGGCGGCCGCGATCTCGGCGAATTTGCCGGCGTCGACGCCGAGCATCACCTCGGGCAGCAGGTCCGAGAAGCGATCCTCCAGCGACACCACGCGCGGGTAGCTGCGCAGCGCCGCGGCCTCCAGTTCGGCGAACATCAACGCGACGTGCTTGAACGCCCGGTACTGCAGCAGCCGCGCGAACAACAGGTCGCGGACCTCCAGCAGGGCGAGATCCTCCTCGTCGTGCACCTCGCCCGACGGCAGCAACCGGGCCGCCTTCAAATCCAGCAGCGTCGCCGCGATCACCAGGAACGTCGTGGTCTCGTCGAGTTCGAGCCGGGCGCCGATCTCTTTGGTGTAGGCGATGAAATCGTCGGTGACCTGGTGCAATGCCACCTCGGTGACATCGAGGCGGTGCGCGAAGATCAGCTGCAGCAGGAGGTCGAACGGCCCCTCGAAGTTGGTGAGCCGAACCTGGAAACGGTTCTGCTGATCACCGGTCGTCGACTCATCCCCGACGGCGGCAGCTGGTTCGGCGCGATCGGGCGTCGGAGTGGCCGGGGTGTTCAGGACATCGTTCACGCGCCGAACCGGTCGATGACTTCGCGGGCCAGCGAGCGGTAAGCGACGGCACCGCCCGACTTGGGCGCCCAGGTGGTGATCGGCTCGCCCGCCACGCTGGTCTCCGGGAAGCGCACGGTCCGGGTGATCACGGTGTCGAACACCAGATCGCCGAACCGCTCCACCACGCGGGCCATGACCTCACGCGCGTTGACCGTGCGCGGGTCGTACCGGGTGACCAAGATGCCGCTGATGGACAGCTTGGGGTTGAGCCGGTCGTGCACCTTGTCCACGGTGTCGGTCAGCAGCGCCAACCCGCGCAGCGAGAAGTACTCACATTCGGTGGGGATGATCACACCGTCGGCGCACGCCAGTCCGTTGACCGTGAGCAGGCCCAGCGAGGGCTGGCAGTCGATCAGCACGTAGTCGTAGCGGTCCAGCACCGGATACAGGGCCCGGGCCAGCGACTGTTCGCGGCCCACCTCGTTGACCAGCTGGATCTCGGCGGCCGAGAGGTCGATATTGCTGGGGACCAGGTCCATGCCGCTGACCCGGGTCTTGATCACCACGTCGTCGATCGACACCCGTGGTTCGACCAGCAGGTTGTGCACCGTGTTCGCAAGTTCGTAGTGCGGCACGCCGAGGCCCGCCGACAATGCGCCCTGCGGGTCCAAGTCCACCAGCAGCACCCGGCGGCCGTACTCGGCCAGGCTGGCACCCAGGTTGATCGTCGAGGTGGTCTTGCCGACCCCGCCCTTCTGATTGCACATAGCGATCACCTTGGCCGGACCATGTGTCGAACGCGGCCGCGGTTCGGGAATGTCACGCGGTGGCCGCCCGGTCAGACCGAGCTCGGGTGAGCTGTGCTCGAAGAGGCCGTCGTGTGCGCTGTCGTCGTTCATACCCCACCACTACTGGTCAGGTTTCCCGCAGTCTCGGCGCACATATCCCGGCAAGTTTAACGTCGTCATGCAGCCAGAACGGGCAGACCCGCGGGCAAACAGGCGCATATGGTGTGCGTCATGAGTCTCAAACAGCGGCTGCCGCTGTTGCGGTGGTCGTTCATCCGGATGGGAATCGGCGCCAGGCACTTCTCGAAAACCGGGCAGTGGGGCGACGGACGCGAGGCCGCGGCCGCCGATTACGTGGTGACCAACGCCCGCGCCGGCGACCTCGACGACGTCATCGCCACCATCGACAAGTTCGCCTACGAGAAGTCGTTCCTGATCAACGTCGGCGACGAGAAGGGTGCGCTGCTCGACGCCGCAGTCGTGCGGGCCGACCCGCGTCTGGCGCTCGAGCTGGGCACCTATTGCGGCTACGGGGCGATGCGGATCGCGCGCGCCGCGCCGGCCGCCCAGGTGTTCTCCGTGGAGTTCTCCCCCACCAACGCCGACATCGCGCGGCGTATCTGGGCACATGCGGGGGTGGCCGACCGGATCACGTGCGTGGTCGGGACCATCGCCGACGGTGGGCGCACGCTCGATGCGTTGGCGGCCGCCGGGTTCGACGCGGGCGGACTGGATTTCGTGTTCCTCGACCACGACAAGAACGCCTACCTGACCGATCTGCAGAGTCTGCTGGAGCGCGGTTGGCTGCACCGGGGCTCGATCGTGGTGGCCGACAACGTGAAGCTGCCCGGCGCCCCGAAGTACCTGGCCTACATGCAGGAGCAACAAGGTTCCCGCTGGGACACGAAACATCACAAGACGCACGCGGAGTACCAGACCCTGCTGCCCGATCTGGTGCTGGAGTCGGAGTACCTGGGCGGCTAACGTGCCCGCGGGTGCGCTCCCGCCCAGACCTCGCGCAGCGTATGCACCGTCACCATCGTGTAGATCTGCGTGGTGGTCACCGAGGCGTGGCCCAGCAGTTCCTGGACCACGCGTACGTCGGCGCCGCCGTCGAGCAAGTGCGTCGCGAACGAGTGCCGCAGGGTGTGCGGTGAGACCGCCGACGCGATGCCGGCGCGCGCCGCGGCATCCTGCAAGACCTGCCAGGCACTCTGACGGGACAGCCGGCCGCCTCGTGCGTTGAGGAAGATTCCGGGGGTGCCCCGGCCCCGACGGGCCAGGTCCGGACGCCCCCGCACCAGGTACGCGTCGAGCGCGGTGACAGCCGGGCGTCCGATGGGCACGAGCCGCTGCTTACCACCCTTGCCGCGCAACAGCACCGAACGCGCGTGCGTGTCGATGTCGTCGATGTCGAGTCCGACGGCCTCGGAGATGCGGGCGCCGGTGGAGTACAGCAGTTCCAGCAGCGCCCGGTTTCGCAGCGTCAGCGGTCCGTCGGCCTCGCTCTCGCCGCCGGCAGCCTCGAGCAGCGCGAGTACCTCGTCGAGGCCGAGGCTCTTGGGCAGCCGACGACTCGGCGTGGGCGGTTTGACCCCGCGGGCGACATCGAGTGCGGTGATGCCTTCGGCCGTGGCGAACCGGTGCAGTCCGCGAACCGCGACCACTGCCCGCGCAGCCGAAACCGCCGACAGCGCGGTCACTCCCGACTCCGGATCTCCCCGACGCAGCGCGATCAGGAAGTCGCTGACGTCGGCCTCGGCCACGTCCGCAAGATCCGCGATTCCCCGCTGGGTCAGGTGTTCGGCATAGCGACGCAGGTCGCGCCGGTAGGAGCTCAAGGTGTTGGCCGCCACGCCCCGCTCGATCGTCAGGTGATCGAGGTAGCCCTGCAGCTGGTCGTCGAGGGCCGATCGGAGGGGCGACGGTGTGGTCATAACAGACCTTTGCGCCGCCTGAACGCTGTCGGCCGGTCGGTCCACACCGCGTCGACCGGCCGTAACGCCTCCGCGTCGGGCATCGCGTGTGCGGCCAGGATGCCTGCCACCGCGATGCCGTTCACGATGTCGCCGGAGAACACCCGCCGCACGGCTTCTGCCAGAGGCACCCGCTCCACCACCATGTCGGCTTCCTCGTGTTCGGCCTCGGGACGCGCGACGTCGGTCAATCCGGTGGCCAGATAGATCCGCACACTCTCGTCGGAGAACCCCGGCGTCGAATCGAGATCCACCAGCACCCGCCAGTGCGCGGCGGCCAGCCCGACCTCTTCTTCGAGTTCGCGCGCGGCGGTCACCTCGGGAGGCTCCCCACCGAGGTCGAGGAGGCCCGCGGGTAGTTCCCAGAGCCGACGTCCCAGCGGGTGACGGTACTGGTACACCAGTACCACGTTGCCGTCCTCGTCCAGGGCCACGACCGCGACCGCACCGTAGTGCTCGACGACCTCACGCCGGGCCGACCCGCCGCCGGGCATGCTGACCTCGTCCGCGCGCAGCGCGAAAATATTTCCGACGTAGACGGTTTCGCTGGCCAGCGTCTCGAAGTCGTGTTCAGCCAAGAGAAGCGGCTTCGTCCACCGGACTCGCGCCGTCCTCGACGTCCTCGGCGAAATGTTCGGGAAGGTCCATCCCGGGCAACCGCTCCGCCGCCTTGTAATCCAGCGCCGCGCCGATGAATGCCGCGAACAGCGGGTGTGGCCGCGTCGGCCGGCTCTTGAGCTCGGGGTGGGCCTGCGTCCCGACCAGGAACGGATGGATCTTCGAGTCGTATTCCACGAACTCCACCAGGTGCCCGTCGGGCGAGGTGCCGCTGAACCGCAGCCCGCTCTCGGAGATGCGGTCCCGGTAGGCGTTGTTGACCTCGTAGCGGTGCCGATGCCGTTCTGATACCTCAGTGGCCTGATAAGCCTGCGCCACAATTGATCCCGCTTCCAAAACGGCGGGATAGGCACCAAGCCGCATGGTGCCGCCCAGGTCTGCCTCGCCGGCGACGGCGTCCTCCTGATCGGCCATCGTAGAGATCACCGGGTCCGCCGTCTTCGGATCGAACTCGGCGGAGTTGGCACCGGTGATACCGACCGACCGCGCCGCCTCGATCACGATGCACTGCAGCCCCAGACACAGTCCCAGCACCGGCAGGCCGCGCTTGCGGGCGAACCCGATGGCCCCGAGCTTGCCCTCGATGCCGCGGATGCCGAAACCGCCCGGGATGAGCACCCCGTCGACATCGGACAGCGCGGACGCCGCGCCGAGGTCGGTCTCGCAGTCATCGGAGGCCACCCACCGGATCTCCACCTTGGCGCGGTGTTTGAAGCCGCCGGCGCGCAGCGCCTCGGCCACCGACAGGTAGGCATCGGACAGGTCGATGTACTTGCCCACCAAGGCGATCCGAACCGTCTCCTGCGGCTCGTGCACCCGCCGCAGCAGGTCGTCCCACTCCGACCAGTCCACATCGCGGAACGGCAGGTTGAGCCGGCGCACCACGTACGCGTCGAGTTCCTCGCGGTGCAGCACCTTGGGGATGTCGTAGATGGACGGCGCGTCCGGAGTGGAGATCACCCCGTCGATGTCGACGTCGCACATGAGCGCGATCTTGTTCTTGAGCGGTTCGGGGACGTCACGGTCACACCGCAGGATCAGGGCATCGGGGGTGATACCGATGCTGCGCAACGCGGCCACGGAGTGCTGCGTCGGCTTGGTCTTGAGCTCGCCGGACGGGGCGAGATAGGGCACCAGCGACACGTGGAGGAAGAAGCAGTTGTCCCTGCCGACCTCATGGCGCACCTGGCGGGCGGCCTCCAGGAACGGCAACGACTCGATATCACCCACCGTGCCGCCGATTTCGGTGATCACCACGTCGGGGCGCTGTCCGGACGAATCGGGCTCGGCCATGGCCAGGATCCGGCTCTTGATCTCGTCGGTGATGTGGGGAATCACCTGGACGGTGTCGCCCAGGTACTCGCCGCGCCGTTCCTTGGCGATCACCGTGGAGTACACCTGACCGGTGGTCACGTTGGCCGACTGGGAAAGGTTGCGATCCAGGAACCGCTCGTAATGGCCGACGTCGAGGTCGGTCTCGGCGCCGTCCTCGGTGACGAACACCTCACCGTGTTGGAACGGGTTCATGGTGCCCGGATCGACGTTCAGATAGGGGTCGAGCTTCTGCATGGTGACCTGCAACCCTCGCGCGGTCAGCAGCTGACCGAGGCTCGATGCGGTCAACCCCTTACCGAGCGATGACGCCACACCACCGGTGACGAAGAGGTGTTTGGTGGCGGTGTGCGGGTGCTTGCGTAAGGCGGGCAAAAGCATCCTCCGTGACGACTGGCAGGGAATCGAGAAACTGCTGTGGCCTGCCGACCCACGGAATCTCACCTTAACACCGACGCCGACAAGCCGTCGCTGACGCGCCGGATGCGCCTCGGCAAATCGGCGCCCGGGGCGCGCCTACTGCGGGACGGTCACCGACGTCGCGCCCTGCCCGGTGCCGTACCGGCCCGGCTTCCCCCCGCCCGCGAGGTCGCTCAATGCGAGGACGGCCGTGATCTGACCGGCACTGGAATCAGCGTCGTCCACGGTGCTGACGGTGGCAGCCAGGCCGGCGTCGGACCTGGTCACAGCCACCGGACCGGTTCCAGATGCCGATCCTGAGCGGCCGGCGAGCACCGTTCCGGTGCCGTGCGGGGCCAACCCGGCGGCGAAGCGTGCCATGGTTGCGCCGCGGTTGCCGCCGTCCTCCCCCAACCCTCCTCCGGTCACGATCAGCGCGGTATTGGCCGCGCCGATGTGTGGATCGTCATAGGTCAGGAACCCGGTGTCGCGCAGCGCAGTGAGCACGGTCTGGCGCTGCATGTCATCGACGGGCGCCGCGGCCGGGTTCCGGTCGATCAGCAGTGTGATGCCCAACAGGTCGCCGGCCTGGGACCCCTGGTCCACCGCCGCGGTGCTCAACTGCTTGCCGGCCGGCACGATCGGTGAATTGACCACCGATAGCAGTTTGTCGGCCGAGTTCGCTTCGACGAACTCGCTCGTGAGTGAGATTTTCCCGGTGACCGTGCCGCCGGCGTCGCGGACGAACCGCGACACCGCGTCGACATCACCGTCGGCGGCGTCCGGCGTACGGAACACCACCACCGACTTGTCCTTCAACGCGTCACGCACGATTCGGGGTGCCATCTGCGCATCGAATTCTCCTGCGGCATTGAGCTTTTCGTTCAGCGCATTCTTGCCGTCATTGAGAGCCTCGATCTGGTGCTGCAGGTCCTTCTTGTCGTCACGAAGGCCCGACAGCACCGTGTTGGACAGCAGCCCCGAACCCAGGGCCACGCCGATTGCCAACGCCAGGAAAACTGCCGCCAGCGAAATGGCGTGTGCGCGTAGCGTGATCACAACTCACCGCCCCGCTAGCTGACCAGACCCTGCACCCAGAGGGTGAAGCGGTTCCAGTAGTCGACGACCCAGTCGAGCACGGCCCCGTCGGCGCGCGACACCCACAGAGCGACCACCACGGCCACCAGCATCGCCAGCACCAGAAGCGCGATAGCCCCGCCGGACACCCGGCTGCGGTAGAGGGTCGCCACCGCCTTGGCGTCGACGAGCTTCTCCCCGACCTTCAGCCGGGTCAGGAACGTCGACGGGTTGCTGCGCTGGCGCGAGCGGTCGAAGAACTCCTCGATCGATGCGGTGTGACCGGCGGTGACGATGAGCGACGCACCGTGGTGGTCGCACAGCAGCAGCGCGAGGTCGGCCGCCGATCCGGCGGCGGGGAAGGTCATCGCGCCGACGCCGAGGTCCTGGATGCGTTCCAGCCCGGCGGCGTGGCCGTCGGCGTCGGCGGGCAGCACCACCTGGGCGCCGCAGCGCAGCACCTCGACACTCATCTTGTCCGGGTCGCCGACGATCAGCGCCGGGCGGTAGCCGGCCTTGCGCAGCACGTCCGCTCCGGCCCCGACACCGACCAGCACCGGCTGGTACTCCTTGATGAAGGGCTTGAGCGCCTTGAGGTCTTCGGCCGCGTCGGGCTCCTCGGCGACGATCACCACGTGGCGGCGGTGCAGATCGACGTCGATGTTCGGGATCCCGATGCCGTCGATGAGCAGCGGACTCTCACTGCGGATGAACTCGATGGTGTTGCCCGCGAAGGCTTCCAGATGCGCCACGAGACCGCTCTTGGCGTCGTGCATGAGCTCGTGGATCTCTTGATCGTTGCGCTCGGTGCCCACCGCGATCCGTCGGTCACCCGAGTAGACGCCGCCGTTGTTCAGGCGGATCCGCGCCCCGTCCTTGATCTTCTTGAAGACGTCCGACCCCGCCTCGTCGATCAGCACCACACCGTTGGCGACGAGCACCTCCGGCCCGAGGTTGGGGTAACGCCCCGAGATGGACGGCGAGGCGTTGACGACACCGGCGATCTGGGCCTCGACAAGCGCATCGGCGGTGATCCGGTCCAGATCCTGAGCGTCGAGGACGACGATGTCGCCAGGGCCGACGCGGCGCAGCAGCCGATCGATGTCGCGGTCCACACGGGCAGTGCCGGTCACTCCCGGACGCGTACTGGCATTGCGAGTGAGCAGCGTGGACATCTTCATGCGCCGATTCTGTCGGGCTTCGCCGGCCAGGGGGCGGAGGCGCGCCGTAACACCAGCCCCACAAGTTGGCTTTTGTCACATCAGTAACAGCACTCCGGTCTCAATCCCGCTTCGCCGCATAGTGCCGCGCCGCCTTCGCGCGGTTCCCGCACGTGGCCATCGAGTGCCATCGTCGTGCGCCGTTCTTGGAGCTGTCGTGGAACCAGAGAATGCAGTGCGGGTGTGCACACTGCTTGATCCGGTCGGGGGCCTCACCCAGCAACCGCAGCAGGTCCGCCGCGGCCAGCCAGCCGGCCAGCCACTCCGGTTGCAGCACCTCGGCCGTCTCGGCGGGGCCCGACGCCGTGAGCGTGCGGCGGATCCGGCCCCGTTCCAGCACGTCATTGATCTCGTCGACGGAACCCGCCTGCACTGCCCGCAGGATCGCCTCCCGGGCCGCAATCAAGGCGACCCGCGACTTCTCGTCAGCCTCGCAACGGTCGTCCAGCCCATTGGCCAGCAACCAGGTACGGAGCCCGTCGACGTCCGCGAGGAGGTCCTGCGGCCCATCCGCTGACATCCATCGGGTGTTCAGCAGATCCAGCGCAAGGGGTTCGCCGACATGCGGGCGCGGATCACGCATACCTGAGGGTAACCACGCGCCCACGACAGCAGGAGTCACCCGCCGAACTAACCATCGAAATAAAATTAGATGGTTGACGGCGGGGCTTCTCCAGTCCTAACCTACGTAAGTCTTTTCACTAGTTACCCAGGAGGACTGCATGCCCGGAACCACCCCGCCACAGCTCGCCGCCGGACACGTCGGCATCAACGTCACCGACTTGGACCGCTCCGTCGCGTTCTACCGACACGCGTTGGGTTTCGAGCCGCTCGCCGTCAACAGCGAGGGCGAGCACCGGTACGCCTTCCTCGGCACCGGCGGGACACTGCGGCTGACCCTCTGGCAGCAAAGCAACGGTCGGTTCTCCACGGAAACACCAGGCCTGCACCATCTTTCGTTCGAGGCAGCCAGCATCGACGAAGTGCGGACCGTCGAGGCGGCACTGAAGGCGCTGGGCACCGAGTTCGCGCACGACGGCGTCGTCGCGCACGGCGAGGGAACGTCTTCCGGCGGCATCTTCTTCACCGACCCCGACGGAACCCGGCTTGAGGTGTACGCACCCAACGGGGCGCAGAGCGCTCCCGCACCCAGTGGTGCGGCGCCCACCTGCGGATTCTTCTGAGCCGAGACGGTGAACATGTATCACTCGGGTGAGTTGGCGGTGCAACGCCGGATGGGACAGGAGGCGATCGCCACCCGCGTCGGCCGCATGATCCGCACCGAAGTTCCTGCGACCGCCGCTGCGTTCCTCGCCGAACAGCCGATGATCGTGATCGCCGCGGCCGACGACGGTGGCCGGGTGTGGACCAGCTTGATCGCTGGTCCGCCCGGCTTCGTCCACTCCGACGATCCGCGCACGGTCCTGGTCGAAGCGCTGCCCGCGCCGGGCGATCCGATCCGCGATGTGCTGCGCGGCGGACGGCAGATCGGGATGATCGCCATCGAACCGCAGACCCGGCGGCGGATGCGAGTCAACGGCTCCGCCGAGCCCACCGGCACGGGACTGCGGATCCACGCCGATCAGGTGTATTCGAACTGCCCGAAGTACATTTCGCGCCGGGACGTCGTCGAGGTGCGGTCCTCGACGAGACTGCCCGACGTGCACCGTGGGCGGGCACTGACCTCCTCACAGCAAGCGGTCATCACCCACGCCGACGCCTTCTTCATCGGGTCGGCGGATGCCGCGGGCAATGCCGACGCGTCACACCGCGGCGGCAATCCCGGATTCCTACAGGTGCTCTCGCCCCACCGTCTACGTTGGCCGGACTACCGCGGGAACTCGATGTTCATGACACTGGGCAACATCGACGCGAACCCGCTGTGCGGGATATTGGTGATCGACTGGTTCTCCGGATCCACGCTCCAGCTCACCGGAACCGCCGAAATCAACTGGGATGAAGCCGATCCCGATGCCGGCGCACAGTGCGCGGTCGACTTCACGATCGACGAGGTGGTGGAGCTGACACACGTCAGTCCCCTGCGGTGGAGCTCGGCTGAGCTGTCGCCGGCCAATCCTGGCCCGATCGTCGATCAGGACTAGGGTGCGCTGCGCTCCTGCTGCGCAGCCTCGAGCAGTTCCCTGGCATGGGCCCGCCCGCTGTCGGACTCCCCCAGTCCGGCCAGCATCCGGGCCAATTCGGCGACCCGGTCATCGTCGTCGATGCGGCGCACACCGCTGGACTTGGCCCGACCGTTACCACTGTCAACCAGGAGGTGTGCATCGGCGAAAGCCGCGACCTGAGGCAGGTGGGTCACCACGATGACCTGGTGGGTACGCGCCAGCCGGGCCAGCCGGCGGCCGATCTGCACTGCGGCACGGCCACCGACCCCGGCGTCGACCTCGTCGAACACCATCGTGGTGCCCGCCGTCGACGCCGAAAGGACGACCTCGAGAGCCAGCATCACGCGGGACAGCTCACCGCCGGAGGCACTCTTGGCCAGCGGCAGCACATCTGCGCCACGGTGTGCGGTGAACCCGAACTCGACCGCGTCCACGCCGTCGTGGCCGGCATGCAGCATCTCGCCGTCGGGCATGGTCAACGGCGCAGAGTCGTCGGCCCGGGCCGGCATCGGCGCCACCCCGATGGTGAACACTGCGTTGGCCATGGCCAGCCCGGCCAGTTCCGCGGTCACCGCCTTGGCCAGCCCCTTGGCCGCCTTGGAACGGGCTTTGGTGAGTTCGCCTGCCGCCGCGACCAGTTGACCCTCGAGCTCGGCAACCTTGCTGTCCAGCGCAGCCAGGCTCTCCTCGGACACATCGAGCTGCGCCAACCGCTCGACGGCGTCGCGTGACCACTCCAGGACCCCGTCGACATCGGCAGCGTACTTACGGGTGAGCGTGCGCAGCTCTGCCTGCCGCGCCAGTTTGGTCTCCAAAGTGCTGGCATCACTGGGCAATTCGGACAGATAGTCACCGAGCTCGCCGGAGACGTCGCCGATCACTGCCATCGCCTCCGCCAAGCGGACGGCCAGTGCCTGCAACGCCGAGTCATCGGTGGACTCCAGCGCCGCCTGCGCGCGGCCCACCCCGTCGGCGGCCGAGGTCGACTCCGGCGTGGGCTCGTCGAGCTCACCGGCCAACGCGAAGCGAGCGGAGTGCGCGGCTTCTCGCAGCGCATCGAGTTCCGACAATCGCCGGATGTCGGCGATGATCGCCTCGTCCTCGCCGGGTTGGGGTGCGACCGCGTCGATCTCGTGGATACCGAAGCTGAGCCGGTCGGCTTCCTGGGCCAGTTCCCGGGCCCGCCGCCGACGGTCGGTGAGGTCACGACGCGCCGCCAGCCACTCGTCGCGGATACGTCGATAGCGGGTCAGAGGCTTGTCCACCTCCGCGAACCGGTCGAGTGCCGCCCGTTGCTCATCGGGCCGCATCAACCGCAACTGGTCGTTCTGACCGTGCAACGTCAGCACCTGAGCGGTGAAGCTGCTCAAGGATTTCGCCGGCACACTGCGCCCACCCAGATACGCCCGGGATGGCCCGGCCCGGCTGACCGACCGGGCCGCGATCACGCTGCCGTCGTCATCACGCTCAGCGCCCGAGGAGTCCAGGATCTCCTCGACCCGACCGGAGACATCCTCGCCGAGTTCGATTGTGCTGAAACGGCCTTCCACCACCGCGCGGTCAGATCCCGAACGCACCCTGGTCGCGTCAGCCCGTGCCCCACCGAGCAGGTGCAGGCTCGTCACCACCATCGTCTTGCCGGTACCGGTCTCCCCGGTCAGCACGGTCAACCCGCGGTCGAACTCCGCGGTGGCGGCGCTGATCGCGCCCAACGACTCGATACGAATCTCCGACAGCACAGGTATCTACTGCCCCCGCCATCCAGTGACCGGCAACCGGAACTTGCGCACCAGGCGATCGGTGAACGGCGCCGAGTCCAGCCGCACCCACTTCAGCGGAGTGCCGCAGCGCGTCACCTCCAAGCGGCCACCGGCAGGCACGATCATTTCGCGGCGACCGTCACAGAACACCAGCGCATCGTTGCCGCTCGCCTCGATCTCGATCGCGATGCTGGCCAACGGACTCGTCACCATCGGACGGGCGAACAGTGCGTGAGCATTGTTGGGTACCACCAGAATCGCCTCCAGGTCCGGCCACAGCACCGGCCCGCCTGCCGAGAATGCGTAAGCGGTGGATCCTGTCGGGGTCGCCACCAGCACTCCGTCGCAGCCGAACGACGAAACCGGGCGACCGTCCACCTCCAACACCACTCCGAGCACCCCGAGCCGGGGCCCCTTCTCCAGGCTGGCCTCGTTCAGCGCCCACCCGCGGTTCACCACATCGGTGCCCACCCGCACCGCGATATCGAGCGTCATGCGTTCCTCGATGCGGTAATCGCGCTCGATCACGCGCTCGAGCACGTGGTCGATGGCCTCCGCTTCAGCTTCGGCCAGGAACCCGATCCGGCCGAGATTGACTCCCAGCACCGGGATCTCGACATTGCGCGCGAGCTCGGCTGCGCGCAGGAACGTACCGTCGCCGCCGAGGACCAACACCAGCTCGCAACCTTCGGCTGCGCGTTCCTCGGCGTCGACCACCTCGATGTCGACCCCGAGCGCGCGCATGTCATCGGGCGCGAGGTGCAGTGGTCCGCGGTCCACGGCCTCCGCCGAGAGCACCTTCAAACCAATGCCGTTGTCGCCGAGCACCTTTTCCACCCGGCGGGCGACTTCGGTCGCCTCGTCGCGGCCGGTGTGCACCACCAGCAGGATCGTGCGTTCAGACGTCATTGCGGCCCCTCCTCGACCGCCTGCCGAACTGCATGTTCGAGCGCCTCACCGGCCAGCGGACGCTCGGTCTGGGCACGCAGGTGCAGGAAATACTCGACATTGCCCGATGGCCCCGGGAGCGGGCTAGCCGTCACATCGACAGCATGCCACTGCAACGCCGCCGCCCTGCGGGCGACCGTGCACACGGCATCGATGCGCAGCTCTGGATCGGATACCACACCGCCGGCGCCCACCCGATCCTTACCGACCTCGAACTGCGGTTTCACCATCGGAACGATATCGGCGTCGGCGCCCGCGCAGGCCGTCAGCGCCGGGAGGACAGTGGCCAGCGAGATGAACGACAAGTCGGCGACGACCAGCTGAACCGGCCCGCCGATCGCCTCGGGAGTCAACTCCCGCACATTCGTGCGCTCCAGCACGTGCACCCGCTCATCGGACCGCAGCGGCCAGGCCAATTGTCCGTAGCCCACATCGGCGGCCACCACCTCGGCGGCACCGCGGTCGAGCAGGACCTCGGTAAAGCCCCCGGTCGAGGCCCCGGCATCGAGGCAACGCCGGCCGTCGACGGCGACGTCGAACGCGTCGAGCGCACCGATCAGCTTGTGTGCGCCGCGCGAGACCCAGCTCCGTTCCGCAGTGGCGATCACGGTGATGTTGGTGTCCGGGGCGACCGCAGTGGCCGGTTTGGCCGCAGGCATACCGTCGATCCGGACGCGTCCGGCCTCGATCATCTCGGCCGCCTGCTGGCGGGACCGGGCCAGACCGCGCCGCACCAGCTCGGCATCAACGCGAGCGCGCCGCGCCACCGACGCTCACCTTCCGGTCGCCTGCGGTCCGCCCGGTTGCCCCCTGTCGACGGATTCGAGGGCCTGCACGAGCAGATCGTGAGCCTCCTCGAGCCGGGCCGCCACCACATCGATGTCCATGGCCTCGAGTGCGGACGGATCCACCGCGGGATCCGGCACGCCGGCCAGCACCGCAGCGACCTGGGCACGCAGTTCGTCGGGATCGGTACTCATAGCGATACTCACGCTAGTCGATGGCGCGCTGATCGACCGGCACCGACAGCAACGACCAACGTTGCAGCGCCTGGCGCGCTGTGTCGTCGCCGGCGACCACTGTGACGGCAGCCGGGTCCAGATCCGAGCCCCACACTGCGTGAGCCGTGGCCCGCACCACCGACAGGTCGTCGGCAGGTTCCTGATCGGCGGCGTGCACCGTGACCGTGTCGGTGTCGACGTCGATCCGCCAGGCCGCGTCAGGCCCGATGCGCAGTGCGTCGGCGGCGGCGTGCAGGCCCCGCAGATCGGCGGCCAGGTAGCCCGGGCGCTCCGCGGGCACGGCATGGACCGCCTCATGCGCAGTGCTGACGCCGGTGAGCACCATGAGACTCGGCAACCCGGCCGCGACGGCACCGGCGATATCAGTGTCGAGCCGATCACCCACCACCAGCGGCGCCGCGAACGTCCCACGACTCAAGGCGTCGTTCATCAGGGTCGGTTGGGGCTTCCCGGCCACCAACGGATCCTGACCGGTCGCCACGCGCAGTGCCGCCACCATCGAGCCGTTGCCCGGCAACAGCCCTCGTTCGGACGGCAACGTCAGGTCCACGTTCGCCGCCACCCACAACGCGCCGGCCCGAATAGCCAATGCCGCCTCGGCCAGATCCGGCCATGCGGTAGTAGGCGAGTGCCCCTGCACCACAGCGACCGGGCCCTCGTCGAACGTCCGAACCGGCCGCAGGCCGACCTTGCTGACCTGATCGACAAGGGCATCGGTACCGACGACGAGAACCGTCGAGCCCGCCGGCAAACGGGCAGCCAGCAGGTGCGCCGCGCTTTCAGCACTGGTGACCACATCATCGGAGTCAGCGGCGAAGCCGAGTTCCCGCAGATGCGCGGCGACCTGTTCAGGCGCTCGTGACGCATTGTTGGTGACATACAGCAGCCGCGCATCCAGACCGGCCAAACTCTCCAGCGCACCCTCAGTGGGCGAATGGCCGCGAAACACTGTGCCATCGAGGTCGAGCAGCAGGCAATCATGTTGCCGTGCAAGCGTGGTCACGTCAGGACAGCTCCGTGATCCGGTCTTCCGCGTCGGTGATTCCTTCGATGTCGGCCTGCTCGGCATGGACGAACCACTGAAGTGCCTCGTCGTTGCGACCGAGCGACAGCAGGGTGTCGGCGTATACGTAAAACAGTCGGGCCGCAGTCGGTCCCACATTGGTCGGATCCAGCGGCGGAGAAGACAGGATTGCCAAAGCCTGCTCGAACTGCCCGAGGTCGGACCGGGCGCCGGCCGTGACGATGCGCAGTTCGTCGGCATCCTCGCCGGTGAGTGCGGCGGCCTCGTCACTGCGAGCGAGTTCCAGTGCCCGCTCGGGCCGTCCGACACCGCGCTCGCAATCCGCGATCATCGCCAGCAGGGCAGATTTGCTGCCCATCCGCCGGGCCGCACGCAACTCGGCGAGCGCCTGGGCCCAGTCTCCGCTGTGATATGCCGCGATGCCGACCGCCTCACGCACCACCGCGATCCGGCCGGCCCGGTTACGGGCGGCACGGGCGTGAGCCAAGGCCGTATCGGGATCCTCGTCGAGTAGCTTGCCGGCCATCACGAGGTGGCGGGCGACGAAATCCGCGGTCGTCTTGTCCAGGGTGACCAGTTCCCGACGGACATCGGGTGCCAGTTCCCTGGCCTCGACATCGGCGGGCAGTCGTGGGCCGTCGGTCCTGGGTTCACCATCAGCCGTCGGCTGCGCCGCCCGCGCCCGACCCGGTCCGGAAGTCCGGGGCGCGCCGGAGCGCTGATCCCGCCCCCGCTGGTCGTAGTGCCGCCGAGGACCCGAATTGTTGCTCGATGTGCGGTCGTTGGATGCACGCCGCGGGCGCCGCTCTGCGTCGCCTTGTCTGTCTCCGACCACGTGTGCCTTTCTACCCGCCCTTCCCGCAAAGGATACTGGCAGCAGCCACGGCCGACATAATTATGTGAGCGCCGACGCAGCGAGTAATCGCTCGAATATCGACTGAATTCGATATCGAGAATTGGTGATTAAAAGCGAATCGCCCCCCACGTGAAACGTGGGGGGCGATTCTTAATTTGTGTTCGGCGGTGTCCTACTTTTCCACCCGAGAGGGTAGTATCATCGGCGCTGGCAGGCTTAGCTTCCGGGTTCGGGATGGGACCGGGCGTTTCCCTGCCGCTATGGACCGCCGTAACTTTATTCACCCGTTTCTGGGTGTAAACCTTTGTGTTTTGGTGGTGGGGTGCGGTATCGCACTCCATACACAAGTGTGTGGGTGTTTATGAATTGTGGTTGCGAGGCTTGTTGTGCGTCTTACTGAAACCCATCAAACATTTGGTGTTTGTTGGTTGTTGTAAGTTTTCGGCCGGTTAGTGCCAGTTCCCTTCACCCATTACTGGGCTTCC
>NZ_JBZDPT010000015.1:174068-209651 GCF_058270035.1 Mycobacterium shunyiense | reverse complement strand
CCCGGCCCACCCTGGACTACGACACCCCCGCCCAACGCCTCGCCACCCTCATCAACCAAGCCGCATAGCCGATGTTGCGCTAACCACTTGACTTTGAGACAAGGTCTGCAGCCCAGGCGTAGAAAACGGCGCGGACGTCTGGCCGGGCAGTTCACGGTTTTCTACACCAGGGTTGCTGGACCGTGAGATCAACAGCCCACACGTAGAAAACGGCGCGATGGCGGGGCGCACTGCGCAGGCGAGGTGCAGGCGCGCCATGGCGAGGTGCAGGCGCGCCATGGCGAGGCGCGGCGTCGCATTCGAGCCGCCAAACGGCAGCCCTTACGCGCTCGCCTCGTCCTCGACCTCAGCGGTCGCGTACGCGATGAACGACGTGATCTCCTCGACGGCGTGCCGCGCGTCGGGGTTGATGTCGAAGCTCAGCTGGAACATGTGCATAGCCCTGTCCCACACCTGGACCCACGCCGGAACACCGGCGGCCTGCAGCTTGTCGGCCAGGGCGAAGGCGTCGTTGAGCAGCATCTCGTGAGTGCCCACCTGGAGCAGGAACGGGCCGAGCCCGTGCAGGTCCGCCTCAGGCGGCATCACCGGCGTGGGCCGGGTGCCGTTGACCGTGGCGAACACGTCGTAGATGAACTTCACGGTCATGAACGGGAACATCACGTCGCGATGCTCTTGCAGCGCACGGTATTTCAGGTCCATGTCGGACGAGGTCAGCGGTGAGAGCAGGACCTGCCCGGCGGGAACCGGCAGCCCGGCGTCGCGGGCCGCCAGGGCGGTGTCGGCGGCCATCAGTCCGCCGGCCGAGTCCCCGGCCAGGACAATTCGATTGGGTGCGAACCCGAGCGACAGCGCCAGGCGGTAGCCGTCGAGCCCGTCGGCCACGGCGTCCTCGATGTCGGCCTGCGGGGCCAGGCGGTAGCCGACGTTGAGCACGCGCGCCCCGGTGGCCGCGGAAAGCTTCGACACGAAGCGGCGGTGCGAGTTGAGGCCGAGGGTCACCAGCGCCGAGCCGTGCAGGTAGACGATCACCCGGTCGGAGTCGCGGGCCTCGGGGGCGATCACCCATTCGGCCGGGCAGTTGGGCAGCGCCACCGGTGTCACCTCGGTGCCGGGCAGCGGCTTGATGAACCGCAGCGGCCGGTCGATGACGTCGAGGTGTGCACGCTGCAGCACCGCAGGGGCGACGCGGTTGATGCCCATTCCGATCAGGGTCAGCAGACCCAGCAATGGGCGGACGAAGATCGCGGTGGTCCAGCCGAGTGCTCTGGACTGCAAGGATGCGGGGCCGAAGTGCACGGTGGCCGGCCGGCTACGCCAATCGAGCGAATTCACGGTACCTAGGGTACCGGGTACCTGAAATCGCTCGGATCAGGGCAGGGTGACGGTGGCCTGGGCTTCGATCGCCTTGTTGACGTCGGTCAACGCGCTCCTGTCGCGTTCCAGCGCGTCGGCGTTGATCTGCAGCACGTACACCGCGCCGGGCGCCTGGATCACGATGGTGGTCTGGGTGATCGCTCGCCGCTGTTCGGCCTTCGCGTACGAGCCGGCCAGGTGGACCGAGGGGAATCCGCTGATCTCCCCGCGCGTCACGTCACCATTCGCCTTGTACTCCGCCAGGTTCTGCAGTTCGTTGGGGGCGAACTCGAGCAGCTTGTTGGGATCGACGTCACCGGTCAGCTTGGAGATCAGCGAGATGACCGACGGCGGATCCGGCGGGTTTGTCGGGTCGTTGACCATCGCCGAGTACGCCCAGGCCGGTGTGCGGGTGCCTGCGTCGATCCAGCCGGGCGGAGTCGGCCAGTTGAACACCGGTGCGCCCGGATCGCCGCGGTGGACCGGCGTTTCGACGAGGCCACTCTGCTTGATGTAGTCGGCAATGGTGAAGGCGTGTGCGGGTGCCTTGGGGGCGGTTGTGGTCTTCTCGCCGGAGGCATCGGTGGCGGTCGCGGACGTGGTGTCGCCGCCTGGGATGTCTTCTTCGCCTCCGGAGGTGACGGCGAAGACGATGCCACCGATGAGCAGGACCACCCCGGCGATCGCGGCCGCAGCCAGGACGACATTGCGCCGGTTGGTCGACTTCTTCGGGATCGGGGTGTGCGGCAACGGCGGCGGCCCGAAGTTGGTCTGCGGCGGCCCCACCGGCCCGGGCGGTCCCGACGGCCCGCTGAGGCCCTGCATGCCGACCGGCGTATTGCTCGCGACGGGTTGGCGCGAGGAGTTTTCGTTGCCTGCCCACGACGAGGTGAACACCGGCGGTTCTGACGGCGGTGCCTGCCGCGGGTTCGACGGCGAGAGTGGCGTCGGCGAGACGGGCGCCGGCGGCGGGTTCACCGGCTTCGGGATGATCAGGGGCGTGGTGGGCGGCGCCGGCTCGTGGGCCGGAGTCGGCGTACGCACCTCGGGGGTGGTTCCGGTGGCCGCCTCGGCCAGCGCGACGGCGAAGTCGTGGCAGGTGTCGTAACGGTCCTTGGCGTCCTTGGACAGCGCCTTGGCCATCACCGAATCGAACACGGCCAGTTCGGGTTTCGTGTCAGCCAGCTTCGGTGGCGGGGAGTTCAGGTGGTGGCTGATCACCACGGCAGGGTTGCTGTGCGCGAACGGCGGAGTACCGGTGAACAGGCGGTACGCCGTAGCGGCGAGCGAGTACTGGTCGGCCCGGCCGTCGAGGGGCTGTCCCATCAACTGTTCGGGCGCGGTGTAGGACATCGAGCCCACGGTGATGTTGGTCGAGGTGAGCCCGTTGACCTCGTCGGCGCGCCGTGCGATGCCGAAGTCGGTCAGCATGATGCGGCGCTTGGAACCCTGTTTGCTGGTCAGCAGGATGTTGGCGGGTTTCACGTCGCGGTGCAGCAGCTTGCGCTGGTGCGCGTAGTCCAGTGCGTCGCCGACGGCGGTGACGACCTCGATGACATCTTCGGCCGGCATGCCCTTGGGGTACTGGTCGTGCAGAAGCTTGGCCGCGTCGTGCCCGTCGACGAAATCCATCGAGATCCACAACCGGCCCTCGAATTCGCCGCGGTCGTGCACGCCCACGATGTGCGGATGCCACAGCGTGGCCGCCATGTCCGCCTCGCGGATGAACCGCTGCCGGAATTCGTTGTCGGAGCTGACACTGATGGGCAGCACTTTGAGAGCGTCCTCGCGGGGTAACCGCGGGTGGGACGCCAAATAGACCTCGCCCATGCCACCAGTGCCCACCAACCGCACGATGGTGAACCCTGCGAATTCCTGACCGCTAGCCAACGGCATGGAGCGCAGACTACCGGTAGCAACGCTCACGCAACGACTATGCCGGGGGAGTGGCTTCCACGCGCCGGATGCTAGTTCTGCCGGGTGGCGATGTGCGCGGGCGGGTTCAGTCGTAGCGTGGAGTGGTGAGCCAACCCAAAAACGATGGTCGCCGGCAGCCCGGCTCCGGCGATCTGCCCCGTACCGTCGGCGAGCTGCGCGCCTCCGGCCACCGTGAACGGGGCGTCAAAGCCGAAATTCGCGAGAACCTGCTGTCCGCACTTGCCGATCGCCGGGACCCTTGGTCTGGGATTCTCGGCTTTCAAGACACGGTGATCCCGCAGTTGGAGCGGGCGTTGATCGCCGGACACGACGTGGTGCTGCTCGGTGAGCGCGGCCAGGGCAAGACGCGGCTGCTGCGGGCGTTAACGGGGCTGCTCGATGAATGGACGCCGGTGATCGCCGGGTCCGAATTGGGTGAGCACCCCTTCAGCCCGATCACGCCCGAGTCGATCCGCCGAGCCGCCGATTCCGGCGAGGACCTTCCGATCGAGTGGCGGCACCGCAGTGAGCGCTACACCGAGAAGCTGGCCACTCCGGACACCAGCGTGGCCGACCTCGTGGGCGACATCGATCCGATCAAGGTGGCCGAGGGGCGCAGCCTGGGTGACCCGGAAACGATCGCCTACGGGCTGATCCCACGGGCCCACCGCGGCATCGTGGCCGTCAACGAGCTGCCCGATCTGGCCGAGCGGATTCAGGTGTCGATGCTCAACGTGATGGAGGAGCGCGACATTCAGGTCCGCGGCTACACGTTGCGGTTGCCGCTCGACGTTCTCGTCGTCGCGAGCGCCAACCCCGAGGACTACACGAACCGCGGCCGGATCATCACCCCGCTCAAGGACCGGTTCGGCGCCGAGATCCGTACGCACTACCCGTTGGAGATCGACGACGAGGTCGGGGTGATCCGCCAGGAGGCCCAGTTGGCCGCCGAGGTCCCGGATTACCTGCTCGGCGTGCTGGCCCGGTTCGCCCGCAATCTGCGTGAATCGAGTTCGATCGACCAACGGTCCGGTGTGTCGGCCCGCTTCGCGATCGCCGCTGCCGAGACGGTGGCGGCCTCGGCGCGGCACCGCTCCGCGATTCTCGGCGAGGACGATCCGGTGGCACGGGTGGTCGATCTGGCCACCGTGATCGACGTGCTGCGCGGCAAGTTGGAGTTCGAGACGGGCGAGGAGGGACGTGAGCAGGCGGTGCTGGAGCACCTGCTGCGACGTGCCACCGCCGATACCGCGCAGCGGCTGCTGGGCGGTATCGACGTCGCCCCGTTGGTGGCTGCGGTCGAGGAGGGCTCGCCGGTGACCACCGGGGAGCGGGTGTCGGCCAAGGACGTCCTGGCTGCGCTGCCCGATCTGGCCGTGGTCGACGCGCTCGCCTCCCGGCTGGGTGCGGTGTCGGTCGGTCAGCGCGCCGCGGCCATCGAATTGGCTTTGGAGGCGCTGTATCTGGCCAAGCGGGTGGACAAGGTGACGGGGGAGGGCGAGACGGTCTATGGCTGATCCCGGTCGGGGACACGGGCACACCTCGCGCTATTCGCGATACACCGGTGGCCCGGATCCGCTGGCACCACCGATCGATCTGCGCGACGCGCTCGAGCAGATCGGTCAGAGCGTCATGGAGGGCAGCTCGCCGCGCCGCGCGCTCTCGGAGCTGATGCGTCGCGGCACCGAGGGTATGCGCGGCACCGACCGCCTGGCGGCTGAGGCCAATCGGAAACGCCGGGAGTTGTTGCAGCGGCACAACCTTGACGGGACGCTGCAGGAGATCAAGAAGCTGCTCGACGAAGCCGTGCTCGCCGAGCGCAAGGAGTTGGCCCGCGCGCTCGACGATGATGCACGGTTCGGCGAATTGCAGATGGAGGCACTTTCCCCGTCACCGGCCAAGGCGGTACAGGAACTTGCCGACTATGACTGGCGCAGCCCTGAGGCGCGGCAGAAGTACGAGCAGATCAAGGATCTGCTGGGCCGCGAGATGCTGGATCAGCGTTTCGCCGGAATGAAGGAGGCGTTGGAGAACGCCACCGACGAGGACCGGCAGCGGGTCAACGACATGCTCGACGACCTCAACGACCTGCTGGACAAGCAAGCCCGCGGTGAAGATACCCCGCAGGACTTCCAGAACTTCATGGACAAGCACGGCGAGTTCTTCCCCGAAGGGCCGCAGAACATCGATGAACTACTGGACTCGTTGGCCAAGCGGGCCGCGGCCGCGCAGCGGTTCCGCAACAGCCTGTCGGCCGAGCAGCGTGCCGAGCTGGATGCCCTGTCGCAGCAGGCTTTCGGTTCGCCGTCATTGATGAATGCGCTCAATCGGCTCGACTCACACCTGCAGGCCGCCCGGCCGGGTGAGGACTGGAGCGGTTCGGAGCGGTTCTCGGGAGGCGATCCGCTTGGCATGGGTGAGGGTGCCCAGGCGCTGTCCGACATCGCCGAGTTGGAGCAGTTGGCCGACGCGTTGTCGCAGAGTTACGCCGGGGCGTCTATGGACGACGTCGACCTTGAGGCGTTGGCCCGTCAGCTCGGCGACGACGCCGCGATCGACGCCCGCACCCTGTCCGAACTGGAGAAGGCCCTGGTCAACCAGGGCTTCATCGACCGAGGTTCCGACGGGCAGTGGCGTCTTTCACCCAAGGCCATGCGTCAGCTCGGCCAGACCGCGTTGCGTGATGTGGCGCAACAACTTTCGGGTCGACACGGCGAGCGGGACACCCGACGCGCCGGGGCAGCGGGGGAGTTGACCGGGGCCACCCGCCCCTGGCAGTTCGGCGACACCGAACCGTGGAACGTCACCCGCACGGTCACCAATGCGGTGCTGCGCCAGGCCGGTACCGGAATCGCCGAGCGACCGATTCGGTTCGCGGTCGAGGACGTCGAGATCTCCGAGACCGAGACCCGCACCCAGGCGTGTGTGGCGCTGCTGGTGGACACCTCGTTCTCGATGGTGATGGAGAACCGCTGGCTACCGATGAAGCGCACCGCGCTGGCGCTCAACCATCTGGTGAGCACCCGGTTCCGCTCGGATGAGTTGCAGATCATCGCCTTCGGCCGGTACGCCCGCACGGTGACCGCGGGCGAGCTGACCGGGTTGGAGGGCGTGTACGAGCAGGGCACCAATCTGCACCACGCGCTGGCCCTGGCGACGCGGCATCTGCGTCGTCACCCCAATGCGCAACCGGTCGTGCTGGTGGTGACCGACGGCGAGCCGACTGCCCATCTGGAAGATTTCGGGGACGGGCACGGCTCTGAGGTCTTCTTCGACTACCCCCCACACCCCCGCACCATCGCCCACACCGTGCGGGGTTTCGACGAGGTGGCCCGGCTCGGTGCTCAGGTGACGATCTTCCGGTTGGGCTCCGACCCCGGGCTCGCCCGGTTCATCGACCAGGTGGCCCGTCGCGTGCAGGGCCGGGTCGTGGTGCCCGATCTCGACGGGCTGGGTGCCGCGGTGGTCGGCGACTACCTGCACTCGCGTCGGCGCTAGTTTGCGACACAGTCGGCGCGCCGCGGGCTCGCGTAGTCTCTGGGGGCGATGGGGGTCATGAAGCGCGGTGCGGGTGTGGTCGTGTTGGCGGCCGGACTGATTCTCAGCGGGTGCACGCAGATGACCGACGGCACCGCGAAGGCCGGCTTCGCACCACCCGGAGCGCCCTCGGGAGCATCCGGTTACAAGGCCCAAACCTGCGAGCAGTTGCACTCGGACGCCTGGATCGAAGTTCCCGGGACCGGGCCCGACGAGCCGCGGGTGCGTGTCGCGCAACCACCGGGCTGGGTGCCGGTGCCTGAGTTCGCCAAGGGCCCGGTCAAACTGGTGCTGCGTAATGAATCCCTCACCGACGGTGTGACGAATCCAGCCATCTCGGTGTCGATCGGAGATGCGACGGACGGGGACCGGCCGCCCAAGGACCTGCTGAGTGACACGATCAAGGGCTTCCAATCCATCGGCGCGCAGAACATCACCCAGGTGCCGTCCGAGATTTGTGGTTTCCCGGCGCTGATGGTCAACTACACGACCCCGCCCGACGACAAGATCAGCAAGACCAGCTACGTGACGTCCGTGTCGGTGATGGTGCCGCTCGGAGCGAAGGTCTGGAACATCGTGGCGTTGGCGCAGAGCACGGCGCCCAACAATCCCACCTTCATGGCCGACGCGCAGGTGATGTTGGCGGGATTGCGGATTGCGATGCCGCGCTGACCGGCATTTGTCGACGTCGGAGTGTGCGCGAAACTCTTTATTCATTGCGTTGGCAATAAGCGGCGCGGCTTCGGTTGGCGGCGGGACACTTCGGCAATGCAACTTTTGCGTAGCGCAACGCTATTCGACATTTCTTGATCGGTGCTTTCAATTCATTGCAAAGGCAATCAAACGGTGAAGGTCGATTCATTCGGCGTACCTTCGCCAGAGCTGTGACGACGCTGCGAGTGGAATTCACATCGATTTGACCTGGGCATACATGCGGGTTCGGGTCGCGCCGGGCAGTTGTCTGCGCCTGGGGGCGGTGGAAATCGGCGACCGGGTAAAGGCGGTTTTGTGTCGCTACATTCGCCCGGCGCTTGCCAGCCGTAGTTAACGGATTCGCGAATGATTTTCCTGTCGTTATCGGTTGCGGGAGTGAATGTGGAGACTTAGCATTCTCAGGAGTTTCTAAGTTGCCGTCGGCGGATCTCCAAGTCGGCCGTACCGTCCTCTAGTTAAGGGGTCCACCGCATGGCTGTACGTCCGCTCGTCACCACTGGTGCCGCACTTCTCAGCGCAGCTGCAGTCGTCGCCGCGACTCCGGCATTGTTCGTGCCCCGAGACCACGTCACGGTCGCCGCGCCGACCGCAGCCCTGGAACCGACGAAGCTGACGCAGGACCAGATCAATCTGCTTGCGCTGTCGCTGCAGGGTGCCTGGCAGTCCTTCACTCAGGGGTACGGCGGTATCTACATCCCCGGCCAGGTTCCCGAGATCGATCCGGTCACCGGTGAGATCGTCACCGATGCCGACGGCAACCCGGTGATGGTCGATGCGCCTGGTGACTGCACCGCCGCCGGAGCCGTGTGCCAGAAGGGCTTCACCGGACTGGCGTACTACCTCAGCGACAACATCCTGCCGCTCGGCGACGTGGACAACATCTTCTTCGAGGGCGGCTTCACCGAGCTGGCGCACGTGGCCATCCGCACCGTGGCCGTCGCCATCGATTCGGTTGACCCGACCGGCCGGCTGGATCTGACCAAGCGTGTCGACGACTTCTTCGAAGGTGGCGCAACGCAACTCATCGGCAACCTGTTGCTCGACAACCTGCCGCAGGACGGCTATGCCTACGGTCTGACCAACTCGTTCTTCTTCGGGTATGGCGACAACAGCGGCATCTACGCGGCGTTCACCTATGTCGTGGATGCGATCGCCCAGGGCACGCCCACTCCCACTCCGAATCTGATCAATCCGCTCGACTCCGGCCCTTCCCTGCTCTCGACCGAGGAGGAGAGCAACAGCGACACCATGCTGCTGGCCAAGAAGGAGACCGGCACGTCCGTCACCAGCCTGCCGGGGCCGGCATCGCTGCTGAACCTGTCGACGCAGTCGCCGTTCAAGAAGCTGTTCAAGTCGCCCTTCCAGGCCCCCTCCGAGGACGAGACGAACCTCGTCAACACCCTCGACACCACCGATCCGGGCGCGGTCAAGGACACCGAGAACCCGGTCGAGGGTGGGACCGTTCCGTTGGGCGCCGAGATTCCGAAGCTTGATCTTCCGAAGTTCGAGCTTCCCAAGGCGCCGGAATTCAAGGTGCCCGAATTCAAGACGCCGGAATTCAAGACGCCGGACCTGACGGTCCCAGAGGTCAAGACGCCGGACGCCACGGTGCCCGAGATCAAGGCGCCGGAACTCAAGCCCGACCTCCCCAAGATCAACGTCAAGGACAAAGAAGTCACCGGCGAAGACGGCACCAACACCGGCGTTGACACCCGGACCGGTAACAAGGTCGCGCCGCCCATCCTCTTCGGTGACGGCAAGCCGAAGGGCGAATCCAACGGCAGCAAGTTCCTGAAGAAACTGGGCGAGGCCGTCAAGAACGCCACCGACGCCGGCAAGGACAACGGAACCGACGGCGGCGACAAGTAGTCATGCGGCCAGAAAACTGAGTGCGATCTCAGTTTCTTCTCAGGTCCGACGGCCGCCGGTGAAGTTCGCTCAGGTCCGTGAGCTGGGCATATTGACTGCCGTGTAAGGCGAAGTGCGTCCGACATTTGTCGGCAGCGAACTCAACCCGGAAATGCCGGCGTATTCAATGGCGCCCGTCATTGCTTTTCGCGACGGGACACTGCCAGTTTTCGGCCGGGATTTCCGGCACACCGACAGCCGAGGTTCGTGCCGGCCGGGAACGAGCCGTGACCCCGGCCGTGCCCGCACCGGATGAAGGTGCGTCGGCGCCGGGGTCATGCGCGCTGACCTAGGGAGATGAGTGGGCTGCTGCCAGCTGGCCGAGGCGGGTGTGAGAGTGTGCCCGGCCGCTGCCTTCGGTGTTCGCACCACGGATTCCGTATGCGGCCACCCGCCCTTTTGTGCCAGATGTGCGTATCGGCGACGGTATCCGAAATTAGCTGAAAGTGAATCGATCGGGAATGCCGTGTTAGGCGCCGAAATATTTGTCGGTGCCGTCCCGCAAAATCGACGCTGCGACAGTGCGCCGGCGACTCCTGCCTCGCGTCGGGAGAGGTTGCGGGAGGTGGTGACGGGAATTACCCTTCTCAAGGACTTTTAAGGTAGTACGCAGACACCAGGACGGATTCTCAGGAATCCGTCCTGCGCTTGAGATAAGGGGCCACACCCACATGGCAGTCCGTCCGCTCGTCACCACTGGTGTGGCCCTGCTCAGCGCCGGTGCGCTGGTGGCCGGGACCCCCGCGCTGTTCGTTCCTCGTGACGAGATCACGGTTGCCGCCTCAACTGCGGAAGCCACGGTCCACCGGACCATGACGGCCGAGCAGATCAACCTGGTGGCGCTTTCGCTGGAAGCGGCCTTGGGATCCTTCCTGGATGGTTACGGCGGCTACTACTACCAGGGCTATGTTCCCGCCCCGACGCCCGGCTACATCCTCAACGAGGACGGGACTCTGCTCCTGGACCCGGATGAGGACACTCCGGCGGACACCGCACTGGTCGGGCCGGACGGAAAGCCCCTTTACAAAGATGCGGCGCACACGATCCCCGCAACCGTCGGCGACATGGGCGACGGCGTCCAGTTCTACAACGCCTTGGGCAACAAGGTCAACGAAAACTTCTACGACCCGGGCAACTGCTCCGCAACCGGCGCGGTCTGCCATGACGGCTTCACCGGCCTGGCGTACTACCTCAGCGACAACATCCTGCCCCTCGATGTTTTCGACAACATCTTCTTCGAGGCGGGTGCCACCGAGTTCGCCTATCTCGGTTCAGTGGTCGCCGCCTCGATCGTCGATGCGTTCGACCCGACGCAACGCCTCCAGCTGTCGAAGCGGGTCGATGAGTTCTTCACCGGTGGGGCCACCATGGTCGTCGGCAGCATTCTGAACGACAACCTTCCGGATGGCAGTTTCGCGCAGGATCTGAGCAACTCGTTCTTCTTCGGGTACGGCGACGATACGGGCATCACCGCCGCCGTCAACTACATCGTCGACACCGTGAGGGCGGTGCTCACTCCCGAGGAGCCATCTGAAGAGGCCGGCACCTTGAGCCTCCTGTCGACGCAAGAAGAGACCACGTCGAAGGTGGAAGCCGGGCCAGGTTCGGTGACGTCCACGACCCTGCCGAACCTCAGCAAGCTGCTGAGCCTGCCGACGGACGTCGAGTCGCCGTTCAAGAAGCTGGTGGAGAAGCTCGAGGCGCCCGATGAGTCCAAGCTCGTCAAGACTCTCGACCTCAAGACCGAGGACGTCACGGTCGACGAGACGGCTGAGGACGGCACCGAGGCAGCCACACCCGTCGTCGAGGTCTCGAAGCCCGAGGCTCCGAAGTTCGAGCTGCCGAAACTGGATCTGGGCCTGAACCTGACGCCCAAGACCACGGTCAACGAGGCTGCGGAAGTCAAAGAGACTGCGGCACAAGAAGAGTCCGAGGAGAAGGCGAGCTCGGAGGAGAAGGCCGGCACTGCGGACTCGGCGGACACCGGTGCCACCGGTGCCACCGGCAAGACTGCGAACAAGTTCGCTCCGAAATCGCGCACCACCGAGCGCAAGAAGTCGGCCGGCGAGAAGTTCGTCGAGAACGCCACGAAGAATCTGGAGAAGGCGTTCAAGCCCACCACCAAGGCCGGTGCCGACAAGCAGGAGACTGCCAAGGGTGCCACCGCCAAGGGTGCTTCCGACAGCGATTCCGGAGCCAAGGCCGGCAACACGCATGCCGATGCCAAGAGCGCCAAGGACAGCAAAGACAGCAAGGACAGCAAGGACAGCAAGGGTCACAAGGACAAGTAACGCCTGAACTGTCACGCAACGGCCCCCTCCAAATCGGAGGGGGCCGTTGCGTTTTCACGTACTTGGATGGTCGCTGTGGACGGGCTGTGAATTCTCGTGATCATGTGCCGAACAGCAAATGAACAACGGCGCCAGTACCTATCGCACCTGGTCGCGGTGCCTTAGGTTCGCTGGCGGGCCAGTGGCAATGTCAGCTTCTTGGCCCCAATCTAGCTGCGGCGCAACGCCACTCACGAGAGGTAACAGGCATGGCAAAACATCGGAAGTTGTCCGAGCGGTCGGTTCGGACGCGGACGTTGGTCGGGGGTGTCATCGCGGGCGGTGCGTTGGCGGTGGCTTTGCCGACCGGGCTGGCATCCGCTGACTCCAGCAAGTCGGGCGACGCGGTTGGCCGCCCCGCTTTCGACAACCCCGCGCCGGGAGTCCGGGCGGCCCAGGCCGTCGGCGACAAGGTCTTCAACCAGACCCCCGGTGTCAACAAGACGCTCGACGACAGCCCGCTGGGCGAGGCGTACCACATCAACTTCGGCACCGGGAATTACGCCGATCCCAGCAAGGGCACCAACGGCGTGATCCAGGGCGAGCTGAACGTCAATGCCGGCAAGTACTACTACAACCAGACGCAGAAGTACTCGAATCAGTACCTGGGCAACAAGTTCCTCCCCGACGAGAAGGACCTGCCGGGCACCCTGCCCAAGGCCATCGCCGGCGACGGGCCCACCGCCAAGGTGTCGAGCGCCAAGCCTTCCAATTCGAACAAGGCTCTGACGTGCGTCGCCGCTGCGAGCTGCAACCACTGATCCCAGTTCACACAGACGGGCGGGCCTTCGGGCCCGCCCGTTTTGCGTCGGTAGCGGCCGTCAGGGCCTAATCAACCTGGTTACGGCGCTTCTTGCGCTTCACGCTCACGCTGCCCCACAGGGAGAACCCGCGGATGTGTACGCGTGGCGCCCCGGATGTGCCGGCCCCGTCGACGCCGTGATCGAAGTTCCCCATCACGCCCACACCTTCGACATCCACATTCACCTCAGGTGGCACCAGGATGGTCTGCCCGCCGAAGATCGAATAGGTGCGGACGTCGACGTCGGGTGCGGTGAAGTCGGCGTAGCGCAGGTCCACCACTCCACCGCCGAAGAGGGCGAACGTCGTCAGCTTCTTGGGAACGTTCCACCGGCCACGGCGCTCGAACCCGCTCATGATCGCCAGCAGCAGCGTCGAGGGGGCGGGGCGACACTGGCTGGCCGAACAGTTCACCGCGCCCGGAAGATCGCGGCTGAGCCGGGCCAGGTCGTCGTAGGTCTCCGCGGCGTAGGCCTTTGCTAGCCGGTCCTCGTATTCGTCCATCGGCAGCCGGCCCGCGGCGGCAGCATCGGTGAGCAGCTGCGCCACCTGGATGCGGTCGGTGTCGGCAGCCCGCATCGACCTGTCCTGCGGCGCTGAAGTGCTCATCGCTGTCGAGCCTACGACTATCGCTGTCACATGCAAGACCAGTAGCCAAACTGTGTCGCCAGGGGCGCGGGAGTGGCTGCCGCGCGACGCCGGTGATCTACCGGTCGCTACCCAGGTACTCCTCGAACGAAACGCCTTTGACTGCATTTTCCGGGGTCAGATTGGCCCCCGACCTGTAACCGGCGACGATCCGCCCGGGGATGGTGAGTCTGGCCACGCGACGAAGGCTGTTGTGTGCTGACAGATACATCTGTCCCAATTCTGGGTGACTGTGGACGCTGGGTCCGCCGATGTCGGACACCCTCCCCGCGGGCTCGGAATCGATCAACGCGACCAGTCTGGCGGCCACATCGCGGGTGTCTATCGGCTGGAATCGGACATCACGCAACGCCCACAAAACGGGCGAAAATCGCTGTGCCGAGAACGTCTTTTCGATTAGCTCGTGGAACTGCGTCGCGCGCAGGATCGAGTGCCCGACACCCGACGTCTCGAGCGCCTGCTCGACCCTGAGTTTGGTCTTGTAATAAGGAAGCGGGATGTCCTCGATCCCGACGATCGAGATGTAGACGAGGTGCCCGACGCCCTTGCGTCGTGCGGCCTCGATCAGATTCCGGGCCGCCCGGACGTCCTTACTGCCGGTGGGTTGCGTGGCGCAATGGACGACGGCGTCCACGCCGTCGAGTGCGGCGTCCAACCCGCCGGGGGACAGCAGGTCGGCCTGGTGCCAGTGCACACCCGTGTAGCCGACCCGTTCCCGACGGCTCAACGCGCGGACGTGATGACCGGCATCGATGGCCTCCGGCACCACATGGTGGCCGAGACTGCCGGTCGCCCCGGTGACGAGCACAGTGCGTGGCATGTGGGCCACGCTACCGACGCGTCACCGCGGCTGTCAGCGATTACCGCGGGTGCGTCTTACGCTGCGGCGTGCTTCGGGGCCTTCTTCGCCTGCTTCTTCGACTCCTTGACTTTCGCCTTGGCGTCGTCGGCTGTCTTGTCGATCTTCTTCGCGGTCTCCTTGCCGGCCTTCTCCACCTTGTCGGCGGTGTCCTCCGCGGCTTGACGCACCTTGGCGACCGTTTCCTTCACCGACTTCTTGAGCGGATTGTTCGCGTCGGTGGCGTGGCGGGACTTGGCCTTTGTCTTGGCCGATTCGGAGAGTTTCGTGACGCGCTTGGAGAGCGCGGAGTCCTTCGACGAATCCTGTTCCAGACCAAGGTCGTTGAGCGCGTCCCTGAGGGGCGTCGGCTTGGCGCCGGCGGCCGTGTCGGTCGCTTCGACGCTCAGCGTCTTCAACTGCGCGCCGGCCGACGGGAGCGCATTGACGGACTGGGTGCCCGCCTTCTTGTCGGTCGTGGAGCCGTTGACCTTCAACATGTTGTCGATGGCGGTTTCCATCTGAGCGTTCATGTCATCGAGGGCATGGGTGACCGGGGCCAGACCCTTCTCGACGGCATCGAACATCGGGTCGGCGCCCTTCTGCACGGCCTCCAAGGCGTCAGAAAGGGCCTTGGCGACTGCCACCGACGCGGCGTTCTTCACGAGCGGCTCCAAGTTCGCGCCCGGCAGTTTCGCGACCCACGCGTCCGGGTTCAGGGCGTTGTCCTGGATGCCGTCGATCAGCGCGTCGAACACAATTTGGTTGGCCGCCAGCTGTTGTGTCGGAGTGAGCGGGGAGTGCCAGAAGTATGCCTGCTCACCGGCTTCGTTGAACGTGCGTTCCAGATCCGCCGGGTTGACGTCCTGGTAGCCCATGTTCACCAGCTTGCGCAGGGCAGGCTCGATGCTGTCGGTCAGCGGCGTCGGGATGTCAACACCCGGAACGAGGTTGAGCAGATGCGGTGCCATCCGGAACGGCTCCAGCAACGGCAGATTGCCCGAGTCATACGTGATGTAGGTGGCGTTGCCTGGGAAGTCGAGGACGTTCACGTTGAAGAGTTTCAGCAAGTCGCCGAGGACAGGGATCATCTGCAGACCCTGGCCGCCGGTCGGGTCGATCATTACCTTCACGCCGTCACCGATGCCGGTGATCAGCCTCGGCAGCACATGGTTGCCGATGTTGTTGCCCTCGTCGGGCAGCAGGTAGGTGAGGAACACCCCGGCCGCGAGCGAGTTCGCCCAGGCCAGCGGGCTCAGCGTGGTGGGCACATCCGACAGCGGGTTGTAGGCCCAGGTGATGTCGAGGATCGAGGTGTTGAGCACCTTGGTCTGGTCGGCATTGGTGTAGCTGCCCGCGTCCGGCGTGGTGAGGTCCACTCCGAACAGGTTGGTGAGAGGCGTTGCCAGCGCGAACAATCCGCCACCAGGTCGACTGACGTTGTTGACGAAGATCAGCCACTGCCCCGTCACCCCGACGCCCCATTCCGGGTCATCGGACTGCACCGCGTTGATCATGTCGCGGTAGGCCATCGATGTGGTGAGGCCGCCCAGACTCTCCGACAGGATGATGTCGCGGCGCTGATTCAGGACGGGTGCGTGTTTGGCGATCCAGTTGATGAACGCATTGTTATCGCCGAGCCCGAACATCTTGGAGAGCCCGGTGAAGGTGTAGTCCAGGTCGTTCACGGCGTTGTACACGTCGTCGGGCATCGGGCCCTTGACGCCGGCCTCGATGGGCGAAATTGCGTCCAGGAGATCCAGCAATCCGATGACGGTCTCGGCCAGTGCGGTGTTGCCGGTCAGTCCTCCGGCTGTCCTGATCACGTTCTCCGGCGTGATCCCCAAAAGTTGAGCGGTCCAGAAGATCGGACCGACGCCGTAGATCCCGACGATGTCGGGGATCTTTCCGATGTCGGAGTTTGATGCGGCGGTCAGCTCGACCTCGGCCTGCACACTGCGGTCGTGGGCCGCGAGCGCTTCCGGCGCGGACGACGCCACACCGGCGGTCAGCGCTGCTGTGGTGGCAACGACGGCGGCCGCGGTGGCTGCGGCTTTGGCCGTGTGCAGACGGAGAGGGGTGGGCTGTGACATCAAAGCGCGCCGCCTTCGATATGTGATCTGGCTGACAAATGCTTGCACACTGTAACAACACATATTTGCCTGGTGGCAAATTTGCCAAGATGACGCCCGCGCGGGCAGTTGGAGGATGGCGGCGCTGCGGAATCCGTCGTCGCCCGACGCGCATCGCCGATGCGGCAGGATATTTCACCCGCGGGCACGCGCAGGGCGTGGCGGACTCGGAACCCGCGAGTTCCGGTCGACGGCATTGCGGTCAGTGCAGCGTGGGGCAGAATTGAATGCAACTTTTGGAGGCGCCAGACACCCGCCAGAACACGGCGTGAGGGCATTCGGTACTGGGGTCAAGGGCCTCGATCGCCGGTTGGGCGCTCCGACCTGAACGGTTGGGTACGCAGGAGGCGGCTGTTAGGGCCGCCGAAAAGGTTGTCGTTCAGTAATATTCGAGGTTCGGAGAACACTTGCGTTTCTCGAAGCGGGCGCATTGACCTATCGGTGCGCGCTTTCGCCCGCTCCGGAGTGAGCGGGTCCAGGGCCGCGGCCGGCCCTGGACCCTTAACTGCAATCAGCTCAGGCGGGCGCTGCTTGTTGAGCGCCTGCGGGGATCAGGCCGAGCTGCTGCAGCATGCCGAGGGTGTCCCAGGTAACCCAGCTTTCGGCGATCTTGCCGTCTTCGATCCGGTCGACATCGGTCAAGTTGATCCGACTGTGCTTGCCGGTCGCGGGCCGACCCATGATCTCGCCGGTGTTGTCGCCCTGCGCCTCGATCATCGTGCAGACGTAGTCGCCCTCGGCGAGTTGCATCTTGATGTCAAACCGCATGTTGGAGAACGACTTCCGATACATGCCCATGAGGCTTCTCATGTGCTCGGGACCCCGCTGATCGCCGAACGGATCCTGCGTGTCGTGGAAGGCGGCAGTCGGAGCGACGAGATCGTCGAGCTCGCTGAGGTCGCCGGAGGCAAATACCTCCCATATGCGTCGGGAAATCGCCTTGTTCTGATCATCGGCCATGATTCCGGCCTTTCAGGGGGTCACCGCACGGCAGATAACGTCCGCACAGGAAACGGTAGAACTGCGGCCGCAGATCCGACAGATACGCCTCGGGGTGTGCTGCCACTGGCAATTATCGCCCGCCCCGTCTGCATGGGCTGACCTGCGTTGTCCCCGATGCCGCCACTGCCGGATGGCGTCGCTTCCGGTCGGTGCGGTTTCCGTCGACCGGGTCAGTTCTCGGGCTCGACGGTGAGCACGATCTTGCCGGTGGTGCGGCCATCGCCGATCACCTTCAGCGCCTGCGCCGCTTCGGATAACGGGTACTGCGCGCCGACATGTACCCGTAGCCGTCCGTCCGCCACGAGTCCGGCAATGGATTGCAGGCCGGCCGCGTCGGGTTCGACGAGGTAGTCGTAGGCGTGGACATTCAACTCGCGGGCCCGGTCGAACAGGCCGGGAGTCCAGGCGGCTTGGGCACTGACCAGGACGCCACCCGGGCGGAGGCAGCGCAAGGCGTCACGGCCGGCCGCGCCGCCGAACATCTGGATCACGATGTCCACGTCGTTGACGACTTCGTGGACCGGAGTCGTGGTGTAGTCCACCGCTTCGTCGGCGCCCAGACCGCGGATGAAGTCGTGTTTGGCGGTGCGGGCGGTGCCGATCACATACGCGCCGTGTGCCTTGGCGATCTGCACCGCGAGGTGGCCCACGCCGCCGGCGGCGGCGGAGATCAGCACGCGCCGGCCGGGAGTCAGTCGGGCCACGTCGATGAGCATCTGCCATGCGGTGAGCCCGGCCAGCGGCAGTGAGGCAGCTTCGGCGAAGCTCAGTCCAGTTGGGATGGGGGCGAAGTGGCGGGACGGCGCGGCCACGAACTCCGCGTAGCCGCCCGCCTGCCGGGGAAACCACGGCATGCCGAATACTCGGTCGCCGACGTGGAATCGGGTGACGCCGTAGCCCACCTCTTCGACCACACCAGCCACGTCCCACCCGTGAATGAAGGGCAGGTCCAGCACGCGGTTGTAGGCCAGGCCTCCGCTTGTGTAGTAGTCCACCGGGTTGACTCCCGCAGCGTGAACCCGGACCTTCACCTCTGTGGGCGCCGGACGAGGTTCCGGCACCTCAACCGGGCGCACGGAGTCGGGGCCGTCCCATTCGTGCTGCATGATGGCGCGCATGAATGTCTCCTCGGTTCAGCGACGGGGTGATGGAACGGAGGGCGCCACGGCCCGGGTATCGAATACGACAGTGGTTTCGGCACTTCGGGTTCCGTGTAACCGGAACTGGTCGACGCCTGGCCATCGCCGCAGTTCGCCGCCGATCGTCCCGCGGCCTTCCCAGGCGAGCATGAGAAGGCCGTCGCGGTGGGCATAGTCGACCACCGACAACGTCAGATCGGGGATCAGTTGGACGGCGGCGCCCAGTCGGTCGGCGTACGCGCCACGGCCGCGGAGTGGTTCGGTGGCGCCTGGCCAGTTGAGGATCACCTCGTCGGTGACGAGATCGTGAACCCCACTGGCGTCGCCGGGGGCTGCCCAGAACTGGGTCCAACCCGCGACGAACGTCTCGATCTCTGACTCGGCGGCCGGAACGCCTACTTGCCGGTGCAGGACCCGAGTATCGAAATACCCGGTGTCACTGGCCAGTTGGCCGTCGCGGAACGTGCAGACGAAGGTGACCGGAACGTCGATGCGGCTACCCGCCACAGTGGGTAGACCGAGAAGCTCGTCGCCGACCGTCCCGGTCATCCTGCCCCACGCCACCGCGGTGTCCTCGGCGAAAGCCGCGCCGTCGAACTGCCCCTGATAGTCGGGGATCGACCGGAACACCGCCTCGTAGAACGTCCTCAGTTGGTCGTGGCCCGAAACCTTTTGAGTGATACCGGAATCCCGGTAGCTGCCATCGGGTGCGTACGCGGCGATGATCGCGTCCACATCATGTCGATTCTTGGCCTCGGTATATGTGCGCAAGGAATCCCGCAGTACGTCGATCTGATCAGTGTTCATCGAATCGTCCTCTCACTGGTGGGGTCTGCTGCCCTCAAGTCCCGCTGCGCGGGCAGAGGCCGTGGAACTTGCATACCTCGAGTATTAACATACTTCGAGTATGTACCTCAAGTATGAATCGTGTAGATTGGCGGCATGCCCGGACCGCGCACCCAGGCCGAACGCACACGCGCAACCGTCGACCAGATCCTGGTGGTGGCGCGCGAGCGGTTTGCCGCCGACGGTTACGACAACACGTTCGTCGATAACGTCGCCGAACGCGCCGGCATGACCAAAGGCGCGCTCTACCACCATTTCGAGGGCAAGCGCGGCCTGTTCGCAGCGGTCTTCGAAAACGAACAGCGCGCGATAGGTGAAGCGGTCAACCACGCGGCCAGGGGCGCCAAGGGCAGCTGGCAGCGATTCCTCCGCGGCTGTCGCGGGTTCTTCGATGCGGTACTCGACCCCGGCGTTCAACGCATCACCTTGATCGACGCGCCCGCCGTTCTCGGCTGGGAATCCATGCGGGACCTCGAAGACGAACACGTCACGTCGCTGCTGCGACTGGGGCTGAGCCAGGTGATCGCCGACGGTCACCTGCCCGAGCAGCGCGTGGAACCCCTCGCGCATCTCCTCCACGGCGCGATGTGCGAGGCGGCGATGACCGTCGCTCGCTCCGCGGACCCCGAGCGAGAAAGCCGGGATTCGATTGCCGCACTTGAGAGATTGCTCAACGGCATCGCCGCACACGACAAGTGACCCGAAGAGAATGACTGAGAGTTCTGCCCCGCCGGCTTATCTGCGGCTGCTGGTCAGGGCTGTCACGCCACTGGTCAAGACCGTGCTGCGGAGTCCGGCGCAAGGCTGTCTGAGCGACACGATGATGATCCTCACCGTGACGGGCCGTCGGACCGGTCGAAGCTACGAGATCCCGGTCAGCTACGTCGCTGACGGCGCCGTCCTCACGTGTATCACGGGAATCGACAACGCCTGGTGGAAGAACCTACGCGGCGGTGCCGATGTCGCCGTGTTGTTGCAGCGGAGCCGCTTTCGCGGATACGCCGAGGCGTCGACCGGCGTCGCCAACATTCCGGTAATAGAGAGTTTCCTGGCGGCCAGGCCGCGGGATGCGCGGTTTCACCACGTGCGGCGGAGCAGGCACGGAAAGTTCGACGCGGATGAACTCACGCGAGCGGCACAAACGCGCGTGGTCATCCGCGTCCAACTCTGGCCGGACTGCTGAATCTCAGCCGATCCAATTCGGGGGGCGCTTCTGCAGGAACGCCATCATGCCTTCGCGGGCCTCATCGGAGACGAACAGCTGCGCCGACTGCCGTGTCAGCGCTTCGGCATCCGCGTCGAACTGACGCAGGATCGAAGCTGTGGTCAACGCCTTCGACGCAGCCAACCCCTGAGGGGAACCCTTTGCGATCTCGGCGGTCAGCGCGGCCACGGCCGCCTCGACGTCGTCCGCGGCCTGCGTGATCAGACCGATCTCGGCCGCCTCGGTCGGGCCGAACTTCTCGCCGGTGACGAAGTAGCGGCCCGCCGAGCGCGGTGACATCTTCGGCAACAGCGTCAGCGAGATGATCGAGGGCGCAACGCCGATACGCGCCTCGGTCAACGCGAACGTGCTCTTCGGGCCGGCCACGACGAGATCGCACGCGCCGATCAGGCCCATCCCGCCGGCGCGCACGTGGCCGTCGATCGCGCCGATCACCGGAACCGGAAGCTCCAGGATGGTCCGCAGCGTCCGGGTCATCTCCCGGGCCCGGTCCACCGCAATCTCACCGGGGTCCTGACCAGCGGCCTCGCTGAGATCAGCTCCTGCACAGAACGTTCCGCCGGTGTGATCGAGGACCACCACCCGGACGCCGGGCTCATCGGCGGCGTCCGCCAGGCCCTGGTGCAACTGCTCCACCAGGGCCGTCGACAACGCATTGCGGTTGTGCGGGGAATCGAGCGTCAGACGCGCAACGGCGCCGTGAACCCGGTAGTGGACTAAAGACGTCATCGTCAGTACGGCCTCGTCAGTAGGAGCGCGGCAGGCCGAGCGATGTCTGGGCGACGAAGTTCAGGATCATCTCCCGGCTCACTGGTGCGATGCGGGCCAACCGCGACGCGGTGACGGCTGCGGCGATGCCGTACTCCTTGGTCAGGCCGTTGCCGCCGAGGGACTGCACGGCCTGATCCACCGCACGCACCGAGGCCTCGCCTGCGGCGTACTTGGCCATGTTGGCGGCTTCCGCAGCGCCGAAGTCATCACGGGCGTCGTACAGAGTGGCGGCCTTCTGCATCATCAGCTTGGCCAGTTCGACCTCGATGTGGGTCTGTGCCAGTGGGTGCGACAGGCCCTGATGTGAGCCGATCGGAACCTTCCAGACCTGGCGGGTCTTCAGATAGTCGGTCGCCTTGGCGATGGCCAGCCGGCCGGTGCCGACAGCCATGGCCGAACCCATGATCCGCTCGGGATTCAGGCCCGCGAACAATTGGGCGATCGCGGCGTCCTCCGAACCGACCAGCGCATCGGCCGGCAGTCGCACGTCGTCGAAGAACACCTGGAACTGGCTCTCCGGACTGATGATCTCCATGTCGATCGCGGTCCAGCTCAGGCCCGGGGTATCCGTCGGAATGACGAACAGTGCAGGCTTGAGATTGCCGGTCTTGTGGTCCTCGGTGCGGCCGACGACGAGCACGGCCTGGGCCTGGTCGATGCCGGAGATGAACGTCTTCTGGCCCTTGAGGATCCAATCGCTGCCGTCGCGACGGGCGGTGGTGGTGATCCGGTGGCTGTTGGATCCCGCATCAGGCTCGGTGATCGCGAAGGCCATCGTGATCGACCCGTCCGCGATGCCGGGGATCCAGCGCTTCTTCTGCTCCTCGGTACCGAACTTGGAGATGATCGTGCCGTTGATGGCGGGGGAGACCACCATCATCAGCAGCGCCGAACCACCGGCCGCCATCTCCTCCATCACCAGGGACAGTTCGTACATGCCGGCCCCGCCGCCGCCATACTCCTCGGGCAGGTTCACCCCGATGAAGCCGAGTTTGCCTGCCTCATTCCACAATTCGGTGGTGTGCTCACCGGCGCGGGCCTTCTCCAGGTAGTAGTCCTGCCCGTAGTTGGCGACCATCGCAGCCACCGCCTGACGCAGCGCCTTCTGTTCCTCGGTTTCGATGAAGCTCATGACTGTTCTCCTTCAGGGTTCTCTACTCGGGCAAGGATGGCGCCGACCTCGACCTGCTGGCCTGCGGCGACATTGAGTTCGGCCAGCACCCCATCCTCGGGGGCGGCGATGGTGTGCTCCATCTTCATGGCCTCGAGCCAGATCAGGGGCTGTCCGGCGGTGACGGTATCGCCGACGGCGGCGCCGACCCGCACCACCGAACCGGGCATCGGTGCCAGCAGTGAGCCGTGCGCGACCGCGTCGTCCGGATCGGGGAAGCGGGGCGCCGCGGTGAGCTGGACCGGACCCAGCGGTGAGTCGACGAACACCTGATCGCCATAGGTCGTCACATCGAACGTGCGGTCAACCCCGTTCACGGACAGCACCACGCGGTCCGGCGTCGCCGACAGGAGCGAAACGCCCTCATCGTCGGGCAACTCGACCCCGGTGCGGGTGAACCGGTAGCGCACCGGAACGTCGTCACCCGCGGCATCGCGGTACGTGCGCGACTGATAGCCCGACGCCAGGTTGCGCCAGCCGCTCGGTGCCGCACCGAAAACCTTGGCGCTGCTGCGGTTGTGCGCGGCGTCGGCCAGGGCGGCGGCGAGCGCCGATAGCGCCACCACACCGGCGTCGGCCAGTGGGGCGGCCAGAATATCGAGGCCGTGCGTGTCGAAGAACGCCGTGTCGGTGGCCCCATCCAGGAATGCCGGATGCCGCAGCACGTTCACCAGCAGATCGCGGTTGGTGCGCAGTCCGTGAATCCGGGTGCGGGTCAACGCATCGGCCAGCACGGTCGCGGCCTGACGACGGGTGGGGGCGTACGAGATGACCTTGGCCAGCATGGGGTCGTAGAAGATCGACACCACCGAGCCGTCCTCGATACCGGTATCGACACGCACGTTCCCGGGCACCTCGAACCGGTGCACCGTGCCGGCCTGGGGCTGCCAGCTCTTGGCCGGATCCTCGGCGTAGAGCCGCACCTCGATCGATGAACCGCGGGAGGCCGGGGGCTCCGCATCGAGCCTGCCGCCGTCGGCGACCACGATCTGCAGCTCGACGAGATCCAGCCCGGTGGTGGCCTCGGTGACGGGATGTTCCACCTGCAGCCGGGTGTTCATCTCCAGGAAGAAGAAGTCGCCCTTCTCGTCCGCCATGAACTCGACGGTTCCGGCGCCGGCGTAGCCGATCGCCTCGGCGGCCAGTCGGGCGGCGTCGAAGAGCTTCTCCCGCATTCCCGGGGTGCGCTCGACGAGGGGAGAGGGCGCCTCCTCGATGACCTTCTGGTGACGCCGCTGGATCGAGCACTCGCGCTCGCCGACCGACCACACCGTGCCGTGCGAATCGGCCAGCACCTGCACCTCGACATGGTGTCCGGCGGCCAGGTAGCGCTCACAGAACACCGTCGGGTCACCGAACGCCGACTGCGCCTCACGCTGGGCCGCGGCCACTTCGCTTGGCAGATCGGACAGTTCACGCACCACGCGCATGCCGCGGCCGCCACCGCCGGCGGAGGCCTTCACCAACACAGGCAGCTGATCGGCCGTCACGGTGGACGGGTCAAGTTCGGCCAGCACGGGCACACCGGCCGCGGCCATCATCTTCTTGGCCTCGATCTTGGACCCCATGGCCTGCACGGCGTTCACCGGCGGCCCGATCCAGGTCAGCCCGGCGTCGATCACCGCGGCGGCGAAATCGGGGTTCTCGGAGAGGAACCCGTAGCCGGGGTGGACGGCGTCGGCGCCGGAAGCCTTGGCCGCGGCGATGATCTGAGCGGAATCGAGGTAGCCGTTGTTGCCCTCCAGGCGAACCCGGGCGTCGGCCTCGGCGACGTGGGGCGAGCCGGCGTCAGGATCGGTGTACACCGCGACGGTCCCGATGCCCAGGCGGCGACAGGTCTCGAAGACCCGGCGGGCGATCTCGCCGCGGTTCGCGACGAGGATTTTAGTGATCACTGTTCGAGTCCTCTGCTCTTCGCGCAAGCGCTCATCGGTCACATCCTGAAGACGCCGAAGTTCGACGTCCCCTCGATCGGGGCATTGGCGATGGCGCTCAGGCACATTCCCAGCACCGTGCGGGTGTCGCGAGGATCGATCACCCCGTCGTCGTAGAGCCGGCCGGACAGGAACATCGGCAGCGACTCCGCCTCGATCTGGGCCTCGACCGCTGCCCGCAGCGCGGCGTCAGCGGCCTCGTCGACCGCCTGACCGCGGGCCTCGGCAGCGGCGCGGCTGACGATCGAGAGCACGCCGGCCAGCTGCGTGCCGCCCATCACCGCGGACTTGGACGATGGCCAGGCGAACAGGAACCGCGGGTCATACGCGCGCCCGCACATGCCGTAGTGGCCCGCGCCGTAGGAGGCGCCGAGCAGCAGTGAGATGTGCGGCACCGTCGAATTGGACACCGCGTTGATCATCATCGATCCGTGCTTGATCATGCCGCCCTCTTCGTACTGCTTACCCACCATGTAGCCGGTGGTGTTGTGCAGGAACAGAAGTGGGGTGTCGGACCGGTTGGCCAGCTGGATGAACTGGGTTGCCTTCTGCGACTCTTCGCTGAACAGCACCCCGCGGGCGTTGGCCAGGATGCCCACCGGGTAGCCGTACAGCGTGGCCCACCCCGTCACCAGTGACGATCCGTACAACGGCTTGAACTCGTCGAAATCGGAGCCGTCGACGATGCGGGCGATCACGTCGCGCGGATCGAACGGGATGCGCAGATCGGCGGGCACGATGCCGATGAGTTCCTCCGGGTCGAACTTCGGCTCGACGACCGGTGCGGGAACGGGTCCCTTCTTGCGCCAGTTCAGCCGGGCCACGATGCGCCGGCCGATCCGGATCGCGTCGAGCTCATCGTTGGCAAGGTAGTCACCCAGACCCGAAGTGCGGGCGTGCATCTCGGCACCGCCCAGCGACTCGTCGTCGGACTCCTCGCCCGTGGCCATCTTCACCAGCGGCGGCCCGGCCAGGAACACCTTGGAGCGTTCCTTGATCATCACGACGTGATCCGACATGCCCGGCACGTAGGCGCCGCCGGCCGTCGAGTTGCCGAACACCAGCGCGACGGTCGGGATGCCGGCCGCTGACAGCCGGGTCAGATCGCGGAACATCTGCCCGCCCGGGATGAAGATCTCCTTCTGCGTCGGCAGATCGGCGCCACCGGACTCCACGAGGGAGACCACCGGCAGCCGGTTCTCCATCGCGATCTGGTTGGCGCGCAGGATCTTCTTGAGCGTCCACGGATTGCTGGTGCCGCCCTTGACCGTCGGATCGTTCGCGACGATCAGGCACTCGACGCCCTCGACGGCACCGATGCCGCAGACGACGCTGGCGCCCACGGTGAAATCACTGCCCCAGGCGGCCAGTGGGCTCAGCTCGAGGAACGGTGCGTCCGGGTCCAGCAGCAGTTCGACGCGCTCGCGGGCAGTGAGCTTGCCACGGCCGTGATGGCGGTCGACGTACTTGGGGCCGCCACCGGCCAGGGCCTTGGCGTGCTCGGTGTCGAGTTCGGTGAGCTTGACCGCCATCGCTTCGGCGGCCTCGGTGAACCCGGGGGAGCGGGGATCGATTGTTGATTTCAGTGTCGTCACGACTGGAACCCCAATGTCTTTGCGGCCAAGGAGGTCAGGATCTCGGTGGTGCCACCGCCGATACCCAGGATGCGCATGTCACGGTACTGACGTTCGACCTCGGATTCGGCCATATAGCCCATCCCGCCGAACAACTGGACGGCCTGGTTGGCGACCCATTCCCCGGTCTCCACAGCGGTGTTCTTGGCGAAACACACCTCGGTGATCAGATTCTCTTCACCCGCGAGCTGCCGCTCGACCACATGGCGCGTATACACCCGGGCCACGTCGATCCGGCGGGCCATCTCGGCCAGCGTGTTCTGCACCGACTGCCGGGAGATCAGTGGCTTGCCGAAGGTCTCGCGGTTACGGCACCACTCGACGGTCAGATCCAGGCAGCGCTGGGCACTGGCGTACGCCTGGACGGCCAGGCCGACCCGCTCGGACACGAATGCCGCGGCGATCTGGAAGAAGCCGGAGTTCTCCGCGCCGATCAGGTTGGCTACCGGCACCCGGACATCGGTGTAGGACAGCTCGGCGGTATCGCTTGAGCGCCAACCCATCTTGTCGAGCTTGCGGCTGACCTCAAAGCCCGGGGTGGGCTTGTCGACCACGATCAGCGAGACGCCCGCAGCACCAGGGCCGCCGGTGCGCGAGGCGGTGACGACGTAGTCGGCGCGTACGCCCGAGGTGATGTAGGTCTTGGCGCCGTTGAGGATGTAGTCGTCGCCGTCTCGAACTGCGCGGGTGGTGAGGTGCCCGACATCGGAGCCGCCGCCGGGTTCGGTGATGGCCAACGACCCGATGAGATCCCCACGCAGCGTCGGCTTCACATACGTCTCGATCAGCCGCTCGTCACCCGAGGCGATCATGTGCGGCACCGCGATGCCGCAGGTGAACAGCGAGGCGAACACGCCGCCGGGCGAGCCGGCGTAATGCATTTCCTCGCAGATGATCACCGCGTCGGCTCCGTCGCCGCCGCCACCGCCGACAGACTCGGGGAAATTGGCTCCGAGCAGTCCGGCCTCGCCGGCCTTGCGGTGCAGCTCGCGCGGGAGTTCGCCGGTGCGTTCCCACTCGGCGGCGTGGGGCAGCACCTCACGCTCGGCGAAACTGCGCACCGTCTTGCGCAGCGATTCGCGTTCGGGGGTATTCCAGATGCCGGTCACAGCAACCTTTCCGGGATATCGAGATGACGGCTGCGCAACCATTCGCCCAGCCCTTTGGCCTGTGGATCGAACCGGGCCTGATATGCGACGCCCTGGCCGAGAATGCCTTCGATCACAAAGTTCACGGCCCGCAGATTGGGCAGCAGATGCCGGGTGACCGGAAGCTCGGCTGTCTCGGGCAGCAATTCACGAAGCCGCTCGACCGTCAGGGCGTGGGCCAGCCAGCGCCACTGCTCGTCGGTCCGCACCCAGACGCCCACGTTGGCCGACCCGCCCTTGTCGCCGCTGCGGGCGCCGGCGATCGTGCCGAGTGCGGCGCGTCGGGTGGGGCCTTCGGGGAGCTCCTCGGGCAGGGCCGGGTCGGAAACCGGTGACAGCGAGAGTGTTTCGGCTGCCGGAGCGATACCGATCCGGGTGCCGTCGGCATGCACGGCGATGTGCGGCACCTCGGTGGCGTCGACATAACCGGGTACGAACACGCCGTAGATCTGACCGTCGCCCGGCGGCGCCGTGGTGGTGAATCCCGGGTAGCTCGCCAGCGCGAGTTCCACGCCCGCCGCGGAAAATTGGCGGCCGACAAGGTTGGGGTCGGGGTCGCGGACCACACAGTGCAACAAAGCGCTGGCGGCTTCCTCGGTGTCGGCGTCCGGATGGTCGGTGCGGGCCAGGTTCCACTCCAGCTCGGCGGGACGGACTTTGATGCCGGCCTCCAACTGGCTGCGGATGAGCGCCGCCTTGGCTTCGATGTCCAGGCCGGTCAGCACGAAGGTGGCGGCGTTGCGGAACCCGCCGATGCTGTTGCACGACACCTTCAGCGTCGGGGGCGGGGCTTCGCCCGTCACCCCGGAGATGCCGACGCGGTCGGGACCGTCCTGGCTCAACTGCACCGAGTCCACCCGGAGCGTCACATCGGGATTGGCGTAACGCGCCCCGGTGATCTCGTAGAGCAGCTGCGCGGTCACCGTGCCGACGCTGACCTGCCCGCCGGTGCCGGCGTGTTTGGTGATCACCGACGAGCCGTCGGCGGAGATCTCGGCGATGGGGAAGCCGGGCCGGGCCAGATCTGGGATTTCGGAGAAGAACGAGTAATTGCCACCGGTGGCCTGAGTGCCGCACTCGATCACGTGACCGGCGGCCACCGCCCCGGCGAGTGCGTCGTAATCGGTGGTCTTCCAACCGAAGTGCGCGGCCGCGGGCCCGACGATCACCGACGCGTCCGTCACGCGGCCGGTGACGACGACGTCGGCACCGGAATTGAGGCAGTCGACGATGCCCCACGCGCCCAGGTAGGCGTTCGCCGCGAGGGGAGTGCCGAGCCCGAGTTCGGAAGCGCGGCCCACGAGGTCGTCGCCCTCGACGTGGGCGACGTTGACGTCGAGACCCAGCCGTTCGGCCAGGGCCCGGATGGCGACGGCCAGCCCCGCGGGGTTCAGCCCGCCGGCGTTGGCCACGATCTTCACGCCCTTCTCCAGTGCCAGCCCCAGTGACTGCTCGAGCTGGGTGAGGAAGGTCTTGGCGTAGCCGCGCTCGGGATTCTTGGCCCGGTCGCGGGCCAGGATCAGCATGGTGAGCTCGGCGAGATAATCGCCGGTCAGATAGTCCAGCTCCCCACCGGCGAGCATGTCGTGCATGGCCGACAGCCGGTCGCCGTAAAACCCCGAACAGTTGCCGATCCGTACTACTGGTGGCACACGTACTCCCGTCAACGCTGAAAGGGACCAACCAACCGGTAGGTTAGCGGGTACCGCCGGTACCACGTCAAGGGGTGTCCGACCCGGGATCCACCCACCAGATTGCGTCCAGGGACGGAATCAGGCGGCGATTTGTCCCTGAATGCAATCTGGATGCCAGCCGCGGCTGCGCAGCGCCTGCTCGACCCGCGCGAGGACGTCGACGATGTTGTCCTCGGCGATCACGCGGATGACGATCCAGCCCATGGCCTCCAGCTTCCGTAGGGTCTTCTGGTCCTGCACATAACGCCTGCGGTCCGACTGGTGGAAGATGCCGTCGTAACTGACCCCGACCATGAACCGCTCCCAGCCCATGACCAACTTTGCGACGATGCGGCCGCGTCCTTGGATCACCACGATCTGGGTCTGGTCGGGCGGCAGTCCGGCGTCGGTCAATTGCAGGCGCAGCCAAGTCTCGCGCGGTGAATCGGCGCCGGAGTCGACCAGAGGCAACGCCACTTTGAGGGCCCGGATCCCACGGATCCGCGGGTAGCGGTCGATGAGCGGGGTGACGTCGTCGGCGGTGACCTGGAGAGTCCACGCCAAAGCGTCGATGCGGGCGACGGCGTCATCGCGTGGGAGGTGACGGCCCAGGTCGAACGCCGTCCGCACCGGTGTGGTCACCGGCAGTCCGACCACTCGTTTGATCTCGTCGTCGGCGAGCGTCTCGTTGCGCACGATCAATCCGCTGGGTGGGCGGCCGTTGCGCCAGATGAGTTCGATCGGGATGTCGGCATCGACGTAGGAGGCCCCGTGCAGCGCGGATGCGGCGACCCCCGCGATCACCGCCCGGCGCCTCGACCACAGCCAGGCGCCAATGGTTCGGTCACGCAGCGTGGGTTCGGCTGGTGCATACACGTCGGGAAAAATCCGTTGGTAGTGATGCCTGAGGCCGTTGCGCGTCACGAGCCCCTCGGCCAACGCTTCGCTGCCCATGAACACCCTGGCCATTGCCGTCATTGCGGCATGCTCGCACCCCGCACCGACATGCCATCGAGATTGATGTCAGGGACGGAATCGGCCGGATTTTTGTCCCTGACATCAATCTCGGCGGAAGGGGCGGATGGGGCGCGGAGCCCTCGGCGTAACGGCCGCGGAGCGCTTGGGGCAGGGCCGTGGAGCTGCGTTTTGGAGGAGCGCCAGGTCAACCGTTACTCTGTACCTAATCGTCGCCGCCGGTGAGCTCATTTCGATTCGCGCGGCAACAACCCAGAGCAAGGAGATGCACGTCATGGCTGTGCCCAAGCGCAGAATGTCGCGCGCGAACACCCGTAGCCGGCGCGCGCAGTGGAAGGCCGAGGCCACCGGTCTCGTCGGCGTCAGTGTCGCCGGTCAGCAGCACAAGGTGCCGCGCCGTCTGCTCAAGGCCGCCCGTCTCGGCCTGGTCGACCTCGACAAGCGCTAGAACCGCAGAGACTTCTTCAAAAAGCGCTATCGCTCGCGATAGCGCTTTTTGTCGTGTCCAGGGGCTGTACGCGCCACGAAAACGCTCGGAGAATTTGCGGCGCGCCTCTCAGCCCACTCTCAGACAGCGGGTTGAAACTGGGCCTGTGCGCATACTTGTCGTGGACGACGATCGCGCTGTGCGCGAATCCCTGCGCCGGTCGCTTTCTTTCAACGGATATTCGGTCGAGCTCGCCCAGGATGGGGTAGAAGCGCTCGAGGCGATTTCCAATGACCGGCCCGACGCTGTGGTTTTGGACGTGATGATGCCCCGGCTGGACGGGCTGGAGGTGTGCCGGCAGCTCCGTAGCACCGGTGACGACCTGCCGATCCTGGTGCTGACGGCCCGTGACTCGGTCTCTGAGCGGGTCGCCGGGCTGGACGCCGGTGCGGATGACTACCTGCCCAAGCCGTTTGCGCTCGAGGAGCTGCTGGCGCGGATGCGGGCGTTGCTGCGCCGGACCGTCAGCGACGACGGCGCCGATTCGCAGAAGATGTCTTTCTCGGATCTGACCCTGGACCCGGTGACCCGCGAGGTGACCCGCGGCCAGCGTCAGATCAGCCTCACCCGCACCGAGTTCTCGCTGCTGGAAATGCTCATCGCCAACCCGCGCCGGGTGCTCACCCGCAGCCGCATCCTCGAAGAGGTCTGGGGCTTTGACTTCCCGACCTCCGGCAATGCGCTTGAGGTCTACATCGGCTACCTGCGGCGCAAGACCGAGGCCGAAGGTGAGATTCGACTGATCCACACCGTGCGCGGCGTCGGCTACGTGCTGCGCGAAACACCCCCCTGATTTGATGGCGCTCAACGACAACGACGGTCGCACCACCCCCTTGAACATCGGGCGGCCTGCCGCCGTCCTCCGAAACACCAGCTCACTGTCACTGCGCTGGCGCGTGATGATGCTGGCGATGTCGATGGTGGCCATGGTGGTCGTGCTGATGGCCGTCGCCGTCTACGCGGTGGTGTCCCGTGCGCTCTACGACGATCTCGACAACCAGCTGCACAGCCGCGCCCGGCTGCTCATCGAGAGCGGATCGCTGGCAGCCGACCCAGGCAAGGCGATCGAGGGCACCGCGTACTCCGATGTCAACGCGATGCTGGTGATCCCGGGCCGATCCATCTACACCGCCAATCAGCAGGGCCAGATGCTGCCACTGGGCACGGCCGAGAAGGACGTCATCTCGGGCGAGCTGCTGATGTCCCTGCGCACCGCCAACCACCAGCGGGTGCTCGCGGTGCACCTGGCCAACGGCAGCTCCCTGCTGATCTCGAAGAGCCTGGCGCCCACTGTCCAAGTGCTGCGACGCCTGGGCACGGTGCTGCTCATCGTCGGAGGTGTCGGCGTGGCAGTGGCGGCCATGGCCGGTGGAGCCGTGGCCCGAGCCGGGCTCAGACCGGTGGGCAGACTCACCGAAGCCGCGGAGCGGGTCGCCCGTACCGACGACCTGCGGCCCATCCCGGTGGTCGGCAGCGACGAGCTCGCCCGGCTCACCGAGGCGTTCAACATGATGTTGCGGGCGTTGGCCGAATCGCGGGAACGCCAGTCCAGGCTGGTCTCCGACGCCGGGCATGAGCTGAGAACCCCGCTGACCTCGCTGCGCACCAACGTCGAACTGTTGATGGCCTCGCAGGCGCCCGGGGCGCCGCCGCTGCCCAGGGACGAGATGGATGGGTTGCAGCAGGACGTGATCGCCCAGATCGAGGAGCTCTCCACCCTCGTCGGCGACCTCGTCGACCTCACCCGCGACGACGCGGGCGGCATCACCCCCGAACCGGTCGACATGTCCGAGGTCGTCGACCGCAGCCTGGAGCGGGTCCGGCGGCGTCGCAATGACATCGACTTCGACGTCGATGTCATCGGCTGGCAGGTATTCGGCGATGCGCCCGGACTCGGCCGCGCCGTGCTCAACCTGCTCGACAACGCCGCCAAGTGGAGTCCGGCCGGCGGGGCGGTCGGCGTCCGGTTGCGCCAGATCGATCCGACACATGCCGAGCTGGTGGTCTCCGATCATGGGCCCGGTATCCCTCCGCAGGAACGCGCGCTGGTGTTCGAGCGGTTCTACCGATCCGATGCGGCCAGGGCGATGCCGGGATCCGGCCTCGGATTGGCTATCGTCCAGCAGGTGGTGCTCAAGCACGGCGGTGCCCTGCACATCGACGACACCGTGCCGGGTGGCACCCCGCCGGGGGCGTCGTTTCACATGGTGCTGCCAGGGCAGCCGATCTCGAATGCCGATGCGACACACGTGCACCCGGCCGGTGGCGGGCACACCGTCGGCGCGGAGAAAAAGTGAGACAGTTGAGGTGGTCGGGGGACCAGTCATGGATGGACCAGAAATCTCTAAGTGGATTCTCAGCCCATCTGGGCAACCTGAGTGACCACCACTTCGTTTGACGAAGTGACGGATACGAGGGTTGGACATACGGGTCGGACCGGATCGGCGTGACTGGCCGGCGGACCTTTTACAAGAGAAGAGCACGCAGCACAATGACGAACCACCCGAGGTACCCCCAGCAGCCGGAGCAGCATCCCGGCGGCGCCCCCGGATACGCCGGTGCGCGTCCTGATCCTTACCAGTCACAGCCCTACGACTGGCGCTACGCGCGTCAACAGCCGTCGCAGCAGCAGCAACAACTGCCGCCCCCGCAGCAGTCGCACCAGACGCAGCAACACCAGACACCGCAACACCAGCCGCAGCCGCAGGCCTACCGTGCGCCGTACGACCCGTACCGGATTCCGGTCGGCCCGCAGCCCGTCCCCGCGAAAAAGCGGTCCAAGAACGGCCTCGTGGCCGGCGCGCTCGCCGTGGCCGTGGTGTCGGCAGGCATCGGTGGCGGTGTCGCAACCTTCGTACACGACGACCATCCGCGTCTGGGCACGCAAGGCCTCGGTGCCGCACCGACCGTCCCCGCCGCGGCCCTGCCGCCGGGTTCGGTGGAGCAGGTGGCGGCCAAGGTGGTGCCGAGTGTGGTCAAGCTCGAGACCGACCTGGGTCGCGCTTCCGAGGAGGGCTCCGGCATCATCCTCACCGCCGACGGCCTGATCCTCACCAACAACCACGTCGTGCAGGCCGCCAAGCCGGGCGGGCCCGGCCCCGCGCCGGTACCGGGCGGGGCGCCGGCGCCGCCCGGCGCGCAGACCAAGGTGACCTTCTCCGACGGGACCACCAAGTCGTTCACCGTCGTGGGTACCGACCCGAGCAGCGACATCGCGGTGGTACGCGCACAGGACGTCTCGGGCCTCACCCCCATCACGCTCGGCTCCTCGGCCAACCTCCGGGTGGGTCAGGATGTGGTGGCGGTCGGTTCACCGCTCGGACTCGAAGGCACGGTCACCACCGGCATCGTCAGTGCGCTGAACCGCCCGGTCGCCGCCGGCGGCGACGCCCGCAACCAGAACACCGTGCTCGACGCCATCCAGACCGACGCTGCGATCAACCCGGGTAACTCCGGTGGCGCTCTGGTCAACATGAACGGCGAACTGGTCGGGATCAACTCGGCGATCGCCACCATGGGCGGGGATTCGCCGCAGGCGCAGAGCGGGTCGATCGGCCTCGGCTTCGCGATCCCGGTGGACCAGGCCAAGCGGATCGCCGACGAGCTGATCCAGAACGGCACGGCCTCGCACGCGTCGCTGGGTGTGCAGGTCAGCAATGACACCACCAGTGACGGCGCCAAGATCGTCGAGGTCACCAACGGTGGAGCAGCCGCAGCAGCGGGTCTTCCCAGCGGTGTGGTGGTCACGAAGGTCGACGAACGGGTCATCGGCAGCGCTGACGCGCTTGTCGCCGCCGTGCGGTCCAAGGCCCCCGGCGACAAGGTCACGCTGACCTTCCTCGACCAGGGCGGCAAGCCGCAGACCATCGAGGTCACCCTCGGCAGGGCCGAGCAGTGACCACACTTACCGGGCCCGGCGGGATGGCCACACTGCGTCTGGCTACACCGTTGTCTGCCGCCGGATATACGGTTGCAGGCATGGAACAGCCAGGGGAGTTGGTGGGCCGGGCGCTCGTCGTCGTCGTCGATGATCGCACCGCACACGGCGAGGAAGACCACAGCGGTCCGTTGGTCACAGAGTTGTTGGGTGAGGCCGGTTTCGTCGTCGACGGGGTCGTGGTGGTGGCCGCGGATGAAGTCGAGATCCGCAACGCGCTGAACACCGCGGTCATCGGCGGCGTCGATCTGGTGGTGTCGGTCGGTGGTACGGGGGTGACACCGCGCGACGTGACGCCAGAAGCCACCCTCGACATCCTCGACCGCGAGCTGCTGGGCATCGCCGAGGCGCTGCGGGCATCGGGCCTCTCCGCGGGCATCGTCGATGCGGGGCTGTCGCGCGGGCTGTGCGGAGTCTCGGGCAGCACGCTGGTGGTGAATATCGCCGGGTCCCGTGCAGCGGTGCGTGACGGTATGGCCACCCTCGGGCCGCTGGCTGCGCAGGTGATCGGCCAGTTATCAAGTTTGGAGATCTGAACGCAAGCGGAAACGGCGGCCATCGGCCGCCGTTTCCGTTTGTTGGCGAATGTCGCGCCCAGCGTTCATGCTGGTTAAGGGCAGGTTAACGGGCGTTGCACACCGCTCGACTTGGAATGTGATCTTCGTCACAAGGGGGAATCCTGATGCCGGAAGCGAACAAAATGTCCCGCCACGCAGTTAACAAGATCTTCGGTGAGGCCCTCCCGGAGATCGCTCCCGAGGAACGCGACATCGCTTCGCCGGACGACGATGCCGACCGCGACCGGTGGCTGCAGAACAACATTCCGCCTCATCATGGATGAATAGATGAGCGGCTTGTAAGGCAGGAAAACCCTGTAAGGCAGTGTGGTCTGGACCTCAGGTTGTTACCAAGGCGAACGGCGTCACAGCATTGCCCCGCGGGCCAACTTGCAGCACCGCGACCCTGTGCGACATCTCCCAGCCGGCATTCAGCAAATTTTGATCGATTGAACGTATGCGGCCCCGCGGATATGTGCTTGCGTTGCCGCTCGGATGCCCTCCCGTTATGTTCCTCGTGTCAACGATGAGCATTAAGTAAGAGCGACGTGTGGAGTTCCTAATCCACATCACATGTTGGTCTTGCGCGGCGGTACGGTCTGCGGGGGCCGGGACGCCTCCACAAACGGTGGGCCCTCCGGGAGCGCCGGCGACATAGCTAGGGAGAACATGAAGGCATTCAGTCGGGTGCTGGTCGCGATGGTTGCAGCCATCGCGGCGCTGTTTACGAGCACCGGCATTTCTCATGCGGGTCTGGACAATGAACTGAGCCTGGTCGATGGTCAGGATCGGACCCTGACGGTTCAGCAGTGGGACACCTTCCTCAATGGTGTGTTCCCGCTGGATCGCAACCGGCTGACCCGTGAGTGGTTCCATTCCGGCCGCGCCAAGTACACCGTGGCC
>NZ_JBZDPT010000015.1:0-173942 GCF_058270035.1 Mycobacterium shunyiense | reverse complement strand
CGGCTTCCCCTGGTCACTGGGCGTCGGGATCAACTTCTCCTACACGACCCCCAACATCCTGATCGACGATGGTGACATCACCGGCCCGCCCTTCGGCCTGGAGTCCGTCATCACCCCGAACCTGTTCCCGGGTGTGTCGATCAGCGCGGACCTGGGCAACGGCCCCGGTATCCAGGAAGTCGCGACCTTCTCGGTGGACGTCAAGGGTCCGGCCGGCGGGGTGGCGGTGTCCAACGCGCACGGCACCGTGACCGGTGCGGCCGGTGGTGTGCTGCTGCGTCCGTTCGCCCGCCTGATCGCCTCGACCGGTGACAGCGTCACCACCTACGGCGAGCCTTGGAACATGAACTGAGCACATGAACGTCCAGTTCTAGGCCTCAACAAAGCAGCCCCTGGAGAAATCCAGGGGCTGCTTTTGTGTTCGGGTGTCTACTTGTCGCGGTCGGCGCTCGTGTACTTGGCGGTGTCGGGGCTCGGGCCGGTGCCGGGGCCGGTAACGTGCTTGCCGCCGGAGCCATTCTCGGCCAGCAGGTCGCGGATCTCGGTCAGGATGCTCAACTCGGTGTCCTGCGCCTGTTCGACCTCGCCGCGCTCGCGCAACTTCTTGTACGGCAGAACGATGACGAAGTAGATCACCGCGGCCACCAGGATGAAGTTGATGGCGGCAGACAGGACGGCATTGAAGTCGATGAACGTCTCGGGATCGCCGCCCAGCGAGATTTTGAGAACCCCGTACTCCTTGCCGGGGCCGGCGCCGATGCGGTCGATCAGCGGCTGAACGACCTTTTCGGTGAAGGCGGTGACCAAGCCGGTGAAGGCGGCGCCGATGACCACAGCAACCGCAAGATCGATGACATTACCGCGGGAGAGAAACTCTTTGAAGCCCTTCAACATGCGGGGACCCTTCCTGCAGTGTGGGTTGTTAAATGGGACAAGCAAACAGTAACGGAGTTGGCTGAGCGGCTGGGTGATTGTGGGACAACAACTTCGACTCGTGTGAACTGCCTTGTCCGGCAAGGGAACCCGAGCTCAGTGAATGGTCAGTGTCAGTGCCTGCACCAGGCTGGTGGCCGCCACTTCATTGGCCGGGCGGGCCGGTAGAGCTACCAGCGCCACCCGGTCGCCGCCCGCACCGGCTCCGCGGACCTTCTCCGAAACGAGCACCACCACGGCTCCGGCGGCCACCACGACCGGCCGGGCCGGCCCCTTGTCGTCCTGATCGGCGGTCACCGTCAGCACATCGACGACGTCGCCGGGGCGGATCAGATCCAGCAGCGCGGTGTCGTTGAGTTTCACCGGCACGATGCGGGCATCCGGGCCCGCTGCCGTCTCGGCCAATCGTGATCCGAGCAGCCGGACATCGGTGATCACCTCGCCGCGACGGGCCGGCGCGGTCAGCGTCGCGCCGATCATCGGTGCCACGTCACGCTGGGCGCCGTCGGGCACCGTCGCCGTACTACGCCGCTCCAGCCGCACGTCGGTGGCGGTCAACGCGACGCCAGGGGACAGGTCGTGCGCTGCCACCGCGACCTCGATGTAGTCGCCGTGCGGGTCGGAGCGTAACGCGGCAATGGCCGCCAGAATCACCAGACCGGCCGCCGCGGCGCGGCGGGCAGCCACGGTTCGGGTCCAATCAGGCCGCGCAGCAGTCAGCCGACGCCACGGTGGCGGGTTGAGTGATGCGGCCATGGCGCCACGGTAAGCGCGCGACGGCCGGGTGGGAACGGCGTCTTCGCCGCCCTGTGGATAACTCGGAGGCTAGCTTGACGCGGCCGCGGCGGGGGCGGCGCTGGAGCTGCTCGACGAACTCGAGGACGAAGAGCTCGATGAGGACGACGACGAGTCCGAGGACGTGCTCGACGACGAGCTGTCCGCGCTCTTGCCGGACGAACCGTTGGACGAGCTCTTGCCCGACTCGCGGTTGTCGGTGCGGTAGAAGCCGCTGCCCTTGAACACCACGCCGACCGAACCGAAGAGCTTGCGCAGCTTGCCGGAGCACTTGGGGCAGGTGGTCAACGCATCGTCGCTGAAGGCCTGCACCGCGTCGAACCGATTGCCGCACTCAGTGCACGCGTAGGAATAGGTAGGCACGAAAACCCTCCGAGTTGGTCAAACTTGTTAGCACTCTACCGGCTCAAGTGCTAGAACCGCTACGTGGGCCATGTCATTCCCGCGGGCCGCCGGCGCCGGCGCACCGGAAGATTAGCGGTCCTGCTCGTGGTGGCGGTAATCCTGGCGGTGCTCGCCGTGCTCGTGCTGGCCCGCATGAAGGCCGCCACGCCGGTCGACGGCTCCGCCGCGGCCTCGGCACCGCCCCCGACGACAGGCCTGGCGCCGGCGCCGATGCAGCGGACGCCCGGTTACGACCGGGCCCGCACGCTGTTGGCGGGGTTGCCGGTCAAGGGCTGGGACCGCGACACCGATTACGCCCGGTACCGCTTCGGTGAGGCCTGGAGCGACGACGTCAACGTCGAGTTCGGCCGCAACGGGTGCAACACCCGCGACGACATCCTGCGCCGCGATCTGGCTCGACTGACCGTCCGGCCCGGCACGTGCTATGCCGCCACCGGTGTCCTGCACGACCCCTACACCGGCGTCGAGATCGCGTTCACCCGCGGCCCCGACACCTCCAGCACGGTGCAGATCGACCACCTCGTATCCCTGTCGGACGCTTGGTACAAGGGGGCGCGGTCCTGGGACCCGCAGCGGCGCAAGGACTTCGCCAACGATCCGCGCAACCTGATCGCGGTCGGCGCACAACCCAACTTCGACAAGGCCTTCCGCGACGCGGCCGGATGGCTCCCATCCAACGTGGCGTTCCGCTGTGAGTTCGTGGCCCGCCAGGTCGAGGTGAAATCCGCCTATCAGCTGTGGGTCTCGGCCAAGGAGCAGCGCGCCATGGCAGTGGTGCTCGACAGCTGCTAGCCGCGCCGGTAGCTCGGCGCGATCATCACCGGCACCGGCGAGCGGCGCAGGATCTTGCCCGCCGCCGAGCCGAGGAACACCTGGGCCGTCGGGGCGGCGGCACCCGAACCCAGCACCAGCATGTCTCCGGTGTCCCACCCGATGCTCTGCACTGCGGCATTCCAATCGTGACCCGCACCCACCACCACGTCGACGTCGGGAACTGCCATCCGGTCACGAACGGCCTTGAGCTGTTTGGTGATCTCGGCGATGGTTCGCCGGGACCACTGCTGCACCACCAACTCCTCGGCCGACGATTCGATGGTTCCGGCGAACGCTGCGGTGTTGCGGACCGTGAACGAGACGATGCGCAGCTTGGCCTGCCATGACGCCGCGAGTTCGGCGGTGGCCGGGATGAGCCCGTTGACGTCGGCCTCGCCGCCGTACGCCGCGGTGAGCCGGCTGATGCGCCCGTCGGCCTGGGCATACCCACGTGGCGCGAACGCCACCGGCACCCGGGCGGTGTGCACCAGACGTTCGGTCACACTGCCCAGTGTGACCCGGCCGAGCATGCCCGACGAGGACGAACCGACGGTCACCATGGTCGCCCGGTGGGCATCGGCAAGCTCGATCAAACCGGTTGGAATCGAGGTGGAATCGTGTACCACCGGGGTGACGTCGAGATCGATGGGCAGGACCGCGACTGCCCGCTGCAACGCCTGGGTGGCCTGTGCGCGCACGTAGGCCAGGTACTCGCCCTCGACCATGTCATCGCGCGCCGCCCATGACCGTTCTATCACCGCCGCGGCGATCACCTGCTCGCCGGTGGTGCGGGCGATCTGGATCGCCAGGTTCAGCGGTGCGCTGCTGTGCCGGCTCGCGCTGAACGCGGCCAGGATGGTCACGACACTTGCTCCTGGGTACGGGTTCGCGACACCACATGGGTCACCGGGATCTGGTAGTCGGCGCGGGCCCGGTCGACGACCTCGAACCGGTGCCACACCGAATCCTCCGGCGGCAGCGTCGAAATCACTATCTGGTCGGGCCGGAACGTTTCGACGGCGTGGGCCAGGGCCCGCAGCGGACGATAGTCACCCAACTCACCGTCGGCCTGCAGCTCTTCGGAGCGCAGCGTGCTGAGCGTCTGATCGAGGCGACGCTGGGCCGCGCGGGTGGTGGCCTCGGAGATGTCGAGCGGCCCGTGGGTGGCGGCCACCCCGGTGTCGATCGGGCTGGCCGGCACCACCACCTGATAGACGGCGTCGCGGTCCGCGCCGATGCGCCGCAACTCGTCGAGCAGTTCGTTGGATTCGACGGTCTCGTTGGCCAGCACCAACACTCGGTGTGGATGGGCGGCTCCGTCCGCCGGGGCCACGCCGGCCACCTCGGGCCGGTGTCCGATGAACCACCGGTTGGCCAGGAACAGCAGGATCACCACCACCCACGACGCCACGCTCAACGTCAGGGCCTTCCGGTTGTCCCCGCCCTGCACATACATCTGGATCAGGATGCCGAAGATGGCTGCGGCGGTGAGGATCGACAGCACTGGGAACAGCCACATCTTCACCTTGAGCTGGTCTGGTGAGGTGCGATAGCGCAGCACGATCTGCGAGATGCAGATGAGCAGGTAGACGAACAGGATCACGGCGCCACTGGAATTCAGCAGGAACGCGAAGATGGTGTCCGGCCAGAACGCCGCAGCGATCACGCACAGGAAGCCGATGACAGACGAGGTCAGGATTGCCGGGGCCGGGACGCCGCGTCGGGTCACCGCGACCAACTGCGGCGGTGCCTCGCGCCGGGCGGCCAGCACGAAAAGCATGCGCGATGCGGTGTACATCCCAGAGTTCAGACAGCTGAGCACCGCGGTGAGGACCACCGCATTCATGATGTGATCGGCGTAGGGGATACCCATCTCGGTGAACACCGAGACGAACGGCGACGCGACATTGCCCGCGGCGTCCTTCTTGAAGTGATCCCACGGCAGGATCGTCGTGATCAGGAATGAGGAGCCGACGAAGAAGATCGCGATACGCATGATGACCGAGTTGGCGGCCTTGGCCACGGCGCGCTCGGGATCGGCGGACTCGGCGGCGGCGATGGTGGCGATCTCCGCACCGACCATCGAGAAGATCACCGTCACCACACCGACGGTGACGGCCATTGCGCCCATGGGGAAGAACCCGCCGTGAGAGGTCAGATTCGAGAAGTCCATGTCCTTGTTCGGCCACAGTCCGAAGACGAAGAGCGCGCCCAAACCGATGAACGCCAGGATCGCCGCCACCTTGATGCCGGCGAACCAGTACTCGAATTCACCGAAGGACGACACCGAGAACAGATTGGTGGCCGTCATCGCGATCAACAGGAGCAGTGCGGTCAGCCAGATGGGGACATCCACCCAGAATTGGATGATCTTGGCGCCCGCGATCGCTTCGAAGCCGACGACGATCACCCAGAAGTACCAGTAGAGCCAGCCGACCGAGAACCCCGCCCAGTTGCCCAGCGAGTTGCGCGCGTAATCGGCGAATGATCCGGTCGACGGGTTGGCCACCGCCATCTCGGCCAGCATCCGCATCACCATGATGACCAGGACCCCGGCCAGCGCATAGGTGATGAACGAGCCGGGTCCAGTAGCGCCGATCACCACCCCGGAGCCGACGAACAGGCCGGCGCCGATCACGCCGCCGATGGCGATCATCGTCAACTGACGCTGACTGAGTGCCTTCTTCAATGCGGGTGTTTCACCCATTTGCGTACCGACTCCTCCGTGGTATGTGACTCAGGTCACAAGCGACCAGAAGGAAACGCTATGCCCGGCGGCCGATCGATGGAGCCGAAATTGGGCCGAAACTGTAGGAAACCCAGGCGGCCGGTTCAGACAGTTGTCGAATCGGGCCGGTACAGCCCGGCAAGCCGGGCCAGTCGCAGGCTCAGCATCAGTTCGAAACGGGTCTCGCCGTCGCTGAGGTCGCTGCCGACGGCCTCGGTCAGCTTCTCCAACCGGTAGTACAGCGTGGACCGGTGCAGATACATGTCCTCGGAAGTGCGCCGCACGTCGCCGCCGTTGGCCAGGTAGGTCTCGAGCGTGCGAAGGAGGTCGTCGCGACCCTGTTCGATCAGGCTGACGATGCCGGGGTGGACCAGCTCGCCGAGCCGGTCCCGGTCGTAGGCCTGGCCCAGCAGCGCCAGTGTGCGCCACGAACCGAGTGCGGACCAGTCGGCAACCTGGGTGCTGTTCGCGCCGACGCCCGCGAGCGTCAGTGCCAGGCTCGCGTGTCGAAACCCAAGGGCCGCTTGTGTTATCGGCAGAGCGACGCCGGAGGTGCCGATGGCCAGGTGCGTTCGGTAGCTGGCCCGGACGGCACCGGCCACAGTTTCGGCCGCCGCGGCAGATCCGGTGCGCGATACCGCGACGATCGTGGTCGGCGATCCGGCGAGGGTGTACCACCGGTGCGTTCGGTCGGTGGCCGTCAACCGCAGGCGCAGCGCCATACTCCGATCGACCGGATTGCCCGCGCCGTCGAGGGTGGGCTCGAACCGGAAAATCTGAACCACGTCGTCCGGCTCGACCATCGCCCTGGCATGCAGCTCACGGACGACTGCCTGGGCGAGCGCAGGTTCGTCGGCGGCAAGCAACCGCATCAAAAGGCCCTGCTGCGCAGACTCTTCGGCGCGCAGTGCCGCGTTGCGGCGGTCGAGGATGGCCAGCAGGTCGGCGCCGGCTCGTTCGGCCAGCCGTTGACCGTCCTCGGACAATGACCCTTCAGGGGCGATGATCCACAGGTAGCCGAACCGCTCGGACGCCGAGCGCACTGGCACGCAGAACCGCGGCATCAAGTTGTGTTGCGGAAATGCCGGGATCCACACCGCCGAGTCGGCCGAACCGATTCCGAATTCGAACAGCGCCGCTTTGACCTCGGCGCGGGTCTCGCGTTGCAACACGCTGTGGACCCGCACGTCGTCGAGTTCGCCGAGTTGACGGCTGTGCGTGATCGGGGTCAGCTCCTCGTCGTCCAGGAGCACTGCCCGATCCAGGGTCTGGGCCAGGACGTCGACGATCAGCTGCATGCGGACACTGAAGTCGGCGCTCACCGGATCGGACACTCTGATGATTCTGGACCGCTCAGCTGTGCAACGTCACCATTCCGCCCGACGGCGTCAACGCGTGCGTCATGCGCACGTCGTGGGGGTCGGTGGGCAACTCGTCGAGCAATTCGTCGTCCCGTACCACCGCGACCAGTCGCGCATGCGGTGAGGCGTAGATCAGGCTGCGGTCGTAGAAGCCGGCGCCCCGGCCCAGCCGGTTGCCGTGGCGGTCGACGGCCAGTGCGGGCACCAGTACCACCGCCGCGTCGGCGATCGATCCGGCGGGCAACCACGGCGGCGCGGGCTCGCGGAGACCGAACTCGGCTGCCACCAACGTGCCGGGTACATACTCACCCCACTGCATCGGCATTGCGCGGCCGTCCCCGTCGTTGCGGGCCACCGGAAGCAGTACGCGCACACCGAGTTCCAACAGGGTGTCCAACATGGCCGCAGACCCCGGTTCGGAGCCGACCGGAACGTAGGCGCACACCGTTTGCCCGGGACGGACCAGTGCGGGCAGCCAGTGGCAAATTGCCTGCGCCTCGCGGTTGCGGCAGTCGTCGGTCGCGGCCCGTCTTGCACGGAGAACGCCAGCTCGCAACTCGGTCTTGGTCGGCGGGGTCACGCCCTCCACCATTTCAGAACGGACGTTAGTGTGTGAACGATGAGCACCTCTCCCAAGGCGCCTGAAGTGCCGATTCCCTACACGGCCGTGGTCCCCGCGGCCGGTCTGGGCACGCGCTTCCTGCCCGCGACCAAGACGGTCCCGAAGGAACTGCTGCCTGTGGTCGACACCCCCGGCATCGAGCTGGTCGCGGCGGAGGCGGCCGAGGCCGGCGCCGAGCGGCTGATCATCATCACCTCCGAGGGCAAAGACGGTGTCGTCGCGCACTTCGTCGAGGACCTGGTGCTTGAGGGCACGCTGGAGGCCCGCGGCAAGAAGACCATGCTGGAGAAGGTCCGGCGGGCTCCCGCGTTGATCAAGGTCGAGTCGGTGGTGCAGGCGGAGCCGCTCGGGCTGGGGCATGCCATCGGTTGCGTCGAGAGTGCGCTGGCTCCCGACGAGGACGCGATTGCGGTGCTGCTACCCGACGATCTGGTGTTGCCGACGGGCGTGTTGGAGACCATGTCGAAGGTGCGGGCCAAGCGCGGCGGCACGGTCCTGTGCGCCATCGAGGTCCCTGAAGACAAGATCAGCGCCTACGGCGTCTTCGACGTCGAGACGGTGCCCGATGCGGCCAACCCGAACGTGCTGCGCGTCAAGGGCATGGTGGAAAAGCCCAAGTCCGAAGACGCGCCGTCGCCGTACGCCGCGGCCGGCCGCTACCTACTGGACCGGGCGATCTTCGATGCGCTACGTCGGGTTTCGCGCGGTGTGGGTGGCGAGATCCAGCTGACCGACGCCATCGCGCTGCTGATCGAAGAGGGCCATCCGGTGCACGTGGTCGTGCACCGCGGAGCCCGACACGACCTGGGAAATCCCGGCGGCTACCTGAAGGCTGCGGTTGACTTTGCGTTGGAACGTGACGACTACGGCCCCGAATTGCGGAGCTGGTTGGTCGAACGGTTGGGTCTGGCCGGACAGGAGGGCTAGCAACGCGTCGGGCCCTACGCCGCGCGTTGTCCGGCAGTCGGGGCCCGTAGATAGGAAGGCGTGTTGTGCGTTCGGTCGAGGAACAGCAGGCTCGGGTAGCGGCTGCCGCGGTGGCGCCCCGGCCGGTGCGAGTGGCCATCGCCGAGTCACAAGGTCTGATGTGTGCCGAAGAGGTCGTGACCGAACGGCCCATGCCGGGATTCGATCAGGCCGCGATCGACGGCTATGCGGTCCGCAGCGTGGACGTGTTGTCGGTGGGCGACGGTGCCGGTGAGATCAGCTTGCCGGTGATGGGCTCGATCGAGGCGGGGGCGCGGACCCCGAGCCGCTTGCAGCCCCGGCAGGCTGCCCGGGTGCAGACCGGTGCGCCGATGCCGACGCTGGCCGACGCGGTGCTCCCGTTGCGGTGGACCGACGGTGGGGAGAGCCGCGTCCGGATCCTGCGCAGTGTGCGTTCGGGCGCCTACGTCCGGCGCACCGGAGACGACGTGCAACCCGGTGATGTCGCGGTGCGGGCCGGCACCATCATCGGTCCGGCCCAGGTGGGCCTGTTGGCCGCGGTCGGACGGGACCGGGTGCTGGTGCATCCGCGGCCGAGGCTGTCGGTGATGTGCGTGGGCGGCGAGCTCGTCGACGTGTCCCGCAGCCCGGGAACCGGGCAGGTGTACGACGTGAACTCGTATGCTCTCGCCGCGGCGGGCCGGGATGCGGGCGCGGAGGTCAACCGCGTCGGCATCATCAGCACCGACCCGAGGGAACTCCGGGAAACCGTTGAGGGCCAAGTCAATCGCAATGAGATCGTGGTGATCGCCGGGGCGGTGGGTGGGGCCGCCGCCGAATCGGTGCGCAGCGTGCTCACCGAACTCGGCGAAATGGAGGTGTCCCGGATCGCGATGCATCCCGGGTCGGTGCAGGGCTTCGGGCAGCTCGGCCGGGACCGCGTTCCGGTCTTCCTGCTGCCTGCCAACCCGGTCAGCGCGCTGGTGGTGTTCGAGGTGATGGTCCGCCCGCTGATCCGGCTCTCACTGGGCAAGCGCCAGCCCATGCGACGCGTGGTGCAGGCCCGCACGCTGGCACCGATCAGCTCGGTGGCCGGGCGCACGGGATACCTGCGCGGGCAGTTGATGCGGGACCAGGACACCGGCGAGTACCTGGTGCAGGCACTCGGCGGGGCGCCCGGGGCGTCGACGCATCTGCTGGCCACCCTCGCCGAGGCGAACTGTCTCGTGGTGATTCCGAGCGAGGTGGATGAGGTCCGGACCGGCGAAACCGTGGATGTGGCATTCCTGGCCCAGCGCGGCTGATAAGACTTCATTCGATGAATGACGGTGTGACGAATCGACTGTGCGGATGAGCCTGCTGCGGTCCAGTGCCTTTCACCCGGGTTGGCCCGGGCCGATCGGTCCGCTGCGGGTGCAGGCGGGCGTGGTGCGGCTACGCCCGGTGCGGCTGCGCGACGCGGCGGTGTGGAGCCGGATCCGGTTGGCTGACCAGGCCCACCTGGAGCCCTGGGAGCCGGTAAGTGGCGTGGATTGGCATGTCCGCCATGGGGTTTCGTCGTGGCCTGCGATCTGCTCGGGTTTGCGCGGTGAGGCCCGGCGCGGGCGGATGCTGCCGTATGTGATCGAGCTCGACGGCGAGTTCGCCGGCCAGCTCACGATCGGCAATGTCACCCATGGCGCGCTGCGATCGGCCTGGATCGGCTACTGGGTGGCCAGTGACAAGACCGGCGGCGGGGTGGCGACCGGAGCGCTGGCGCTAGGTCTCGACCACTGCTTCGCCGGGGTGCAGTTGCACCGGGTCGAGGCCACGGTGCGGCCCGAGAACGCCGCAAGCCGGGCCGTGTTGGCACGCGTGGGGTTCCGCGAGGAGGGCCTGTTGCGTCGCTATCTCGAGGTCGACGGTGCCTGGCGGGACCACCTTCTGGTGGCGGTCACGTTGGAGGAGCTGAAACATTCGGCGTCTCAAGCCCTTGTGTCGGCCGGGCGGGCCAGTTGGTGCTGAGCCGTCCGGGTCGGCCCGGATTGCGGCGCGCCGTGTCGAAACTGCGCCCAGGGTCGTGATTTCGCCGGATTCACAGCCCTGGAAGCCATCTCGGCGAATTCGGGTTCTTGAGCTGTTACCAATGTGACACGTGTGACTAGTGGTGCTTGTATCGAATGAATTACAGGTGTGTAATTGTGTCGGCGCGCCATCCATGGATGCGCTGGTCACAGACCTAGCCTGAAGGGGAAAGGAGCAGGCGTCATGCCAAGCATCCCCCAGTCACTGCTGTGGATTTCCCTTGTCGTTCTCTGGCTTTTCGTTTTGGTCCCGATGTTGATCAGCAAGCGCGACTCGGTGCGTCGCACCAGTGACGTCGCCCTGGCGACACGAGTTCTCAACAGTGGCCGCAACGCACAACGCTTACGACGCGGCCCGGCCGCCGGGCATCACAGCGATCCGCACTGGAAACACACGGCCGACCACCTCGACGAGAACCTCGATGACGACTTCGAGGAAGACGAAGAGCCGGCCGAGGTGCGCGTGCACGCCACCGTGCAGCGCACCGTTGTGGTGGCCGCCGTGAGCGTCGAGACCCCCGAACCCGACTATCTGGATGTCGACGTCGTCGACGAGGATTCCGGTGCACTGCCGGTCGGTGCGATGGCCGAGGCTGCCGAACCCGTCGCCGAACCCGAGGAAGTCGCCGAGCCCGAACTCGAGCTGGAATTCGAGACGCAGCCTGAAGCGGAAGCCGAGCCGGAACCGGAGCCCGAAGCGGAGCCTGAGCCCGTCGCGGTCGAGGAGCCGGCCGCGGAGTTCGACGCGGTCGAATCCGAGGCCCAGACCGAGCGCATCGCAGTGGATCTCGATGAGAACCAGGAACCCGAGGGCGCGCCGGGCCCCGTCGGCGCCGACGATGAAGAAGAACTTGCCGACGAGTACGAGTACGTCGACGACTCGTCGGGTCTGGAACCCGAGGCCGAGGACGAACCGGTCGGCGAGGAATCGGCAGAGACCCCCGTCGGATCGCCGAGTGCGCCCCGCCAGCGCCGGTTCGAGTCCAAGACCGCCGCGGAGGTCAGTGCCCGCAAGTTCCGGTTCCGCAAGCGGGTGCTCGCGGTGCTGGCGGCCACGATGCTGTTCTCGGCGGGCGCTGCCTTCCTGGTGACGCCGTCGGCCTGGTGGGTGTGTGGCGGTGCCGGCACGGTCACCGTGCTGTACCTGGCCTATCTGCGCCGCCAGACGCGTATCGAGGAACAGTTGCGGCGTCGTCGTGCACAACGGATGGCGCGGTCCCGGCTGGGCGTGGAGAGCACCGACGACCACAAGCTCGACGTAGTGCCGGCCCGCTTGCGTAGGCCCGGCGCAGTGGTACTCGACATCGACGACGAGGATCCGATCTTCGAGCACCTGGCCTACGCGTCGTATGGGTCGATGTCGCGCGAATACGATCTACCGCGGGCTTCCGGCCAGTAGGCCGGCCGGTTTCCGCTTCCGGGCCGACGGCTGGTAGCCTTTCGTTCCGGTATCAGGGGCTATAGCGCAGTTGGTAGCGCGTCTCGTTCGCATCGAGAAGGTCAGGGGTTCGATTCCCCTTAGCTCCACTCTCAAATGGCAGGTCAGGCAACTGATCTGCCATTTCTGGTTTGTGGGCGGCCCACAGTAACGCCTCCGCGTCCGTCCCCGTCGCCCCTTGAAGATCAATCCAGCCTTCACCCGTGCTGCGGCGCACTAAGCGGACATAATTCAGAAGATCGTATGGTCATCGTATGGTCTAGGTATCTGATGGACTGCCTGTACAGGGATAATGCTCCAGATTGTTGACGCTCAGATGTTCTTGGTCATACGGTTGTGGCAAATATGTCGGCTAGGGCCCGATATGGGCCTCGCGGAAGGTGGGAACGTCGATGAACGTCAACAGCGTGGCTCCCAACGTCTTCGACGCGGGGCTGCCGACCCTCAGTTACAGCCTCACCGCCACTCCGCACGACATCCTCGAAGATGTCCGAGCGGCGCAGGCACGCGCGCCTATCGCCATCGGGCCCCTCGGTCCGGAAATCCTGTCCTACGAACTGGCTCGCGACATACTGCGTGACAACAGGTTCCGCCTCCCGCCCGGTATCACTCTGGCGGCCCAGGGCATCACCTCTGGTCCCTTGTTCGACAAGATGGTGGGCAGCCTCCTGGGCCTGGACGGTGCACCACATGTGCGGTTGCGCAAGCTGGTTTCCAAGGCGTTCACTCCCCGCGCGACCTCACGCCTGCAGGACACGATCCACGACGTGGTGAACGGGCTGATCGATCGAGTGGTGGACGCCGGGCAGTGCGACGTCGTGACCGACATCGCGCGTCCCTACCCCACCCCGATCATGTGTGCGCTGCTCGGTGCGCCTCGCGCGGACTGGCATTTGTTCGCGGACTGGACTGAGGAGGTCTTCAAAGCCCTCAACTTTCAGCCGGACGCCAACTTCGACGAGTCCGCGATCATGCGTGCGTGGGGTGAACTCGACGACTACGTCGACGGCATGGTTGCCGCCCGCCGGGACAACCTGACCGATGATCTGCTGTCCGAGCTCATTCGCGCCGAAAGCGATGGCGACCGGCTGAATCTCGACGAACTCCGCATGCTGGTGGCCGGTTTCTTGATGGCGGGAACGGACACAACGCGAAACCAGCTGGCGGCATCGGTTCAGGTGCTCTGCGAGCATCCGGACCAATGGGCGAAGCTGCGCGACCATCCGGAACTTGCGATGCAGGCGGTCGAGGAGAGCATGCGCCACTCGCCAGCGGCCTGTATCGTGCCGCGAGCCGCCGTCGAGGATGTCGAGTTCGGTGGGTATCTGTTCCCGGCGGGCACCTTCGTACTCGCGAACACCTTTGCCGCCAATCGAGATCCGGCCATCTATGACGATGCTGACCGCTTCGACATCGCGCGCAACGACGTTCCCGCAATTCTGACGTTCGGCGGTGGCGCGCACTATTGCCTGGGGGCGAACCTCGCGCGCCGGGAACTGGCGGAAGCACTCACAGTCCTCACCCGCCGCCTCCCCACCACCCATCGTGTCGGGCCGGCTCCATGGAAATCGGTGCTCGGAATGACCGGTCCCACAACTCTTCCGATTGAATTCACCAGCGACAGGCTGGTGGCGGCGAATGCGTAGTCGTGGCTGGGCGGGTTCGACGCCCTCATCGGACGAGGAAGCTATCTCGCGCATCCTGACTGCGGTAGATGAGGAGATTGCCGAGCATGGAGCCGGGATACGTCTCGCCGACGTCGCCCGCCGACTCGGTGTCACTCGCCAGACGGTGTACCGCTACTTCCCCAACGCCGACGCGCTGCTCATCGCCAGTGCAATGCGTGCCGTCAACGGATTCATCGACCAGGTCACGGATCAGGTCAGCGGCGTCGGCGACCCGGTCACCGCAGTGGTCGAAAGCGTTTCATTTGGAATCGAGACCCTCTCCGGCGATCCACAGCTGGAGAAGCTACTGACCCGTCGAGAGGGCGGCGAACCCGTCACCTCGCTGACTTCCGACACGGCAATCACCTTCTGCTTGTCCGTCTTTCACCGACTCGATGTCGATTGGAGACTTCACGGCTTCGACGACACCGGCCTGCGTGAACTTGCCGAGATGACGTTGCGTACGGTGCAATCGATATTGACCGATCCTGGAACGGGTCCCCGCACGGGACCCGCATTGCGCCGCTTCGTCTCTCGCTGGCTGGGCCCGGCAATCCTCTATCCACGATGGGCGTCGTTGTCGATTTACGGACGGGCATCAGACGATGTTCATCGAGTCAAGCAGGGTGGTCAGTAGTTCCTGGTTTCCTGATATGGCGATGTCGGATGTGCGCCAGTCGACCCGTTTGGTCGCCCACACCGGAAAACTGTTGACATTGCCTCGTATAGAGGCAACCGGGCCGCAATCGCCAGCAGCGGTAGCGATCGTGCCGTCCGGTCGGATGAGCCACCGGCCACCACCGTCGCCATAGAGTTCCAGGCAGACTGGCGCTCTCAGCCATGAGGGCGGGTTAGCCCTCAGTTGATTGGCCAGCACAGCCAGCATCCACTCGACAACGACGGACATGCGTCCGGCGTCCGTACCGGGCGCAGGTGCGCCGATGGCCGGGGCGATGTCATGGCGTAGATGAGTGTGATGGTCGAAGACAAGTGCTCCGGGTAGGACCAGGCCGACCGTGAACGATCCGAGTTCGCCGAGGCGGGTGCGTAGCGCACGTGCCGGTGACCTGGCGACCAGCGAGGCTGCACGTAGTGTTCGGCCGCTCCACCGTTCGTATTCGGCCAGTACCTGGCTCCAATGCCAGTGGCGTCGGGAATCGACCGGGATGTTGTTGGCGCGCTCAATGTCTCGCGTCGTCAACAGCGTGATCGCGGCAGGGGTGAAAAGAGCGCGACAGCTGGCGCCGAGGTGGGCCACGACATCTTGCACGCGCCATCCGGCGGCCGCGCTGTCGGCCCGCCACTGCGACTGGGACAACTCGGCGCAGAAGCTCAACAAGGCAGCGCGTTCTCGTTGGAACGCGGCGACTCGATCGATCGTCACCGGTTGTCGTCCTCGTCCTGAGTCTTGAGCGCAAAGTCCGAGCTGGCGCCGACGGTCTTGGCCAGTCGGTCGCGATATCCGGCGCGTTGCCTCGTGTCGACTCCTCGCATGGCGCGGTCGTAGTCGGTAGCCCGTAAGAAAGGCTGTCGGAGGCGCGGCGGCAACAGGGCCAGTGTGCGCATCAGGGCGCCCGACCATGCCGGGACAGTGACCTCGGGCTTGGCGGCCAGGCCGGCTTGCACGATCGCCGCCGCGACCGTCGACGGGTCCGAGATCGGCACTCCGCGTTCGGGAACGCCACTCGACAGCTCGGTGCGGACCACGCCCGGCAGCACCACCGAGGCCGTCACCCCCGATCCATGCAACTCCTGCTGAAGCGCATGGGTGAAGCCGACAACGCCGAACTTGCTCGCGCTGTACGCCGCGACACCTCCGCCGGCGACGCGCCCCAACACCGACGCGATGTTGATGATCTGCCCGCGCCGTCGCTCCAGCATGCCAGGTAGAACGATGTGACAGCCGAGGATGACGCCCCACAGGTTGATGTCGATCGTCGCACGGACCGATGCCAACTCACCTTCGGTGAATGCGCCGACCGGCATGATTCCGGCGTTGTTGACGAGCACATCGATGGCGCCCGCTTCGTCGTGGACGGCGGCGACGAACCGCTCGTAGGACGTCTGGGACGACACGTCGAGACCGTGTCCGGATGCTCCTCGTCCGATTGCTGCGGCGGCCTCTTTGGCCGCCTGTTCGTCGAGGTCGCCGATGACGATCCGTGCCCCGCGTTCAGCGAAAGCGGCCGCCGTTGCGTGTCCGATGCCCCGAGCCCCACCGGTGATGACGACGACGGCATTGCGGAGATTTTCGTGAGGCAAGGTCAGTTTCCCTTCTCGATAAGTTTGACTAACGGTCAAACTTGACCGTCGGTGCTACGGTGGACGAAGTTTGACCGAAAGTCAATGTTTGGAGGATCGATGGCGAGTGGTGCGCGTCGACATCGCGATCCGGCCCGACGGGCAGAGCTACTGGTTGCGGCGGCCGACTGTTTCGCCAGCCGTGCATTCGATGACGTATCGATGGATGACATCGCTGAGCGCGCGGGCGTCACCAAGGGGTTGCTGTTCTACTACTTCGGTTCCAAGCGGCAGTGCTACCTGGCGGTCATCGAGGACTTCCATCGCCAGCTGCTCGACCACGCGCGGATGAACGAGGATGTCCCGCCTCGTGAGTTGATGTCCGCCATGCTCGACCGGTATCTGGATTTCGCAGTGAGCTCGGAGGCGGCCTACCGCCTGATCATGAGTGGCGGTCTTGGTGTCGACCCGGAGGTGCGTGCGTTCGTCGCCGACCACCGCGCTCAGTATCGGGCGCTGTTCACTCAGATGGTCTTGCCGGGTCAGGCTGAGCCCCCGGCCATGCGGGTCGCACTCGAAGGATTTCTGAGTTTCATGGAGGGTGCAACGCTGGACTGGTTGAGTCACCGCAAAATCAGCCGAGAAGCATTGCACCGCTTGATCATGTCGCTGGCCGCAGCCGTTCCGATGGCGGCCGTAGCAGCAGACCCGACGCTGGAACCCGAGCCCGTCGGTGAGGCGATGCCGCAGGTTTGAGGGGGCCTCCTTAGCGACGCTACGTCAAGCCGCGCGCCCGCAGGTTGATCGGCAGGTCATCGGCCGGCATCGGTCCGGTGCCCCAGGTCAGCTGGGGCCGGTAATCGTCAGGCACGTTCCACTCGAACCGGCGCAGCATCTGATGCATGGTGGTCTTGACGGTCATGTCGGCGAACTGCTGGCCGATGCACTTGTGTGCTCCGCCGCCGAACGGCGCGAACACGTAACGGCTCACCGCGGCACGAGATGCGGCGTTGTCCACGAACCGCTCCGGGTTGAAGGTGTCCGGATCGGGCCACCAGTCGGAAAGACGCATGGAGGCATAGACATTGATGGCCACCTGCGTTTTGCGTGGGACGAAGTGACCGAGGATCTCGGTATCGCGAACCGTTTGGCGGAAGAGTGCGCCGGCCGGCGCGTACATCCGCAGGATCTCCTTGAAGGCGGCGTCGAGCAGGGGATAGGCATCGAGGTCGAGAAGGGTCGGGGTGTCGTTCGGGTGAGCGAGCGCCTCCTCGCGAAGCGCGTCCTGCCACTGCCGGTTTCGGCCCAGTTCGTAGGTCAGCATGGACAACGCGATGGCGGTGGTGTCGTGTGCGGCCATCAGCAGGAAGATCATGTGGTTCACGATGTCGGCCTGGGTGAACCGGGCACCGTCCTCGTCCTCACTGCGGCACAACATCGAGAACAGGTCGGTGCCGTCGCCGCGTTGGCGGTCGGGAACCTGCGCGGCGAAGTAACGCTCGAGCCGCTCCCTGGCCCGTAGCCCCCTGGCCCACACACCGCCGGGTACGTCGGCCCGCACCAGTGCCTGCCCGCCGCGGACCGTGTCGTGGAAATCGGCCGACAACTGGTCGGATTCGGGACCGAGGTGAGTGCCGACAAACACCTCCGCGGCCTGCTCGAGCAGCAGATGCTTGATGGACGGATAGAACGGAAAGCTCTGTGTCGAGGGCCAATTGCGAAGCGTGCGATCGATACTGGGCCGCATCAGTTCGAGGTAGCCGTCCAGCGCGCTGCGGGTGAAGGCCTCCTGCATGATGCGGCGGTGATCGCGGTGTTCGTCGAAGTCGAGCAGCATGATTCCGCGGTGGAAGAACGGTCCGATGACCGGCGCCCAGCCGCGGGTGCTGGAGAACACCTTGTCCCGGTTGATCCATGCGGTTTCCAAGGCGTCAGGGCCCATGAGGCCGACGACGCGAAAGCCGACGCCGCCGGCCCAGGACACCGGTCCGTAGCGCTCGTAGCGATCCCGGGCGAAGGACAGCGGGTCGGCCAGGGAGCTCAACACGTGGCCGAGGAACGGGAAACCGTAGTTGCCCATGACCGGCTTGAGATTCGATCCCGGTGGCGGTGCGGCGAGTGGGCGGTCACCGCTCGGAAATCTGGAGGTGACGGCAGCGCCGAAGGCTTGGACGCGGTGCTTATTCACCGGGGAGGTGAGGCAGGTGGCCAAGATCGTCATCGGTTGATCCGGTTCAGGTAGTCGCGGCGACGGTCCGCATCGAAATGCCCGGGTGGCTCGTTTCGGGTGGCAAGTCGTTTGAACAGTTGCATCACCGGCTCCGGCGTGGCCTCCTCCAGCAACCCGAACGGCGACAACCATTTCGGGACGGTGACTTCGCGTCCGGGGTTGCGTGCGCTGTCGGCAATGACGGTTCCGATCTGCTCGGGTTGGCGGGTGGGGAGAAGGTCGAGTGTGACTCCTGCTGTCAGGTCGGTGTGGACTGCGGTAGGCATGACCGTAGTGATGGTGACGTCGGAGTGGGCGATTTCGGCGCGAACGGCTCGTGACAACGCCGCCACCGCGTACTTCGTCGCGCAGTACACCGACATGCCCGGAGTGGTCACCTTGGCCGCCATCGATGCGACGTTCACGATGTGGCCGTGATTACGATCGAGCATGCCGGGAAGAAACTCGTGCATGCCGTTGACGACGCCGGTCAGATTGACGGCGATCTCTTGGTGGTACGCCGCGAGTTTCTGGCCCACGAAGGGGCCCATGTGCTGGATGCCGGCGTTGTTCACCAACATCGCCACCGGTCCGTCAGCGCGGGCAGCGCTGTGAAACGCCGCCACACTCGCAGCGTCCGTGACGTCGAGATGTGCGGCGTTGGCGCCGATCTCATGTGCGGTGCGGGTGGCTGCATCGGCGTCGACGTCACCTATCCACACCCTCGCGCCCCGCTCGACCAGAGCCACCGCGGTGGCTCGACCGATACCGCGTGCGCCGCCGGTGACGCATACGACGGCCCCGGCGAGATCGATCACCGGCCGGCGCTTTCGTCGCTGAACTCCCGCAATGCGAAGTATGCGATGGGTCGCACTTCGCCGCTGTGCATGTTCAACAGGGCCCGCCCGAGATAGAGGCCGGGCAGCAGCTCGACGATTTCGTCGCGGGTCCGTTTGATCGGGAAGGTGCGCACGCTGGGGTTCCGGTATTCATCCGGGCTGTAGTCCAGTGCCCGAACCTTGATGTAGGGCGGGATAGCCGCGGTGTCGATGCGGTGGGTGAACTCGAATCCCACCATCTCGGATCCGGCCCGACGCAGTCCGCGGTACAGGGGCGCGATGACGCGCATCGCGTACTTGGCGATCGGCGCGAGCCGGTTGAAGCCGGTATCGGTGTCGAACGTCTTTCCGCGCCAGGTCGGTTCGATCTTCAACAGCGGATTCGCCAGGGACGCCTCGGGAATGCCGAAGAGGTTGCCGACGATCAGACCCTCCATGGCTCCGTGCGGTCCGTCGGGTTCGTGTCCCCGCTCGAACAGCGCGGCGAGTTGGTCGCGGCGACCCGCGGTGCCGAGTTCCTGTAGGTAGTCCCAGCCCTGGCGCCAGGCCAGGGCCGGTGCCGTCTGCGCCAACTCGCGCAAGTCGTTCAATACCGACCCCTTGGTGGCGTCCGGTGTGCGGTTGGCGTCGTGCGCTCTTGTGTCTGCGGTGGCCATGGGCGCCCCTCTCGAGCATCTGGTACGGAATCGTGCCCAATATCTGGTACTGAACCGTGCCAGAATGTGTTGGTGGTGTCAACGACCAATCGCGCCTACGGAGGCCAATCAGCTGACGCCCGCCGCCGGCAACGGCGCGGGCGCCTGCTGGATGCGGCGATGGACCTGATGGTGCGCAATGAATGGCGGGGTGTGACGGTTGAGAAGATTTGTGCCGCAGCCAGTCTCAACAAACGGTACTTCTACGAGAGCTTCACCGATCTCGACGGTTTATCGGCCGCGGTCGTCGACGACATCGCCGACGAGGTACGTAGCGCCACCGTGACGGCAGCAGATGCGGCGGCACAGCAGCCATTGGAGGTCCAGGCCCTGGCGAGTGTGGCTGCCGCGGTGCGGACCCTCGTGGACGACCCGCGTCGCGCCCGTGTCCTACTCGGGGGTGTCGCGGCGTCGCCCGAACTCGATGCGCACCGTACGACGGTCATGCACCGGCTGACCGACGTACTGATAGATCACGGACGCACCGTGCACGGGGTCGAGTTGGAAGCCGATCCGCTGGCGCAGGTCGCACCGGCGTTCATCGTCGGCGGGACTGCCGATGCCATCCTGGCGTTCGTCAACGGCGACGTGCATCTGTCGCTCGACGATTTCATCGCGCAACTCGCCACGCTGTGGTTGATCACCGGCAACGGAGCGGCGCAGGTGGCCCGCACCCGTATCGCGCCGGCTTAGTGCCCCGGCTTCACGCGAAGGTGATTCCCGTGAGTTCCTCCGACACCGTCCACACACGTGTGGCGTTCGCGTTGTCGCGCAGTGGTTTCCAGAGTTTCTGTTCACCAGGAGGGCCGCCGACGTGCCCCGGCTACTGGGGACCGTAGAACGCGCCGTCCTTCGCCTGGGCTGACGCCGCGGCCATCAGCGCAGGCAGTTTCGCGCTCGCCACGGTTCCCACGATGAGGCCCCGCGCCGAGAACCAGCGGATCAGCCGCACACCGACGGTGTCCTCGGCCCGCCCGACTTCCGGGCGAGCCGCCAGCAGGCTGGTCGGAGCGACGCCGGGGTGGGCGATATTGCTGGTGATGCCCCAGCCCGCGGCAATACTGCGACGGCTGAGCTCAAGTCCGAACAACTGTTGGTCTACACCGCTGCACCGGGCAGCGAGAGCTACGAGAAGCTGCAGTTGCTCTCGGTGATCGGCGCGCAGCCGGGGTAATTCGTCCACTCAGTCGAGTAGTCGACCCGCCCTGGTTAGGATGGGCTCGTGGAGGATCAGCCTGCGGGTTCCAGTCGCGTGGAGCGCCGTCGTGACCGGCGCAAGGCCGAGATCGTCAAGACCGCCACCCGCATCCTGACCGAATCCGGCTACCAGGGCATGAGCCTGGAAGATGTCGCCGAGCAGACCGACATCGCCAAGGCCACTCTCTACCACTACTTTTCGTCCAAGGATGCTCTGGTGGCTGCCGCACTGGAGGCCCTGACCCAGGAAGTGCTGCAGCGGTTGGCCGCGCGCGAAGAGGCGCTCGGAGAGGTGGATGCCCGCGAGCACCTGGCGGCCGTGATCGATGAACAGATCCGCATCCTCACCGAGACCGCGCCCGAGGTGGCCGCGGTGTTCTCCTGGCCGCGAGGCTGGCCGGAGGTCTTCGAGGAGCCGATGAAAGACATGCGGCGCCGCCACGACGCGGTGTTCCGCCGGGTGGTGGAGCAGGGTGTGGCCAGTGGTGAATTCACCTGTCCCGACGTCAATGTCGCTCTGCAGTGCCTGCACGGCGTCCTGAACCAGTCCTCGGTGTGGATCGGACCGGGCCTGCACGACGACGATCGCGGTGAGCTGCGCGCCGCGATCGTCGACCGTGCTCTGTGCCTGTTCTACTAGCCGCGAGCGGCCGCGGCGGCCACCTCGATCAGCATGTGCTCGTTGGCGTTGATGCGCTCGGCCTCGACCCCGTAGTGCGGTGGGTAGAGCAGCGCCCAGTCCACGACGTCGGCGTACCGGCGCAGTTGTTCGACGATGTCCTCCGGGGTGCCGAACACCGCACGGTCCTCGACCATCGCCTGCCCGGCGGCCACGACACCGTCGATATCATTGCGGGCCAATGCTTCCCGTGCGGATTGCCGTTCGGTGCTGTGCTGTGCCGTGCACCGGGGAACAACGCGTCGTAACCCTTGGGTGTGGCGTAGAAGCCCACCTGTGCCGCGGCTTCGTGACGTGCCGCGTCACGGTCGGAATCGGCTGCGGCCACGATCTGGGTGGTGATCCGGATGTCCTCGACAGCGCGCCCGGCCTGGGCGGCACCGGAGGTCAGCAGCGGCAGTGACGCGTCGCGCAGATTCTCGGCCGACGCGATGGTGTGCCCGACGAAGCCGTCCGCGCACTGCCCGACCGCCCGGACCATGTGCTCGCCCACTCCTGCCGCCATGATCGGTACTTCGGTGGGAAGCCCGGCGCGCTCATAGTGGCCCATCGCCACGGTGTCGAACCGTCCGTCGAAACGGAACGGGCCGCTGCGATGCGAGATCAGCTGTCGGATCAGCTCGATGCGCTCCTGGACCTGCGGCGCGGGGTGTTGCAGCGGCGCGCCGTACCAGTCCTGGTTCATCCGGCGGGTGCTGCTGCCGACCCCGAGCACGAACCGGCCACCGGCGATGGCCTGGATGTCGGCGGCCGCCGAAGCCAGCGCCAGCGGTGCACGGGCGAAAAGCGGTGTGACGCTGGTGCCGACGATCGCGTTGTCCGTGACCGCGGCGAACGACGCGGCGCGGGTGAGGCTGCTGCGGTTGTAGTAGTCGATGCTCCACAGCGAGTGCACGCCGGCGCGGTCCGCTGCCTTGACCACGTTCAATGCGTCGGAAGGATTCTCGTCCATCACGACCAGGCCGATCTTCATGTCAACTGTCCTGGGGCGGCTGCGCGGACGGGAACTGTGGCGCGCGCTTCTCACGCAACGCGGTGTAGCCCTCCACCACGTCCGGGCCGAGGAAAGTCAGCATCTCGTAGGCCGCGGACTGGTCGAAGATCGGGCCGGCGTTGCGCAGCCAGTTGTTGAGTGCCCGCTTGGTCAGCCGGATCGCCTGTTGAGCGCCGGTGGCCAGATTGTCGGCGATCCGCAGTGCCTCGTCCAGAACCTCCTCGCGTGGAAGGGCTTTGGCGACCATCCCGATTCGCTCGGCCTCGACGCCGCCGATCATCTCGCCGGTCATCAGGTAGTACTTGGCCTTCGCGGTCCCGGCCAGGAGCGGCCAGATGATGGCGGCATGGTCGCCCGCGGCCACGCCGAGTTTGACGTGTCCGTCGCCGATTCGGGCGTCCTCGGCGATGATCGCGACGTCGGCGAGCAGGGCCGCCACCGCGCCGGCGCCGACGGCGACACCGTTGATCGCGGACACGATCGGTTTGTCGCAGTTGATCATGTTGTAGACGAGGTCGCTCATCTCGGACAGCATGTGTGACACCCGGTCGTAGTCACCGGCCATCCGCTCGACCATGGCCAGATCGCCGCCTGCGCTGAAGGCCTTGCCTGCGCCGGTGATCACCGCGACCCGGGTCTGTGGATCGGCGGCCACGTCTTTCCAGATGCTGGCCAGCTCGGTGTGCATGCCCTCGTCGGCCGCGTTGTACTTCTCCGGCCGGTTCAGCGTGATCAGCAGAACGCCGTTGTCCCGGCGGGTCAGCGTCAGCTGCTGGTAATCAGAGAAATCCATGCGGGCGGTCCCTTCTGTCTGCACACACTGCAGCGTGCGTATTCAACCGAAGCTACGGTTTTTCGACCATATAAGTCAATTATCGACCGAATGGTTGATTTTCTGCGTCGGTACGCCGATAGTGGCCAGAGAGTCGACATCACCGCAGATATCACCGCAGATCGAGAGGCCAGATAGTGCGATTCGACAACAAAGTCGCCGTTGTCACGGGTGCCGCCTCGGGCATCGGCCGGGCGATCGCGATAGATCTGGCGGCGGACGGCGCCGCCGTCGCCGCCGTCGACCGCAACGAAGCGGGCCTGGCGCAGACCGTGCAGGCGTGTGCCGGCGCCACCGCCCACGTGGTCGATCTGGCGGATCCGGCGGCGGTGAGCACACTGCGCGACGAGGTGTTGGCGGCGCACGGACTGCCGGGTGTCATCGTCAATGCCGCGGGCTTCGACCGCGTCGAGCCGTTCATGTCCAACGACGATGCGCTCTGGCAGTCGTTGGTCGCGGTGAACTTCCTCGGACCGGTCCGCCTCACCCACGCGTTCCTCGAACCGATCCTCGCCAAGGGAGAAACGGCAAAGATCGTCAACATTGCCAGCGATGCAGGGCGGGTGGGCAGTCTGGGGGAGACCGTCTACGCCGGCACCAAGGGTGGGGTCATCGCATTCACCAAGTCACTGGCGCGTGAGATGGCGCGCCACCAGATCAACGTCAACTGTGTTTGCCCTGGACCGACCGACACCCCGCTGTTCGATTCGCTTCCCGACAAGGTCCGGGACGGACTGATCAAGGCCATCCCGTTCCGTCGGCTCGCCGAACCCGAGGAGGTCGCCAAGGCGGTGGCCTTCTTCGCTTCTGACGATGCCAGCTTCATCACTGGCCAAGTCCTTAGTGTCAGTGGAGGCTTGACGATGGCCGGTTGATGACCAACGGGTGACCGGCACACGCCGAACCCGCTCTTGGTCGACGCCAGTTCGCAATGGCATACTTGCTCAGCCCCTGGGCTCAACCCAGCCGATTCGGTTAGCCTCGGGGAGCAGATTGGCCAGTTGGGGGATTGCTATGGCAAACGATCTGAGAGTGGACCCGGGGGCGCTGAGGGCGGGGGCCACTAGCAGCGAGATGATCGCTGCCGAATTGAGGCTGACTCCTGCCCGTCCGGATGCCGGGGGCTACCCCAGCAGTACCGGTGTCGTCGCGATGGACGGGGCGGTGAGCACAGCGCGGACCTCCCAGTCGAGTCGCGTGAGTGCGCAGGCCGGGGACCTGTCTGCGGCCGCGCAGCGGTACGACGCGGTCGATGAGCAACACGCCGGGGGTCTGGCGGAGTTGATGTGAATGATCCGTCCGGCACCGGTCCTACTGGTGGAGACCTGACTCGTTCTCAGCTGGAAGCTTGGGACACAACGTATCTGGCGGAAGCTGCGGCCCGCTGGCGTCAATCGGCCGCCGAGTCGGAAGCGCTGTTCGAGTGGCACCGGCAGAACGTGCACGCCCCCGGTGGTGCCGAGTGGTCCGGCGACGCCAGTGAAGCCGCGGGGGAGCGGGTCAGCGCGGACACCGTCGTGGTCCGCAGGCAGGGCGACATTCAGCGGGAGGCCTCCGAGATCGCCGAGAACGGCTGCCGGGACATCCGCCTGGCAGTGGGGCAGGTGCTCGACGCCATCACCGCGGCCGAGGACGACGGTTTCCAGGTATCGGAGGATCTGAAGGTGCGCGACACTCGGCGCATCGACGTGGCCACCATGGCGACGCGGTACACCGCATCGCGAGAGCACGCCGAGGACATCCGGTGGTACTGCGAGCGGCTCATGCAGGCCGAGATCTATCTGGGGCAGCGGCTCGAGGGCAAGGCCCTCGAGCTCGCCGCCGTCCGGTTCTCGGTGTAACCGAACGCTCGTCCGCTACAGCTGCGCCCAGATCGACTTGGTCTTGAGGTAGCCGTCGATGCCCTCGTAGCCGAACTCCTTGCCGACTCCGGACTGCTTGAAACCGCCGAACGGCACGTTGTGGTCGAACGTCAGCTGACAGTTCAACCCCACCATGCCGGCCTGCAGGCGCCTGCCCACGCTGTGTGCACGGGCCAGGTTGGTGGTCCATACGGTGGCGGCCAGGCCGTAGTCGGTGTCGTTGGCCATCGCGATGGCTTCGTCGTCATCGTCGAACGGAAGGATCGTGACGACCGGTCCGAAGATCTCTTCCTTGTACAGTCGGCTGGTGGCCGGGTCGACATTGGTTAGCACCGTGGGTTTGACGAAGTAACCCTTGCGGTCGAGTCGGTAACCGCCGGAAACGATCTCGACACCGTCACGCTTGCCCTGGTCGATGTAGCCCAGCACCCGGTCGAGCTGCTTCTGGCTGACCAGCGGGCTGATCATGGCGCCCTCATCCTTGGGGCCGCCCAGGACGAGGTTCTCGCCGATCATCGAGATGCCTTGAACAACACGCTCATACACGCTGCGCTGCACGAAGATTCGTGATCCGCACACGCAGCCCTGCCCGGAATGCACGAAGATGCCCATCGAGGCCATCATGATCGCCATGTCGAGGTCGGCGTCCTCGTAGATCAGCACCGGTGATTTTCCGCCCAGCTCCAGGGTGACCTTCTTCAAGTTGTCCGCCGAGTCCCGCATGATCTGCTTGCCGACCTCGGTGGAGCCGGTGAAGGCGACCTTCTCGACATCGGGGTGCGCGGTGATCGCGGCGCCCGCGGTGGCGCCGTAACCGATCACGAAGTTGGCCACCCCGTCGGGGACGCCGGCCTCGCCGATGAGCCGCTCCAGCAAGACGGCCGACAACGGGGTCTCCTCGGCCGGCTTGACGACACTGGAGCAGCCGGCGGCGAGAGCCGGGGCGATCTTGGCGCAGGCATTGAACAGCGGGCCGTTCCACGGATAGATCAGGCCCACCACGCCGTACGGCTCCTTGGTGGTGTACGCGTGCAGGTTCGAGTAATTGCTGTTGACGCCACCCTCCATCTGCACCTGGTAGCTGCTGCCGTTGAGCTTGGTGCACCAGCCCGCGTAGTAGCGGAAGAACTCGGCGCAGGTGGAGACGATCATCTCGGCCTGCATCGGCGGCATGCCGGCGTCCAGCGATTCCAGCTCGGCGAATTCCTTGGCGTGCTCGTCGATGAGATCGCCCAGCTGCCACAGCACCTTGGCGCGCTGGCGGGCCGGAATGTCGGTCCAAACCCCGGACTGGTAGGCCGATTTCGCAGCGGCGACGGCCTCGTTGACCGCTTCCGGCCCGCAGTCCCGGAACTCGGTGATCTGCTCCTCGGTCGCCGGATCGATGACCGGAATCGTCTCGCCGGTACCCGGTCGGTCGCGGAGGTCGTCCAGAACTGTCTGCAGCGCCATGTGGTTCCCCTTCGTCAGCTGTCGTGAATGCTGAGCACTTGCTTAGCATTTGAGGATGTGTCGGTCAAGACCCGCACCTGCGGGCCCAATAGCGCGATTGCGTGGTATTTGCGGTTGTTGGAGGCTCGAGGTGTCGATACGCTGACGCGATGCCAGAGATCCGGGTCCGTGAGGCCGCCGAACTGCTCGGGGTCAGCGACGACACGGTGCGTCGCTGGATCGACGACGGATCCCTGCCTTCCCACCTCGACGGCTCCGGCCGCAAGGTGATCGACGGGGCGGCTTTGGCGGCGTTCGCGCGGGCCAACGCCGCTGCGGCGCCAAAGGATCCGCTCGGCATAGGCAGCTCGGCACGCAACCGCTTCACCGGGCTGGTCACCAATGTCATCGCCGACGAGGTGATGGCCCAGGTCGAGATGCAGTGTGGACCGTTCACCGTGGTGTCGCTGATGAGCAGCCAGTCGGTGCGTGAACTCGAGTTGGCCCCCGGCAGTGTCGCCGTCGCCGTGGTCAAGGCCACGACCGTGATCGTGGAAACCCCGAAAGGAAAGTCATGACCCGAGCCCGGATGTTCGCCCTGGCACTTACCGGGGTGGCAGCAACGGCCCTGATCGGTGGCTGCAGTTCGGCCACGCAATCGGTCCCGGCTTCCCCCTCCGGCGTCGGCGGCGGTTCGATCACCGTGTTCGCCGCCGCGTCGCTGAAATCCGCGTTCACCGAGATCGGCGAGCAGTTCAAAACCGACAACCCGGGGAGCTCCGTGGAGTTCTCGTTCGCAGGATCCTCGGACCTGGTCACCCAGCTCACCCAGGGTGCCGACGCCGACGTGTTCGCCTCGGCCGACACCCGGAACATGGACAAGGCGGTGAGCGCGGACCTCGTCGAGGGAGGCCCGGTCAACTTCGCGACCAATACTCTCACCATTGCCGTCGCTCCGGGAAACCCCAAGGGCATCAAGACTTTCGCCGACCTGACCAAGCCGGATACCAGCGTCGTGGTGTGCGCACCGCCCGTGCCGTGTGGCGGTGCCACCGAAAAGGTCGAGAAGGTCACCGGCGTCACGCTGTCCCCTGTGAGTGAGGAGACCTCGGTCACCGACGTGCTCGGCAAGGTGACCAGCGGGCAGGCCGACGCCGGCCTGGTCTATGTCACCGACGCCGCCGGAGCCGGGGACAAGGTGAGCAGCATCGCATTCCCCGAGGCCGCGCAGGCGGTCAACACCTATCCGATCGCCGTGCTCAAGCAGTCCAAGCACGCTGACCTGGCACACCGCTTCGTCGACCTGGTCACGGGTGAGGCCGGTCAAAACGCTCTCGCCAAGGCCGGATTCGCCAAGCCCTGACTGAGCCTGCGGTGGCGTCGTAGCCTTGGGGGCGTGGCCGATCTGAGCGAGATCAGTGCTGACGACCTGGCGGCGCTGGAATTCTTCGCCGGATGCCGGCCGTCCGTCCTGGCACCGCTGACCGCCCTGCTGCGGCCGTTGTCGGCCGCGCCGGGCCAGGTGCTGATCCGGCAGGGGGATCCGGCGCTGACGTTCATGCTGATCGCCTCCGGGCGGTCCCGGGTGGTCCATGACGGGCCCGACGGTCAGGCCGTCGTCGCCGATCTGGAGCCCGGTCTGATCATCGGCGAGATCGCGCTACTGCGCGATGCGTCGCGCACCGCCACCGTGACGGCACTCGAACCGGTCACGGGCTGGGTGGGTGACCGCGACGCGTTCGAAGTCATCCTGCACCTACCCGGCATGTTCGACCGCATGGTGCGCATCGCGCGCCAACGGTTGGCCGCGTTCATCACACCGATCCCGGTACAGATGCGCACCGGCGACTGGTTCTATCTGCGGCCGGTACTGCCCGGCGACGTCGAACGCACCCTGAACGGGCCGGTCGAGTTCTCCAGTGAGACCCTCTACCGGCGTTTCCAGTCCGTGCGCAAGCCGACCAAGGCGCTGCTGGAGTACCTCTTCGAGGTCGACTACGCCGACCATTTCGTCTGGGTGATGACCGAGGGTGCGTTGGGTCCTGTCGTGGCAGACGCCCGGGTGGTCCGTGAAGGGCACGATGCGACGACGGCCGAGGTGGCGTTCACCGTCGGCGACGACTATCAGGGCCGCGGTATCGGCACGTTTCTGATGGATGCCCTGGTGGTTTCCGCCGATTACCTTGGGATAAAACGTTTTACCGCCCGGGTGTTGAGCGACAACTACGCGATGCGACGCATCCTGGACCGGCTCGGCGCGGTATGGGAGCGTGAGGATCTCGGGGTGGTGCTCACCGACGTGGCGGTGCCCGCTGTCGACACGATCGGCCTGGAACCTGAACTGGCGGCCAAGATCCGGGATGCGACCCGACAGGTGATCCGGGCGGTGAGCCAGTGAGTGACGCGCTGCCGGCGCGTGGCCGCAGGCCACCATTGAGTAAAGACACGCGCGTGTGCATCTCGCTGGCGGCCCGGCCCAGCAACATCGGCACCCGGTTCCACAACTTTCTCTACGAACAACTCGGACTGGACTACCTCTACAAGGCTTTCACCACAACCGATATCGCCGCGGCGATCGGTGGCGTGCGGGCCTTGGGTATTCGAGGTTGTTCGGTGTCGATGCCGTTCAAGAAGGACGTCATCGACCTTGTCGACGAGGTCGAACCGTCGGCGCGGGCCATCGATGCGGTCAACACGATCGTCAACGACCTGTCGGTGCCCGGGGGCCGTCTCGTCGCCTCCAACACCGACTACCTGGCGGTGCAGGAACTCGTCGAGCGGTTGAACCCGGATGACGCCGTGCTGATCCGGGGCAGTGGCGGCATGGCCAAGGCGGTTGGTGCGGCCTTGCGGGACAAAGGTTTCAGCAACGGGACGGTGGTCGCGCGCAACCCCGAAGCGGGGCGCGCACTGGCCGACGCGCTTGGTTACGGCTATGCGCCCGAGGTCGGCACCCTGACAGCACCCATCCTGGTCAACGTCACCCCGATCGGGATGGCAGACGGACCCGACGAACATCGCAGTGCGTTCGAACCGGCCACCATCGCGGCGGCGGGCGCAGTCGTCGACGTCGTGGCGATGCCGGCCGAAACGCCGTTGATCGCCGCGGCCCGGGCGGCCGGCGTGCCGGTCATCACCGGCGCCGAGGTGATCGCGCTCCAGGCCGCCGAACAATTCGAGCGGTACACGGGAGTGCGGCCGACGCGTGAGCAGGTGGCTGCGGCGTCGGCCTTCTCCCGGCAGGTGACTACGGCGTGATGACCGTCTGCTCGTCGATCGCCGAGGTGGCGTCCATCAACGGACCCATCTGATCCTCGGTGCCATCGGCATTGAACTGCAGGACGAACAGCCCGTCGGATCCAGGAATCACCACCGTCTTCTGAGCGATCAGGCGGGTGGCGCCGTCCTTCACGTAGGTGGCACCGATCTGGTACGAATCGAATCCACTCAGTTGGCCCGCGGACCCGTCGCCCTGGTTCTCGTAACCCGGCAGGTTCCTGATCTCGTTCGGTGCGTACTCCAGGATCTTGGCCGGGTCGACGTCGCCGGTCAGCTTGGACATCAGCGCGATGATGGACGGCGGATCTGCTTCGAACGCCGGATCGGTGGATACGATTGCGGCCCAGGCCCATTCGGGAGCCGACGAGGTTGCATCCGTCCAGCCTTCGGGAATCGGAAGCTCCAACGTAGGTGTGCCCGGATCGCCTTGGTGGACCGGGGTTTCGGTGATGTTGTTGTCGCGGATGTAGTCCACGATCGTGTATTGGTGCCCTGTCGGGCTGTCCTTGTCATCGGCTTTGATCTTGGTTGGGGCGGTGCTGGATTCACTGGTTCCGGCGGCACCGGGGGCCTCGGTGGCGGTGCCCGACACTGTCTTGCTGGCGCAGCCGGCGAGTGCGACCCCGAGTGCGACAGCAGCGATGGCGATTCCACCGGCCCGCATTGAGGTGGTCATCGGTCTCCAATCGGTTGGACGCCCCGGCGAGGCGCAACTGATCTGCACGATAAACGCTTTCCTGGGCATCAGCTGGCAGAAGCCTCAGTCCTGGGCCGCCATCTTTTGCACAGTGAAATGTTCGACGGAGTGACCGGCTGGGCGGTCCTCAGCAATTTGCGGACAGATACACCGTCCGCTGCAGAATCTGCGCCGGCCGGACCGACGCGACGGTGCACCGATCGAGAGCAGCCGTACCGGCCCGGTAGATGATGACGTCGAAACCCTGTCGTTCCAGTTCGTCGGCGGTGTCCTGCGCGGACCCTACCCCCGACGGCGAGGCGGGGGCCGCGGCGGGGAAACTCAGGGCCAGGGCCGACAGAGCGCTGCCGGCCAGCACAGCTCCAGTCAGTGCGTACACCTGTTCTGCCCCTCATCATCGTGGATCTCCTACAGGCGACAACTACTCGCGCGACGGTTAAATTCCGCTGTATCGCAACACTTGTCGTGTTGTCAGCCCGAAAAACGAGTTGACAAAGGGCGCTGCGACCGTCCTCGACAGCAAACCCGGGGCTGTGGTATCAAAACGCCGTGCGCCTTTTCGCCGTCCCGACGGTTCTCCTGGTGTGCACCCTGGCCTGTGGGGTGGCATGCGGGCCGCGGCCGGCGCCGCAACCGACGTCGAGAACTTCGTCGCCTCAGACCACCGGTGCCGCCACCGTGAACCCGGCCCGCATCGACCGGGTGCGCCAAGAGCTGCCGTCCGGCTACGAAGTGGTGGCCATCGACCCACGGGCGACCCCGGTGTCGCTGTGGGGATTCGGGCCGGACTGGACCGCCGCCCCGGCGCGGTGCGCAGCGGCAGCCGCCCCTGACACCGAACCCGGCCGGGGTTGGTCGGCCTCGGGGCCCGGGGGCATCGTGTACGCGGCCGTTGCGAAAGAAAAGGCGGGGCATCCCGGCGCGGACGCGCCCGATCCCGACGCCGAAGGAACGTGCGAACAGTGGAGCGTGTCGGGCGGACATTCCACCGGTATCGTCACGCCCGTTGCTGCTCCGGGGATCGAGGGCGCGGTGACCGCGGGGATGTCCACCGCCGTCACCACCGTCGTCGAAGGCGGCACCGAAACCAGATCTCACGCCGACACTTTCACCGCCGATCTGCATTCCGAGGGTGCTGACTACCACGTGTTCATCACCGTCGTCACGGATCCCGGCTCGCCCAATCCTGCGCTCGATACCGCGTTCACCTCCGATCTCCTGGTGAAATCGGTTTCGGCGTTACGCGGCTGAGCCGGTCGCCCCGGGTATGTGGGCGAGCCCAGGTATGTTGTCCAGCGATGGAGAACCGCAACGTCTTACTCGCCGCCGCGGGCGTCCTTGCCTGCGCCACCGGATTGGTCGCGTGCGGTCAATCGGACCAGTCGACGTCCGCCAATGCGGACATCGCCAACATCGCCAAGGTGCGCTCCAGCTTCGGGCCGGAGTTCAAGGTCACCGACGTCGCCCCGGCCGGAATCGACCCCAAGAAGCTCGCGCCGCACAAAATGCCGCCCGGGGTCAAGATCGAACCTGCCGATTGCGCGAAGTTCGCCGAGGGACAGTCCCTGCCGGACGAGCTGAAGGGCAACGTGGCGGCCACCACGGCCGAAGGTGAGGGTAACCGGTTCATCGTGATGGCGCTGGAGACCTCGGAGCCGGTGCCGCTGAACGATCCCGGCGATGCGTGCAAGCAGGTGAAATTTCTGGGCCCCGGGATCCGCGGGCAGGTGGACGTGGTCGAGGCCCCGAAGATCGACGGGGCTCGCACGACGGGGACGCACCGCATCGTGCAGACCGCGATGGGCGGCCAGGCCCGCACCGGCGAGTTGTACAACTACGTCGCCAGTTTCGACACGTTCATGGTGATCGTCACGGCCAACCCCCTGGTGGTCCCGGACAAGCCGGTGGCACCGGTGGACGACAAGCGGGCCCGTGAGCTGCTCAGCGCCGCGGTCGCCGCGGTACGGGGCTAGCCCGGCGCTTCAACGCACGTCCTGCGGGCGGAACTGGATGCTGATGCGCGGCCCGACGAGGCTGGTGGTCTTGGGTATCGAATGCTCCCAGGTGCGTTGACACGACCCGCCCATCACCAGCAGGTCGCCGTGGCGGTGCTGTAAGCGCAGGGCGTGCCCGCCGCCGCGTGGGCGCAGTGCGAAAACCCTTGTCGCGCCGAGCCCGACGATGGCCACCATGGTGTCCTCGGTGCGGCTGCGGCCGATGGTGTCGCCGTGCCAGGCGACGCTGTCGTTGCCGTCGCGGTACAGGCACAGGCCCGCGGTGGTGAACGGTTCCCCGAGCTCGCCGCCGAAGGTGTCGTTGAGCCTGCGCCGGATCTGCTTGAGCCGGGGATGCGGCACCGGTTCGTCGATTAGATGGTGGAAGCTGACCAGGCGCGGAACCGCCACCACGCGGTCGTACATCTCGCGTTCCTCGGATCGCCAGGGAATCCCGTCCATCAACTCCTCGAACAGTGAATCGGCGTCGGGCAACCAGCCCGAGCGCAGTTCCACCCAGGCGTCGTTGCCGAGTCGACGCCGTTCAGCGTGCTCGAACAGTGAGCCTTGCAACGCCAGCTCCATGCGCGCGAGTGTATCGCACAGACGTTCGATTGCGTTAGAGGCGGGAGGCGCCCGGGCCCTGCTCGGCGAGGACGTCCCCCGGGTTGGTCAGCAGGCAGGTCTTGAGGCTCAGGCAGCCGCAGCCGATACAGCCGGTCAGGTTGTCGCGCAACCGTTGTAGATGCACGATGCGGTCATCGAGGTCCTGGCGCCAGCCGGCCGAGAGCTTGGCCCAGTCCTTGCTGGTCGGCACCCGGTCGGCGGGCAAGCCGGCCAGCGCCTCGCGGATGCGCGCCAGCGGAATGCCGAGGCGTTGGGACATCCGGATGAACGCCACGCGGCGCAGCGTCTCGCGTGCGTAGCGGCGCTGGTTCCCCGAGGTGCGGCGGCTGGCGATGAGCCCCTCGCGCTCATAGAAGTGCAGTGCCGACACCGCCACGCCGCTGCGCTGCGACATCTCGCCAGGAGTTAACTCGTGCGTCTCCATACACCTCAACCATAGTTGAGTTAACGTCATGGTGTGGAAACTGCGGCGTTCGGTTCCAATTCCGAGGTCGGCACACTGCGCGCCGTGATCCTGCACCGGCCGGGGCCGGAGTTGCAGCGGCTCACCCCGCGCAACAACGATGCCCTCCTGTTCGACGGCCTGCCGTGGGTGGCCAAGGCGCAGCGTGAGCACGACGCCTTCGCGGCAGTGCTGAGGTCCCGCGGCGTCGAGGTGTTGCTCCTGGCCGATCTGCTGACCGAGGCGCTCGACAGCGGCGCCGCCCGCATGCACGGCATCTCCGCCGCGGTCGACGCGCGGCGCCTGGGTGTTCCTCTGGCCCAGGAACTTTCGGCCTATCTACGTGGCCTGCCGCCGGCCGATCTGGCGCACATCCTGATGGCCGGGATGACCTTCAACGAGGTGCCCTTTCACGGTGCCGAACTGTCGCTGGTGCGCCTCATGCACCACGGCGGAGACTTCGTGATCGAGCCGCTGCCCAACCTGCTGTTCACCCGGGATTCGTCGTTCTGGATCGGCCCGCGCGTGGCCATCACCTCGCTCGCACTGCCGGCCCGGGTGCGCGAGACCTCGCTGACCGATCTGATCTACGCCCACCATCCGCGGTTCCTCGGCGTCCGGCGGGCCTACGAGTCGCGCTCGGCACCCGTCGAAGGCGGCGACGTGCTGCTGCTCGGGCCCGGTGTGGTGGCGGTCGGCGTGGGGGAGCGGACCACGCCGGCCGGTGCCGAGGCGTTGGCGCGCAGCCTGTTCGACGACGACCTCGCCCACACCGTGCTCGCTGTGCCGATCCGGCAGGAGCGCGCCCAGATGCACCTGGACACCGTGTGCACCATGGTCGATGTCGACGCGGTGGTGATGTACCCCAACATCGTGGACTCGTTGTCGGCGTTCACCATTCACCGCACCGAAGCCGGGATCCGGATCGACGACGAAGTGCCGTTCGTGCAGGCCGCCGCGGCTGCGATGAGAATCGAGCAACTGCGGGTGATCGACACGGGGCTCGACCCGGTTACGGCCGAACGCGAGCAGTGGGACGACGGCAACAACACCCTGGCTCTGGCGCCGGGTGTGGTGGTCGCCTACGAACGCAATGCCGAAACCAATGCCCGGCTGGCGGATTCGGGCATCGAGGTGTTGCCGATCGAGGCTTCGGAGCTGGGTACGGGCCGCGGCGGGCCGCGCTGTATGTCCTGCCCGGCAGCGCGGGACCTGCTCTAGCTCGACTGGGCGTGCTCCACGGTTTTCTAGCCCTTGCTCGCCGTTTTCGACGTGAGGGTCGTTGTGCGTGGGGTTTTGCAGCCCTCAAGTAGAAATCGGCGAAGGGCCCCGCCAAAACCGCGAACGGCGACAAGCCGGCGCAGGACCCGTTAAGGCCCAACTAGCGCCACGAGGGCAACCAGATCTCCAGATTCCAGGTCGACTGCGAAATCGGGATGCCTGTCAGGACCGGGTACAACCACGCGAAGTTCGCGATCACCAATGCCACGTAGAAGCACACCACCAGTAGGCCCAAGGTTCGGCGTTCGGGGTTCTGATTGGGTTTGTACAGGATGTCGCCGAGGATCAGCGCGATCGCCAGCACCAGGAATGGCGCCATCACCGTCGCGTAGAAGAAGTACATCTGCCGGTCGATGTCGAAGAACCAGGGCAGGAAACCCGCCGAGTAACCGACCAGGACCACGCCGTAGCGCCAGTCCCGTCGCACCACGGCCCGCCACAGGGCCCAGCCGAGCACCGGCACCGCGATGAACCACATCGCCGGAGTGCCCACCAGCATCACGGCCTTCACACACGACTGCGTGCCGCACCCGGCCACATCGTGGTTGTCGATCGCATAGAGCACCGGCCGCAACGACATCGGCCACGTCCAGGGCTTGGACTCCCACGGGTGGTGGTTGCCGTCTGCGTTGGTCAGCCCGGCGTGGAAATGGTAGGCGGCGTAGGTGTAATGCCACAGTGAGCGCAGCGCGTCGGGCAGCGGGATGATGCTGTTCTCGCCGATGGACTGGCCCGCCTCGTACCGGTTGATGCCGGTCTCGGAGGCGAACCACGGCCCGTACGACGCCAGGTACACCGCGAACGGGATCAGGCCGAACACATAAGCGGCCGGCCCCACATCGCGGCGCAGCATGCCGCGCCAGGGTGCCGGTACGTGGTACTGCTTGCGCGCGATCGCGTCGAGCACCAGCGTCATCACGCCGAAGAACGCCACGAAGTACAGCCCGGACCACTTCGTCGCACACGCCAGGCCGAGCAGCACGCCCGCACCGAACCGCCACCACCGCACGCCCAGCCGCGGACCCCACGGCGTCTCGGCGATCCGGCCTTCTACGAAGGCGGTGTGCATGCGCCGGCGGACGTCGTCGCGGTCCACCATCAGGCAGGCGAACGCCGCCACCACGAACGTCACCAGGAACACGTCCAGCAGCGCCGTGCGGGCCGAGACGAAGCTGACCCCGTCGGCGATCAGCAGGAGTCCGGCGATACCGCCGACGAGGGTGGAGCGGCTGAGCCGGCGCCCGATCCGCACCACCAGCATCACGATCAGCACACCGCACAGCGCGCCGGAGAACCGCCAGCCGAGCCCGTTGTATCCGAACAGCGCCTCGCCGATCGCGATCAACTGCTTGCCCACGGGCGGGTGCACCACGAGCCCGTAGCCGGGGTTGTCCTCGACGCCGTGGTTGTAGAGCATCTGCCAGGCCTGCGGCGCATAGTGCTTCTCGTCGAACACCGGGGTGCCCGCGTCGGTCGGCGAGCCCAGGTTCAGGAACCGGCTTATCGCGGCCAGTCCGGTGATGACCGCCGTCATCAACCAGCCCTGCAGCCGGTCGGTCGGGCCGAAATCGGCAGGCGGGATCAGCGGCGCGGGGCTGATCAGGGGGACCGAGCGACCAGCCGTCGGCGTATCGGTGGCGGTGGCGGTCACGCAAGCGATCGTAGGCTGTCTGGCGTGACACCCGGCAAACTACTGATCGGCGCCACGCCGCTGGGTCGGCCAGACGATGCGTCGACGCGGCTGGTCGAGGCGTTGACGACGGCTGACATCGTGGCGGCCGAAGATACCCGGCGCGCGCGTGCGCTGGCCCAGTCGCTGGGCGTGCAACCGTCCGGTCGGATCCTGAGCTTCTTCGACCAGAACGAGGCGAGCCGCGTGCCCGGCCTGGTCGCCGAGATCGCGGCGGGCGCGACGGTGCTGGTGGTCAGCGACGCCGGTATGCCGTTGATCAACGACCCCGGCTACCGACTGGTGGCGGCCTGCGCCGAGGCCGGGCTGCCGGTCTCGTGCCTGCCGGGTCCTTCTGCGGTGACGACGGCGCTGGCGGTGTCCGGGCTGGCCTCGGACCGGTTCTGTTTCGAGGGTTTCGCGCCGCGCAAACACGCGGCCCGGCTGGCCTGGCTGCAGACCCTGGCAGCTGAATCGCGCACCAGCGTGTTCTTCGAATCGCCGCGCAGATTGGCCGAGACCCTGCGCGACGCCGTCGAGGTGCTGGGACCGGAGCGTCGTGCCGTGGTGTGCCGCGAGCTCACCAAGACGCACGAGGAGGTCCGCCGCGGCAGCCTGGCCGAGCTCGCGGAGTGGGCCGCCGACGGAGTGCTGGGGGAGATCACCGTCGTGTTGGCCGGGGGCACCCCGTCGGTGGAACTGTCCGACCTGGTGGCCGAGGTGGAGGAGCTGGTGGCCGACGGCATCCGGGTCAAGGACGCCTGCGCCCAGGTGATCGCTGCGAACCCGGGGGCGCCGTCACGGCGCGAGCTCTACGACGCTGTGCTGCGCGCCCGGGATTGAACGATCGAGGCCGCTTTGTGCAGGCACTCTTCCCATTCCGCGTCGACGTCGGAATCGGCGGTGATGCCGCCGCCCACGCCGAGTACCGCCGAGCCGTCGGCGTTGAATTCCACGGTCCGGATCGCGACGTTCAGCTCGCATCCTGCCACTGGTGACGCCAATCCGACTGTGCCGCAATAGACTCCGCGACGTGCCGCTTCCCACTGCCGCAGCAGTTGGCGGGCCCGTCGCTTCGGTGTGCCGGTCACCGAGGCTGGGGGGAAGGTGGCGTCCAGCAGGGCGCTCATCGGCACCTGCGTGGGTAGCTCGGCGGTGACCGTCGAGACCAGGTGCCAGACCCCGGGCGCCGGATGTACCGCGAGCAGTTCGGGCACCGTCACGCTGCCGGTGGTCGCCACCCGTCCCAGGTCGTTGCGGACCAGGTCGACGATCATGACGTTCTCGGCGACATCCTTGACCGAGGCCAGCAGGGCGGCGGGGTCGGCCGAGGACGGCAGCGTGCCCTTGATCGGACTGGAGGTCACCGCGGTGCCCGCCCGGCGCAGGAACAACTCCGGCGACAACGACGCCACCGCACCCCAGTCGCCGGCCACATACGCGGCCCGTGCAGGCGCGGTCCGGGCCACCGCCTCGGTGAAGAAATCGATCGGCTCGCCGTCCATTCGGCCGGTGAACCTCGTGCACACACAGGCCTGATACACCTCGCCCGCCGCGATGGCGTCCAGGCAGGCCAGCACGCCACGGCGGTGATCATCGCGGTCGGGGGCCACCCAGCTCAGGGTGTAGCCTCCCGGCTGCGCCGGTTCCAGTGCTCGCAGCCAGGCGGGAAGCGCTGCGCCGCTGAGGCTTTCGAACCACCAAAGGCCCTCGGAGTCCTGGCGCAGCACGCAGTCCGACCAGCCGCCGGCGGCCACCGGGATCCGCGGTGGTGTGCCGTCGGCGCCGGGATCCGGGTAGGCGAGGTAGCCGAACCACCCGCCCCCGACCGCGTCCGACGGCCCCGAAGCGTCCTGTGCCACCGCGAAGGCGGTGTCGGGCGCAACCGATGTCACCGACACCGAGGGTGCGATCACCGCGCGTGACGAGAACCAGTTGCCGATCAGCGCGGCGGGTGGCGCCACGCCGGCGCGGGAGGCCGCCGCGGCGACACCGCGCAGCACCGCCGGGGCATCGCCCAGCGCGCCGAGCCGCTCGATCCGCATGGAGCTAGCTTGCTTCCTCCCGCGAGCAGACGCAAAATCGTGCGTTTCAAGGGGAAACAGTGCGAGTTGACGTCTGCTCGGCGGGAGTAGCGCGAGGGAGACTCAGCGACTGATCACCCGCGGGATGTCGACGCCGGTCAGTTTGTCCGGATTGCGCATCGCGTAGAAATGGGTGATCTTGCCGTCGGCGACCTCGACGGTGACCACGCCCTCGAAGCTGTCTTCGAGGTACAACTTGTACGCGGGGGCGTTGTTGTAGGTCGTCGGCTCGAAGCGGCCGCCCTGGTCGATGAACCGCATGAGGCCGACCACCAGCTTGGCCACCGACTGGGCGCCGGTCACCGGCCTGCGCGCGGCGCTGCGCTTGCCGTCGCTGTCGGCCGTCCACACCACATCGGGTGCGAGCAACTCCAACAACGTGTTCATGTCGCCGGTCGTGGCGGCGGCGAAGAACCGCTGGGTGATCTCTGTCGACACCTGCGGGTCGACCGGTTCGAACCGCTTACGCCGTGACTGCACATGGTTGCGGGCCCGGTGTGCCATCTGGCGCACCGATGCGCTGGATTTGCCGATCGCCGAGGCGATTTCGTCGTGACTGAATCCGAACACCTCGCGCAGCACGAACACTGCACGCTCGTCCGGGGTCAACGTCTCGAGCACCACCAGCATGGCCATCGAAACCGACTCGGCCAGCACCACATCGGCTGATGCGTCGCCGGCGACCCCGGCCGTCAACAGCAGCGGTTCGGGCAGCCACGGGCCCACGTACTCCTCGCGTCGCCGTGACTGGGCGCGAAGGGCATTGAGCGCCTGGCGGGTGACGAGCTGGGCCAGGAACGCCTTGGTATCGCGGACCGTGTCCAGATCCACCTCGGCCCAGCGCAGGTAACTCTCCTGCAGGACGTCATCGGATTCCGTTGCCGTCCCGAGGATCTCGTAGGCGATGGTGAACAACAGCGGCCGTAGCAGCGTGAACCGTTCGGCGTGTTCGTTCGAGTACGAGGTCGAGTTACCTGCGCCGGGCGTGTTCATCGGTTGTCCTTGCTCCTCGCGTCCGCGCCGACCAGTGTCTCCTGCTGTGCCTCGGCCAACTGCCGTGCTCGGTTGTCGCCCTTGAACCAGAAGTACGACCCCGGCTTCACACCCTCCTTGCGCAGGAACGTCAGCGTCGCCCGGCAGACCTGTTCTTTGAAGAAGGCGCCGGTCCGTCCGCCGATGAAGACGCGGCGCGGGCTGTCGTCCGAGTGGCACAGCTGCACTGTCCCGGCATTACGGCCGACGCTCACGCACTGTCCGGCGAAGGCCTGGTTGATCACCTTGGGCTCGGCGCCCGCGATGCGGGCCAGCACGGTGTTGGCCGACTGCACCCCCAACGGGCCTGCGGACTGGCAGCTCATCCGCAGCGGCACCCCCGACGGTGCGGCGGCGTCGCCGGCTGCCACGATGCGCGCGTCGTCGACGCTGGTCAAGGTCTCGTCGGTGAGCAACCGGCCCAGCTCGTCGGTACGCAGTCCGCTCGCCGCGGCCAGGCCGGGAACCCCGAACCCGGTGGTCCACACTGTCACCGCACTCGGCAGCCGATTACCGTCGGCCAGCGTGATGGCGTCGGCCTCGATCGCGGTCACCAGGACCTCGGGTCCGTCGATGATCGAGACGCCCAGCTTGGTGAGCGCCTTGACGATCGAGCGACGGGCGCCTGCGCCCACCGAGGCGCCGACCACGTCGGTGACGAGCGTGACCTTGCGGCCCGCCTCGGCCAGCTCGCTGGCCGCCTCGATGCCGGTCAGCCCGCCGCCGACCACGACCACCGGTGCCGACATCGGCACGTCCTGCAGCCGGGCGCGTAAGCGCTGGGCCTGCTCCAATTCCGAAAGCGGATAGGCGAATTCAGCAGCGCCGGGCACGGAGGCGGGCACCCCGCCGGTGCTTCCGACGGCGTAGACCAGGTAGTCGTAGTCGATGACGTTGCCGGACGTCAGCTGCACCTGGCGGATGTCGGCGTCGATGTGCTCGGCACCGTCGACCAGCAGCCGCACCCCGGCGCCCAACAGTGTGTCGTAGGCCGCGGTGGCATCGTGGTTTCCGGCCACCAGCTGGTGCAGCCGGATCCGTTCGACGAACTCGGGCCGCGGATTGACCAGCGTGACAGCCACGCCCGGTGTGCCCTGCAGTCGGTTGGCCGCCAGCACCCCGGCATACCCTCCGCCGATCACGACCACTCGGGTGTTCTGCGCAGTTGTTTCGGTCATGGGAGCGTCTCCTGTTCTCAAAGGCTTATGCCCTCAAGACACCGCGGGACGCGGATTTGTGACGGGACTTCAGGTGATGTGACCCACATCACCCTCGAGGTGTCGTCAGACGAGCCCCAACGCCAGCATCGCGTCGGCCACCCGGATGAAGCCGGCGATGTTGGCGCCGGCCACGTAATTGCCCGGCTGGCCGTACTCGTCGGCGGTGGTGAGGCAGCGATCGTGGATGCGGCGCATGATGTCGGCCAGCCGCTCCTCGGTGTCGTTGAAGGTCCACGAGTCCCGCGAGGCGTTCTGCTGCATCTCCAGCGCGCTGGTGGCCACACCACCCGCGTTGGCAGCCTTGCCCGGGGCGAACTTGATCCCGGCCTCTTCGAAGTACTTCACCGCGTCGGGCGTGCACGGCATGTTGGCGCCCTCGGCCACGATCTGGCAGCCGTTCTTGATCAGCATGGTCGCATCGTCGCCGGAGACCTCGTTCTGGGTGGCGCAGGGCAACGCGATGTCGCACGGCACCTCCCACACGCTGCGGTCCGTCACGACATGTGCGGCGCCGCCACGGGCCTCCGCGTAGTCCTCGATGCGGCCCCGACGCAGTTCCTTGACCTCTTTGAGCAGGTCGAGGTCGATGCCCTTGTCGTCGCGCACGTATCCGCTGGAGTCCGAGCAGGCCACCACGGTCCCGCCCAGCGAGTGCACCTTCTCGATGGCGTAGATCGCCACGTTGCCCGAGCCGGACACCACAACCTGCTTGCCGTCGAAGGACTGCCCGCTCGACCGCAGGATCTCGTCGACGAAGAAGACCGTGCCGTAACCGGTGGCCTCGGTGCGGACCTGCGACCCGCCCCAGGTCAGGCCCTTGCCGGTGAGCACGCCGGATTCGTAGCGGTTGGTGATCCGCTTGTACTGGCCGAACAGGTAACCGATTTCGCGCATGCCGACGCCGATGTCGCCGGCCGGGACGTCGGTGTACTCACCGATGTGGCGGTACAGCTCGGTCATGAAGGACTGACAGAAGCGCATCACCTCGGCGTCGGAGCGGCCCTTGGGGTCGAAGTCCGACCCGCCCTTGCCGCCGCCGATCGGCAGGCCGGTCAGCGAGTTCTTGAAGATCTGCTCGAAGCCCAGGAACTTCACGATGCCGAGGTAGACCGACGGGTGGAACCGCAGGCCGCCCTTGAAGGGACCGAGCGCCGAGTTGAATTCGACTCGGAAGCCGCGGTTGATCTGCGCGGTGCCGGAGTCGTCGAGCCAGGGCACCCGGAAGATGATCTGCCGCTCGGGCTCGCACAGCCGGCGGATGATGGCGCCGTCGGCGTAGTCGGGATGCTTGGCCACCACCGGGCCGAGGCTGGTCAGGACCTCGTAGACGGCCTGGTGGAACTCCTGCTCACCGGCGTTGCGTTGCGATACTTCCTCGTAGATCGCCTGCAGTTTCTCGTGTAGTACAGCCATCTCAGTCCATCTGGTAGCGGGGGAAAACCCCGGTGGGCGCGGGCAATTCGGTACCTGGCTTGAGCCGGGTCCCGATGGAGTCGAAGTCGCGTGCGTCGGTCGGCTGGCCCAGCAGGTCGAGCAGCTTGGCCATCGAGTCCGGCATCACCGGCTGCGTCAGCAGCGCCGCGATCCGCACCACCTCGAGCGTCGTGTAGAGCACCGTACCGAACCGTTGCTGGTCTGTTGGATCGTCGGACTTGCGCAGGACCCACGGCTCCTGGGCGGAGAAGTAGCGGTTCGCTGCGCCGAGTACCGACCAGATCGATTCAAGTGCGAGGTGCATCGCGGGCACATCGTAGTGCGTGCGCACCTGCTCGAGCAGGGCATCGGCGGCACTCAGGAGTGCGGTGTCGTCCTCGTTGAACGATCCGGGGTCGGGCACCACGCCGTCGAGGTTCTTGGCCACCATCGACAGCGAACGTTGCGCCAGGTTGCCCAGCTCGTTGGCCAGGTCGGCGTTGATCCGGCCGATGATGGCTTCCTCGCTGTAGCTGCCGTCCTGCCCGAAGGACACCTCACGAAGGAAGAAGAACCGCACCTGATCGAGGCCGAACGTGTCGATCAGATCGACTGGATCGACTACATTGCCGACCGACTTGCTCATCTTCTCGCCCTTGACGTTGATGAAGCCGTGCGCGAAGACCCGCTCGGGCAGCGCGATCCCGGCCGACATCAGGAACGCCGGCCAGTACACGCTGTGGAACCGGATGATGTCCTTGCCGATCATGTGCAACTTGGCCGGCCAGTACTTCTGAAAAGCGTCGGAGGCCACGTCCGGGAACCCGACGCCGGTGAGGTAGTTGGTCAGCGCATCCACCCACACGTACATCACGTGATCAGGGTGGTCGGGAACCGGCACACCCCAGTCGAACGTGGTCCGCGAGATCGACAGGTCCTTCAGTCCGCCCGAGACGAAGCTGACGATCTCGTTGCGGCGCACATCGGGCCCGATGAATTCGGGATGGGCCTCGTAGTGGGCCAGCAGGCGCTCGGCGTAGGCCGACAACCGGAAGAAGTAGGTCTGCTCCTCGGTCCAGGTGACGGGGGTGCCGGTCTCGATCGCGGTGCGGGTGCCGTCGGGACCCGCGGTCGTCTCGTCCTCGGCGAAGAATCGTTCATCGCGGATCGAGTACCAACCCGAGTAGGTGCCAAGGTAGATGTCGCCGGCCTCGTTCATACGGCGCCAGATCTCCTTGGACGCCTCGTAGTGGTCGGCGTCGGAGGTGCGGATGAACCGGTCGAAGGAGATGTTGAGCTTCTCCTGCAACCGCTGGAACACGTCGGAGTTGCGGTTGGCCAGCTCGGCGGCCGAGATGCCCTCGGCAGCGGCGGTATCGGCCATCTTCTGGCCGTGCACGTCGGTGCCGGTCAGGTAGCGCACATCGAAGCCGTCGAGTCGCTTGAACCGGGCGATCGCATCGGTGGCGATGTACTCGTAGGCGTGCCCGATGTGCGGCGCGCCGTTCGGGTAGGCGATGGCCGTAGTTATGTAGAAAGGCTCACTCATTTGGACCCCACCTTATTGTGTTGCGGTGGGATCCAAACGCTCAGCCAGGGAGAAGCCGCCGGCTCCGGAGCCGTTGGCTCCGCTGGTCGACGCACATACCCACCTCGACGCGTGCGGCGCGCAGACCGCGCAGGATGTCCGGGCGATCATGGATCGCGCGGCCGCGGTCGGAGTGGGCCAGGCGGTCACCATCGCCGACGATCTGGACTCGGCGCGCTGGGTGACCACGGCCGTCGAAGCTGATGAGCGGGTTTTCGGCGCGGTGGCGTTGCACCCCACCCGGGCCAATGCGCTCGACGACGCGGCCAGGGCCGAGGTGGAGCGGCTGGCGGCCCATCCGCGGGTGGTCGCGGTGGGCGAGACGGGGATGGACCTGTACTGGCCGGGCCGGCTGGACGGCTGCGCGACGCCCGCCGAGCAGCGCGAGGGCTTCGCGTGGCACATCGACCTGGCCAAGCGCACCGGCAAGCCGTTGATGATCCACAACCGGGATGCCGACGCCGAGGTGCTCGACGTACTACGCGCCGAGGGAGCGCCCGAGACAGTGATCTTCCACTGTTTTTCGTCAGGACCGGAGATGGCTCACACCTGCGTCGAGGCCGGCTGGGTATTGAGCCTTTCGGGCACTGTCAGCTTCCGTAATGCCGCTGAGCTGCGGGAAGCCGCTCGGGTGATCCCCCCGGGCCAGCTGTTGGTGGAGACCGACGCGCCGTTTCTGACCCCGCATCCGTTCCGCGGAGCACCGAACGAGCCGTACTGCCTCCCATACACTGTGCGGGCACTCGCAGAGTTGCTGGACCGACCTGCCGAAGAGGTCGCGTCCGAGACCGCAGCCACTGCGGCGCGGGTGTACGGACTTAACGGGGAGTCGCCGGCTCTAGTTGCCGAGTGAACCCCTTTTCGTTACCGTCTTGTGATCAAACCTCAACCGCCGGCGGTGATCTATGCCGTCCGTACCGGGGAGAAATGCGAGAACCGTGGACGCGCTCAACAAAATTCATGAATCCCGATCTCCGCTGCTGCGAGGCGTGGTGGGGGCCCTGCTGGTCACGCTGACCGCCGCCGGGGGCTACGCCGTCGGATCGCACAAGACCGTGACGCTGAGCGTCGATGGTGCGCCGATGACCGTGACGACGATGAAGTCGCGGGTGATCGACGTGGTCGAGGAGAACGGGTTCTCGGTCGGCGATCGGGATGATCTCTACCCCTCGCCCGACGAGTCCGTGCATCAGGCCGACACCATCGTTCTACGCCGTAGCCGACCGCTGGAGTTGTCGTTGGACGGCAATGACAGCAAGCAGGTGTGGACCACTGCCTCGACCGTCGATGAGGCCCTGGCGCAGCTGAAGATGACCGACAAGGCACCAGCCGCGGCCTCCCGTGGCAGCAGGGTTCCGCTGGGCGGCATGGCGCTGCCCGTGGTGAGCGCCAAGACCGTCCGGATCGATGACGGCGGCAACGTGCAGACCGTGCATCTGGCCGCCCCGAACGTGGCCGGTCTGTTGGCCGCGGCGGGGGCCCCGCTGGAGCAGAACGACACCGTCGTTCCGGCCGCATCGACCCCGGTCACCGAGGGTATGCAGGTTCAGGTGACCCGCATGCGCATCGAGAAGGTCACCGAGCGGGTGGCGTTGGAACCGGGTCATCAGCGCATCGAAGACGCCTCCATGAACATGAGCCGGCAGGTCGTCGAGGAGCCCGGCGCCCCGGGCACCCAGGACGTGACCTACGCCGTGGCCAAGGTGAACGGCGTGGAGACCGGCAGACTGCCAGTAGCCAATGTCGTGATCAACCCGGCTCGTGACGGTGTGCTGCGCGTCGGAGCAAAGCCTGGCACCGAAGTTCCGCCGGTCACCAACGGCGCTGCCTGGGACGCCCTTTCGCAGTGCGAAGCGGGAGGTAACTGGGCCATTAACACAGGTAACGGATTTTTTGGTGGGGTCCAATTCGACCAGAACACCTGGGAGCGACAGGGTGGTCTGAGGTATGCTCCGAGGGCCGATCTGGCGACTAGAGAAGAGCAGATTGCGATTGCTACGGTGACGCAGGCCCGGCAGGGTTGGGGAGCTTGGCCAGTGTGTAGTGGGAGGATTGGGGCGCGCTGACTATTCGACTGCTCGGGCGGACCGAGATACGACGCTTGGCGAAAGAAATCGACTTTCGACCACGCAAGGCCTTTGGCCAGAACTTCGTTCATGATGCCAACACCGTTCGGCGCATCGTGTCGGCCTCCGGGATTCACCGGAACGACCATGTGCTCGAAGTCGGACCCGGTCTCGGGTCGCTGACACTGCCCCTGTTGGACCGTGGTGCCAGGGTGACCGCAGTGGAGATCGATCCGGTGCTGGCCAAGCAATTGCCGGCCACCATCGCCGATCATTCCCACAGCGAGATCAACCGGCTCACGGTGATCAACCAGGACATCCTGACGCTGATGCCGTCTGATCTGGCCGAGCAGCCGACGGCGCTCGTGGCGAATCTGCCGTACAACGTGGCGGTGCCCGCACTGCTGCACCTGTTGGCCGAGTTCCCGTCGATCCGGACGGTGATGGTCATGGTGCAGGCCGAGGTGGCCGAGCGTCTGGCGGCCGAGCCCGGCGGCAAGGACTACGGCGTGCCCAGTGCCAAGGCGCGTTTCTACGGAAACGTGCGCAGGCACGGGATGGTCTCGCCGACGGTGTTCTGGCCGATCCCGCGGGTGTACTCCGGACTGGTCCGCATCGACCGGTACGAGACATCGCCGTGGCCGACGGACGCCGAGTTCCGCGATGAGGTGTTCCAGCTCATCGACATCGGATTCGCGCAGCGGCGCAAGACCTCTCGCAACGCGTTCGCGGACTGGGCGGGTTCGGGCAATGAGTCGGCAGAGCGGCTGCTCGCCGCCAGCATCGATCCGTCGCGCCGTGGCGAGACGCTCGGCATCGCCGACTTCGTCCGACTGCTGCAGCGGGCCAAGGAAGCCGAGGGTGAGGCCGCAGCTCAGATCGAGGCGGCCGCCGAGGTTGAGGCGGCACGGCAAGGCTGAGGACCGCCGAATGTGAAGAAGATCGCGAGATTGTCGGACAATCTCGCGATCGTCTTCACATCGGGGACCTGAGGGCCTCGGCGATCAGGCTGACGAACTCCGAACATGAGGGGTGTCTGCGCTCGGGGTCCTTCGCGAGTGCCCTGGCGATGATCGGGTCGGCCGACGGTGGAATCCAGTTGCACCGCTGCGATATTCGTGGTGGTCGGCTGTACATCTGATGATCGATCAGGGCTATCGCGGTATCTGCGGAGAACGGCGGTGCTCCGGTCAGCAGCTCAACTGTGGTGCACGCCAGCGCGTACTGATCCGTCGCCGCCGAAGGTGTCCGGCCGCTGAGGAGCTCGGGTGCCGAATAGGGCAGTGACGCTTGGATATCCGGGTGTGGTCGGGCTGCCTGGCGGGTGATGCGCCGGGCCGGGTCGAGGCTCATCCGGCCGTGCCGGTCGTGGGCCAACTTGGCAGCCACGTCCGCGGCCATCGAGTGGGCCACTCCGAAATCGATCAGTACCGCTCTCGAAAATGGTTGATCGACAAGGATGTTGGCGGGTTTGACGTCGCAGTGCACGATTCCGTGCCGGTGGGCGTGATCGAGTGCCCCGGCGATCTGGGCCAACGCGGTAAGCCGCTCCGGCGTGCCGGACAGGTTGCTCACCGTGCCGCCGTCGAGGAGTTCCATCGCCAGCCAGCCCGGGCCTGCCGCGTACACCGTGACGATGTTGGGGTGGGTGAGCTGCCTGGCGAAGTCGAACTCGCGCTGCAGCCGGGCCAGATGGGCGGGTTGGCGGTGCCGATCATCGAGAACCTTGAGCGCGACGGTGGAACCGTCGGGATCGCGGGCCAGGTATACGACGGCTGAGCCGCCGCTCCCCACGACTTTCACCGCGGTGTAGCCCGCGATGATCACCTCGGCTGAGGGCACCGTCTCAGCTTAGGTTCACCGACAACCACGGGTGAGCGGCGATAGTGTCGTGGCCGTGTCAGCATCCGATGGCAGTACCGCGTCCGAGTGGGTCCCCACCGGGTCGGTGACCGTGCGTGTACCCGGCAAGGTGAATCTGCACCTGGCGGTCGGGGATGTGCGCGACGACGGCTACCACGACCTCACCACGGTGTTCCATGCCGTGTCGCTGCTGGACGAGGTGACGGTGCGCAATGCCGACATGCTGTCGCTGACGGTGGCCGGCGAGGGCGTGGAGTCGGTGCCCACCGACGAGCGCAATCTGGCCTGGCGCGCCGCCGAGTTGCTGGCCGAACACGTGGGCCGGTCCCCTGATGTGGCGATCAGCATCGACAAGTCGATCCCGGTGGCCGGTGGCATGGCAGGAGGCAGCGCCGACGCGGCCGCGGTGCTGGTGGCGATGAACACGCTGTGGGAGCTCGGGGTGCCCAGGCGCGATCTGCACGCCCTGGCGGCCCGGTTGGGCAGTGATGTCCCGTTCGCGCTGCACGGCGGCACTGCGCTCGGCACCGGCCGTGGCGAGGAGCTGGCCACGGTGCTGGCCCGCAGCACCTTCCACTGGGTGCTGGCCTTCGCGCACAAGGGTCTGTCCACCCCGAAGGTGTTCGGCGAGCTGGATCGGCTGCGCGCAGACACCTCGACGGGCGGCCCGCCGCGGGCCGAGGAGCCCGAGCCTGTCCTGGCTGCGCTGGCTTCCGGTGATCCGGCCGAACTTGCCGCGCTGTTGGGCAACGACCTGCAGCCGGCCGCCCTGAGCCTGTACCCGGAGCTGCGCCGGACGCTGCGTGCCGGGGTGGAGGCCGGTGCCCTCGCCGGCATCGTGTCCGGCTCGGGCCCGACGTGTGCGTTCCTGTGTCCGTCGTCGACGTCGGCGGTGGACGTGGGGACTGAACTTGCCGGGGCCGGGGTGTGCCGGACGGTGCGGGTGGCCAGCGGCCCCGTCAGCGGTGCCCGCGTCGTTCCAGAGCCGTCGACGTCGGCCTGACGGACGTGTCTGGCAGGCGGGCTGCCTGGCCGTCGTCGCTGTTTTCGACGCCAGGGCTGCGAACTTTGCGCCGGAACAACCCGTCGAGTAGAAATCGACGGAGTACCCGTCGACGTCGGTCTGAAACTGTGACGCAGACCTCAATTATCGCGAGGGTTTGGCAGTTACTTAAGGGTCTCTTAAGATGAGCGGCGGTGAATGCTAGCGATCTCGCATCGGATGCGACTTGTGCTCCCGCCGTCCATGACGGTGGGGGGTCGCCCAGACGTACACCCGGATCTGGGGCATCACCTTTTCGAGACATAACTGCTCCCCAATCGTGTGCGCGCGCCTACCCAAAAGCGGTGCACAGCGGGCGGAGCATGGATAACCGGGCAACTGCACCTGGCGCACTGTCGTCGGTGTGGGGGCCGCGGAACCCAAGGAGGTCGTCGTGAGCAGATTCACCGAGAAGATGTTCCGCAATGCTCGTGAGAGCAAGCGCGGAATGGTCACTGGTGAGCCGCATGAGCCGGTTCGCCACACCTGGGGTGAGGTTCACGAGCGGGCCCGGCGGATCGCAGGCGGTCTGGCCGCCGCGGGTATCGGTCACGGCGACGCCGTGGGCGTGCTGGCCGGCTTCCCCGTCGAGATCGCGCCGACCGCGCAGGGCGTCTGGATGCGCGGCGCGAGCCTGACCATGCTGCACCAGCCGACCCCGCGCACCGACCTGGCGGTGTGGGCCGAGGACACCATGAACGTGATCGGCATGATCGAGGCCGACGCCGTCATCGTCTCCGAGCCGTTCCTGGTCGCCATCCCGGTGCTTGAAGAAAAGGGCATCAAGGTCGTCAAGATCGCCGACCTGCTGGCTGCCGACCCAGTCGATCCGGTGGAGACCGGCGAGGACGATCTGGCGCTGATGCAGCTGACGTCTGGCTCCACAGGGTCTCCTAAGGCAGTCCAGATCACGCACCGCAACATCCACTCCAACGCCGAGGCGATGTTCATCGGTGCGGAGTACGACGTCGACAAGGACGTCATGGTGAGCTGGTTGCCCTGCTTCCACGACATGGGCATGGTCGGCTTCCTGACCATCCCGATGTACTTCGGCGCCGAGCTCGTCAAGGTCACGCCGATGGACTTCCTGCGCGACACGCTGCTGTGGGCGAAGCTCATCACCAAGTACAAGGGCACCATGACCGCGGCGCCCAACTTCGCTTATGCGTTGTTCGCCAAGCGGTTGCGCCGTCAGGCCAAGCCGGGCGAGTACGACCTGTCCACCCTGCGGTTCGCGCTCTCGGGCGCCGAGCCCGTGGAGCCGGCCGACGTCGAGGACCTGCTCGACGCGGGCAAACCGTTCGGGCTGCCGTCCTCGGCGATCCTGCCGGCCTACGGCATGGCCGAGACCTGCCTGGCCGTGTCGTTCTCCCCGTGCAACGCGGGTCTGGTGGTCGACGAGGTCGACGCCGACCTGCTGGCCGCGTTGCGCCGCGCCGTGCCCGCCACCAAGGGCAACACCCGCCGGCTGGCCTCACTCGGCCCGCTGCTCAAGGACCTCGAGGCCCGTGTCGTCGACGAGCACGGCGACGTGATGCCCGCTCGCGGTGTCGGCGTCATCGAGCTGCGCGGCGAGTCGTTGACCCCCGGCTACATCACCATGGGCGGCTTCCTGCCGGCTCAGGACGAGCACGGTTGGTACGACACCGGAGACCTCGGCTACATCACCGAGGAGGGCAACGTCATCGTGTGCGGTCGCGTCAAGGACGTGATCATCATGGCCGGGCGCAACATCTACCCGACGGACATCGAACGTGCGGCCGGGCGGGTGGAAGGTGTGCGCCCGGGCTGCGCCGTGGCGGTGCGTCTGGATGCCGGTCACTCGCGCGAGACCTTCGCCGTCGCCGTGGAGTCCAACGCCTGGCAGGATCCGGCCGAGGTGCGCCGGATCGAGCATCAGGTGGCACACGAGGTGGTGTCCGAGGTCGACATGCGTCCGCGCAACGTCGTGGTGCTCGGTCCCGGCAGCATCCCGAAGACCCCGTCGGGCAAGCTGCGTCGGGCCAACTCGGTCTCACTCGTCACCGGCTAGCTGCAGCACTTCGTACCAAAACCGCCCCGTTTCGATGGAAACGGGGCGGTTTGTGTTCTGCCGCAACACGACGCGTACTGGCTCATTCGTCGTGCAATGACACGCAGTCATTTGTTGGACGGCCGGTGAACTGTGCGTGACCTGTGTATTCTGACGCCGAAACTAATTTGACGAGAGGACCGGCATGGTCAAATCCCGATGGGTTTCGGCGATCCTAGGCGCAGGCGTTGTCGCCGCCGGGATTACCGCGGGCACCGCCTGGGCGGGTGGTCCCGGAGGTTACGTCGAAGACCCCGAAGACATGTTTGCGGCAGTGGGCACTGGCGAATTCGTCGACACCTTGGCTGGTTTCACCGCTACCGGTGATACCGCCGAGGAGGCCTCCGCGGCAGTGATCGCGGCATGCACGAATGCCGGCGGTGTGGAATGCACTGCCGACGAGGTGACCAACGACAACCTGTGCATCGTGTCCGTCGCCAGTCCCAGCAATCACGCGGTAGCCGGCGGAGCCGGCGCGACGGTGGAGGCTGCCCGCCAGGACGCATTCAACAAGGCGGCTGCCAACAACACCCCGCTCGATGCAGATTCCTTTGTTGTCGTATCGGCCTGCCCCTGATGAGCGAGCGGATGCCGCCCCGTGTGGCGCATGACCATTCTGGTATCGCGATCGTAGCCCGGAAGGGGAAGGACATGATGACAGGTCGCGGGAAGTTTGCCTTTCTGATGGCGGGTTTGGTTGCGGTGTCAGTATTTTCGGCACCGATGGCTTCGGCTAGGCCGACCTGCCAGGAGACCGCCACCAAGACCATCTGCACGACCAACGGCAGCACATCGATCAAGGCGAGGCCCGGAACAACGGCGCCGCCCGCCAACATCCCGGTGTTCCCGTGGCTCGGAATGCCGGGGGCACGCCGCTAGGTAACCCCGTAGTACCGACCCCCGAGCGGGCGTGCCTCTGGTGGCGCGCCCGCTCGCGGCGTTTATGGAGTCGACGCGTGCACCGTGCGCTCAGCCGTATCGGCGAGCCGGTTCTGCCGAATTACGTAGCCGCGCAACATCAACAGCATCGCGGCCGGTGCCGCCATCATCGACATCACTTCGAGCATGTCCGACATCAGCTGGCCTGCTTGGTGTTTGCAGCGTGGTCGGTGCCGATCCGGTTGTAGACCTGCCACCAGATCAGCTCGTGATCGACCGCGGCGAGCTCACCGCGGTCGCGGCGTTCATCGGCTTGCAGGAGTGTCGCGGCGAGCACGACCAGGCGCTCCCGGGCACTCTGCGGTCCTGGATCGTCGTAGCCGGCCATCGTCGTGGCGCACAGTGTCCGCACCCGGTGGAAGGCGCTGCCGGACAGGCCGAGTGTGATGGCGCCGGTGGCGCAGTAGACCGCGGTGGCCACACCGAACGCAGGCCAGGGTGACATCTGCCCGCTCAGCCAGAGCTCGCACAGCAACCACACGAGCATTCCCCATAGTGGCCAGCCGCGGGCGAGTCGGACCAACCGGCGCTCTGCGGTGCTCAGGCCCGGCGGGTAGACCACCAGCCGGTAGTAGGTGATGCCGAAACGGCCCGGCCGGATCTGCACGCAACCCCATACCCGGGAGCCGTCGAGCAGTGGGGTCAGTAGCCGAATGTCGTCCATATCTCGGGTGTACCCGCTGCGCACGCGCTCGGACCGAGCCCGAACGGTTTCTTTACGGCGCGACGACGGATCCTTGCACTCTGGGTATAGTTATCTATACTCAGCTGCATGGAGCCGAAGCTTTCACCCCGCCTGGCCGATCACCCGACTGTGCGCGCGGTGCGCGCCCGCGCCGACGCGGTGGTGCCCGACGTGATCGACGCGGACTGGCTGCGGCAACTGTGTCTGGACGCCGGAGCCGACGACGTTGCCTTCGCCGCGGTGGATGATCCCGCTCTGGCCTCCGAGCGCGAACATGTCGAGGCTGCGCTGCCCGGGGTGCGCAGCTACATCTCGCTGGTGGTCAAGATGAACCGCGACAACGTCCGGTCGTCCACTCGCAGCGTGGCCAACCAGGAGTTCCACCGCAGCGGCGAGATCATCAACGAGGCCGCTCACCGGATCACCCGGGTACTCGAAGACGTCGGCCATCGCGCGGTGAACCCGTCGGCCACCTTCCCGATGGAGATGGACAGATACCCGGGGCGGATCTGGGTGGTGGCACACAAACCCGTCGCGGTCGCCTCGGGGTTGGGGGTGATGGGCATCCATCGCAACGTGATCCACCCCAGGTTCGGAAACTTCATCCTGTTGGCCACCATTCTGGTGGGCTCACCGATCAACAGTTACGGTGAGCCGCTGGATTATTCGCCGTGCCTGGAATGCAAGCTGTGTGTGGCGGCCTGCCCGGTCGGCGCCATCGGGAAGGACGGCGAGTTCGACTTCGCCGCCTGCTCGGTGCACAACTATCGCGAGTTCATGGGTGGGTTCACCGACTGGGCGCAAACCATCGCCGACAGTGCCGACGCCGCCGACTTCCGCTCCCGGGTCAGCGATTCGGAGAACGCCTCGATGTGGCAGAGCCTGTCCTTCAAGGCCAATTACAAGGCGGCCTACTGTCTGGCGGTGTGCCCGGCGGGAGAGGACGTGATCGAGCCCTACCTCGACGACCGCAAGGAGTTCATGGACCGCGTGCTCAAACCTCTGCAGGAGAAACGGGAAACGCTGTACGTGCTGCCGAACTCGGCAGCCAAGGCTCACGCCGAGAAACGGTTTCCGCACAAGACCGTGCAGGTGGTCGCCAGTGGAATCCGCGCGCTCGACGGCAGTTGAAATCCGCCTGAGCGCAACACCAGACGTCGCCGGACCGTGGCGCTAATCTGTCGCGACGATGGCGAAGCAGGGTGAGTTCCGGCTCTGGGCGTTCGGCGACGCTCACGTGGGCACCGACAACCAGTTCGATCGGGAGAGCCTGGCCGACGCCATCCGGCAGTCGGAATACGGTGGCGCCGAGGGCGGTCCGCCGTTCGACTGGGACATCGCGGTAGACGTCGGAGACATGTCCGGCGCGCATCACAGCCTGCCCGATGACGCCGAGGGGCGGGAGGTCCGCAGGCAGCTGTCGGTGATGCGCAAGCACCGGCGCGAGGACGTGTACTCGGTGTGCGGGAATCACGATCGCAGTGGTCTTTCCGAACCCGACGCCTGGTGGTGGCAGAAATGGATCGATCCGCTGGGTGCGCACACCGCACATTCCGGGGTCGACGCCACAGCCCGGCCCTATCCCGTCAGCGGGACCTGGGAGCGGTACTCCTTCCGGGTGGGCAACCTGCTGTTCCTGATGCTGAGCGACCGCAACGAGCCGTCGCAGACGGTCGGTCGGGGCACGCTCGGGGGTAATCCCGGCGGAGTGGTGTCCGCCGAGACGTTCGAGTGGTGGGCGAACATGGTTGAGCAGAACCGTGGTTCGATCATCGTCACGGTGCACCACTACGTCCTCAAGGACACCACGGTGGCATCGGGGGAGTGGGAGGGGGTGCGCCGGGATTCGGATGGGAAGCTCCATGAGCACTACCATCGGCCGTTCCTGGAGGGGACGCCGCAAGGCGCGTCCTACCTGTACTGGGTTGGCGGCAAGCCGGATTCCGGGGCCTTCGAGCGGTATCTCACCGAACATCCGGGGGCGGTGGCGCTGTGGCTGGCGGGGCATACCCACACCAATCCCGATGACTCGTATGGCGGCAAAACCCATGTCGAGCAGGCCTGGGGTGGAACCTATTTCATGAATGTGGCGTCACTGAGCCGCCATCACATGCCGATCACGACCCTGCCGATCAGCCGGCTGCTGACATTTCGTCCGGGTAGCCACGAGGTGAGGGTGCAGTGCTATCTGCACACCGACCAGCATGCGGCGCAGGGCTGGTATGCACCGGCCGAGCGCACGCTCACTCTGGATAGGCCGTTCCGTTGGTAGCCGGTGCAGTCCGTCCGCGAGCAGACGCAAACTTGCCCATTTTCGTGTGAAAAAGGGCAAGTTTGCGTCTGCTCGCGCGAGGAAGCCCGCAGCGAATCACCAGGCGTGAACGGTGTTCTGGGCGGGCTCCAGGCCCTGGGCGATCAACAGCTCGGTGGCATCGGCGGCCTGCTCGCAGATCGTCGGCAGCTCGGTGCGTTCGGCGGCAGTGAAGGCCTCCAGCACGAACGCCGCCGGATCCTTACGGCCCGGCGGGCGGCCCACTCCGATGCGGACCCGCTGAAAGTCCTTGCTGCCCAATGCCGACGCGACCGACCGTAATCCGTTGTGCCCGCCTTCGCCGCCTCCGACCTTGAGCCGGATCCGGCCGAAGTCGATGTCGAGTTCGTCGTGGATGACCACGATGCGGCCCGGTGGCACCGAGTAGAACTTGGCCAACGGCCCGACCTGACGGCCGGACTCGTTCATGTAGCACCGAGGTTTGGCCAGTACCACCGGGGCTCCTGCGAGCCTGCCGGTGATCACCTCGGCGCCGGACTTCTTGTGCACCTTGAAGGCCGAGCCGATGCGGGCGGCCAGTACATCGGCCACCATGAACCCGACATTGTGCCGGGTCTTGGCGTAGGCGGGCCCGGGATTACCCAGGCCCACCACCAGCAGCGGCTCGGCCATCGAAAGGGGTACTTACTCGGCGGCTTCGGCAGCCTCGGCGGCCGGCTCCTCGGCCGGGGCCTCGGCGGCAGCCTCGCCGGCGCCCTCGGACTCGAGGTCCTCAGCGCTCGGGGCCTCGACGACGTTGACCACGAGCAGCTCGGGATCCGACACCAGCGAAACGCCGGCGGGCAGCTCGATCTGGCCGGCCAGGATCTGGGTGCCGGTCTCGACGCCCTCGATCGACACGGTCAGGTGCTCGGGGATCGACAGGGCCTCGGCCTCGATCTCGATGGTGTTGGTGTCCTGGGTGACCAGGGCGCCCGGGACGGCGTCGCCCTCGATGGTGACGGTGACCTCGACGGTGACCTTCTCGCCACGGCGCACGACGAGCAGGTCGGCGTGCTGGATGTTGCGGCGGATCGGGTGGATGTCCAGCGCCTTGGTCAGGGCCAGCTGCTCCTTGCCCTCGATGTCGAGGGTGAGCACGGCGTTGGTGCCCGAGTGGCGCAGCACGGCGGCGAACTCGCGGGCGTTGATCTCTAGGTGCTGGGGGTCGGTGCCGTGGCCGTACAGAACGGTGGGCACGTTGCCGTCGCGGCGGGCCTGGCGTGAGGCGCCCTTGCCGGTGCGGGTGCGCACCGTCGCTGTCAGCTTGTTGGGGATGTTCTTGGCGGCGGTCTTGGCCATGATGTTGCTCCTCTAAATTGCGGTACTGCGGTCAGATCGTCAGCACGGCAAGGGTCGCAACACTTGAAGAAGTTCCCGCCGATAACGGTGGCCCCAAAGGTCCACCCTCGCCGTGACGCCAGGTCAGGGTAGCAAAGACGGGGCCGCCACCAAAAATCCGAGCTGGGCCTTACAGCGGGTATGCCGTGTCGGTGAGCTGCTCGGACAGGTCCCACAGCCCTTTCTGGGTGTCCACCCGCCGGGCCAGCGGGCTGCGCCCCACCGGTTGGCTGGGGCCGAACTGGCCGAACCGCGGCCCGATGAAGCTGTCGCCGGGAACATCCTGGGACACCGCATAGAGCGTCTGGCGGGCGCCGAACGACGGCTCGCTGGCGAATACCCGGTTGGCGACGGCCATCATGCGGGCACCGAACTTGTTGCCGCTCTGGCCCTGCAGGTTGGTGGCCGAATAGCCGGGGTGAGCGGCCAGTGCGCGCACCTGCGATCCCGACACGGTCAGGCGGCGCTGCAACTCGGAGGTGAACATCAGGTTGGCCAGTTTGGACTGCCCGTAGGCCAGCCAGGCCGAGTACGGCCGGGACTTCCAGTTGAGATCCCGCAGATTGACCTGCCCGAACAGGTGCATCAGCGACGACACCGTGACCACGCGGTCGGTGATCTTGGGCAGCAGCAGATTGGTCAGCGCGAAATGCCCGAGGTGATTGGTGCCGATCTGGCTCTCGAAGCCGTCGACGGTCCGGCTCAGCGGGACCGCCATGATGCCGGCATTGTTGACCAGCACGTCGACGCTTTCGACAGTGTCGGCGAACTCGCGGACCGAGGCCAGGTTCTGCAGGTCGAGTTTGCGCACCTCCACCTGCCCGCCGGTCATCGTCTCGGCGGCCGCGGTGCCCTTTTCCAGGTTGCGGACGGCAACGGTCACCTTGGCGCCGACGCGGGCGAGCTCACGGGCGGTGACGAGCCCCAGCCCGCTGTTGGCGCCGGTGACGATCACCCTGCGGCCGGAGAACGAGGGCAGGTCGGCGCTGGTCCATCCACTCATGCTGACCACCCTACGGGCGGCCCGATCACTTCTTCGCGATGTTGAAGCCCGCGATGATCGATTCGATGTCCGGTCCCTGTGCCGCAGCTTCGTCGGCGTAGGTGGTGACGGTCAGCTGGATGAGGTACCGCTGCGGGGGCTGTAACCCATCGTTGGCGATGATGACGCGGTTGTAGCTCTGCATGCGCTTGCCGTTGAGGTCGTAGCTGCCCTCGATCATCGCCGACGGGAAGCCCTTCCAGTCCGCGTTGGAAGCATTGAGCTGCTTGAAGTTCTCCGACAACTGGGCATCGGCGTACCCGTGGTCTTTGAGGGCCTTGGGCACATCGAAATCACCGTGCAAGGTGAACGCCAGCATCATCGCGGTGGGGTAGGTGTTGCCCTTGGCGATCATCCGGGTGCCCGGGGCCAGGTTCGGATTGTTGTAGGGATGCCAGCCCGGGGGGCTCGGCATGGTCACCGTCAGATGCGGGATCTTCTCGGGTGCGATGGGCTCACCGACCACGCCGGAGTCTTCCAGGTACTGCCACAGCGGCACCGGCTGGTTGTCGGCGGGGGCAGCGGGGGTCGTCGAGCTCGTCGTCCAGATCGACTTGTAATCAGGCGTTTCGGCGCCGCAACCGGTGACGAGCACCGCCAGCGCGCCGGCCGTGGCGAGCAGCCGCTTCACAGAATCTCGCGCACCGAATCGATCGGCCGGGCCAGCCGGGTGCCGTTGTCGGTGACGACGAACGGGCGCTCGATCAGGATCGGGTTCTGGGCCATCGCATCGAGCAGTTCGTCGTCGGACGCATCGGCCAAACCCAGTTCGGCGTACAGGGATTCACGTTTGCGCACCGCGGTGCGCACGTCGATCCCCGCAGCTTTGATCAGCGCGGCGATCTCGTCACGCGTCGGCGGCGTCTTCAGGTACTGCACCACCTCGGGCTCGATCCCGTTCTCGCGCAACAGATCCAGCGTCTTACGAGAGGTGGAGCACTTGGGGTTGTGGTAGATCCGTGCCGGCACGCTAGGCCGACCCGTCGAACAGTCCGGTGACCGAACCGTTGTCGAACACCGCGCGGATGGTGCTGGCCAGCAGCGGGGCGATGGACAGCACGGTCAGCTGCGGGAACTGCTTGTCCTCGGTGATCGGCAGCGTGTTGGTGACGATCACCTCGCGGGCACCGCAGTCAGCCAGGCGCTGGGCGGCCGGATCGGAGAGCACGCCGTGAGTCGCGGCGATGATGACGTCTTTGGCGCCGTCCTCGCGGAGCAGCTTGACCGCGCCGGCGATGGTGCCGCCGGTGTCGATCATGTCGTCGGTGAGGATGCAGGTCCGCCCCTTGACGTCACCGACGACCCGGTTGGCCTTGACCTGGTTGGGCACCAGCGGGTCACGGGTCTTGTGGATGAAGGCCAGCGGGACGCCGCCCAGGGAGTCGGCCCACTTCTCGGCGACACGCACGCGGCCCGAGTCGGGAGAGACGACCACCATGTCGGTGCCGGCGTACTTGTCGGCGATGTAGCCGCACAGCAGTGACTGACCGCGCATGTGGTCGACGGGACCGTCGAAAAAGCCCTGGATCTGATCGGTGTGCAGGTCGACCGAGACGATGCGGTCGGCACCTGCGGTCTTGAGCAGGTCGGCGACCAGGCGGGCCGAGATGGGCTCGCGGCCGCGGTGCTTCTTGTCCTGCCGTGCGTAGGGATAGAACGGCAGGATCGCGGTGATGCGCTTGGCGCTGCCGCGCTTGAGCGCGTCGATCATGATGAGCTGTTCCATGAGCCACTGGTTCAGCGGTGCGGGGTGGCTCTGCAGGACGAACGCGTCGCAACCACGCACAGATTCATCGAACCGGACGAAGATCTCGCCGTTGGCGAAGTCCCGCGCGGTTTGCGCGGTCACCTCGACCCCGAGCTCCTTGGCCACCTGCTCCGCCAGCTCCGGATGCGCGCGCCCCGAGAACAGCATCAGGTTTTTTCGATTGTCGGTCCAGTCCGTGGCCACTTCGCTGCCTTCGCGGTTGGGGATCGATACGGAGCAATCGTACGTAGCGTTTCTGGTAGTTCGTAGCCGGGTTACCAGATTGCCAACACGAAACTTCCCAACGGCACCGAGCTGGGTGGGGAGCAAGGCGTCCGCGGGCGACCGCCTATGCCTCGGATTGCTGCTCGATAGTGACTGCGATCCGAGGCGCAGATGTGTCAGTCTTCGGCGGCGCGGGCCTTGCGGGCGGCTTCGGCAGCGGCCGAGCCCGGGCGCTTGCGTTCGACCCAGCCCTCGATGGTGCGCTGGGCGTTGTCCGAGACCGCCAAGGCGCCGGGTGGGACGTCGTCGCGGAGCACGGTGCCGGCCCCGGTGTAGGCACCGTCGCCGACGGAGACCGGCGCGATGAACATCGTGTCGGAGCCGGTGCGCACATGGGAGCCGATGGTGGTCCGGTGCTTGTTCTCGCCGTCGTAGTTGACGAAGACGCTGGACGCCCCGATGTTGCTGTGGTCGCCGATGTCCGCATCGCCGACGTAGGTCAGGTGCGGCACCTTGGTGCCCGCGCCGATGGTCGAATTCTTCGACTCGACGAACGCGCCGAGCTTCGATTCGGCTCCGAGGATCGTGCCTGGGCGCAGATAGGCGAAGGGGCCGACGGTTGCGCCCGCGCCGATCACGGCGAGCTGGGCGTGCGTGCGCACCACCGATGCGCCGTCGCCCACCTCGACGTCGGTCAGGGTGGAGTCCGGGCCGATCTCGCAGCCGGCGCCGATCTCGGTCGTCCCCAGGAGCTGGGTGCCGGGGCGGACGACGGTGTCGCGGCCGATGGCCACGTCGACGTCGATCCACGTGGTGGCGGGGTCGACGATCGTCACGCCGGCGCGCTGGTGGCCGGCCACGATGCGGCGGTTGAGTTCGGCGCCCAGATCGGAGAGCTGCACCCGGTCGTTGACGCCGGCGACGAGGGCGCTGTCGTCGACGTGCATGGCCCGTACCGTCCGGCCGTCCTGGCGCACGATCGCGATGACGTCCGTCAGGTACAGCTCCTGCTGCGCGTTGTTCGAGCTCAACCGGCTCAGCGCCGAGCGCAGGTCGGCGATGTCGAATGCGTACACCCCGGCGTTGATCTCCCGGATGGCCCGTTGCGACTCGGTGGCGTCGGCCTGCTCGACGATGCCGATGACCTCGTTGTCCTGGGTGCGCAGGATGCGACCGTAGCCGGTGGGGTCGGGCACGGTGGTGGTCACCACGGTGGCGGCGGCGGTCGCGGCGCTGTGGGTTTCGATGAGCCCGGCCAGGGTGTCGGCATCGAGTAGTGGGACGTCGCCGGAGGTCACCACGACCGTGCCGGCAAATTCGTCGGGCAGTGAGCTGAGGCCGCAGGCGACGGCGTGACCGGTGCCCAGTTGCTGGTCCTGGATGGCGACGTCGATGGTGCGGCCCAGCTTGTCGGCCAGTTCGCCGACCGCGGGGGCGATGCGCTCCCGGTCGTGGCCGAGAACGACGACAAGATGCTGGGCGGCGGCGTTGGCCACGGTGTGGACCGCGTGGCTCAGCATGCTGCGGCCGGCCAGGGTGTGCAGCACCTTGGGGGTGTCCGAGCGCATTCGGGTCCCGGCACCTGCTGCCAGTACGACGACTGCGGCTTCGGTGGTCGACACCATCATCCCCTTCTCTGCCGGGCGACCTCCCCCGCAAGCGGGAGGTGCCCCCAGCATCCGTGCTGGCACGCCGCCAACTGTGTCATTTTGCGGTCGCTCGCCGGGATCGTGAGCTCCGTCGCCAGGACTCGAACCTGAACTATCTGAACCAAAATCAGAGGTGCTGCCGATTACACCACGACGGAATGTTCGGAAGAGACTCTAGTCGAACGGTCTAGCCTGATATGCGTGGCAGCACCCGACAAGGAAGTCAGGGCCCCCCGGGCCCGGATGACCGGCAGCGAACGGCGACAACAGCTCATTGAGATCGCCAAGTCGCTCTTTGCCGAGCGGGGCTATGAGGGGACGTCGATCGAGGAGATCGCCCAGCGCGCCAATGTCTCCAAACCCGTGGTCTACGAGCACTTCGGCGGCAAGGAAGGTCTGTACGCCGTCGTCGTCGACCGGGAGATGTCGGCCCTGCTGGACGGGATCACCTCGTCGCTCACCAACAACCGGTCGCGGACGCGGGTCGAGCGGGTGGCGCTGGCGCTGCTGACCTATGTCGAGGAGCGCACCGACGGTTTTCGCATCCTGATCCGGGACTCGCCGGCGGCGATCACCTCGGGTACGTACTCGACGCTGCTCAACGATGCGGTCAACCAGGTGTCCTCGATTCTGGCCGGGGATTTCTCCCGTCGGGGACTTGACCCGGACCTGGCGCCGCTGTACGCCCAGGCGCTGGTCGGTTCGGTGTCGATGACCGCGCAGTGGTGGCTCGACGTCCGCGAGCCGAAGAAAGAAGTGGTGGCCGCGCATGTGGTCAACCTGATGTGGAACGGGCTGACGCATCTGGAGTCCGACCCGATCCTGCACGAGGAGTAGGTCAGCGGTTCGCTCGTACAAACTGCAACCTTGAGGTTGCAGCAACGGGTTCTGATGTGCAACTCTTGGGTTGCAGCAATTCCGCCAAGAGAGGAACCCTGACATGACCACGGACTTCGACCGCATCGAGCGCGAGATCGCCATCGACGCACCGGCGCAACGCGTTTGGGACCTGGTGAGCGAACCCGGCTGGTACATCAACGAAGAACGGATCACCGAACATCAGATCGATCGTGACGGCGACGTCGCGATCGTCACCGACCCCACACACGGGAAGTTCGCCTTGCGAACCGTCACACTCGATGAGCCGCATTATGCAGCCTTCCGGTGGCACATCGACGCCGATGACCTCGACAGCTCATCCACCCTCGTCGAATTCTGGATCACCCCGGCACCATCCGGCGTGGTGCTCCGGGTTGTCGAGAGTGGGTTCGCCTCGCTCAACGAGCCCGAGGCCGACCGCCGCTCCCGGTTCGACGACCACAGCGGCGGCTGGCCGCTTGAGCTCGGCCTCGCCCAGAAGTACCTGGTGGGGGCCGCCGCCGATGCCTGAGAACGCCTCGCCGGTCGAGGTTTTCGCTGCGCTTGCCGATGACAGTCGGTGGCAGGTTCTGGTTGCCCTGGGGCACCGGCCCGCGTCGGCGTCAGGGCTGGCAGACGAGCTCCCGATCAGCCGCCAGGCCATCGCCAAACACCTGAGAGTGCTCACCGATGTCGGCCTGGTGGTGGCCACCCGGGTCGGGAGGGAGATCAGGTACGAGACGGTGGGGGCTCGGCTCAGTGAGGTGGCGCGGCGGCTCGACGGCATCGCGGCGGGCTGGGAACGCCGGCTTGCCAGGATCAAAGACGCTGTCGAGCAGGATGGTTCAATGTAGCTGCCGGGTCTTCGCGCGAGCGCTCATCCCAAGTCCCGCGATAGCAGATCCGCCGTCGTCTCCCGGCGTACCAGCATCCGCGCGGCGCCGTCGCGCACCGATACCACCGGAGGCCGCCCGACCATGTTGTAGGTCGAGGCCATGCTGTGTTGGTAGGCGCCGGTGCAGGCCACGGCCAGCAGGTCACCGGCATGGATGTCCGCGGGCAGTTCCACATCGCGCACGATCTCGTCGCCCGACTCGCAATGGCGGCCCACCACCGTGGCCACCATCGTCGGTCCCAGCGGGTGGCGATTCGCCAGGGCCACGGTGTATTTCGCTCCATACAGGGCGACCCGCGGGTTGTCGCTCATGCCGCCGTCCACCGCGACGAACGTGCGGCCGCCCGGCTGGGTCTTCACCCCGTGAACCCGGTACAGCGTCACCCCCGCTCGTGCACTGATGGCCCGGCCAGGCTCGACGACCAGACGTGGCCGCGGAAAGCGTTCGGCCGCACACGCCGCGGTCAGCTCGTCGTCGACGACGGTGGCGAACGCACCGATGTCGAGAGCCACGTCCCCGCGGACGTATGGAACCCCGTGGCCGCCACCGATGTTGAGCTCGGTCAGCACCAGGCCGTGTTCGGCACGGATGTCTGCCATGGCGCCGATCAGGCGCCGCACCGCCACTCCGTAGGGGGCGGGATCGGTGATCTGTGAACCGATATGGCAGTGCAAGCCAACCAGATCGAGGTTCGGGGTGGCCAGAATGCGGGCCGCGGCGCGGGCAGCCCGGCGGTCGGCCAGAGCGAAGCCGAACTTCTGATCGGTCACGCCCGTGGTGACCGCCCGGTGCCCGTGAATGTCGATGTCGGGGGTGACCCGGATCAGTACCGGCTGCGGCCGGCGCACCAACCCGGCGAGGTAGGTGATCTCCATCGGCGAGTCGATCACGATCCGGCCCACCCCGACGTCGATGGCATCGCGCAGCTCGTCACACGACTTCGCGTTGCCGTGCAGCACGATGCGCGTCGGGTCGACCCCGCCGGCCAGGGCTGTCGCGAGTTCGGCCGCAGAGCAGACATCCACTCCGAGGCCCTCCTCGGCGGCCCAGCGAGCGACGGCCGTGGTCAACAATGACTTGCCGGCGTAGACCACCTCGGTCTGACCGAGGGCGGCGCGGTAGCGTCGGGCACGGGTGCGGAAATCGGTTTCGTCCAGAACATAGGCCGGGGTGCGGTACTCGTCGGCGATGTCGGCCAGCGCCACCCGGCCCACAGTGATCCGACCCAACTCGTCGACACCCGTCGTCAGTGGCCAGATGTTCGGGTCGAGCCGCGGTCGGGTGGTGTCGCGAAGTGAGGGCAGGATGTCCAGCAGGGTCATGACTCCACCGTGGGCCGTGGCAGCGGAGCTGTCAGCAAGCTTGACGTTTCCTTGACGTCACCGGGGCCGATCCTGACGTGTTCAGGCCCTGCCGAAGGACTTCGTCTCCGTCGCCGTCGCGATGAACCCGTTGCCTTTGACGGGATCGGCCATCCGGCAGGCGAGCAGGATGTCGTCGGTGTGCACGCAGGTGGCGTTGCCCGCGTCGAAGCGTTGGCCGGCCGGGAGCATCGGGGCTTCGTCCGCGGTGAGGCCGTCGACCGGGCTGAGCGGCTCTGCGGTACGGGTGAAGCTCATCGGTATCGCGCCGTTGGTCGTGCCGTAACTGAACAGGTGCGCCAGGTTGGCATCGTTGGGCGCTCCGACGAAGGGGCCACGGCAATCCAGTGCGTACATCGCGCGGTGCTGGGTGGTCATGCAGGCGAAGCCGTCGGGGGTGCGAAATCCCTGGACCGGAAATCCCTGGCCTTCACGCAGGACATACTGCGTCGGATCGACGGCGGGGTAGGCGGCGAAGTCGGGGACGCCGTCCGGTCCGAGGTGCGTCGGTACTGCCTCGTGCGTGGATTCCGACGAGTGCCGGCCGGTCAGCCAGATGATCGCGAGCGCCACCGTCAGCACGACCGCGAGCGCCGCCGCCCACCGCTTCATCGGTCCATGATCTCCCCGGACAGAGCGGGGCGGAGCCGAATTCCCGGCCCCGTAGAATGGCGCCATCATGACCGCACCGGGGCACAACCATGTCCAGACCCCGATCGCGGGTCTCGTCGAGCTGGCATTAACCGATCCGTCTCTGCAGGACGTCCTTCGCCGCGCCGCCGACCGGCCCGCTGATCTCGCGCTCGTCGGGCCGGCCAGCGCCCGCGTGCTGGTGGCTGCCGGGCTGGCCCAGCAGGGCCCGTTGCTGGTGGTGGCTGCCACTGGGCGCGAGGCCGACGATCTGACCGCCGAGTTGCGAGGCGTCGTCGGCGATGCCGTCGCACTGTTCCCCTCCTGGGAGACGCTGCCGCACGAGCGGTTGTCCCCGGGGGTCGAGACCGTCGCTGCCCGATTGTTGCTGCTGCGCCGGTTGGCTCATCCCGAGGACGAGACGCTGGGGCCGCCGCTGCGGGTGGTGGTCACCACCACGCGTTCGCTGCTGCAGCCGATGGCCCCCGACGTGGTGGATACCGAGCCGGTCACGCTCACCGTCGGTGCGGAGGCCGAGTTCGAGGCCGTCGTCGCCCGCCTGGTCGACCTGGCCTACACCCGCGTCGACATGGTCGGCAAACGCGGGGAGTTCGCCGTGCGCGGTGGCATCCTCGACATCTTCGCGCCCACTGCCGAGCATCCGGTTCGTGTCGAGTTCTGGGGCGACGAGATCTCCGAGATGCGGATGTTCTCGATCGCCGACCAGCGTTCGATCCCCGAGATCCCGGTGCACGACGTCGTCGCAGTGCCATGCCGCGAACTGCTGATGACGCCGGATGTGCGCCGCCGTGCTGCGGTGCTTTCTCAAGAACACCCCACGCACGAGAACAGCGTGCCGGGCAGCGTGCCCGACATGCTGGCCAAGCTCGCCGAAGGCATCCCGGTCGACGGGATGGAGGCCCTGCTGCCGTTGCTGCATCCGGTGCAGCCGACGACGCTGACGCACCACCTCCCCGAGGGTGCCCCGGTGTTGTTGTGCGACCCGGAGAAGGTGCGGACCCGGGCCGCGGACCTGATCAAGACGGGCCAGGAATTCCTGGAGGCGTCGTGGTCGACGGCTGCCGTCGGCGGGGATGCCCCCATCGACCTCGAGGCGCTGGGTGCGTCCGGGTTCGTCCCGTTCGAGCAGGCCCGTGAGGATTCCGTGGCCGGCGGTCATCCGTGGTGGACGCTGAGCCAGCTGCCCGACGGCAAGGCCACCGAACTCGACCTGCGGCCGTCTCCATCGGCCCGCAGCCAGCAGAGCCTTGAAGAGATCTTCGCGATGCTGCGCGCCCACGTGGCCACCGGTGGCTACGCCGCGGTGGTCACCCCGGGCGCCGGTACGGCGCACCGCGTGGTGGAGCAGCTCGGCGATTCCGACACGCCTGCAGGCATGTTGGAACCGGGGACGGCACCCAAGGCCGGTGTGGTCGGGGTGCTCAAGGGGCCGTTGCACGACGGTGTGATCCTGCCCGGAGCCAACCTCGTCATCATCACCGAGACCGATCTGACCGGTAATCGGGTGACGGCCTCAGAAGGCAGAAAGCTTGCGGCCAAACGACGTAACGTCGTCGATCCGCTGGCGCTGACCGCCGGCGATCTGGTGGTGCACGATCAGCACGGCATCGGCAAGTTCGTCGAGATGACCGAGCGGGTGGTCGGCGGAGCGCGTCGTGAGTACCTGGTGCTGGAGTACGCGTCATCCAAACGAGGTGGCGGATCGGACCGGCTGTACGTGCCGATGGATTCGCTGGATCAGCTGTCGCGCTACGTCGGCGGTGAAGCGCCGTCGTTGTCGAAGCTCGGCGGCAGCGATTGGGCCAATACGAAAACCAAGGCTCGCAAGGCGGTTCGGGAGATCGCCAGTGAGCTCGTCGCGCTGTACGCCAAGCGGCAGTCCGCGCCCGGGTATGCGTTCGGTCCGGACACTCCATGGCAGAACGAGATGGAGGATGCGTTCGGCTTCACCGAGACCATCGACCAGATGACCGCGATCACCGAGGTCAAATCCGATATGGAGAAACCGGTTCCGATGGACCGGGTGATCTGTGGCGATGTGGGTTACGGCAAGACCGAGATCGCGGTGCGGGCGGCGTTCAAGGCCGTGCAGGACGGCAAGCAGGTTGCTGTGCTGGTGCCCACGACATTGTTGGCCGATCAGCATCTGCAGACCTTCACCAACCGGATGGCGGGTTTTCCGGTGACGGTCAAGGGATTGTCGCGGTTCACCGATCCGGCGGAATCGCGGGCCACCATGGAGGGAATGAAGGACGGTTCGGTCGACGTCGTGATCGGCACGCACCGGCTGCTTCAGACCGGGGTGACCTGGAAAGACTTGGGCCTCATCATTGTTGACGAGGAACAGCGCTTCGGCGTCGAACACAAAGAGCACATCAAGTCGATGCGTACACACGTCGACGTGCTCACGATGAGCGCCACCCCGATCCCACGCACCCTGGAGATGAGCCTGGCCGGCATCCGGGAGATGTCGACAATCCTGACCCCGCCCGAAGAGCGCTATCCGGTGCTGACCTATGTCGGCCCGCACGACGACAAGCAGGTGGCCGCGGCGCTGCGTCGTGAGCTGCTGCGGGATGGTCAGGCGTTCTACATCCACAACCGGGTGCGCACCATCGACCAGGCCGCGGCGCGGATTCGTCAGATGGTGCCCGAAGCCAGGGTCGTCGTCGCGCATGGACAGATGAACGAGGAGACCCTGGAGAAGACCGTCGAGGGCTTCTGGAACCGCGAGTACGACATTCTGGTCTGCACCACGATCGTCGAGACCGGCCTGGACATCTCCAACGCCAACACGCTGATCGTCGAACGGGCCGACACCTTCGGGTTGTCACAGCTGCATCAGCTGCGTGGCCGGGTGGGGCGAAGCCGCGAACGCGGATACGCCTACATGCTCTACCCGCCCAATTCACCGCTGACCGAGACCGCCTACGACCGGTTGGCCACTATCGCGCAGAACAACGAGCTGGGTGCGGGCATGGCGGTGGCCATGAAGGACCTGGAGATCCGCGGCGCGGGCAACGTGCTCGGCGCCGAGCAGTCCGGCCACGTGGCCGGGGTGGGCTTCGATCTGTATGTGCGACTGGTGGGCGAGGCTGTCGAGGCCTACCGAGCTGCTGCCGACGGGAAAACCGTTGCCACAGCGGAGGAGCCAAAGGAAGTGCGGGTCGATCTGCCGGTCGACGCTCACCTGCCGCCCGAGTACATCGGCAGTGATCGGCTGCGACTGGAGGGCTACCGGCGGCTCGCGGCGGCGACGGATGAGGACGCGGTGAAGGCCGTGGTCGACGAGCTCGTCGACCGTTACGGCCCGTTGCCCGAGCCGGTGAAGCGGCTGGTGGCGGTAGCCCGGTTGCGGCTGCTGTGCCGTGAGTACGGCATCACCGAGATCGGTGCGGTGTCGGCATCGACGATCAAACTGTCGCCGCTGGTCCTTCCCGATTCCGCGCAGTTGCGGCTCAAGCGGATGTACCCGGGTGCGCACTATCGGGCCACCACCTCGGTGGTTCAGGTGCCGATCCCGCGTGAGACCGACGGCATCGGCTCCCCGCGGATACGTGACCTCGACATTGTCCGCATGGTGGCCGGCCTGGTGTTGGTGCTCCACGGGCAGACCGAGGGCAGCATCGACATCACCGCGGGCCTGTAATTTTTTTCTCGCATCTTATTGCCTGGTCGCGGCGCCTTTCTGGCGTCTGCGCCTCACCGTATCCGCGAAGCGCTGTTAACGCACCGACACGGGGATCCGACATATATGCGGGGGGTCAAGGTATTGCGTAGTCGTCTGCAGAGAAGGCGGCGAGACCGTCGGCCATAGGGCGGTCATGCAATTTCCCAAACCGAACATCACGCGATTGACGTCTATTGGCGACAGATCGCGGTGAGGCAAGGCGAAGGAGTGACCATGAACTTCAAGAAGTTCGCAGTAACCACAACGATGGCCGGAGCACTGGGATTGGGCGCGTTTGGCCTGGGTACAGGCCTGGCGCAGGCCGTTCCGAACGTGCCCACGCCGCCTCCGGTTCCCGGTCCGGCGGTGCCCAATGTGGGCACGCCGAATGTGTATGTGCCGGGTGTCAACGTTCCTGATGTGAACGTTCCGAGCGTCAATGCTCCTGATGTGAATGTGCCGGCGGTGAATGTTCCTGATGTGAACGTTCCGAGCGTCAATGCTCCTGATGTGAATGTGCCGGTGGTGAATGTTCCTGATGTGAACGTTCCGAGCGTGAATGTTCCTGATGTGAACGTTCCGAGCGTGAATGTTCCCGATGTGAACGTTCCGAGTGTGAATGTTCCTGATGTGAATGTGCCGGCGGTGAATGTTCCCGATGTGAACGTTCCGACCGTCAGGTTTCCCGAGGTAGATAATTTCTTCGGGCAGCCGAACGGAAACATCGCGCCGGGTCAGTTGACGAACTCACCGACCATCAACGGCGTTGCGAATCCGTTCTTCGGAATCGCGCCTGGTCAGCTCAAGACGCTGCCCACGGTGAATGGAGTCGCCAACCCGTTCTACGACCAGACGCCGGGTCACTGGGTGATCCCGGAGGGCCAGTTCCCGCCGGAGTCGTAAACCACGGCCTGTGACATGATGGCCGCCTTGCCTTCGGGCAGGGCGGCCATCCCGTGTGGCTGCCGCCCGGTGCGGGCGAATCGCCGCGTTGGCCGTGCTCACGACGTACGTCGAAGTCGGGCACAGTGTTGGTATAACCGAGATCAGCAAATCTCGTCGAAATGGAAGGGGTGGAGCTCGATGACCGTCGTATTGGTCGACCCGCGCCGCCCTTCGCTGATCCCTGTCGACGCGATCGATCTGCTCACCGGCGATGTCCAGTACACCGAGGAAATGCCTGTCAAGGTGCCGTGGTCGCTGCCGGCGGCGCGACCGGCCTATGACGGTGAAGATGCTCCCGTTCTGCTGTCCTCGGACCCGGAGCATCCCGCGGTCAAGGCCCGTTTGGCCGCCGGGGACCGGTTGATCGCCGCCCCGCGGGCGCAGGCCGGGGAGCGGCTCGTAGACGCCGTGGCGATGATGGACAAGCTGCGTACCGACGGGCCGTGGGAAAGCGAGCAGACCCACGACTCGTTGCGTCGCTATCTCCTGGAGGAGACTTACGAGCTCTTCGACGCGGTGCGCGGCGGCAATGCCGACGAGCTGCGCGAGGAACTCGGCGATGTGCTGCTGCAGGTGTTGTTCCACGCCCGCATCGCCGAGGATGCGCCCGTTCACCCGTTCAACATCGACGATGTCGCCGATTCGCTGGTGCGCAAGCTCGGTAACCGGGTCCCGGCAGTCCTTGCCGGAGAATCGATTTCCCTGGATGAGCAGCTGGCTCAGTGGGAGCAGCGCAAGGCACAGGAACAGAAGGTGAAAGCCCGCGGGTCGTCGATGGATGACGTGCCCACGGGGCAACCAGCTCTGGCACTGGCGCAGAAAGTGCTGGCCCGGGTGGCCCAGGCTGGGCTGCCCGGCGACCTGGTGCCGGTTGCGCTGACCTCGGTGGTGGTTTCTGCGGATGCCGATGCCGAGAATGATTTGCGCAGCGCGGTTTTGGGGTTCATGGATACCGTGCGGGTGGTGGAGTCCGATGTCGCGGCGGGTCGCCGTGGCGAGGACGTTCCCGAGGAACTCGACGTGACACCGCTGGGGTCGATCACCGAGGACGAGTGGCGGACCTACTGGCCGCGCGCAGTTGCCGAGCCTGAGCCCGAGCCTGATGCGGACGGCGAGTTCGGGGACGATGGCGAGGATGCCGCTCCAGTCGAGGACGTCGCGGACACCGAGGAAGCTGACGCCGACGCGGATGATTCGGACTCTGAGGGCGACGCGGCCGACGACGCAGCTGAAGAGGGCGCTTCAGTCTCCGAGGGCGACGAGGCCGACGAGGGCGATCACCCTTAGCGATTGACGCCGCCCGCGTTTGTAACGTCAGGGCGGTTTCCGGCCGGTTTCTCCGCCACCACGTTACAAACGCGGGTCGCGGCGGACCGTTCTGGGCTGTTTCAACGGAGGTTCGGCCACTGCGAAGTTTGGCCCGTCCATCCTGACGGCGTGCCAGCAGCTTGCCACCTCGGGGCCCCGTTACCGTGGGGCCATGACGATGCTGCGGACCGCCACCACCGTCCTCGCGCTGGTCGTGGGAATGGTGGTTGCACCGCAGGCCATTGCGGACTGCGCGGCCACGGGATGTGATCTGCGCTCGCGCATCGCGGCGGCAGATTCCTACCTGGCGTCGCGGCCGGGCACCGTCGGCTATGTCCTACGTGATCGCGCCGCAGGCACACGGTACGCCAATCCCAATGCGAACCAGATGATCTGGACCGCCTCGACCATCAAGCTGGCCATGGTCGTCGATCTGCTGACCCGGGAGCGTGCCGGAGCACTGCGGATGTCGGGCAATGACCGGCAGCTCATGGTGAACATGCTGCGCAACTCCGACAACGACGCGGCCGATGCGCTGTGGACCCGCTACGGCGGCGCGGACCACAAGGCGTTCAACGCCGGCTTCCCGCGCTACGGCATGACCGACCTTCGGCCGCAACCGGGGTTCGGTGACATGTTCCCCTACTGGGGCTTCCAGAAGTCGACCGCCAATGATCTCGACCGGTTGATGAACTACACACTGACCCAACTGAATCCGTCCGATGCGGCCGCGGTGGTGGCCGAGATGCGACGGGTCGGCGGGGAGCAACAGTGGGGCGTCTGGGGTGCGGGGCCGTCGATGAGCCCCGGCAACAAGAACGGGTGGTCGCAGGAACAGGGCGGCTGGGTCATCAACTCGGTCGGCTTCGCCGGGCCCGATCAGCGCTACACGTTGGCGATCATGAACGGGCTCAACGGGCAGGGCGGCTACGACGACGGCGTCGCAACCACCACCCGGCTCAGCCAGATCCTGCTCGGCGCGTGACCGCGCCGCGCGGCCTCTCTATTCGGCCAGCGCCTGGTCGAACAGCGAGGTCAGATCGTCATAGCTGTGTGGCTGGATGCGCTCGCCGTTGAGAAAGAACGTCGGCGTGCCCTGCACGCCCAGGGCGCGGCCGTCGGCCACATCGAGTTGGACGCGGGCGGCGGTGGCCGGGTCGCTGTAGGACTTGTCGAATGCGGCCATGTCGAGACCGAGTTCTGCTGCGAAGCCCCGGAATACCTCGTCCGCCGGATCCTGCTTTTCGCCCCATTGACCTTGGGCGTCGTACATCTTCTTGTACATCGCCTCGAACTTGTCCTGCTGGGCGGCGGCCTCGACGGCGCGTGCCGCTCGTTCGGCGTTGTAGTGAGCGCTGAGCGGGAAGTACCGGATGACGAAGTTCACCCGGTCGCCGTACTCAGCCCGCAATTGCTCGATGGAGGGATACACCGCGCGACAACCTTCGCATTCGAAGTCGAGGAACTCCACGAATGTCACGTCGCTGTCGGGAACGGAGTTCAGCCGATGGCTGTTCTCACGTACCACTTGGCCGGATTCCCCGGCGGCCACCGGTGGCGGACCGCCGCGATCACGAGTCGACTGATACACGAAGACGCCGATGGCCAGCACCGCGATTGCCAGTGCGGTGAGCAGTATTCGGGTGTTGCGCGTCATCGGGTCAGTGCCTCACTCGAACAGCGTCGAACCCCAGTACCCCGAGCTGTCACCGTCACGCAGCCCGGGCGGGCAGGCGAAGATGGCCGTCCCCGTATGGGTGATGTACTCGTTGAGCGCGTCCTTGCGGGACAGTTCCCGCTGCATCGGGATGAACTGCTTCTCGGGACTGCGCACGAACGCGATGAAGAACAGGCCCGCGTCCAGGTGGCCGAAGCCGTCCGAACCGTCGGTGAAGTTGTAGCCGCGACGCAGGATCTCGATGCCGCCGAGGTGGTCGGCCGAGGCCAGCCGAACATGGGCGTCCTTGTCGATCTTCGGATCGCCCTTGCCGTCGGTGATCTCGAAATTGAGCTCGTCGAATTCCTGCTGCAACCCGTTGGGGGCGCCGCTGCCCTTCTGCCGGCCGATCACCCGCTCCTGCTCCAGAAGTGTGGTGCGATCCCAGTTCTCGATGCGCATCCGGATCCGTCGGGTGATCAGGTAGCTGCCGCCGGTGAGCCAGGCCGGCCCGTCACCCTCGCCCACCCAGACGTTCTTGTCGAGCAGATCGGTCTGATCGGACTTGAGGTTGTTCGTTCCGTCCTTGAACCCGAACAGGTTTCGTGGGGTGGCCTGGTCCCGGGTGGTCGACGAGGTACGGCCGAACCCCAGCTGTGAGTACCGCACCGCGACCGTGCCGAACCCGACGCGGGCCAGGTTGCGGATCGCATGCACCGCGACCTGGGGATCGTTGGCGCACGCCTGGACGCAGATGTCGCCCCCGCTACGGGCCGGATCCATGGTTTCGTTGGGGAACTTCGGCAGATCCTTGAGTTCGGCGGGCTGCTTGTCGGCGATGCCGAAGCGGTCCTTACCGTCCTTGCGGAAGAACGACGGCCCGAACCCGATCGTCAGGGTCAGCTGTGAGGCCGGAAGTCCCAGTGCCTCACCGGTATCCGAGGGTGGCGCATACGGATTGCCGTCCACGGCGCCGCCGTCTTCGGTCTCCTCACCGCGCGTCATCCGCTCGGCCATCTGCGTCCACTGCTTTAGCAGTGCAACGACGTCCTCGCGGTTGTCGGTGGTGACATCGAAGGAGCAGAAGTGCATCCGGTCCTGCGCCTCGGTGATGATGCCTGCCTGCCGGTCACCTCGAAACGGGACCGGCCCCTGCAGGACACCGTGCGGGACGCTGGCCGCCGAAGCGCGGCCGGCCAGCGCACCGGCGCCGGCCGCACCGACTACCGCGGCGGTGACCCCGGCGGCGCCGAACAGCTTGCGCCGGGAGAATCCTGCGGACTGCTCGGCATCCGAGGTGGATTCCGGAGAATCACTGCTTGGCGATGACACCCTGTACCTGGCTCACTTCTTTGCTCAGCGCGTCGATGGCGCGCGACAGTTCCTGGCGTTGCGGCTCGGTCACCTTGTCGTAGGAGACGAAGCCGTCGCCGTCACGATACTTCTCCAGCAACTTCTCGACGTCGGCAAAGCGGGCGTCCACCCGCTTGCCCAGCTCGGCGTCGCGCTCGTCGAGGATCGGCCGCACCGAGGCCACCGCGGTCTGCGAACCTTCGACGTTGGCCCGGAAGTCCCACAGGTCGGTGTGGCTGAAGATGTCCTCTTCGCCGCTGATCTTGCTCATGGCGATCTCGTCGAGCAGACCCTGTGCACCACCGGCGATCTGGGTGGAGTCGATGGTCCAGTCCGGTGCCTTGACCCCGGCCTGGAGTTCCTTGACGTCGGCGATCAGCTGATCGCCGAGGGCGTTGGCGTCCGGTTGCAGGCCGGTGACCCACAGCTGCTTCTCCAGCGCGTGGAAGCCGGTCCACTTCTGCCCGGGCTCGAGGTCGGCCTCACGCAGGTCGACTCGCGGATCGAGGTCATTGGGGAAGGATTCGGCGACCGGCTCGATGCGCTCCCAGTAGACGCGCGAGGTCGGGTAGTGCGCCTTGGCCTTTTCGACGTCCTTGGCCTTGACCGCGGCGACAAATTCCTCGGTCGCCGGAACCAGGGCGTCGACCTGGCTGATCACGTAGCGCTTGTAGTTGTCGGCGGCGTCCTTGAACTTGCCCTCGGTATCGACCTGCACGGCCTCGCCGGTGACCTCGAAGTTGCCGCGGATGCCCTCGCCGACCATGCCGGGCCGGCACGAGGTCTGGTACGTGCCGGGCTGGGTGAGTTGAACGATCAGCTGCCGCCTGAGTCCGGGGGAGATGTTCTCCACCTCGCCCATGACCCGCTCGCCCTCGCCGTAGACGTAGAACTCGGTGACCTTGTCGCCGGTGTTGGTGACCTCGAAGGTGCTGGGCCCGGTGGTCGCGGTTGTCCCGGACAGCTTGCACTCGGTGTCGGAGGCGTCGACGGTGATCGTGCCCGCCTTGGCGTCGTCGCCGCTGGTGGTCTCCTTGGCCTGGCAGGCGCTCATCGAAATGCCGGCCAGCACCGCGGCGGTGGCCGCGAATCCGGTCTTGACGACAGGGGTCATCTTCACTTGGTCGACCTTTCGGGTGCGGTGGAGGTCTCCGGCTCGACGGTCGACTCGGAGGACGGCTCGGAAGTGGTTGAGGCGCCGGAGGCGGCGCTGTGGGCGCGCACCGGCTTCAGGAACAGCGCCAGCACCACCACGATGTAGGCCACCCACGCACCGAACTGCAGCACGGTCGGTGTGGGGTCGATGTTGAAGACGCCCTGGATGATCTCGCCGTACCAGGCCGACCAGTCGAACGCACCGCTCATGTCGAAGGCCTTGGCGCTGAGCCCGGGGATCCAGCTGACGGTCTGCAGCGCCTTGATGCCGTAGGCCAGGATTCCGGCGGCCACCACGATCAGGAAGATGCCGGTGTATTTGAAGAACTTGGCGAGGTTGATCCGGACGGCTCCGGCGTACATGCCGTAGGCGATCGCGGCGGCGATCAGCACACCGATGATCAGACCCATCAGCGGCCACAACGTCTCGGCTTCGGCGTAGCCGACCATGAACAGCGCGGTCTCGACCCCTTCACGCCCCACCGCCAGGAAGGCCAGCAGTGCCACCGCCAGGCCGCCGGTCTCCAGCGCCTGCGACATGTCGCCGCGCAGCTGGCCCGACATCGAGGCCGACGCCTTCTTCATCCACAGCACCATGGTGGTGACGATGACGACGGCGATCAGTGAGGCGATGCCGGCGATGGCTTCGGCGCCCAGTCCGCTGATGGTGTTCTCACCGAACTGGATCACGAGGAAGACGGTGACGGTCATGGCAATCGCGGCGCCGACTCCCAGCCACACCCATTTGAGCGCGTCGCGGCGTTCGGATTTGACCAGAAACGCCACCAGGATCGAGACCACGATGGCGGCTTCGAGGCCTTCCCGCAAACCGATCAGGCCACTGCCGAATACCTGCGATGTGACGTTGGAGGCGGCCAGCGTGCTGGTCGGAACGTCCGAGATGACAGTCATCAAATCGTCCTCGTTCGACCGGGGTGAAAGCACCGTGAAAAATGTAGCCTTGCCTTGCCATAGCAAGGCGTGGCTCACCTTAGCAGGGGGGTCTGTGGGACCGGCTGACTTCACCTGCCGTTCTTCCGGCACGCCCCCGTCGCCCGACGCGTCCACGGTCGCGCATGCGACGATGGCCAATCAGACCGAGCGGGGTTGAGGGAGTCCGGTGTCGCCAGTGCGTTGGCTGCGGGCTGTCGCCGTTATTGCTGCGACAGCGCTGCTGTTGGCATCCAGCTGTTCGTGGCATCTGGGGACCCCAATTCCCGAAGGTGTGCCACCGCCGGCCGGGGATGCGGTGCCTGCGATCGATACCTATGCCAAGGGCCGACCGGCCGATCAGCTCCACGAATGGGCGGCGCAGCGAGCGCCCGCGATGGGCATGCCCGTCAACGCCCTGGAGGCCTACGCCTACGCCGCGCGCGTCGCCCAGGTGGAGAACCCCAACTGCAAGGTGGCCTGGACCACCTTGGCCGGCATCGGCATGGTCGAGAGTCACCACGGCACCTACCGCGGCGCGATGATCGCCCGCAACGGCGACGTCACGCCGCCGATCCGCGGCGTCCAGTTGGATGGGACGGCCGGCAACCTGCGCATTCCTGACACCGACAAGGGCAAGCTCGATGGGGATCCGCTGATGGACCGGGCCATGGGGCCGATGCAGTTCATCCCGGAGACCTGGGGTCATTTCGGGGTGGACGCCAACAACGACGGGGTCGTGAGCCCGGATAACTTCGATGACGCCGCGCTCTCGGCCGCCGGCCTGCTGTGCTGGTATGGCAAGGACCTGTCCACGCCGCGGGGCTGGATGACGGCGCTGAAGGCCTACAACAACTCCGACCAGTACGCCCGGATGGTCCGTGACTGGGCGACGGCGTATGCCGGTGGCCACGGCTTGTGACGCGCGTGGGTGACCCGCGTGACAAGCCCAAACACGCCGTCGCGCCCGCCACGATCTAGTCTCATCCCTACACGCCGGACTCAATAAGGAGAAGCCAGTGCCCATCATCGAGCAGGTTGGAGCCCGCGAGATCCTCGACTCCCGTGGCAACCCGACGGTCGAGGTCGAGGTGGCCCTGACCGACGGCACGTTCGCTCGGGCGGCAGTGCCGTCGGGCGCGTCGACCGGTGAGCACGAAGCGGTGGAGCTGCGCGACGGCGGCTCCCGCTACGGCGGTAAGGGCGTCGAGAAGGCGGTTGAGGCCGTTCTCGACGAGATCGCCCCGGCGATCATCGGCCTGGCCGCCGACGATCAGCGTCTCGTCGACCAGGCGCTGCTGGATCTGGACGGCACCCCGGACAAGTCGCGTCTCGGCGCCAACGCGATCCTCGGCGTCTCGCTGGCGGTGGCCAAGGCCGCGGCCGACAGCGCCGCGCTGCCGCTGTTCCGCTACCTCGGTGGTCCGAACGCGCACATCCTTCCGGTGCCGATGATGAACATCCTCAACGGCGGCGCTCACGCCGATACCGGGGTGGACGTCCAGGAGTTCATGGTCGCCCCGATCGGCGCTCCCTCCTTCAAGGAGTCGCTGCGCTGGGGTACCGAGGTCTACCACTCGCTCAAGTCCGTGCTCAAGAAGCAGGGCCTGTCCACCGGTCTCGGCGATGAGGGCGGCTTCGCCCCCGACGTCGCGGGCACCAAGGCCGCCCTGGACCTGATCGCCACGGCCATCGAGGCCACCGGGTTCAAGCTGGGCAGCGATGTGGCACTCGCGCTGGACGTCGCCGCCACCGAGTTCTACACGGACGGCACGGGTTACGCCTTCGAAAAGGAAACCCGCACCGCCGAGCAGATGGCGGAGTTCTACGCCGGCCTGCTCGACTCCTACCCGCTGGTCTCGATCGAGGACCCCCTGTCCGAGGACGATTGGGACGGTTGGGTGGCGCTGACCTCGGCCATCGGTGACAAGATCCAGCTGGTCGGCGACGACCTCTTCGTCACCAACCCGGAACGCCTCGAGGATGGCATCGAACGCGGCGCCGCCAACGCGCTGCTGGTGAAGGTCAACCAGATCGGCACGCTCACCGAAACGCTGGATGCCGTTGCGCTGGCACACAACAGCGGTTACCGCACCATGATGAGCCACCGCTCCGGTGAGACCGAGGACACCACCATCGCCGACCTCGCGGTCGCGGTGGGAAGCGGTCAGATCAAGACCGGTGCCCCGGCCCGCAGCGAGCGGGTGGCCAAGTACAACCAGTTGCTGCGTATCGAGGAGGCGCTGGGCGACGCTGCGCGCTTCGCGGGCGATCTCGCGTTCCCTCGGTTCGAGGCCAAGTAACGCAGGCGCCTGCGCCCCCACACGTCGATGCCTGAAGCGAAGCGGCCAGACCCGAAGCGACGGTCCCCAGCCTCCCGACCCGGCAAGCCGGGTAAGGCTGGGGAGTCGAATCGGCCGCGCGCTTCACAGCCCCGGCGCCGGGCGACCGAGTCCCGACCGGCACAGGCGGAACCGGTTGCCGACGAGACGGTCACCAAAGCCATTGCGGTGCAGGCGCAGCAGCAGGCCGAGCTGCAGTCAGAACAGCGGTTCGGGTCGACGGCGCGCCGAGCGGCGATCCTCGCCGCGGTGGTGTGTGTGCTGACGCTGACCATCGCGGGTCCGGTTCGCACCTATTTCGCCCAGCGCACCGAGATGAAACAACTCAAGGCCAGCGAGGAGCAGTTGCGCGCCAAGATCGCCGACTTGGAACAACAGAAGGTCAAACTGGCCGACCCGGTGTACATCGCGGCCCAGGCCAGGGAGCGGCTCGGCTTCGTCATGCCCGGCGACACTCCATATCAGGTGCAACTGCCGCCCGGAGCCATCGCGGCGGGCGAACCGGGCGAGCCTGTGCTGCCGGGATCTGCCGTGCCCGTGGGGCAGCCGTGGTACACCTCGCTGTGGCACACGATTGCCGATGAGCCCCATGGGGTTTCCCCGACCATCGGTGGACCACCGCCGGCACCGGGTGGACCACCACCACCCCCCGTTCCGCCACCAGCCGAGCCGTCCAGAGGTCCCAATGGTTGATCCCGCCGACATCGAGGCTGTGACACGGCAATTGGGCCGCGAGCCACGCGGCGTTCTTGAGGTCGCCTACCGCTGCCCCAACGGCGAACCCGGCGTGGTCAAGACCGCGCCGAAACTGCCCGACGGCACGCCATTCCCGACGCTGTACTACCTGACGCATCCGGCGCTGACTGCGGCCGCGAGCCGGCTGGAATCCTCCGGGCTGATGCGGGAGATGACCGAACGCCTGCAAGAGGATGAGGCCCTGGCCGCCGCGTATCGCCGGGCGCACGAGTCGTATCTGGCCGAGCGGGACGAGATCGAATCGCTGGGCACCACGTTCACCGGCGGCGGCATGCCCGACCGCGTGAAGTGCCTCCATGTGGTGATGGCCCATTCGTTGGCAAAAGGTCCCGGTGTCAACCCCTTTGGCGACGAAGCGCTCGCAGTGCTCGCGGTCGAGCCGGCGATGGCAGGAATCTTGGATCGAGAGGTGTGGGTTTGAGTCGGGTCGGCGCAATTGACGGCCCGCGCCGGGTCGGCGCAATTGACTGTGGCACCAACTCGATCCGCCTGTTGATCGCCGATCTGGTGGACGGCAAGCTTCACGATGTGCACCGTGAGATGCGGGTCGTACGGCTGGGGCAGGGCGTCGACGCCACCGGACAGTTCGCTCCGGAAGCCTTGGCGCGCACCGAATCCGCGCTTGCTGACTATGTGGCGCTGATGATCGAGCATTCGGTGACCGCGGTACGCATGGTCGCCACGTCGGCCGCGCGGGACGCCGGTAACCGTGACGAGTTCTTCGCGATGACCGCACGTCTGCTGGGCAAGGTGGTCCCGGGATCGGTGGCCGAGGTGATCACCGGTACCGAGGAGGCCGAGCTGTCGTTCCGTGGTGCGGTCGGTGAACTCGACCCTGCCGCAGGACCTTTCGTCGTGGTCGATTTAGGTGGCGGCTCCACCGAACTGGTGCTGGGCGAGACGGCCGTACAGGCGAGCTTTTCTGCCGACATCGGTTGTGTGCGGCTCACCGAACGGTGCCTGCACTCCGACCCCCCCACCGCGGACCAGGTGGAGCAGGCGCGGCTGGTGGCTCGTGACGGCCTGGCCGAGGCGCTTGCGGTGGTGCCGGTCGACGGTGCTCACACATGGGTGGGTGTGGCCGGGACGATGACCACGCTCTCGGCGCTGGCGCAGCGGATGACCGAATACGATCCCGAGGCAATTCACTTGTCCCGCATAGGTTTCGATGATCTGCTCGGAGTTTGTGAGCGGTTGATCGGAATGACCAAGGCCGAACGCCTCGCGCTCGGGCCGATGCATGCCGGCCGCGCTGACGTGATCGGTGGTGGTGCGATCATCGTCGAGGAGTTGGCGGCCGTTCTCAGCGATCGGGCCGGTATCGGTGAACTGGTGGTCAGCGAGCACGACATTCTCGACGGCATCGCGCTGTCGATCGCCTGACCTTTTCCCGCACTGATGGCGCTTCTTACGTTTCGAAAGCGCTTCTCCGCGCGCAGATTTCTACACCTGGGTTGTGATCCCACGCGATCGGCAGCCCTGGTGTAGAAAACCGCGGCGGGGCGCGGCGGGTGATCGAACGGGCCACGCGGCGGCGCCTCATCGTTTTCTACCGTGGGGTCGTTGGACCACGCGATCGGCAGCCCTGGTGTAGAAAACGGCGGTGGGGTGCGGCGCAGCGGGCAGCGCAACACCCCACACATAAAACAACGGCCGAACGCGGTTGCCCGCGTTCGGCCGTCGCCTTGACTACCTAGATCAGGACGCAGTCCCGTGGTTGCTCGCCGGGGCGACCGCGGGGGCCGGGGCGGGCGTGATGACCGGCTGGGTGCCGGCCGGAACCAGTGCGGGCTCGGGGGCGGGAGCAGCCGGAGCAGGAGCACCAGGAGCGGCGGCGGGCGCACCCTCGGCGGGCACACCTTCGGCCGGCGAGATCGCGGTGGCGGCGTTACCCGCACCGGTGGCGGCCGGTGCACCCTCGGCGACCGGGGTGCCGTGAGCGACCGGGGTCGACTCGGTGCCCGGGGCCGGAGCGGCCGGAACCGCTTCGGTGCCGGCCGGGGTGGCGGCCGGAGCGCCCGGAGTGCCAGGAGCGGCGGGGGTTGCGGCCGGTGCACCCGGAGCGCCCGGGGTCGCGGCCGGCGAGAGCGCGGTAGCAGCGTTGCCTGCACCGGTGCCGGCGGGCGTAGCCGGAACGGCGGCGGGCGCGGGAGCCGGGGAGGCGGCGGCCGGAGCCGCATTCGGAGCACCGGCAGCCGGAGCTGCGGCAGGTGCCGGGGTGGCGGCCGGAGCCGGACGCTTCGGGGCGCCGGCGGCCGGGGCCGCGGCGGGCGTAGCGGTCTTGTCCCACGCCAGCACGTCATGGCCGCCGGCGTTGTAGACGACGGACGTCGGCTGGTCGCCGGTGACGTCGAAGTAGATCTTGCCGCTGGTCTTCTGGCCCTGGGCGAGGGTGGCCGGGTTGACGCCCTGGGTGCTGGGCACCTGGAACAGCGCGCGGTAGTTCTGGCCGTCGGCGGCGCGGACGTTGAAGTTGGAGACGATCGGCGTCACCGAGCCCTGGAGGGCCTCGTTGGTCGCAGTGACCTCCCACAGGGTGCCGCGCGGGGTGTAGTTGATGGTGTCAGTGCTGGGCTTCAGGTCGGTCACAGTCCAGACCTGGGTACCGCCGTCCAGCTTGCCCTGGCCGCCGAGCGCAGCGGTGGTGACAGCACTGTCCTCGGCGTCGGCGAGCGCCATCGGGGCGCTGGCGACGAGCGCCATCGGGGCGCTGGCGACGATCGCCGCGGCGGCGATGGCCGCTCCGGCAAAGGCCGTACTGATGTTCGTCTTCTTCAAGGCGTTCACTCCTGACTGGTCCAAAGAAAGGTGGCAGGCCCCCCGGCAGTGGGACACCCACTTCATGCGAAGTTATCAGCTTAAGAGGACGGTTAGGAACAGTAGTTCACAGTTTCTGCCATCGGTGCCTGGCAGAAAGCGTCGTTGGCCTGGTCCCGAACGCTGCTGGTCGGAACCGAATGTGACGATGACCAGCCGTTTTTCCTGCTCATCGAATCTCGATGAGCGGTAGTGCCCGGCCTACTGACAGGGACAGCCGTTGACGCCCCAGCGCAGGCCAGGCTTGCACGGCGCAGAACGGCGCGCACTGGTGTTGGGCAGTGTCTGACTGGCCGGAGCGGGTGCCGACGTGGACACAGCACTGGGTCAGCCGCTCCTCGATCATCGTGGACATATCCATGAACGGTTTGACGGTCAGGCGCACCACGCGCTCGCCAAGCAGCTTGCGGATCTTGCGGCGGCGGCCGGGCAGTGCCGAGGACGCCAATGTCAGCAGTGTCCCCATACCCAGGTCGCAGCCCTCGCAGATGGCGCGCCAGACGTCACCGATTTGAGGGTGCGACAGGGACGACTGTTCCGAGAGCAGCCCGAGCAGTGACTCCTGAACGGCCATGCGCAGCTCGCGGGGGAGTTCGGCGTCGGCGATCCGATTGGACACCAGGCCCAGCTTGTCCTTGAGACTCTCGGTGCCGATCAGGGATACCAGCGAGCGCCACCGGTCGTTGTCGTCACGGACCAGATAGCCGACCGAGCAGCAGTGCGGGTGCGAGCAGGGCAGAGCGGTCAGGTCGCGCCAGGTGACGGCGCCGCCGGTCTGGGGTCCCAGCCGCTTGAGCACCCCGGTGTGGGTCAGTCGGTGCATGGGGTCGATCGCCCCTGACCGCCCGGAGCCGAACTGCGGCTGAATGGTGAGCCCACCGACGTACGGGGTGTCCAGGGCCAGCCGGACCATGTCGCCGATCTCGTCGTCGTTGACGCCCAGTGCAGTCGTCATCACCAGGGTTGTGAAGATCTCCCGCTCGGAGAGCCGTTGTAGGGCTTGGCTTTTGGTGCGACGAAGGTCGCCACCGCGGTGGTGGCGGTGGGCCTGCTCGGACAAACCGTCGTACTGCAGGTACACCTCGACGCGTTCGCGGTGCGCGGTGAGCAGATCCAGCAACGCGTCGTCGTTGGCGATGCGCACCCCGTTGCTGTTGATCAGGATTCGGGTGATCGGACGGGCCACCAGCTCATCGAGCAGTTCGGCGAGGTTCGGGTGCAGAGTGGGTTCACCGCCGCTGAGCATCAGGACGTCGATGCGGCCGTTCTCGCGGGCCAGCCGCTGATCGACGTTGGCGAGCACGTCAGCGGTGGGCACCACATGCCGCAGATCGGGCGAACTGTCGGTGAAACAGGTGGGGCAGCGCAGGTTGCAGGTCTCCGCGATGTCCTGCAGCAGGATGCAGGTGTGCTGGGTCTGCATCTCGGGCAGGCCACGCAGGTAGGCCGACGGGATCGGGTCGAAGTTCCCGGCGACGTCGGGGATGTGGGCCTTGGTCGGGGCGGTCCACTCCTCGAGGTAGGACAGGATCTCGGGGTCCTCGTCGTACAGGGTGCGTACCAACCCGTGTGTGCGGCAGCCGCGTTCGAGCCAGATATGCCCGTCGCGCTCGACCAGGATGCCGGCCAGGCGCACGACGTCGGCCAGCGGGCGCTCGGGTGCCTCGCTGTGGCAGTGCGGGCAGAACGCGGTGACGTAGCGGTGCAGGCGGTCGCCGCGCAAACCCATCCCGGTGCTCACCGGGCGTACAGCTCCGGGTTGACGCCGGTGCAGAAGCCTGCGGTGAATAGTGACATCAGGGCCCAGCCCACCATCAGTCCGATGCCGAGGCCCCTTGCCGTCGGATTCTTGGACATCAACATCAGGAACCCGCCGCCGAAGGCGACGGCGGCCAAGAACACTGCGGCCCCGCCGAGGACCAGGTTGGCGCTGCCGCCGGCGCTGTCGGTCGCGCCGGCGCCCATGAAGGCGACGAATCCGATCACCAGGTTGAGCGCGGCATAGATAAACGGACCGAGAATCACCATGAGGACGGAGATGCGCTGCGGGGGTTTCGGCGGTGGGCCGTACGAATAGGCGGTCGGGTACGGATATCCGGGGTAGCCCTGAGGCGGAGGTGGTGGCGGAGCGGGCTCGCCGTGATAGGCCGGTGGGATCCCTTGTGGTTCAAAGCTTTGGGGGCCGAAGGTAGGCGGTCCGGAAGGCGGTGGAACGAAGCCCTCGGGAGGCGTGTCATCGGGAGGATCGGGCGGTGTCGTCATGCGGGCACCTCCTCAGTGCGGGCTGGGTTGCGATAGTACCCGCGGCGGTAGCCGTACCACAGGCGAAATCCCAGGATCAGCAGCGATGGCAGCAGGAACCATTGCGGGCGGGTCAGATCCAGCCACACCGTCCCGTTGGCCCGGACGAACTCGACGAGGAAGCGGAACACCGCGTAGGCCGCGACGTAGAGCACGAACAGCTCACCGGGCCTGACGATCCGGGGACGCAGCCACAGCAACACGGCGAATGCGGTGAGCTGGAAGGCGATCTCGTACAGAAACGACGGATGCATCGCCAGGCCGGCCAGACATCCGGGACATTCGGGGGTGTCGGCCGGGGCGTGGATTCCCCACGGCAGTGTGGTGGGCCGTCCGGGCGCTTCGGTGAGGTGGCAGCCGATGCGGCCGATTGCCATGCCGAGCGCGACTGCGGGTGCGAACAGGTCGCCGGTCTTCCCGCGGTAACCGCCGAGACGCTTGGCGATCAGCACACCGAGGTACGCCCCGAGCAGTCCGCCGAGGATGCTGCGCGAGCCGAACTGCCAGGCCTGCGCCAGGGTCGGATTGGCGCTGAAGTCCAGGTGACGGATCCACCCGGTCAACCTCATCCCGATCGCACCACCGATCAGCGCGCCGGCCGCGGCGACCACGGACTGCTCGTTGACCGCGCCGCGCCGGCGGGCCTCGGTGACGAACACGAGCAGGGCGGCGAACACCCCGAGGGCGACGAACAGGTTGTGCACCCCGACGGTGACGGGCCCCAGGTGCCACTGCGCAGTCACCTGCCGAACCTAACCCGCGAGCGCTTCACCCGGCCAGCGACAGTCCGGCGGCGACGGCGAATCCCAGGACGGCCGCCAGACCGGCGTTTTCGCCGGCTTTCTCGGTGGCCTCCGGAATCATCGAGCCCACCAGCATGACCAGCAGTGCACCGGCGGCGAATCCGTTGATCCCGCCTTGCAATTGGGCGCCGGCGACATCCTGCAGCTGATAGCCGCCCACGGTGGCCAGCGCGCACAGTGCGGCGATCGCGGCCCATCCGCCCACGATCCGGCGGGCCGGTTCTCCGGCGGATCGCATGTCGCTGGCCGACCCGATGGATTCGGGCAGGTTCGACACGAAGATGGAGACCACCAGCGCCAGGCTGACACCTGCCCCGGTGGCGATTCCGATGCCGAGCGCGGCCTGTTCGGGAATGCCGTCGAGTAGGGCGCCCAGCAGCAGGGGCAACCCGGCGGTCTGGGTTCCCTTGCGGCCCATCCGATCTACTGCTTTGTCCGCGAGGTAGAACACCACGGCCCCGAGGGCCAGGCCGAGCGCCACGGCCCAGCCGCCGCTGGCTCGGAAGCCTTCCTCGGCGAGCTCGAAGGAGATGCTGGAGATGAGTGCCCCGGCTCCGAAACCGAGCACGAGGCCGACGAGACGTCGATTCCAATCGCGGACGACACCGGCGACCGCGCCGATGAGCAATGAGGATGCGGCGACCAGGCCCCAGGTCAACGCGGTGAGCACAGCCGCAGCATAAGACAGCGATGGCTCAGAACCCGGGATGCAGGAGTGGTGAGAAATGTGGCGAAGCGCGAAATGGCGCGACCGATCGGTGCGATCGATGAGGTGATGGCCCGATGATCAGGCGGCGTAGGGGCTACGGGTGGTGACCTGTCGCCGGTTGCCCGGACGACAGGCCACCGACGGCGTCAGCGCCGTGCGTTGCAGTTCGGGGGGTTTCCGCAGTGGTGGCCACCGTCGCAGGCATTACAGCGACAGGTGCAGGATCCCTTGGTTGCCATGCGCATCGTCGTTCAACTCCTCACTGTTCGGGTGCCGCCGGTATGACCGGCAGCAAACTCCCGAGTATGGGCGGACATCAACATATAACGACTTCACAATAGTTCGCTCCACGGTGAAAATAAAGGATTCCCTAAACTGCGCGGCTTTTTGCGCGACGGTTATTTCGGCTGCGGACACGCCGGTGAACAGTGCGTGAAACTCTTTGGCTGCGGCGGCTTTAGGGGCTCAGGCGGAGGTGTCGCGGGCGCCGAGCCGGAGGTGCTCGATGTGGTAGATGGCCTCGTCGAGCAGTAGGGCGACGTGGTTGTCGTAGAGCCGGTACACGATGTTGCGACCGGACCTGTCACCGGTGACGAGGCCTAGCGCCCGCAATAACCGGAGTTGATTGGAAACCGCGGGTTGCTCCATGCCGACTGCGGCGGACAGTTCGGTGACCGAGCACGGCGATTCCCGGAGTCGGGTCAGGATCAGCAATCGGTTGGGGGAGGCCAGGGCCTGCAGCGTCTCGGCGACTTTGGTCGCGGAGGCGGCGTCGAGGGACGCTGCCGGCGTCGCGTGCCCCTCAACTCCGTGGCCCATGGCACTCATTCAAGCATGCGGAACAAACATGGTTGATACATTTCAATCTTTACATGTATAAATGTATGCGCTGTAGGGGCCGAGCACGAACGAGAGGTGTCGTCGATGACCGCTCTGTCGACCGACCGGTCGCCGCTGTCCGGCGCCGACGCGGGGCCCGCAGGTTCACGCGGTGTCGGTGCATGGATGTGGTCCCTGGATTCGGTGCGTTGGGCGGCCGCAGCCCTTGTGCTGATGCTGTGCGGCGTGCTCGCGCAAGCGGCGAATGCTCCGCAACCGCTGTGGTGGACCCTGTATCTGGCGTGTTATCTCGCCGGCGGCTGGCAGTCGGCGGTATCCGGTGTGCAGGCGCTGCGTGCCCGCACGCTCGATGTCGACCTGCTGATGATCCTCGCGGCGATCGGTGCGGCAGCCATCGGGCAGGTGTTCGACGGCGCGCTTCTGATCGTCATCTTCGCGACGTCGGGCGCGCTGGAGGACGTGGCCACCGCACGCACCGAACGTTCGGTGCGTGGTCTACTCGACCTGGCTCCGGCCGACGCGACCGTCCTCGACGAGGACGGCACCCATCGCGTCGTCGCCGCAGGTTCTCTGCGCCTCGGTGACCGAATCCTCATCCGGCCCGGGGAACGAATCTCGGCTGACGGCACCGTGTTCGGTGGATCCTCGGACGTCGACCAGTCCTCGATCACCGGTGAACCGTTGCCGGTCGCCAAACAGGTGGGCGACGACGTCTTCGCCGGGACGCTCAACACCACCGGGGCCATGCAGGTCACCGTCACCCGCGACCCTTCGAGCACGGTGATGGCGCGCATCGTCGCGGCGGTCGCCGAGGCTTCGGCAACCAAGGCCACCACGCAGCTGTTCATCGAGAAGATCGAACAACGCTATTCGGTGCTGGTGGTGGCTGCCACCCTGGCGCTGTTCGCGGTGCCGTTGGTGTTGGGTGCGGATCTGCGCTCAACTCTGCTGCGCGCCATGACGTTCATGATCGTGGCGTCGCCGTGTGCTGTGGTGCTCGCGACCATGCCGCCGCTGTTGTGCTCGATCGCCAATGCCAGCCGGCACGGAGTGCTGGTGAAGTCCGCGGTCGCCATGGAACGACTGGCCGATACCGACGTCGTCGTGCTCGACAAGACCGGGACCTTGACCACGGGAGCCCCGCGTGTCGTGCAGATCGTGGGGCTGCCCGGTGGCGACAGCGGCGACGTCCTCGCAACTGCCGCTGCCGCAGAGCAATTCAGCGAGCATCCCATCGGACGCGCCATCGTCGCCGAGGCGGTGATACGAGGCATCCGGATTCCGGAGGCCACCGATTTCACCGCCCGCGCGGGTCGTGGTGTCCGGGCGGTCGTCGATGGGCGCACCGTCGAGGTCCTGAGTCCGGCGACGTATCGAGGCCCAGCGGTCCCGGACGTGGCCGAGATCGAGGCCACCGGGGCGACTGCTGTCGTCGTCACGGTCGACGGGGAGGCGAGCGGGGTGGTGGGTCTGCAGGATCGGGTGCGCCCGGGTGCCGCGGATGCGGTCCGGAAGCTGCACGCGCTCACCGGATGTCAGCCGGTTCTGCTCACCGGTGACAACCAGGTGGCGGCGTCGCGGCTCGCCGAGCAGCTGGGCATCGAGGATGTGCGGGGTGGTCTGCTGCCCGACGACAAGGCCGCTGCGGTCCGGGAGTTGGAATCCGGTGGACGGCGCGTGCTGATGGTGGGCGACGGGATCAACGATGCACCGGCCATGGCGTCCGCCCATTCCTCGATGGCGATGGGGCGCAGCGGTGCCGATCTGACGGTCGACACGGCTGACGCGGTCACGGTCGGCGACGACCTGTCGACGATCGGCGCGGTGGTCACGTTGGCCCGGCGGGCCCGGCGCCTGGTGAGCGCCAACCTGGTGATCGCCGCCACCGTCATCACCGTCCTGGTGATCTGGGACCTGTTCGGGCACTTGCCGTTACCGCTCGGGGTGGCCGGTCACGAGGGATCGACCATGCTCGTCGCCCTCAACGGGCTGCGACTGTTGAGCAGCCGCGCGTGGCCCCGACTTCCCTGGCGCGAGCAGACGTGAAAGTACCCGGGTAACCCCATTTCCGGGTACCGCAACGTCTGCTCGCGGAAGAAACTAGGGCCGCAGCACGTTCTTGAGCGCGTCGAGCACCGCGGGATCCTCGATGGTGGAGGGCACCGGCTCGTCGAGCCCGTCGGCGATACCGCGCATGGTCTTCCGCAGGATCTTGCCCGAGCGGGTCTTCGGCAGCGCCGCCACCACGTCGACCTTCTTGAAAACCGCCACCGCGCCGATGTTGTCCCGCACCCGGTCGACCAGCTCCTGGGTGATCCCCTCGGTCGAGGCCCCGGTCTTGAGCACCACGAACCCGCGTGGCACCTGGCCCTTGAGCTCGTCGGCGACTCCGATCACCGCGCATTCGGCCACCGACGGATGGTCGGCGAGTACGGCCTCGATCGATCCGGTGGACAGGCGGTGCCCGGCCACGTTGATCACGTCGTCGGTGCGGCCCATCACGAATAGATAGCCGTCGGAGTCGATGTAGCCCCCGTCGCCGGTGAGGTAGTAGCCGGTGAACGCCGACAGATACGACGCGACGTAGCGGTGGTCGTCGCCCCACAGTGTGGGCAACGTGCCGGGCGGGAGCGGCAGCTTGACGCAGATCGCGCCTTCCTCTCCGGCCTCGCACCGGGTGCCGTCGGAACGCAGGATCTGCACGTCGTAGCCGGGCATCGGCACCGTGGCCGAACCGGCCTTGATGGGCAGGGGTTCGACGCCCATCGGGTCGGCCGCGATCGCCCATCCGGTCTCGGTCTGCCACCAGTGGTCGACCACCGGGATGCCGAGTTTGTCGGCGGCCCAGTGATAGGTGTCGGGGTCGAGGCGCTCGCCGGCCTGGAACAGGTACTTGAGCCCGGACAGGTCGTAATCGGCCAGTCGCGTGGCGTCGGGGTCTTCCTTCTTGATGGCGCGGATCGCGGTCGGGGCGGTGAAGAGCGCCTTGACGCCGTACTCGGCGGCCACCCGCCAGAACGCCCCGGCATCGGGGGTGCCGATCGGTTTGCCTTCGTAGAGAACGGTTGTCGCGCCCAGGAGCAGTGGGGCGTACACGATGTAGGAGTGCCCGACCACCCAGCCGACGTCGGAGGCCGCCCAGAAGACGTCGCCGGGTGCCACGTCGTAGATGTTGCGCATGCTCCACAGCAGGGCCACCGCATGGCCGCCGTTGTCACGGACGATGCCTTTGGGCTTGCCGGTCGTGCCCGAGGTGTAGAGCACGTACAGCGGATCGGTGGCGGCGACCGGCACCGGATCGACCGGTGCAGCGTCGGCCGCCAGCTGCTGCCAGTCGTGATCGCGCCCGTCGACCAATTCGCACGGACTCTGCTCGCGCTGCAGGATGACGCAGGCCCTGGGCTTGTGCTCGGCGATGTCGAGCGCGGCATCCAGCATCGGCTTGTACTCGATGATGCGGGTCGGCTCGATGCCGCAGGATGCGCTGACCACGACCACGGGACGGGCGTCGTCGATGCGGGTGGCCAGCTCGTGGGCGGCGAACCCGCCGAACACCACCGAGTGCACCGCGCCGAGGCGGGCACAGGCCAGCATCGCGATGACCGCCTCGGGGACCATCGGCATGTAGATCACCACGAGGTCGCCCTTGTTCACCCCGAGCTCACGCAGGGCACCGGCGAACCGGGCGGTGTCGTCGCGCAGCTCGCGGTAGGTGTAGGTGGCCTTGGTGCCGGTGACAGGGGAGTCGTAGATCAGTGCGGCCTGTTCGCCGCGCTCGGCGACGTGGCGGTCCAGGGCGTTGGCGCAGGTGTTGAGCTCGGCGTCGGGGAACCAGCGGTAGAACGGCGGGTTGGTGTCGTCGAGTACGCGCTGCGGCTCGGAAGTCCAGGTCACCGCCTTGGCAGCGTCGGCCCAGAACGTGGCCGGGTCGTTGAGGCTGGCCTCGAAAAGGCTGCGGAAACGGGCGCGAGTACCGGACATACCGCAAACCGTAATCTGCGTCACTTGCAACGGCCGTGCAACCCTGCGAATGAGCGACAAGCGGTGCCATTTTGTCTGCGACCGGCAGGCGCGTTTGACTCTGGCGCTGCCGGGTAGCCCAGCGTCGAAGCCGTGCTGCACCGGTTGATCGCCGGAGCGACGGACGGCACTGACACCGAAAGGAGCGTGCGTCGTGGAATCTTCCCCGGTCGCTTCGGACAGCCACCTGGTCGTCAAACGCGACACGACGGCCACTCGACAACAGGTATGGGACGTCATCGCCGACGGCTGGACGTATTCACAGTGGGTGGTTGGGAACACGCGCATGCGCGCTGTCGACTCCTCCTGGCCGGCCCCCGGCAGCCGCATTCACCACACCATCGGCATCTGGCCGGTGGTGGTCAACGACGAGACGGAGGTCGAATCCTGTGCGCCGACCCGCGAGTTGGTGCTGCTCGCCAAGACCAGGCCGTTCGGAAAAGCCCGGATCGTATTGCGGCTCACCGATACCGAAACCGGGTCGCGTATCGAGATGGCCGAGGTCCCGGCCGGTGGACCATTGAACCTGATTCCGCGGCGGCTGGCTCTGCTGGCCGCCTACCCCCGGAATCGCGAATGCACTGAGCGATTGGCGGCGTTGGCCGAGCGTCGCGTCGAGCCGAAATAAGCCACGCCATCCTGCCGCTCACCGCGAGGAGGCCAATGGTCGGGTGGCCCGATACTCACACAGATGCCGACGGGCCGGGTCAGGATTGCGGCGACGCTGGTGCCATGAGCGGCTACTCCTGGAAGCGGTAGCCCATCCCGGCCTCGGTCAGCAGGTGCACCGGATGCGACGGATCGTCTTCGAGCTTGCGGCGCAGCTGCGCGAGGTACACCCGTAGGTAATGGGTCTCCTTGGCGTAGGCCGGACCCCACACCTCACGCAACAGTTCCTCGCGGCCCACCAACTTGCCGCGGTTGCGCACCAGCATCTCCAGCATGCCCCACTCGGTGGGGGTGAGATGTACTTCGTGATTGTTCTTCGTCACCTTCTTGGCGGCGAGATCCACCGTGAACGACGAGGTTTCAATGACGGGCTCATCGGTTTCGGAAGCCGCCGCCCCGCGGCGCACGGCCGCCCGGAGCCGGGCCAGGAACTCGTCCATGCCGAACGGTTTGGTGACGTAGTCGTCGGCGCCGGCATCGAGCGCCTCGACCTTGTCGGACGAGTCGGTGCGGGCCGAGAGCACGATCACCGGTGCCGAGAGCCAACCGCGAAGGCCGGCCAGGACCTCGATGCCTGACATGTCGGGTAGACCGAGGTCGAGCACGATCACGTCGGGCCGGTGATCGGCCGCGGCGCGCAGTCCCTGTCCGCCGTCGGTGGCAGTGTCGACCTCGTAGCCGCGCACCGACAGGTTGATCCGCAGCGCACGCAGGATCTGAGGTTCGTCGTCGATCACCAGGACGCGGGTCTTGGGTGCGGTGGTGGATGTCATGCAGATTCGTCCTTTGGCGGTGCGGCAAGGTCGATTTCGACGGTCAGACCGCCGCCGGGGGTGTCGGTCGCCGAGATGGTGCCGCCCATGGCTTCGACGAAACCGCGCGCGACGGACAGCCCCAGGCCGACACCGATGGTGGTGTTGTGGTCGCCGAGTCGCTGGAACGGCGCGAAGAGTTGTTCCTCGGCGCCGCGCGGCATTCCGGGCCCTTCGTCGATCACCGCGATCAGTACCCGGTCGGCCACCTGACCGGCGCTGACCCGGATGGGGCCGTCGGGCGCATACCTCAGGGCATTGTCGATCAGGTTGGCCAGCACCCGCTCCAGTAGCCCGGCGTCGGCCATCGCGACGGCATCGCCGACCTCGACCTTCACCCGGTCCAGACCTTCGCGGGTGAATCCGGTGGCGCCCTTGCTGATTCCGAGCAGTGCCCGCTGCACGTTCTCCTCCAGATACACCCGGCGCAGCTCGGGGCGGACCACCCCGGCTGACAGGCGGGAGGAGTCCAGCAGGTTGCCCACGAGCGCGGTGAGCGCGTCGACGGATTCCTCGATGGTGGCCAGCAGTTCGGCGGTGTCCTCGGCGGAGAAGTCGATGTCCTCGCTGCGCAGACTCGACGCCGCCGCCTTGGCCGCGGCCAGCGGGGTGCGCAGGTCGTGGCTGACCGCCGAGAGCAGCGACCGGCGCAGTTCGTCGGCCTGCGCGATCGCTGCGGCCTTGCCCGCCTCCTCGGTGAGCTCGCGTTGTTTGACCAGTCCGGCAGCCTGTTTGGCGACTGCGCTGAGCACGCGGCGGTCACGGGCGGCGAGTTTGCGTCCGGCCATCAACAGCCAGAACTCGTCGTCTCCGACCTCGATCGCGGTGTCGGCGGTGTCCACCTCGGCACACGGCTTGGTGCCGACGCACGCGACGATCTCGGCGGTTCCGTTCTGTTCGCGCAGCAGGCTCACCGCGCGTTGGGAGTACGTCTCGCGCAGGCGTTCCAGCAGGGTGGTGAGGTCGGCGCCGCGGAGCACCGACCCCGCGAACAGGGTCAGCAGTTCGGCCTCCTGCGAGGCCTTCCTGGCTTCGCGGGCCCGGCTCGCCGCTCCGTCGACCAGAGCCGCCACCGCCACCGCGACCAGCAGCAGCACGACCACCGTGACCGCGCTGTCGGGTTCGGAGATGGTGAACGTGTGCCGCGGCGCCACCAGGAAGTAGTTCAACAGCAGACCGGACAGCAGGGCCGACAGCCCCGCGGGCGCGACACCACCCAGAAGCGCCACGACCAGTACACCGATGAAGAACAGCGCGCTCTCGCCGCTGACCCCGAGAATCGGATCCAGTACCCCGACGATCAGCAGGCAGATGGCGGACGGAACCACCAGGGCCGCAAGCCAGGACACGACGTGGCGTTGCCGGGGTGTGGCGGTTGCCCAGCCGAACCCGCGACGGGCCTGGTCGTGGGTCACCATGTGGACATCGATCTTGCCCGATTGCTGCACCACAGCGGGCCCGATGCCTTCCTCGAAAATCCGGGCCCATCGGGACCGCCGCGAGGTGCCGAGCACCAACTGGGTGGCGTTGCGTTCGCGGGCGAAATCCAGCAGGGCCGCGGGTACGTCGTCGCCGACGACGGTGTGCACGGTGGCGCCCAGGCTGGCGGCCAGCTCCCGGACCTTCCCCATCTGCGGCGCCGAGACACCCGAAAGCCCGTCTCCGCCAACAACGTGGACCACCATCAGCTCGGCGCTGGACTTCGAGGCGATGCGCGAGGCCCTGCGCACCAGGGTTTCCGACTCGGCACCGCCGGTGACGGCGACGACGACGCGTTCCCGGGCTTCCCAGGTGTCGGTGATCTTGTTGTCGGCGCGGTACTTGGCCAGCGCGGCGTCGACCTGATCGGCCAACCACAGCAGGGCCAATTCCCTTAGCGCGGTGAGGTTTCCGCGCCGGAAGTAGTTGGACAGGGCGGCATCGACACGTTCGGGCGCGTACACGTTGCCGTGGGACAGCCTGCGCCGCAGTGCCTCCGGGGTGATGTCGACCAGCTCGATCTGGTCGGCCGCCCGGACGATCTCGTCGGGAACCTTCTCCTGCTGCTCGATTCCGGTGATCTGGGTGACCACGTCGTTGAGGCTTTCCAGGTGCTGCACGTTGACCGTCGAGATCACGGTGATGCCGGCGGCCAGCAGTTCCTCGACGTCCTGCCAACGTTTGGGGTTCTTGCTGCCCGGGGTGTTGGTGTGGGCGAGCTCGTCGACCAGCACCACCTGCGGGTTGCGGGCCAGCACCGCGGCCACGTCGAGTTCGGGAAAGGTGCCTCCCCGATACTCGACGTAGCGCGGCGGGATGATCTCGATGCCGTCGATCAGATCGGCGGTTTTCTTGCGCCCGTGGGTCTCGACCACCGCGGCGACGACGTCGGTGCCGCGTTCGAGACGGCGGTGCGCCTCGCCGAGCATCGCGAAAGTCTTCCCCACGCCGGGCGCCGCACCCAGATATATGCGCAGCTCACCGCGTTTGGTGGGACTGGACGCCGACGTACTCACAAGACCATCATCCTCGCGCCTACAGCGCGTCGAGGGCGATGTTGAGTTCGAGCACGTTGACCCGCGGTTCGCCGAAGAAGCCCAGGGTGCGCCCGTCGGTGTGCTGGGCCACCATCGCCCGCACCAGATCGGGGTTGAGACCGCGGATCCTGGCCACCCGGTTCACCTGCAGATCGGCGTAGGCCACCGAGATGTTCGGGTCCAGGCCGCTGCCGCTGGCGGTGACGGCATCGGCCGGTACCGCGGGGTCGGCGGGCGCGCTGCCACGGATCGGCACGATCAGGCCGAGGCTGTAGTCCTCACCGACTTTGGCGCATTCCACCCGGACACCCTCGTAGGTGTTGACGAACGGGGTCTTCGTCGTATCGCAGGGCTCGTTGACGCTGACCACCTTCGTCGGGTGAACGACGTTTCCGCGGGCATCCCGCGGTCCGATCACCGACAACACCGCGCCGACACCGTCTCCGGTGCAGAACGGGCGAGCGCCGTCGACACCGTCGAGCTTGCCGATGGCTGAACTGCGCGTGCACACCTGGGTGAGCAGGCTGGGCTTGTCGGGTTGATCGACAACGCTTTCCGGGCCGAGGTTGCTCGCGCTGGTGGCCATCGGGTCGTACCCGTCGCCGGCCATCGAGGGCCGGCTCTGGAAGTACCGGGGCAGCGGGTTGCCGTCGGTGTCGGTGAAGGACTGACCGATCAGGCTGCTGCCCACCGGTTTTCCGCTCGCCTCGATCAGCGACCCGTCGGCTTTGTCGCGCAGGCCGGGGATCTGGGCCACCAGCCAGATGAAGACCGGATAGCCGATCCCCAGGATCACGGTGAGTACCAACAGCGCCCGCAGGGCCGCGGCATGTTGACGAACCAGGTTGGAGATTTTCATGTCACATTCCCGGGAAGAGTTGGACGACGAGGTCGATCAGCTTGATGCCGATGAACGGCGCGATGACGCCGCCGAGGCCGTACACGTACAGATTGCGGCTCAACAGCTTGGACGCACTGCTCGGGGTGTAGCGGACACCCTTGAGCGCCAAAGGGATCAGCGCCACGATGATGATCGCGTTGAAGATCACCGCGGACAGGATCGCCGACTGCGGGCTGTGCAGCCGCATGATGTTCAGCAGGTCCAGGCCGGGGAACAGGGCCACGAACAACGCCGGGATGATCGCGAAGTACTTGGCGATGTCGTTGGCGATGGAGAACGTGGTCAGTGCCCCGCGGGTGATCAGCAGCTGCTTGCCGATCTCGACGATCTCGATGAGCTTGGTCGGGTCGGAGTCGAGATCCACCATGTTGCCGGCCTCTTTTGCCGCCGAGGTCCCGCTGTTCATCGCGACGCCGACGTCGGCCTGGGCCAGGGCGGGGGCGTCGTTGGTGCCGTCGCCGGTCATCGCGACGAGCTTGCCGCCGGCCTGCTCCTTCTTGATCAGCGCCATCTTGTCCTCGGGCGTGGCCTCGGCAAGGAAGTCGTCGACACCGGCCTCGTCGGCAATGGCCTTGGCCGTCAACGGATTGTCGCCGGTGATCATCACGGTGCGGATGCCCATGCGGCGCATCTCGTCGAAGCGTTCCCGCATGCCCTGCTTGACGACGTCCTTGAGATGGATGACGCCCAGCACTTGGGCTTTTCCGTCGACCACGTGACCGACGGCCAGCGGGGTGCCACCGGCGGCGGAGATCCCGTCGACGATGTCGCCGAGTTGGGTCGGGACCTTGCCGCCTTCGGAGCGAATCCATTCGGCGACCGCACCTGTGGCGCCCTTGCGCAGGCGATGGTCACCGGACAGGTCGACGCCCGACATCCGGGTGTTGGCACTGAATTCGACCCAGTGCGCCTTGTCGAGCTCGCCAGGCGTGCGGCCGCGTAGCCCGAATTCCTGCTTGGCGAACACCACGATCGAGCGGCCTTCAGGGGTTTCGTCGGCGAGGCTGGACAGCTGTGCCGCGTCGGCGAGTTGCTCGGGTGTGACGCCGGACAGTGGCACGAACGCGGCGGCCTGGCGGTTGCCGAGGGTGATGGTGCCGGTCTTGTCGAGCAGCAGGGTGTTGACGTCACCGGCGGCCTCGACGGCGCGGCCGGACATGGCCAGCACGTTGCGCTGCACGAGTCGGTCCATGCCGGCGATGCCGATCGCCGAGAGCAGCGCGCCGATCGTGGTCGGGATCAGGCACACCAGCAGCGACACCATGACGATGCCCGAGATGCCACTCCCGTTGAGCGCCAGGGTGTCCGCGACGCCGGGGTTGTTGGCCTTGGAGAAGATGGCCAGTGGCTGCAGGGTGGCGACGGCGAAGACGAAGATGATCGTCAGCGAGGCCAGCAGGATGTTCAGCGCGACCTCGTTGGGGGTCTTCTGCCGGTTGGCGCCCTCGACGAGGTTGATCATCCGGTCGATGAAGCTCTCGCCGGGCTTCTGGGTGATCTGGACGACGATGCGGTCGGACAGCACCGTGGTGCCGCCGGTGACGGCGCTCCGGTCACCGCCGGACTCACGGATGACGGGTGCCGATTCACCGGTGATCGCCGATTCGTCCACCGAGGCAATGCCTTCCACGACATCGCCGTCTCCGGGAATCACCTGCCCGGCCTCGACCACCACGACGTCGCCCTGCTGCAGCAGCGGAGCGGCGACCTCTTCTTCGGCGCCTGAGGCGGTCAGGCGCCGCGCCATGGTCGAGGTCTTGGTCTTGCGCAGCGACTCGGCCTGGGCCTTGCCGCGTCCCTCGGCGACGGCCTCGGCCAGATTGGCGAAGATCACCGTGAGCCACAGCCAGACCACGATCAAGCCGGCGAACCAGGACGGGTTGAGGACCGCCAGGATCGTGCTCCAGACAGCGCCGATCTCGACGATGAACATGACCGGGTTGCGCCACAGCGTGCGCGGGTCGAGCTTGCGCAGCGCGTCGGGCGTGGATTTCCACAGCATCTTCGGGTCCAGCAGACCGCCCTGGATTCGCGTCTTCTTTGTCACGCTGGAGTGGCTCCCGGCCGCGGACGCCACTCTGGCGTGACGCTCGGCAACGGGGGATGGGTTAACGCTTGGCATATCAGTGAATTCCTTCAGCAAGGGGCCCGAGCGCGAGCATGGGCAAGAAGGTGAGGGCGACCAGAATCAGGGTGACGCCGGCGACCATGCCGACGAACTGGGGTCGATGGGTGGGTAGGGTGCCGACGGATTCGGGTGTCTTGCCCTGGCGGGCCAGCGATCCGGCCAGCGCCAGCACGAAGATGATCGGCAGGAAGCGGCCGAACACCATCGCCAGGCCGAGCGCGGTGTTGTACCACTCGGTGTTGACGCTGATGCCCGCAAACGCGGAACCGTTGTTGTTGGCAGCCGACGTGAAGGCGTACAGCACTTCCGACAGGCCGTGCGGTCCGGTGTTCAGCATGCCCGCCCGTTGGCCCGGCATGGCCATGGCCACCGCCGTCCCGGTCAACACGAGCAACGGTGTGATCAGGAAATACGTTGCGGTGAGCTTGATCTCCCGCGGGGTGATCTTCTTGCCCAGATATTCCGGGGTGCGGCCGACCATCAGGCCCGCGACGAACACCGTGAGTATCGCGAGAACCAACATGCCGTACAGACCGGAGCCGACGCCGCCGGGAGCCACCTCACCGAGCTGCATGTTGAACATCGTGATCATGCCACCGAGGCTGGTGTACGAGTCGTGGAAGGAGTCCACCGCACCGGTCGACGTCAGTGTGGTCGCGTCCGCGAACACCGCCGAGTTGGCGATACCCAATCGCTGCTCGACACCTTCCATCGCTGCGCCGGCAGCGGTGGGGACGGTGCCGTGGGCCTGCAGCTGGAACAGCATCATCAGGCTGACGCTGATCGTCGCGATCACCGCCATCGCCGCGGCGATGGCCAGACCTTGTTTGGGGCTGCCGACCATGCGGCCGAACGTGCGCGGCAAGGAGAACGGGATCATCAGGATCAGGAAGATCTCCACCCAGTTCGTCCACGTGGTGGGGTTCTCGAACGGGTGCGCCGAGTTGGCGTTGAAGAAGCCGCCACCGTTGGTGCCGAGCAGTTTGATGACTTCCTGGCTGGCGACCGGGCCACCCGGGATGGTCTGTGTGCCGCCGATGAGGGTGTTGACGACCTCGGTGTGCAGCGCGAAGTTCTGAATGGCGCCGCCGCCGACCAGGATCAGCGCGCCGACGATCGAAATTGGCAGCAGGATACGGAGATTGCCGCGCACCAGGTCGACCCAGAAGTTGCCGAGCTCACCCGTATTACGCCGGACCAGACCCCGGACGAAGGCCATCGCGACGGCCATGCCGACCGCGGCGGACACGAAGTTCTGCACCGCCAGGCCGGCCATCTGCACCAGGTGGCCCTGGGTCGATTCACCGGAATAGGCCTGCCAGTTCGTGTTGGTGACGAAGCTGACGGCGGTGTTCCAGGCCAGCGCCGGTGTCATCGGAGTGCCCGGATCGTTGAGATGCAGCGGCAGCTTGCCCTGCACCAGCTGCAAGACGAACAGGAACAGGATGCTGATCGCGGAGAACGCCAGCACGCTGCGGGCATACGCCCCCCAGGTCTGCTCGGCCTTCGGATCGGCGCCGATCAGGCGGTAGATGACGCGCTCCACGCGCGAATGCTTGTCCGACGTGTACACGCGGTACATGTAGTCGCCGAGCGGCACGTGGACCGCCGCCACCGCGGCGATGAGGACGACGAGGAAGACGATCCCCGCGGTTGTAGTAGTCACTAGAACCTTTCCGGAAACAACAGCGCCGCGAAGAGGAACAGCGCGATCAGAATGGCCAGGCCCAGGCCGACGACGTTTTCGTAGCTCACAGGCCCTCGACCAACTTCTGCACCAGACCCAGCAGCGCAAAGATCGCCACTGTCAGCGCCAAATAGAGCAGGACAGACATGCCGTCTCCGTTCGAAGACACGTTTACGGGCCTCCGGATTTCGGTGGCCTGCCCCAGGATCTGCCCAGGCAGATGCCACGAACGGGGCCTTGACGCTTTCTTTACGGCCGCGGCGCAGTCCTTAACGGACTTCGTTCACGAAGACCCGGATTCTCAGGGCTTGGCGTCAACGCGGCGTCAAAGTTCCCACTGTGCCTGTCAAGGGCCCGCAAAGATGCTGGTGCGCTCCCAGGCGGCGGCGGAGTCTCGAGCTGTACGCCCGTGGCAACCGGCCGGGGCGCCTTGCAGAAGAGGTTTCAGTGACGCTGCCGATCGGACTTCGATCATTGGGTGTGGTCGAGCTATCCCTACCAGCAACAGCTTTGGCTGACTGTCGAGTTGCCAAGCGGGCGCGTGATCACGGACTCGCCGTCGAGGTCCGCACCGGGGCAGACCTGATCACCGCGATCGGTGTGGGTATCCACCCGATGTTTCTCATCGTGTACGCCGACCGGATGACCGCCGACGAATTGGTGTTCTGCACAGCCAATCTCGGGGTGGGACGGATCGTCGTGACGACGACCGACCAGGTCGACCTGCTCGTGTCGGCCACCGTGGCACACCGCAGGCAACGGGTGCTGGTGGGGATGACGCGGGTGGCCGATGACAAGGTGGTCGACGCGGTGGTGGCGGGCCGACGTCTGGATCTCGTCGGGCTCGCGTGTGAAATCGGCTCCGGCGAGGACGCTTTCGTCAGTTATCCGGCCGCGATGGGTGACATGCTGGCGGAGATGGCGCAGATCCGGCGTGCGCACAGCATCGTGTTGACCCGGGTCGCGATCTCCGGGGACGGATTCGCCGTCGACGAGACACCGGGCGGGTTGTCGGAGCTGGCCGAGCTGATCGACCAGACCCTCGACGACGCCTGTGCGACGTTGCGTTTTCCACGACCGGTCGCCATGGTGACGGCCCAGCCTGCGGGAACGAGGCGGCAACCCTGTACAGCGGACCTGCATCGGACATAAATTGAGCCGTGGGCCCAAAACGGCCCCAGGGCCGGCACCACGTCCAGTCAGCGCCGCAAGCGTCGCTGAAGGTGCTCGTTGTCGGTGCCGGGGTCGGGGGTATCTCCATCGCCCGCGGATTGCTGCGCGACGGGCATGACGTCACGGTGTTCGAGCAGCGCCCCGAGGTGCGGGCCGGCGGTGGTGCCGTCACCATCTGGTCGAACGGCGAATCGGTGCTGCGGCAGCTCGGCGTCGACATGGACGGTGCCGGCCAGGAGTTGGCCACCGTTCGGGTGGTGACCTCGACGGGGCGCCCGATGACCACCCTCGACGTGGCCGCGATCGTGAGCCGGATGGGTGCGCCGGTCCGGATGGTCCCGCGTCGGATTCTGCTCGAACGGCTGCTGGAAGGGTTTCCGGCTGAACGGATTCGGTGCAACACGCAGGTGGTCGGCGTCGCGAACGACAGCCACGGTGTTCGCCTCGATTTCGCCGACGGCAGTTGCGCGGAAGGCGATCTGGTGATCGGCGCGGACGGCCTGCACTCGAAGATCCGCGAGATCGTGGGCGCACCGCACGCGGAGCCGACGGGCTGGTGCAGCTGGCAAGGGCTGGCCGCGCTTCCGGATGAGGCTGATCGGCACGTCGCCTTCGTCATCGTCGGCGAGCGCGGGAACCTCGGCCTCTGGCCGGCCGGAGACACCGAGGTGCAGTGGTGGTTCGACCTGCCATGGTCGCCGGACTTCGTCAGGCCGGAGAACCCGATCGAGGTGATCCGCGGCAATTTCACCGGATGGTCCGAACTGGTCGACCGGGTACTTGCGACATTGACCGACGATGATCTGGCGCGTTCGCCCTATCCGCATTTCCGCCATCCGATTCCCGGGCCGGGCCGTGGTGCGTTGACGTTGTTGGGCGACGCGGCCCACACAATGCCACCAACGCTCGCGCAGGGAACCAACCAGGCACTTCTCGACACGATGGTGTTGTGCAAGGCGGTTTCGGATTTCCAGCACGGCGCCCACGGCGATCTCGCTGGTGCCCTGCGCTGGTACGAGAACACCCGCCGCCGTCGGGTCGCCGCGGTGTCCCGGGTCGCCTCGTTGCAGGTGTCGCACGGTGAGGCCGTGCTGCGGCCGGCGGCGATGGTGCCGAACCGGATGATGACCTGGGTGTTGGCGACGTTCCTGCGGGTGGTGAGTCACCGCCGGATGGCGGCGGGAATCGACCGGGACCTGGCCGCGACGACGATCACCGGCAGCGATGAACATGCCCGCTGAGGTGGTACAGGTGCGCGGCGCGATCGATGCGCCGTCGAGCCGGCTGTGGCTGGTCAAATGGTGCGTCCTGGCGGTGCCGCACTATCCGATCCTGATCGGCCTCTACCTGGTGTACCCGCTGGTGACGCTTGCCGCGGGTGTCACGATCCTGTTCACCGGCCGGTACCCGCGGCCCCTGTTCGACTTCAATGTCGGCGTGCTGCGGTGGTCGTGGCGGGTGATGAACTACCGCTTCCCGATGAACACCACCGACCAATATCCGCCATTCACCCTCAAAGCTGATCCCGACTATCCCGGCGATCTCGAGGTTTCCTATCCCGAGCAACTCTCCCGAGGGGCGGTGCTGGTCAAGTGGTGGCTGCTGGCGCTGCCGCAGATCATCATGTGCTGGGCGATGGAAGCGCCGCTGCAAGTACTGTGCGTCATCTCTGCGGTGCGGCTGTTGGCCCGGGGGACGGTGTCGGAGGACATGTTCGATCTTCTGATGGGGATGGTCCGGTGGCGTTACCGTGTGGCCGTGTACGTGTCGTTGATGAGCGACGAATATCCACCCTTCCGATTGGATCTGGGCAGTAAGTATTGAAGCACCGTAATCCGTTGTTCCCGTACGTGTATCGGCTCGGTATGCCGATATTCGACAGGCTGTTCTACCGCCGTTACCGGCGGTCGGCGATGAGCCATGCGACGGGGCGGTTGTTGATGGTCGGCGTCGGGCCGGGGACCGATCTGCTGTTCCTCCCGGGGGCGGTGACGTCGGTCGCCGCGGTGGAGCCGGAGCCGGCGATGCGGCGGATGGCGCGTGCCCTGGCCCGGCGGCACGGCGTCGAGGTCGATGTCGTCGACGGGGCGGGGGAGTCGATTCCGTTTCCGGACAACAGTTTCGATTCGGTCCATGTCGGCCTGGTGTTGTGTTCGGTCGACGACGTTGCGGCCACACTCGGTGAGATCCGGCGCGTACTGGCGCCCGATGGCCGGTTGGTGGTTCTGGAGCATGTCCGCGGCGAGGGCCTGATGGGGCGCTTCCAGGACCTGATCGCCAGGCCGTGGGCGTGGCTGTCATCGGGGTGCGAACCGAACCGCCGCACCGTCGACGCCATCGCCGCGGCCGGGTTCGACACCAGTGGGCTGCGCAGTACCCGGCGGACGCTGGTGCCGCCGCCGTGCACACCACATCTGCAGGGTGTCGCGACTATTCGACGCTGACGGCCTCGATGATGTTGAGCCGCGCGGCCCGTCGCGCCGGTGGCAGTGAGCCCAGCAGGCTGATCGCCAGCGCACCGAGGGTGAACACCAGCGCCATCGGACTCGGCCGGAACGTGACGTTGAAGTTCATGATGTCGCCGCTGACGAGGCTGAACAGCCATTGATCGACGAGCCCGACGAGCAGTCCCAGAATGCCGCCCACGATGCCGATGGCGGCTGCCTCGGCCAGCACCATGGCTAACGTGTAGCGGCGGCTGGATCCCATCGCCCGCAGCACCCCGATCTCGCGGCGCCGTTCGAGCACCGACAGGGTCAGGGTGTTCAACAGCGCGACGGCGGCGACGAACACCACGATGATCCACACCGCATTGGCGATCAGCATGCTCTGGTGCAGCGGTGCTTCGAGACCGGCCAGAGCCGTCCGGCCGTCATAGGCGTGATTGGGCGCGGGCACGACGTGACTCACGTTGGCCAGCAGGCGATCGGGATCGGTTCCCTTGACGGCGGTGACCTGTAACGTCGTTGACCCCGGTCGGTCGAACCAGGTGCGCATCTGGTCCAGCCCCATCCCGACCGTGCCGATCACCGTCGAGAAGTAGGGCACCAGGGCCAGTACCTTCGCCTGTTGGGGGCCGTGCGGTGTCTGCAGCTGCAGGTCGTCGCCGACGCGGACATCGAGCGTCTTGCCCAGATTCTGGGAGAGCACCACACCACGACCGGCGAGCACGTCGTTGCGGGTCTGGTCGTCGAGGGCACGGAAGAGGGCGTCGTGGCTGCCGGGGGCGAAACCGTCGAGCATGACGCGGGTACCGCCGACGACGGCGAAGCCCAGGGCACCTTCGGTGACGTTCGCGACTCCGGGCACCTCGGTGACATTCTGGGTAAGACCTTGCGGCAGACGGCCGGTGGCGTACTCGTCGGGCGGGTTGGCACTCACCCAGACGTCCACGTCGGCGACCGGGGCGAAGACATCGCGGGCCGAGCGGATCATGTCGTTGTTCGTGCCGGTGATCACCACGGTCGTCACGACGGCGATCAGCACGGTCATCACCGTGGCCCACACGCGCCGTGGTGCCCGCTTGACGGTCGCCGCACCCAGTGCACCGGCCGATCCGAACAGGCGCGCCACCGCGGCCGTGGCTCTGACGATGGGGCCGGCGAGCGCGAAGCCGAGCGCGATCTGCGCGGTGAACAGTGCCGCGATCGCCACGAATGCGACCGAACCCGGTTGGTAGAACACGATCAGGACCGACGCGGCCAGCACCGCTATCGCCGCGAGGCCGGTGACGATGCGCAGCCAGCGCGGCACGTTGTCCGCCGCCGATACTCCGACCGGGGCCAGCGCCTCGATCGGCGAGACCTTGTACACCTGCCGCGCCGCCATCGCCGACGCCGCCACACTCGTGAGCGCCGTGGCGGCGATGGCCACCGGGATCGCGTAGCCGGGCAGCCAGTACTCGATACGGGCTTCAAGGCCCTGGGTCATGGTCGGTGGCAGCCGGCCGATTGCCAGGCGACCCAACACAATTCCCAGCAGTGAGCCGATGCTGCCGCCGATCAGCCCGAGGATCGTGGCCTCGGCCAGCATGTCGCGGACGATGGTCGCGCGCCGGCCGCCGATGGCCCGCAGCATCGAGATGACCGGGCGGCGTTGGGCGATCGCCATCGTCATCGTGGTGTAGATCAGGAACGCTCCGACCACCAGCGCGACCGCCGCACCCATCAACGCCATGTAGTTCATCAACTTGACGCCGTCACCGGCGCGGGCCGCCCGCGAACTCGGGGCGGCGACCAGGGCCCGGCCGTTCACTGCCGCGGTGACCCGATCTCGCACCATGGCGAGGTCAGCGCCCGGTGTGGTGGTGATCAGGATCGAGTCGAGCTGGCCCAGTCTGCCGGTGACCTTCTGTGCCAACGGGAGTGGGGCCAGCACGTAGTGGCCGCCGTTGAGATCGGCGAGCTGCTTGCCCTCGAGGACTTCGGAGACGGTGACCGAGCCCGAGCCCAGTTGGAACGTCTCGCCTTTCGCGTGCCCGACGGCGGGCCCGACGCGCACACCTTCGGCTGCGGTGGGGGCGTGAACTTGGACACCGACCGCATCTTTGAGGGCACCTTCCAGGGCACGACTGCGGTCGTCGGCGCCGAACAGCAATACCGGTTCGGTCGCGGTGGGCGCGGTCATGCGGATCATGGGGGCGGCGGTCGCGACGCCGGGGACCTTGGCGACGTCAGCTGCTACCGATTCGGGAAACCCCGCGTCGGTGACACCCGAAACCTCGAGGGCGGCGATACCGGCGACGCCGTCCGCCAGTCGGTTGACCGATCCGGTGATCGACCCGAAGATGCCGAGGATAGCCACGAGATACATTGCCGACACGGCCATTACGGCGATGGAGGCGAGGGTGCGCCGCCGGTGCACGATCAGTTCGCGCAGGCTGAACACTCGGAGCCGACTTGCTGCGGCTGCGAGTCTGGTGATGAGCGCTCGCGCGAAGAACATCAGACCGAGCCCGGCACCACCGACATCTCGTCGGAGCCGAGCCGGCCGTCCTGCAGGGTGATCACCCGGTCGGTGGCGGCTGCGGCCTCGGCGTTGTGGGTCACCATCACCACCAGCCGACCCAGGCCCTCCTCGTGGGCGACCTCGCCGAGCAGGGTCAGTATCGCCGCGCCCGTCGTCGAGTCGAGGTTGCCTGTCGGTTCGTCGGCGAGGATCAGCGGCGGGTCCATCATCATGGCCCGGGCCACCGCGACGCGCTGCATCTGTCCGCCGGACAGTTCGGATGGCCGGTGCTCGGTCCGGTTCCCCAGGCCGACGCGGTCCAGCAGCTCCACGGCCTGTGGTTTGACCTTGCCGAGCCGGACCCCGTCGAGCAGCTTCGGGACGGCCACGTTCTCCCAGGCTGACAGGGTGGGCAGCAGGTTGAAGAACTGGAAGACGAAGCCCACCCGGTGGTGGCGGAAGGCCGACTGCTGCTCGTCACCGAGGCGCCCGATCTCTTCGCCGTCGAAGGTGATCGATCCCGAGTCGGGGGAGTCCAGGGCGCCCAGCAGGTGCAGCAACGTGCTCTTACCTGCACCGGAGGGGCCGATGATCGACACGAACTGCCCGCCGTTGAGGTGCAGGCTGATCTCGTCGAGGGCGCGCACCGTCTGGCCGCCGACCTTGTACTCGCGGACGACGTCGCGCAGTTCGATGGCCAGTTCGGGCATCGCAGCCTCCCGGGAGTCGGGATATCCGCAGCCTACGCCCGGTGGTGGGATCGCCGAACCTGAACTTATGTGCGAGATTTTGGCCGAAACTCGCACACAACTTCAGACTCGCGGCGCCAACGTGGCGACCAACCGAGCCTTCTGGTCGCTCGCCGGGATGATGCGGGGATTGGTCAGCAGGTAGCGCCGACCACGATGGACCACTTCAGCGGCGCCCGCAGCCCGGACATTGCGCACCCAATCCGAGTGCTCGCCGTAATTCAGCACGACCCTGACGGACTTGCTGTCGACGAACGCCATGACCGGGGTCCGGTACGGCTTGCCCGACTTACGGCCGGTGTGCTCGATGACGGCCATGTAGGGCAGCCACGGCGCCCACAGCCGCTGCAGCGGATTGGTGACGTACTTGTTGAAGCGGGCGATCACCCGCATCGCCCGAGGTCCAAGTGTTGCCGCGATCCGTTCGGCAACTACGGCAATCGAATTCGCGATACTGCTCGGCATATGCGGCCCCCTCGCTGTCCCACCCCTGGGACACATTCAACCAAACCTGCGCAACCCCTCCTGCGCAGGTCGTGGCCGAGGATTCGGCTCAGCGTTCCGCGGGAATATGGGGGTGTTTGCCCCGGTTGCAGCGGCTCATGGCTGAAATCATGCGCCGGTGGGAGATGGACGGCATTGGTCGCGACGCGCTCCGGCTGCGTGAGGTGGACGTTCCGCAGCCGGGTCCCGACGAAATCTTGATCAAGGTGGCCGCGGTTTCCTTGAACCACCGCGACAAGATGGTCATCGAAACCGGTCGCGGGCTGCCGCTGAAATTCCCCTTCACCCCGGGGTCCGATCTCGCCGGGACGGTCGTCGCGGCCGGAGACGCGGTGACCCGATTCGCCGTCGACGATCAGGTGATCTCGGTATTCACCCCGGACTGGCTCGACGGCGCCCGGGCAGGTGATGCGCGGACACCCTCGTACTGGACGCTCGGCGGGTTCTACCCCGGAGTGCTCGCCGAATATGTAGCGATGCCGCAGGATTGGGTGGTCCGCGCTCCGCGGAGCCTGTCACCGGCAGAGGCCAGCACGCTGCCGGTGGCCGGGCTCACGGCGTGGTTCGGGCTGGTGGAACGCGGCCATGTGCGGGCCGGCGACGTGGTGCTGGTCGAAGGCACCGGCGGCGTCGCCTTGTTCGGAGTACAGATCGCGAAGATGCACGGCGCCGAGGTCATCGTGTCGGGCAGTGCGGACAAACTGGACCGAGTCTTAGAGTTGGGCGCCGACCATGTCGTAGATCGGCGCAGCGCGGACTGGGCCGAGAGCATCCTCGCGCTGACGGGCGACCGCGGTGTGGATCACGTGCTGGAGCTCGTCGGAGGAGCGCATCTCGGCAAGGCGGCCCAAGTCGCCGCGGTCGGTGGCCACATCCATCTCATCGGCGCGCTCGACGGGTTCGAAGTATCAACCCCCGTTATGCCAATCCTGATGAAGGACATCACAATTCACGGGATCGGCACCGGGCATCGGCGCGCACTCAGCGAGTTGGTCAGCGCCATCGACAGTACGGAGACGAAACCCGTAATCGGTGCGCGCTATCCATTCCACGAGCTATCGGCGGCGCTGGACCATCTCGATCGCGGTCCGTTCGGCAAGATCGTCGTCGAGGTGGGGTGATCGAAACTGCGATGGTTGTCAGGGCGGTCTGATGAGGGGGAACAGTCCTGAAATATGCTCTCCTGCGACGCCCCCATAGCCCAATTGGCAGAGGCAGCGGACTTAAAATCCGCCAAGTGTCGGTTCGAGTCCGACTGGGGGCACCGTAAAAGGCCTGGTAGATGGGTTTTCGCGCCGAGTGGTTGCTCTACTAGCCGCTCTCGTCGCGGCGTCGTCGCGGCGCGCGGCGGGATCGCGGCGGCGAGGTCGCGCTGCTAGCTAACTGCGCGTCTGCTCAGGTTGTCGCTCGTCGCTGAAATAATCGCGTGGTGACTGAGCAGCAGCCTGAGGAGCCGGGGAACGACGACGCAGACTCGACTCAGAATGATGAGCCGACGGTGCTCGAATCTTGGACAAGCCCGTTCGGCATCGAGCGGGACAAGCGCAACGCCGATTTGGAGGCGATGCCAGGCTTCCGGCTGCGCGACGACCTTGACGCTCTCAGGCGCGCTGGGCACGTTATGTCCAAGAACGCCGATGAGCTGAACAGGCACGCCGCGAAGTTCCTGCAACGGCGGATGATGGCTCGCGACACCACCGACGAATACGCAGACGAATTGGTCCGGTACCTGCACAACTACCTCACGTCGGTCACGTCGCTGATCGACTCGCAGCGGGTTGTGATGCGGCACTGCTGGGGTAACGGTTCGGAGTTCGAGAAGGGCGAGTACCGGGAACACGTCAAGACGTCATTCGGCACTGGCGAAGCGGAGTTCATGAAGGACCTCCGGAATTACTGCACGCATCGCTCAATTCCGTTGCCAGGCATCAGCACAAACTTCTCCTGGGTTCAAGGTGGACCGACAATCATGGAGAACAAGCTGACGCTGGACCGCGACAAGCTGCTTGATTGGGACGGTTGGACAGCGCCCGCGAAAGGTTACCTGCGAGCCAAAGACAAAAGGTTCGACCTTTTACCGGTTCTGTATAGCTATATCACCACCGCAGCCGAGTTCTACGACTGGTTCGTGAACGAGATCAGGGAACGTAACGCCGACGATATTGCAGAGTTCAATAAAGCGGTGGACGACTATAACGAGTGGTACAGGGAAGAAATGGGGATGAACACCCCAGGATTCAAGGAACTGTTTCCAGACATGGTGCCGCAAAATCGCGCCGAGCGCCGCGGGCAACGAAGCCAACCGAGGCGTAGATCGAAGGCTAAAGGGAAGGGACGGCGCAAGTAAGGGCCAACCGGTCACGGGGCGGCGAAGGCAACGGAACTCCGCCCCGTGGCCGGGCCGTCTAGGGGTGCGGTTGCTGCGCCCGTGCAGGGCCGTAGGCGTGTTGCGACCGCACGGCGAGGGTTATCCGACCCGCGATCCCGGCGCACCGAGCGGCGGATCGCCTCGCTTCCATTTCACCTGCCGTGCTCGCACCGAAAGATCGGTGCTGGGGACAAGTTCGACCGGCGGACACTTCGCCCGGTACACGCCGCCCTCGCTCGGCGCTACGAATTCCTTGCCGGGTGGGACGAGTCCCGGCCCGAAATTGAACTCCGATCGGTCGCGGTAGTCCTTGTTCGGGTCGCGCGAATTGCGGCATCTGTCCGCCATCGGTCGTCCTAGGTCGCGATCGCCGGTGCGGTGGAGGTGGCGTTGGTGGTCACCTGCATGACGACAGCTGCGCCACGATGCCGCACGCCGGTACCGAAACCTCGTGCGTAAAAAGAGTCAACCAGCGGATAGGGGCCGCGACCCGGAATGTGGCGCAGTCCTTGGTAAGCCACATTTGGATGCTCACGGAAGCCGACCGGGTTCATGTGCGAGTCGAGCCCGCCCGTCGCCGCCACGATGACGTACCCGCTGGGGATGTAGTGAGATTCGATCAGCCACCCGTCGCCGTAGCTGCCGAGAACCTGGAGTCCCTCGAACTCGCTCGGCGCAGTCGCGCCGACGAGGTGCTCAGTGGTGAAGTAGCCCGGGGCGGCTTGGGACGGCACGAAGTCGAACTTGGGCACCTTGCCGGCGGCGTACTCTACGCCAGCCCGCCAGAACGTCATGTCCTCAACCTCGTTCGGATGGGCGAGGATGATCAACTGCCCGCCTTGGCTGCCGAAACGACCGTAGCCGTGCTCGGTGACACTCGACGTTCACGCTCACGCTCGACACGTACGGCGACTACATACCCGAGCAAGACGGCGGCGCACTCAACACGCTGCCCGAACCGCCCGCCCCGGCCCTCGTCGCGGAAATCGCAAGCAACGTCGTGCCGCTACTGCGGCGCGGATAGGAGGCCCAGGTCAAACAACAGCTGAATCGCCCCGGTGAGTCCGGAGACTTCGTCTCTTGTGAAGGATGGAGTCATGGCAGGTTCGAGGAAGTATCCGGCTGAGCTGCGTGAGCGGGCGGTGCGGATGGTCGCTGAGGTGCGCGATCAGTATTCGTCGGAGTGGGCAGCGATCGAGTCGGTGGCCACAAAGCTGGGCATCGGCACCCCGCAGACCTTGTTGACGTGGGTGCGCCGGGACCAGATCGACTCCGGCATTCGACCCGGGGTGACCAGCGACATGGCTGAAGAGCTGCGCAAGCTGCGAGCGGAGAACCGAGAACTCAAGCGGGCCAACGATATTCTGAAATCTGCATCGACTTTCTTCGCGGCGGAGCTCGACCGCCGCAACCGGTGATCCTCGACTACATCGACACTCACAAACAGGAGTACGGCGTCGAGCCGATCTGCCGTGTGCTGTCCGCGCATGGTTGCAAGATCGCGCCGTCCACCTACTACGACGCCTGCGCCCGCCGCAGCCAGCCGTCCAAGCGGCAGGTGCGCGACGAGGAGCTCAAGGTCGAGATCGGTCGGGTACACCGGCAGAACTATGCGGTCTACGGGGCACGCAAGGTGTGGTTGCAATGCCGCCGTGAGGGCATCGAGGTGGCTCGCTGCACCGTCGAACGATTGATGGGCGAACTCGGCCTGCACGGCGCTCGGCGAGGCAAGGTCAAGCGCACCACGATCGCCGATCCGCAAGCCGATCGACCCGATGACCTGGTCGGCCGCCACTTCTGTCCGAATGCACCAAATATGTTGTGGGTAGCGGACTTTACCTATGTGTCGACGGGGTCAGGATGGGTGTATGTGGCGTTCGTGATCGACGCCTACGCCCGGCGGATCGTCGGCTGGCGCACCGCGACCACCATGACCACCCAGTTGGTACTCGATGCGATCGAGCACGCAATCTGGACTCGTCAACGCGAGGGTGTCGAGGATCTGTCCGGGCTGATCCACCACAACGACCGCGGCAGTCAATACACCTCCCTCACGTTCACCGATCGACTCCTGCAGGCCGGCATCGACGCCTCGATCGGAGCCACCGGAAACTCCTACGACAACGCCCTGGCCGAGACCATCAACGGGCTTTACAAGACTGAGCTGATCAAGCCATTCGGGCCGTGGCGCACCGTGGACCAAGTCGAAGTCGCCACCCTGGAATGGGTCGACTGGTTCAACCACCGCCGCCTCTATGAGTACTTCGGGGACATGCCACCGTCCGAGTGCGAAGCGTTGTACTACCGTCACCACCGAACTCAGCACACCGCGGAGTTCTCAACCCCGTAAGTCTCCGGACATGCCGGGGCGATTCAGACACCCCGGCTGCGCCGTTGTGGCCGAGCCGGAAGAACGGCGGCGGGTACCGGGCGAAGGGTGAGCGGTTCCTGAGGAGGGCGGCGGCGCGGCGAACAACCTGCCCGAGCCACCCTCGTCGGTGCGCCCCGCTGAGGCGGTCGATAACGTTGTAAATCTATATATGACGCAGTCGGTTTAGGCCGTATAGCTCGCACCGCAGACCAGGCAGAACAACGGGCCACTGTCGGCGCGCTCCTCCGGGACTTTCACGGGTTCCCATGGGTGACAGGGCGGTTCGATGATGATCATGTCGTCAGGCTCGACTAGCGGCGTCGGAGCTGACGCGTTGTTCTTGCCTGGCGTGTACTTAATGTGCTTCGACCCCCGAAATGCGTTCTTCATCTCGTCGTTGATCGCATCCATCGCGTAGAACTCGATGAGTTCCCGCTGGTATTCAACTTGATCCTGGGTGAACCACTGATTGTGTTCTGCTTTTTGGCCGCAGAGGGGACAGGAGAACAGTTGCGGGTCGGCGGCATCATCTGGTCTTGTGTCTGTCGGCCCGTGGTGCCACTTGAATTCGTCCGCGCAGCTGGGACATTCGCGTCGAAGAAACCCATCCGTGTCGAGCGGATACTCCACTGGTATATCCACTTTGCCCCTACTTGTTGAGGTCGAGAAACAAGGTCTCGCGAATTTCGTCGCCATCCTCTGTCCGACCGGTTACGACGAGCTCGAAGGTGTCTGGCGATCCGCTCACGAGAAGCGTCATCAAGCTAACTGACTTGCCTGCCGGCAATCGTGCGACGGGGAAGCCCCGGATCACTCCGCGGAGATCTTTGACATTTGGCGAGGTCAACTCAAAGAGGTCAACCGAACCACGGTTAATCAGCTGGATGCGATCCGAGTTTGAACCACCTCGCCGCAAAAAATTCGCGTCGAGAAGATTCTTACGCTTCTTGGTGTTGCTGGGAAGCCTGCGACCCGCAGCCGGGCCGCTATAGGCTTTTGGGGCTGTGAAATCACCCGCCTCATACCAGTCTGACCCACTAGTGTCGACGTCGCAACCTGCGTTTTTCAACCGGTTTGCCAGTTCGCTCCGCTTCGGGGCCGAATTGTCAAGACGGACTGCATGCCTCCCCGCAACGTCGCTGAAAGACCGAAGCGAACCGAGTTCGACGAGAATCGTCCGGTTTGGGTGAAGCCCGAGGGCCATGCCTGCCTCAAATAGAACGTTTGGTCTGGCCTGCGGTGAAGGGGTGAGCTCCGGGTCATCGGGGCCGCTCGCGTACTCAGGTCGAAGTTGGGCGACGTCATCGGGGGTCATGAAGACCACGACGGCTTGCGCCCTGGCGAAGGCTGCTTCAAGCGCATCGCCGATATAAGGGCTGCCGGAACCGGTCGCGGCGATCGCCATGCTCCACTCGATCGGCTTCAAGTTGATGGCACGGAGGAAACTAAACATCGATTTGTTCGTCTCGGTGTTGCGGCCGACGACGACGAACACTTCTCTAGGATCCACATCTGTCACGGACTCACCATATTGGCGTGTACTGACAGAATCGGTCTCTTTAGCCGCCCGTGTCGCCAATTGACTCGCCCTGGTAGCGAACCCTGGCGGAAGCGGAGAGCGGAGGTCAGGTCGAGCCGTCCTTGGCAGGGGCACCCGGAGCCTCGCTTGCCGCCTTTTTCCGAAGGCGTCATTCCAGTCAATGCCCACGATGTTCGGAAGTGGTGCGGCCTCCCAGAGCGGCACAAAATCTGCGGTGATCTGTTCGCCGGGATGGACAGCTTTGGCCTGGTGGCGCCAGACAATTTCGATTGGCTCGCCGTCGCGCTTCGGCTGCCAACCTGACGACGGCGGCTTTCCAGTGGTCCGACTCTCCGCGAACATAGTGACGTCGGTCGCGTCATAGTCGAGCGTGCACAGGATGCCGTACTGCCGCCCGTCAATATGCTCGACCTTCCACCCCAATTGGTCTTCGTAGGCCATAGCGACAGCCTATTGGCGCGCCGGTCTGGTCGACGTAGCTAACATGTCGTCGCGGCGTCAACGCGGCGGCCGGGGGCGTATCTAGAGCGATCTAGACCCGAACCGAAGGCGTACCGGAGCCGGCCCAAAACCGTCTCTGATCAGGTCGTTAGAAGCTTGCAGTCGAACATTTTCGCTGGTGTTCGAAGGCCTCCTAGCCTTACTTAAAATCCGCCAAGTGTCGGTTCGAGTCCGACTGGGGGCACCGATATCGCTGCGGATGAACCGCCTGTGTAACGGCCAGACCGACCGAGCCGTGGCCAGTCACGACCTGGATCAACACCTAGACTCCGAGAATGCGCGTCCCTCGGCGAATCGCACGTTTCAACAAGCATGTGACCAATCCGCTGGCTCGCGCGATCACACCGTGGCTTCCGAGCCTCGGGACGCTCGAGCATGTCGGGCGGAAGTCGGGCAAGCGGTATCGAACGCCCCTTTTGGTGTTCAAGACCCACGACGGCTACGCCATCCTCGTCGGCTACGGCGAGCAGACGGATTGGTTGAAGAACGTACTGGCCGGCGGACCAACGGTGCTGCACAAGCGGGGACGGGCCATACCGCTCACCAACCCACGGGTGGTGAGCAAGGCCGAAGCCGCGGCCCTCGTTACACCCAGTTCCCGGCCGCTCTACAGAGCATTTCCCTACAACGAGGCAGCTCTGCTGTTGACAATTGCGGGTGCCGCGCGCTGACCGGATCGCGGTCTGAACTGGCCGCCCGCCCCAGGTAAGCGGATCTCTGCTGTGGGTTCGCTGTGCGGTCACAAGTGCGGGCCTGAAATCCGCTGACGGCGGGTATGCCTCCGCAATGATCCGGTTCGGCGCCGTAGCGGCATTGTCGGTGTTGGCAGCGGTCTTGGCTGCGGTGGCAGTGTTCGGGTCGTGGGGCTGGTGGATCCTGGCCGCCGTGACGATGTTGCTCGCAGTGGTCGGCTGGTATGACCTGATCCAGCGGCGGCACTCCGTGCTGCGCAACTATCCCGTCCTGGGTCATATGCGTTACCTGCTGGAGGCACTGCGGCCCGAGCTGCAGCAGTACTTCATCGAGCGCAACTTCGACGGGCGCCCGTTCGATCGGGACGTGCGGTCGCTGATCTACGAACGGGCAAAAGGCACCGCCGCCGAGCTGTCCTACGGCACTGAGCGTGACATCCACGTCGAGGGCTACGAGTACCTCGTGCACTCGACAGCGCCGATCGAGGATCCTCTGGAGCCGTTCCGGGCGCGCATCGGCGGCCCGGACTGCCGGCACCCCTACGACATGGCGTTGATGAACATCTCGTCGATGAGCTTCGGTGCTCTGTCGGGTAATGCATTACGCGCGTTGAACAATGGTGCCAAACTCGGCGGTTTCGCTCACGACACCGGTGAAGGCGGACTGACGCCCTATCATCTGGGCGGCGCCGACGTGGTGTGGGAAATCGGTTCCGGCTACTTCGGCACCCGTACGCGTGACGGTGCCTTCGATCCGGATCAGTTCGCCGACAAGGTCGCCCATAACGCCGTCAAGTGCGTCTCGATCAAGTTGAGTCAGGGCGCCAAGCCGGGCGTGGGCGGAGTATTGCCGGCCGCCAAGGTCAGCGAGGAGATCGCCCGCTATCGCGGCGTGCCGGCGGGGCAGAAATGCGTCAGCCCGGCAGCGCATTCGACGTTTCACACCCCACGGGAACTGATCGGCTTCATCGCCCGGCTGCGTGAACTGGCCGACGGAAAACCGGTGGGGTTCAAGCTGTGCGTCGGCTCGCGAGTCGACATTCTGGCGATCTGCAAGGCGATGCTCGCCGAGGGGATCACCCCGGACTTCATCATTGTCGACGGCGCCGAGGGCGGGACTGCGGCCGCACCTCTGGAATACGAAGACCATGTCGGCTTGCCGCTCACGGACGGCCTGATGACGGTCCACAACGCACTCGTCGGCACCGGGCTGCGTGACGTCATCCGGGTGGGCGCCAGCGGCAAGGTGGCCACCGGCACCGACATCGTCAAGCGCCTGATCCAAGGCGCCGACTACACCAATGCGGCCCGCTCGATGATGATGGCCACCGGCTGCATCCAGTCCCAGCGCTGCCACACCAACCACTGCCCGGTCGGGGTGGCCACCCAGGATCCGCGACGGGCACGTGCGCTCGACGTCGCCGACAAGAGCCAACGGGTGTACCGGTATCAGCGTGCGACGGTGGCGCAGGCGATGCGCCTGATGGCGTCGATGGGCATCACTGACCCGGCCCAGCTTTCGCCTCACCTGCTGCGGAAACGCGTGTCCGCGACCGAACAGCGGTCCTACGCCGAGTTGTTCGAGTGGCTGCCCACCAAAGTGCTCCTGAGTGAACCGCCGGAGAGCTGGCGGGCGGACTGGGAAGCCGCGGAGCCGGATTCATTCGCACCTGTCGGGACACAACGTATTTGATATCTGCTGGAAGGATTGCCATGCCTACCGTTGCTTCCGCCCTTGTATCGGCCCTCGCTGAACTGGGGGTCCGGCAGATTTGGGGGGTAGTCGGTGACGCGCTCAACCCGATCACGAATGCCATCCGTACCCAGGAAGAACTGGAATGGATCGGCGTCCGACACGAAGAGGTCGCCGCGTTCGCCGCGGGCGCACAGGCCCAACTGACCGGCTCGCTCGGTGTCTGCATGGGGACAGTGGGCCCGGGTTCGCTGCATCTGCTCAACGGCCTCTACGACGCCAAGAAGTCCCACGCCCCAGTGCTGGCTGTCTGCGGCCAGGTGCCCACCTCGGAGATGTGGAGCAGCTTCTTCCAGGAGATCGACAACGACGCGGTATTCGCCGACGTCGCGGTCTTTCACGCCACGGTCACCGCGCCGGCTCAGTTTCCGTTTCTACTGGAGCAGGCGGTCAACTCGGCGCTGGCGCGTCGCGGCGTCGCCGTACTGACGGTGCCCGGCGACATCGGTGACCAGGAGACCGGCGACTATCTGGCGTCTTTCGCGTTTCCACGCGCCGGCCAGGTCGCGGCGCCAGACGATGTTGACGCGGCAGCCTCACTCCTCAACGCCCCGGGCAACGTCGCCATGTTGGTGGGATGCGGAGGCCGTGACGCCCGCGAGGAGGTGCTGTCGGTCGCCTCCACCCTGGGTGCACCGATGGTGCTCACGATGAAAGGAAAGGAGGGGCTGGAAGGCGAGAACCCTTACCAGATCGGCCAGTCCGGGCTGATCGGTAACCCTGCAGCCCATCTGGCCTTGCATCAAGCCGACACCCTCCTGTTGGTGGGTACCGATTTCCCGTACCGGGACTGATTGCCCCAGGACAAGAAGGTCGTGCAACTCGACCACCGGCCCGAACACATCGGCCGACGATTGCCGGTCAGCGCCGCGTTGGTGGGCGATGCGAAAGGGACTCTGGCCCAGCTGCTTCCGAAGCTGCAGCGCCGGGAGGGCACGAAGTTCCTGGATCATCACCGTGCCGAATTCGATACGTGGCGGGCTGCGCAACGCCGGCTGGCCGAACCCGACCACGACCGCAAACTGCTGGGGAGAATTCGTAAGCACCTCGACAACCCCGATGAGTTGATCCGGCCCGAACTGGTCGCAGCCGCCGTCGACGAGGCCGCCGCCGACGATGCAATCTTCACCACCGACACGGGCATGTCGGCGGTCTGGTTGTCGCGTTTCGTCGAGATGCGCCGAGGGCGAAGGCTTCTGGGCTCTTTCAACCTCGGATCGATGGCCAACGCGATGCCGCAGGCTCTTGGTGCCGCGGCGCTGGACCGCCGCCGACAGGTCATTGCATTCTGCGGCGACGGGGGACTGATGATGCTGCTAGGTGACCTGCGTACCGCGGTCACCTATTCACTGCCCGCGACATTCGTCGTCTTCAACAACAACCGACTGGGCATGGTGAAACTCGAACAGGAGCAGAGCGGATTGCCCGAGCACGGTACCCAGCTGGACAACCCCGACATCGCCGCAGTCGCCACCGCGATGGGTCTACACGCTCAGCTCGTCACTCGTCCGGATGACGTCGCCGCGGCAGTCGCCACCGCGCTGGCCCATGAAGGCCCGGCACTACTGGACATCCGGACGAATCCCGACGAGATATCGGTGCCGCCCAAGCCGACCGTCGAACAAGGCTGGGGGTTCGCCATCGCCAAGATCAAGGAGACGCTCAACAGCCGCGAATGAGGCCGGTTCGAGTCCGACCGCCACAACACCAACGGCCACCCGCACACACGGGTGGCCGTTGGGCTTGCAGACAGGCTCAGCCCTTGTCGAGCAACCGCTCGATGTTGTTGACGCCGGCCGGGGTGATGCCGGACTTCTCGTCACTGGCGAGCACGATGAACCCGGGGCCTTGGTGGTTCTTGGTGATCAGCACCGTCTCGTTGCCCATCCCGAAGCTGGGGTCCTGCTTCTTGATCGGCGCGACGATCTGGCTGTTCAGCGTGGCGAAGAAGTTCTGGTCGATGTTGTCGGTGTTCCAGGCGCGGTAGCCGTGGGCGCTCTTCTCGATCGGGCCCGCCTGGGTGTGGCCCCGCACCCCGATCGCCGAGGTCTTCCAGGCCTTCTCATCCTTGGTGACCTTGTGGTTCTTGACGGCCTGGTCGATGTCGGCGCGGGCGGTGGGGTCGAGCAGGGTCACGTGGATGTGCAGCTGATCCTGGCCGCGGTTGTCGGCGGAGTTGATGCCCAACGCCCAGTCCGGGGCCTGACCCTGATTGCCCGGCGGCAGAATGCTGACCTGCTCGAAGGCGTCCTTGAAGTAGTGGGGAGCGCCGGCGTCCGTCAGGTTGTCGCATTCGATGCCGGTCTCGCGTGCCGTCGGGATCACCAGCAGGTCGGTCAGCTGGGCGGGGTGGTGGCCTTGCCGGACCGCGTAGCCGCGGGACTTGTCGCCGCCGGGGAACACCACGTCGATCGCGCCGTCCTTGTGTGCCGGCGTGGCGTACCTGACGTCCTTCCAGAGGTCCACCTTGTCGTTCACGTTTCCGCATGGACCGAAGTCCGGGACCTTTGCGCCGGCGGTCGGCGCGACGGCGAGTCCCATCACCGGCACGGCCGCCGCTGCGGCGATGAGTGCGACGCGGCGAACGAGGCCGATGCGGTTGGTGGTGTTGTTCGTGGTGGTCACGTGGTGTTCCCCTCGGTGGGTGTTGGTGTGTTGAAAACACCATCCCGTCTGCGCGACGCCGAGTCTGTCCGCTGGTCAGACCATGAATCGCCGGAATTCTGGGTCCACCGATCGGGGGAACGCCCCTACGATCGGTGGGTATGACGGCGTTACCCAGACCGCCCATGACGTGACGGCACCCGCGCCGTTCGGTATGCGCCCCGGGTCCGAGATGTGGCCGAGCTGTCCACTCCCTGACGGGGATGTGGGCTCGGTCTTCCGCGACCGTGGGGCGGCAACGCGCTATGAAGTGGGTTTTCACGCGGGCCCCGTTGTTCTCTCCGCTTGACCGCCGACGTCAGCGCTCGGGGATGCCGATCAACTCGGGCGGCAACGGCGCAGGACCGGTGATGTCGGGGCGCGCCTTGGGGAGAGTGGGGTGGCCGTCGGCGTGCTGGGTGATGGTCACGCCCAGGGTCATCGGACCGTTGCTCGAAATGTCGTTGTAGCTCAGGGCCTTTGCTGCCCCCGTGGTGGCGAGACCGGCAAGTGCCATCGCGGCAAGGGCCGTCATGATCCGAACCTTGGGTTGTGACATGGCTTGTGAACCTCCGTACTCCACGTCGAGACCGCATGCAGGACGGATCCCGTGTGCCTCTCGGCGACTCATTACTCAATCGATCAACGCGGCATGTCTGTGGTGAAGTCACACCCCGGCTGTCTGTCACGCCCTACCCGGTGGCCAATGGCGCCTGAACTACGTTGTGCACCTCTCTTATTGAAGTGCCAGTCGAATTGACGAACTCCTGTCAGTGTGATCCACCGTGATGGGATTGCGCTGGATACGGCGCGGCCAAATGCTTTTGGTGGGCGGCGTACTCACCGGGTCGGATGTGCCCGGCCGAAATCTGTTTCGCAGCGCAGTCGATCGGGTCGGGGGCGTCGGCAGGCGCCCGGGCGCTGCTGTGATGTCTACGACTGCCAACCCAGCGCAGCTGACACCGACACGGTGGTTGCGTAACGCAGCGCGTCGCGTCGGGAAAGCTGCCCGAGGGTTGACAGACTCCGGGTGTCGTTCTGATTCGGTCGACCTCAACAACGTGAACGGTGTCAACGGTGTAGCCCGCTCCGGAGTGCGTGCCCGGAAAAGCGGTCAACTGGTCAGTGCTGGCCGCGCGGGTGTTCTTGATCGTAGGTGCGCACGGTGATCTCCCGTTGACGCACACTGTGGTCGGCCACGGGTGGGTGCCCCCTCTGCTGGACATGATTGAGCCAGTTCAGGTTATCGATGCTGTTCGGGGCAGGGACGGCCCTGGTGGCTGCGGTTGCGCTAGGGGGCGACGTCACCATTCCGCCCGCGACCAGCACTCCCACAACCGCTGTCGCACAGCCTAATAGCTTATTCATTTTCTCTCCTATTATTCGGTTAACTCCTCGGCGGCGATCGTGAGCAGCACACCTTCGAGTTCAGGTGAATGCGTGCCGGTTATGCGTGCGTAAAAAATGCAACACATCTGAGCGCCGATGATTTTGGCCTTAGTGGCCGTTCTTCCGACAAAGAGCTCGTCGACAGTTGCCTGCCAGAGCTCAATCCAGCGTTGGAAGTCAGTGTCCTGCAACTCATGTAGTGCATTGAGCCGCAGGTGTACCTGAAGTGAGTTTTCCTGGTATCGCGCGGTATGGAACAGCTTGGTGTCCCAGTAGTCGGCAATTTTCGGTAGGTGGTCCTCCAGTTCACCGAACCGGAGCTCCAAAAAATATTTGAACAGTATTTTGTCCGAGAGAGCCCGGGTGTAGAAGACGCGGACCAGTTGCTCGATGTCGGCGCGGTTGACGAGTTGCCGGCGGGAGTCTGTGTGCATGGCACCGTGGACGGGAATGCCGGCGCTCTGCCATATGCTGAGGCTGCTCATTCTCCGCGCTACCGTCAGAAGGCTCTGAGTAACGTAGCCCGGGCCTTCACGTGCAACTTTTCGAAGGTCGAATCGCGTAACTGCCGCATCCGCACGATCATCTTGAGCCCTAGCCGCTCCAGTTGGTCCTCAGTGAGGAGAATCGGGGGAGGCGGGGGGATGAGATCGCGCTCTTCTTCGATGGCGTGTGCCAGTAGAACCGTCATAAAGCTCTCCCACTCCTGTTGGTAATCAGGAGAATCTGACGAGGTTCGGAGAGCGACGGCGAGCTGGTCATAGATCTGCCGGTGCTCAGCGTGTGCGATCGCGATGAGCGTGCTGGCGGCCTCGAGAGCCGGGTAGTAGATGTCGTCCTCGATGCGCATGTGGATGTCGAACTCGATGAGGAGCCGGTCGATACAGACCTGGCGCTCTGCGGTCCCCGGCGTTGCCGCCAGCATTTCCTCGCCGAGGTGGTGCAGCAGTTCGTGGTGCTCGATCAGCACGTCGTAGGCGTTCACAGGGTGGCCTCGCTGTTGTCGTCGGTGAGGTACGCCTCGGCCAAGCAGGCCTCGATGACCACGGACTCGTCGTCGACGGGCTGCTCGGAAGTGGCACGTACCTCGATCACGCCGTCCCGGGTCCTGACCTGGTAACAGGGCAGCGGAGCCGAGGCGGGCCCGCGCACGACTTCACCGGACTCCGGATCGAATTGCGAACCGTGCCAAGGGCATACGATCTTTCCGCGGTCCACCCAGCCATCGGCCATGGGGGCGGCCAGGTGCGGGCAGAATTCTCCGACCGCGCGGATGCCGTCTTCGGAGCGGAACAGCACGACTCCCACATTGTCCACCTCGACCCGGTGCAGACCCTGGTCCGGCAGGGAATCCTGGGCAAGTGCCGGCACCCACTGCGCGGACTCCAATTGAGGACCGGACTGGTCGGTGCCCACTCCGGACGCGAACACCAGGTGGCCACCAAGGACTCCGCTGCTCATGGAGATCGCGTAACCGACAGCGCTGATAAGTGATGCGCGCAGGTGATGCTTCCGTCGACGTTCGGTCCACGAGAGCGCGTACATCGCCGTGGCAGTGAGGTTGAGCAGGCCGTGCACCAGGCCGATTCGGCGATCCTGTTCGTGCGTGTGCTGCCAGTCGGTGGCACCGGTCACCGCCGCCCCGAGGTTGGCCAGGATTCCCAGTGCCAAGGTGTGCTGAGCCATGTGTGACGCGTCGATCGCGTTCGCCCGTCGTCCGATGGTGACCTGGTATGCGTCCAGGGCGACGGTGGCGCCCAGTACACCGCTGGACAGTGACGCCAGTGGGGGATGGACGGGATGGCCCAGCCACACGCCGTTGAGTGCGTTAGTAACCTGGTTGCGGGCACCGCCGAATGCGTTGAACCCGAAGGTTAGTACGTTCTCAAGGCGGTAGCTGGGACGATCGAGCCGAGTTTGATCTCCGAGCCAGTCCAACAACTGTGTTCTGCGGCGACTTATAGGGCGTCGAGCGCCCGGGTGACGAGCTGACATCAATCGTTCTCCTGTTCTGTGAAAGCTGTTGGCTGCGAAGCGGTCTCAGAACGGCAGGTTCGGCTGGCCGCCGTCCGTACCGCCCGGGAACTGCGATGCGTTTGTGCCCCAAGGCGCAAACGGGTTGGTGCCGTTGGGGACCCACGGATTGGTTCCGCCGGTGACGCAGTAGATGGCGCCCTCGCAGTCGCCGTTGGGCAGGCTGTCCGTGGCGGGTGCGTGTGCATGGAACCCGGTGAAAAGCGACGCTGCGGCCGCTGCCGATACCGCGGCTGTACAAACTCGAATCAACGTTATTTGCTCGAAGGCCATCTGAGTGCTTTCTGATGTTCACGAAGTGGTTACCCTTGCGAACCTAACAGTCTTTGTCATAGGACAAAATATGGGAGTGATCACACAGGTTGTCCATAGGAAACGTCCAGGTCATTCCCAGCTTGTTCGGGGTCAACGGATCCGCGACTGATGCGTCGGAGTGCTTCGCGGGGCGACATACCCTCGGTCGTCGTGGCCGGGATGGCCGAATGGCAGCGCGGTCACGGTGCTCGGGCAGGGTTGCTGGAGGGAGGCCGGGCGGTGGGGCAGGCGTTCGCCGAGCGCTATGGGGGCCAATTGCTTTGCCGAAGGCGGGCATTCCTGTCGTGGCCCGAAGTATGTCAATGGTCGTACCGGGTGGCCCGCTGCGACGCTGCCTGCGAGCCTTGCCAGATAGGGTGCATCATGTGAGTGCTATTAGGGGCACGACTGCGAATGCGATCGCCGAGAGTATCCGCGATTTGGTGCTCCGAGGGGACTTCGAACCGGGTTTCGTGCTGCCACCGATTCGCGTCTTGGCCTCCGACCTCGACGTCAACCGCAACACCGTGGCAGCCGCGTACCGGCAGTTGGTGGCGGCCGGAGTGGCCGAAGGTCAGGGGCGTCTGGGTACCACCATTGCCAAGATCCCAGAACTCGATACCGAGTATCCGCTGGAGCCGAGCCTGGTCGACCTGGCCAGCGGCAACCCAGATCCGGATTTGCTGCCAGACCTACGGCAGGTGCTCAACCGGATGGATTACCGCCCGGTGCTCTACGGAGCACCACCCATCAGCGCTGGTTTGCTGAAAGTCGGGTCCGCGATGTTCGAGGGCGACGTCTCCGGGGCTGAAATCGCGGTGACCCACGGTGCGGTCGACGCGGTGGAGCGCGTGCTCAACAGTTGCTTGACCCGCGGCGATGCCGTGGCCATCGAAGACCCGTGCTTCCTGTCCAGCATCGGAACCGTGCGCCTCAACGGTTATCGGCGGGCCCCGGTCTTCCTCGACGAGCATGGGATGACGGCCGAGGGTCTGCGCGTCGCACTCGCCGAGCGCCGAGCGCGGGCGGTGATCCTGACCCCTAGGGCGCACAACCCGACAGGCGCAAGCCTCACCGCGGTTCGCGCCGCGGAATTACGGGAGGTCTTGGCCGACTATCCGGAAGTCCTTGTGATAGAAGACGACTACTTGTCGATCGTGTCCTCGTCGCGGTACCACCGGGCCACCCCGGACAGTACAAAACACTGGGCGCTGATCCGTTCGCTCGCCAAACCGCTCGGCCCGGATCTGCGACTGGCAGTGGTGGCCTCCGACGCCCAGACCGCACAAATCCTCGGCGCACGACTGCGCGCAGGCAAGACGTGGGTGAGCCATGTGTTGCAGGATGCTGCCGCCTATCTGTTGGCTGATCCCGAGGTGCTGGCCGGGGTCGAACGAGCTCGGCGTGCGTACGCCAAACGCAGCGCGATGCTGGTAAAAGCACTTGCAGCAGAAGGTATTACGGCGGCAGGTAAGCCTGATGGTCTCAACATGTGGATCGATCTTCCCAACGCCGAGAGCGTTGACGAGGTGGTCACACGGCTGGCGCGAGCCAACTGGGCGGTGCAGTCCAGTCAGCTTTTCGCAGTGGACCCGTACCGGCCCCGGCATGGCATCCGAGTCACGTCGGCGACGATCGACCGGCAGCTGGCAGAGCAGTTTGCTGCCAAACTCGCCGAGATCTTCGAGGCACTCGGAATCTCACGCTAGACCGTCGCGGCATGCGCGGGTCGTGATGACGACACGCTTCACATCGGTCACCCCGAACCCCTCATACATGGTGGTTCACCGATCGGGGGAACGGCCCTACGATCGGTGGGTATGACCAGTAAGCCTGCATTGATTCTGGCGTTCGCGGCATTCGCCGCAGCTGTCCCCGTGGTTGCGTCTGCGTCGGCCCAAGCCGCACCGTGTCCCGATGTCGAGGTGGTGTTCGCCCGCGGCACCAACGAGCCCCCGGGCCTGGGCAGTGTCGGTGGTCCGTTCGTCGACGACCTGCGTGCGCGGGTGGCGCCGCGCACCGTCGACGCAGCCGCCGTCGATTACCCGGCGACCAACGACTTCAACACCAGCACCCCAGCGGGTACTGATGCGGCGCGGTCCCTCATCGAGTCCGTCGCGGCCAGCTGTCCGAACACGAAGATGGTGCTCGGCGGCTACTCACAGGGCGCGGCGGTCATCGAAAAGGCCACCAACGAGGCGTCTCCTCAGGTCGCCGACCATGTCGCGGCCACCGCACTGTTCGGTACACCGCTCACCAGCTTCTCGGGACTTCTGGCCGCTGGGCAGACGCTGCCGGTGCTGGCACCGCAGTACACGGCCAACTCCATCGCCCAGTGCAACGAGGGCGATCCGATCTGCTGGGAAGGCGGCTGGGACATGGGTGCCCACGTGTCCTATGTGCAGTCCGGGAAGGTCGCGCAGGCAGCCGATTTCGCGGCCGGCAAGGTCTAGCCGAACCGCCCAACCTGAGCTTGTGTGCGAGATTGTGGCCGAATCTCGCACACAACTTCAGACTCGCGGGCTGACGCCCGGCTCAGTTGAGCCTGCGGACGTTCTGGGCGCTCACGGCGGAGCCGTCCCACCGCAGATCGGCAGCCATCTTGATGGTGGGACAGCACTCGCCATCGTTGGGTCCGTTGGCCAGCCAGTTCACGTGCGCCACACCATCACTGATCGACAGGTCGGTCACAACCTCGCGGCTGTGCGTGAGGTCGCCCAGGTTCACCCCACCCAACAGCGTCGGCCCGGCCGTGTAGAGCTGCACGGTCTCTGGCCACGGCACCCCACCGGCGCTGCAGTCGGTCACCATGGCGGCATCGGTGTTGGCGCCGCCGGTGAGGTTGCCGAACGCGACCTTGTAGCTCCGGTCCGGCTCATCGTTTCTCTGGGCGATTCTCACCGAACCGGGATGCGAATCCTGCGGCGGTAGTTGCCCGTTCACCAGGTTGCCCGGGTCGTGCTGGCACAGCGCGGGCACCGGTGCGGACAGCAAGTCCTGCAGCGTGACCGACCTGCCGGCGGCCGGGGCCGCGGGAGACGGGTCGGCGCAGCCTGTCACCGACGCGAACACGCCGGCCACCAGTACGCCGACCACACCCGTCAGCCTGATCATCGAGTTTCCGATCTTCATGTGTTCCACCTCAAAGCGTCTTCCAGGTCAGCGCACGCCGCATTTTGGCGCCGGGCTGGGTCGTCAAGACTGCGCGCAGTTTTGACGACCCAGTGCGCCAGGTAGTCCGGTGCCAGCCGATTGACGTCCCGGGCGTCGCTATCTTGCACGCTCATCTGTCAAGGGTCCTGCAGGGAACGAGAGATGCGTAGCGTAGTCGGCTACGCAATTCTCGGGTCCCGCATTCCGGTCGCTCCCGCGCTACAGCCGGTCCATACTGCACAAATGCGTGCCCGGGCCGGTATCGCGGCGCCGACGGCTGCGATCGCACTGTTGACGGGATGTACGTCGGGGGTCGGTCTGTCCGACGTGAAGATCGTGATCGACGGTGATGCCCACACCCTGGCCGCGCAGGTCACCTGCACCCGGTTCCCCGACGGCAACCTGCTGATCTATGCCTCGCCGTCGGCGACGAATCACCGACAGAGTGTGCGGCTCATGCTGGCGACGACACACCGCCTGGTCGTCACGGCAGCGGGCTTCCATATCCCCGAAAGCAGTGGATTCACCAAGGACTCGCAGGAGATGACGGCCATCAAGGTCGACGACGTCTACACGGTCAGCGGACGGATGCCTGCCGAGGAAGGGCACGGGTGGCGCCAGGTCAAGATCGAGATAGCCTGCCCCGGGTACCAACAGCCGAAAGGCCGACCTGACACCGTGCCCGCGATCGGAAGCCCCTGACCAGACATGGTCGGTAATCATCTGCATCGCGTGGCCTCACAGGCGATACTGCGTCTATAGCGAACGATCAGGGGAGATTGGAAGTGGATTCGCGCGTCGGTACGACGTTCGGCAAGTACTCGATCACACGCCTGTTGGGCAAGGGCGGGATGGGGGAGGTGTACGAGGCCTTCGATGCGGACAAGAACCGGACCGTGGCCTTGAAGATCCTTGCCGATCAGTACTCCAACGACGCCATCTTCCGTACCCGGTTCCAGCGGGAATCGCATGCGGCGGCCGTCTTGCAGGAACCGCACGTCATCCCCATTCATGACTGGGGCGAGATCGACGGCAGCCTCTACATCGACATGCGGTTGGTGCAGGGTGCGACGCTGTCGGATCTGATCTCCGACGGTCCGCTGGAACCGGCGCGCGCGGTGGCTATCATCAACCAGATCGCGGCTGCCCTGGACGCTGCGCACGCGGCGGGGTTGATCCACCGCGACATCAAGCCGCAGAACATCATCGTCACGCCGGCCGATTTCGCCTACCTAGTCGACTTCGGTATCGCCGAGAGCGAGGGCGACAGCCGGCTGACCACCGAGGGATCGCGCATCGGCACGATGAATTACATGGCGCCCGAACGGTTCACGGGGCAGACGGTGACGCCGGCGGTCGACTCGTACTCGCTGGCGTGCGTGCTGTACGAGTCGTTGACCGGTTATCCTCCGTTCCCCGGCGACAACCTCGAAAATCTGCTCGCAGCACACATTTCCGCACCGCCTCCGCGCCCCAGCGTCACGAATCCCGCGGTGCCCTCCACTCTCGACGATGTGGTGGCTCGGGGCATGGCCAAGGACCCCGACGACCGGTACGGGTCCGCGGGTGCATTGGGCCGGGCAGCCCAACGTGCGCTGCAGGCCGGCTCGGCGCCGACGACCCTGCCGCACCAGGCGCCGACGCTCGCCGCCCCCACGTTCAGTCCACCGCCGGTCCAACATGAGGAGCCCGCCCATTCCGAGCCCCGCCGGCGTGGCTGGGTGCTGCCGACCGTCATCGCCGTGGCGGCCGCGCTGATCCTCGGCGGCCTCGGCGTTGTGATCGGCATGCTTGCCACCGACGTCGGCCAGCCCTCGGACACACCGCCTTCCGCGTATGGCAAGGATCCGGGGCAGGACGGAGGTCCGCTGCCGCCGCTGGTTACCGGTCCCGATCAGAGCAGCTTGCACCAGACCTGCGACGACGGTTTCGCAGCCACCACCGCTAGCGGGTTCGGTAGCCGCGCGGGACGCGGAACACCGGAAACCTCATGCCTTTTCACCAACAGTGTGCTGACGTCGTACTGGGCCGAATACGGCAACGCGAGCCCGCTGCCGCGCGCGGTGTCGGCCCCCGGTGCCGTGGACTGCGGCAGGGTGCCCGGTGCACTGTGCGACGGCTCCAATTTCCTTATGCACTGCCAGCAGTCCTCGGGCGAGAACTGGATCACCTGCACGGGCGGCAAGAACGCCCGCGTCTACCTCTGGTGAGCCGGGCAGTCACCGGCGGGCAATGCGGCCAGCCGTTGTCGCAGCCAGTTGGCCATCGTGGTGAGTGCGGCGGTGCCGTCCTCGAATTTCCCCGAGTGCGGTAACGCGGCCAGCGCCACCGCCACTGTTCCGGTCGGGGTGGTCAGCACCCCGATCTGACGCACCAGGTAACCGCCCGTGGGTGACGGGCCCCAGCCGCCCTTGAACCGGCTGCCCCCGATCGTGCCGAGACCCCACCGCTGATCGGGCTCGACCCGGCCCATCAGGTCGAACACCGGAGCATTCGCCTTGTCGCACACGGCCACCGAGGTAAACCGTGCCTGGTCGGCCAGCGGCCAGTCGGTCTGTCCCGACGCGCTGAACTCGGGCCGAATGCGTTGCGATTGGACGATCGTCGGGTCACCGGCCTGCCGCAGCACCGCCTCGACTTTGTCGGTAGCTTCGGCCGGGGTGCCCAGGCTCTCCCAGATCGTCTCGGCGGCGGCATTGTCGGATTGGGTGATGGCCGCGGTCATCGCTTCGGTGATCTGTGGCGGCACCTGGGCGCGCAGCGCGGCGATGATCAGCGGCACCTTGATCGTCGACCAGGCGGGGCCGCTCTGCCAGTCGCCCAACGACATTGGTACCTGCCCGGGACCGACGCCACTCAGCGCGATCCCCGCCGTGGCGTGCAGTCCGGTCTCCAACTGGGTGAACTCCGCGGCCAGTGACGCGGTGGGGGCAGAGCGGCCCGTGTTCGGGCGCCGGGTGAGGTGTGTGCCGACGATGACCCCTGCGACAAGGGCAAGCGTCGCGAAGACGGCGATGAGAGCCCATAACCGACCGCTGCGCATCGATGTCACGGTGCAGCGCTTTGAAGTTCGAAGGTGAACTCGCGGCCGCCGATGCGGATGTGGTCGCCATCGCCGACGGTGGCGCTGGGATGGATGCGTTCCTGCCGCACCTGCACACCATTGGCCGACTGCAGGTCGGTGATGAAGAAACTGCTTCCGGTGTCGATGATCACGGCATGGTGGCGGCTGATCTCGGCATCGTCGAGCACGATGTCGTTGTCGGGTAGCCGACCGATGCGGGTGACGTTCGGCTTCAACGGGTATCGGCGTCCGTCGGCATCGTGCAGCGCGGCGGCCGACGAACCACGGCCGACGGCGGTGCGTCCGGCGCTGACGGTGCGCGCAGCGGTGGCCATGGCGACCTGCCGGATGTCGAGGCGCTCCTGACGCAGGATCCGCGCATGCAGAGCGCTGAGCGTGGGCCCGGGGTCGATGCCGAGTTCGTCGGCCAGCACTGATTTGACGCGCCGATAGGCTTCCAGCGCATCGGACTGCCGCTCCGCTTGGTAGTAGGCGGTGATCAGTTGAGCCCATACGGGTTCGCGGTACGGATGCCTGGCGACGAGGTCTTCGAGATCGGCGATGACGGTTGCGGCGCGTCCGCAGGCGATCTCGGCCTCGGCACGGCTGGTGTGCACCACCACGTGGTCCTCGGTCAGGGCCGCGGCGAAGGTGTCGGCGAACCGGAATCCGCGGAGATCCTCGAGGACGTCGCCACGCCATTGCGCCAGCGCTGCGGCCAGGTGCGTGCCGGCTGACTCGAACCGCCCTGCCGCAGCGGCGGTTATCCCCGCGGACTTCTCGGCGATGAACCGGTCCAGATCGCACCTGCCGACAGCTACGTTGAGCCGATAACCGGGAGCCGCTTTGACGAGCGTGGCATGCGTATCCCGGTCGGAGCCGCCGAGCAGCCGGCGCAAGTTGGAGACGTGCGTGTGGATGGTGGCGCGGGCCGCGGGCACCGGTTCGCCGTCCCAGACGGCGTCGATCAGCGATTCGGTGCTGATCGCCCGATTGCGATTGATGAGCAGGAATGCCAACACCGCACGCTGTTTGGGCGTGCCCAGCGCAACATTCGCGTCGTCCACGGTGACCTGCAGCGGCCCCAGCAGGCCGAACCCGAGCACAGTGTCGCTCATCGCCTGCCTTCCCGGTGTTCGGCGCGGTCCGCATCCCATTGTGACGCCGGGCGGCGCTACCGCAAGGATCCGTTGAGAATCCTGCAAGGTGTCGGCGTCATCGTTCCGGCATGACCACGATTTCGCACCTCCCCGCTCGGTACGACGACACTGCCGGACTGGATTCGCTGCTCGACGACTTGGCCGGCGTCGCGGCCAAGGGAGAGGTCCCGGAGTCGGACCTGTTGGCCCGGGTCACCGGTGTGCGCACGGCGCTGGCCGCCATGGCGGCCCACCCGAACGACGGTGAGCCCTACTCCCGGACGATCTTGCGCGTCGATGACGAGGTCGAGATCATGCTGGCCCGGTGGCGACCCGGGCAGCGCTGCGCACCCCACGACCACGGCGGGGCAGGCGGTTTCGTCATCGTCCTGCAAGGCCGGTTCGAGGAGCGGCGCTTCGACTGGGACGGTCCACGGTTGTCCGTCATCAGCAGCACCGAGCACCACACCGGCGAGGTCACGAGCATCACCAGCGAGGTGATCCACGATATGGCCGGCTTGGATGGGGGATTGACCCTGCATTTCTACAGTCCGCCCGCGACCAGCATGCGGGTGTTCGATCTGGATCGCTCCGAGATGTTGGAGTTGGTCGGCAACTATGGAGCCTGGATTCCGCGAGAGCCGCACCCACGCGTCCCGTTCGCCCAGATATCCCCCGAAACACTGGCTGCACCGGTGATCTGGGTGGCACACACCACGCACTACCGGGGCGGATCGGCAGAGTTCGCGGTGGCCGCGGCGACCATGGCGCGTGAGCTGGCCGCCGCCCATCCCGATGCCGAGATCATCATGTCGGGCCTGCATCACAAGGCCGACTTCACCGCGCAGGTCACCCGACTGACCGAGGCAGGCCGCGTCATCGACCAGTTGCACCTCATCAGCCATTCCGGAATGTACGGCCCGATGTTCGGATCGACCGACTGGCCCGAGCAGTTCTCACCGCACGAATGGCGTTCGATGACAATCCCGTTCACCGAAACGGGCCGCGCCTACTTTCATGCCTGCCGCACCGCACGCTGGTTCGCGCCGTTCTTCGCCAACGTGTTCGGCGTACCCGCGTTCGGAAACCGCAACTACACCACGGTGTCGACGCGCAAGGACCGGTTCTCCTGGGCGGGACGCCGTCCCGTAACCCGCCCCGACCTCTACCTGATCGACGCGCCGGGACGGAAGTCGCACGGGCCACTGGGCGCCGCCCGCAAGTATCTCGGAGCCGCAGCACAGCCACCGGTGCTCAGCATGCCCGACCACGCCGGTTCCGTCGGCTCGTACGATCCGGTGGCCGAACTCTATGACCGTGCCTACGCTGACATCAGGGTGCGCGGCACCGAGTGGCGGTGGGTGTCCGAACGCGCCGCACACGCCCGGGCTGAACTCGGGCGGGGGCTACGGGTACTTGAAATCGGCTGCGGCACTGGTGCGTTGTTGCGTGCATTGGACGACGAGGACGTACTCGACTTCGGCATCGGCGTGGACATCTCCTCGGGCATGCTTGCCCAGGCGCGCAACCGTGGCCGGCATCGCTCCCGGCTGCGGTTCACCGCTGTCGATGGTCCGCAGCTCGACCTCCCCGACGATCACGTCGACGTGGTGATCTGCTTTCTGTCGTTCCGGTACCTGGATTGGGATCCGGTGATGGCCGAGATCCGCCGGGTACTGGCGCCCGGCGGACAGCTCTGGGTGGTCGACATGGTGGAGCACCCGATACGGGTTCGCGAACTGCCGGTGCTGGCCCGGTCGGCGCTCGAGCACATGCGCACCCGTCGGGCCCGACCGCAGTTCGCCGCCGATCTGACTGCCTTGACCGGCCATCCGGCATGGCGGGAGATGCTGCGGCACAATCCGATCCGCGCCGAACACGAGTACCGCTGGTACTTCGCCAGCCGGTTCCCCGGCACACAGTTGCGGCTGCTGACCGCGACGCCGTCACAACGGGTGTTGGCCTTCGACTCCGGACCCCTCGACAAGGGGCTCACGGCCCCGCTGACCTACCCATGACGCCGCCGGCGTGCCTCGGCATCGTCGACTGGGGCATCGGAGGTATCGGGCTGGTGCGCGAACTGGACCGGCATGTGCCCGCATTACCGGTGTTGTACTGGTCGGACGCCGGTGCCACGCCCTACGGCCGGATGTGCAGCGCGGACCTGACGGCCCGGCTCCACGCCGTGGTCTCCGAACTCGCCCGCCGCGGGGCCGCCGAAGTGGTGCTGGCCTGCAATGCGGCGAGCACGGTCGCCCCGCGCCTGAGTCGGGCGCCGGTTCCGGTGGAGGGCATCATCCGTCATGGCCTGGCGTCGGTGCCCGATCATGTCCGGGGACCCGTCGGCGTCGTCGGCGGGCGCCGCACCATCGCCAGCGGCTGTTACCGGCGCGGGCTGGCCCGGCCCGGTCGCGAGGTGCTGTCCCGGGTGGCGCAACCGTTGTCGGCCCACATCGAGGCGGGCCGCAGCGGCTCACCGGGATTCGTCGCCGACCTGCGCCGGATCGTGGCCCCGCTGCAGCGAGCCCAGGCCGTGGTCTTGGCGTGCACCCACTACCCGGCCGCGAGCGACTGGTTCGCCGACGCCTTGCCCGACGCCACGCTGATCGACCCGGTCGAGCGGCTGGCCGCCGCGATCGCCGCGCGCCATCCCCCCGCACAGACGGGCCCAGTAGCCGCAAGGACCTATCTGACCAGCGGTGACGCCGAAGCCATGCGGCGAGGTGCGGCGCTCGCCTGGGGAGTGGAACTCGTCGCCGAATCGGCCGCCACCGCCGACGAACTCAGCACAAGATTCCATTGAGAATTCTGCAAGACGGTCCCCGCATGCTCGACGCCATGAGCACACAACCGCGTCACCTCATCCCGTTCGTCACCGCGGCGGCCGCCCTCATCGCCCTTCCCACCACCGCGAACGCCTGCCCGCCACCACCCAAGTTCGTCACCCCGTCGGGCAACATCTGGTGCCTGGTCCCGAACGGCTTCGACGGCAGCAACGGCGTCGTCTGCGAGATCCGGGACCACACCTACACCCCGCCGGCCAAGCCCGCGGACTGCCATCTGGACTGGGGCGACCGCGTCAGCCTGAAACCGGGCAGCACTCCCGAGGTGCACTGCCACGGCGACACCATCTTCGACAACGGAATGCCCACGCTGGCCTACGGTCAGACGCGCTCGGCCGGACCGATGAAGTGCGAGTCGCAACCCGCGGGTGTCACCTGCACCGACACCGGCACCGGACACTTTTTCCGGATGTCGCGTGATTCGCTCGAACTCGGCTAGGGCTCTCGAGGCGATCTCGCCGAATCCCGTCCGACGGAGCGCCGACCCCCGCTAGCGTGACAAAGGTCGAGTTCGATGTAACGGGGGGACTAATGACGCGTGTCGCAGCGTGGGTGGGTGCTGGAGTTTTCACAGCCGGACTATCGGCGGCCGTACTCGCCGGCGCAGGGACAGCACACGCCGACGATGACGGCGGGTCAAAGCGCGATGCGAAGCCGGCGGCCACACACAACGCGTCCAACCAGAAAACGCAGAAACCGAAACCACGCGCGGTGAAGCCGCGGCCGACAGCGGCGCTATCGACGGCGGCCACAGACACCCAGCGCACGACCAAACAGCGCAGGGTTGAAACTCAACGGCCCATCCGCCAGCTCGCCGATTCAGTCCAGGCCAAGGTGCGCAACGAGATTCGGCAGGCGACCCGCGGCGAGCGGAACCCGGTGAGCGTCGTGGGCGGCCCCGACGCTGAAGCGCCTTCGAGCGACGTCGAGGTGCGGGTCCGGCCGCCGATAAGCATCAGGTCCGCCATTGCCGCGCAACGTGAGCGCCTCCATCCGTCGGTGGAGGGTGCCGCACCGGCAACCCAACAACGCGATATCCAGGTCACGAGGACGCTGCGGGACGTCTTGAAGTCGGCCATCCCGGAACAGTCCAAAACCGAAGGCGTAGTCGACCTCGCCGCGGCCACCCCGGCCCACGGTGATCCCATCGAGGCGATCCACGATGTGATTCGCAGCCTCGGCGCCCTGACGCTCAATCCCGAACCGCAGAACTATCCCAAGCCGCTGTCGGTGATCACCGGTGTCGTGTTCGATACCGTCGCCGCGTTGGAACGAATCGTCGGTGGCGACCCGGTGGTCCCGCCGGGCCTGCGTGACTCGGTCGAGGTCAGCACCTCCACCCTGGTGATCTCCGAAGGCCATGAAGTCGAATCCAACTGGTATTTCCCCACATCCGCCAACGGTGAGCCACCAACCCGGTTGATCTACCTGCAGCACGGCTTCCTGGCCAACGGGCCGCTCTACAGCTACACCGCCTCCTATCTGGCCCAGTCGACCAACAGCATCGTCGTCACCACCACGTTCACGTCGAACCCCTTCGAGGCCGACGGCATGTGGCTCGGTGGAGACAATCTGCACGAGGCGGTCGCCCAGCTGTTCCTCGATCCTGACCGCACCGCCCTCAACGCCAGCATGGACACGGCGGAGCTGAAGGCCGGCCGGCCGGAGAATCTCGATGTGCCGACGCAGTTCGTCCTCGTCGGACACTCGTTGGGCGGCGGGTTCGCCCCTGGGGTCGCCGGGTACTACGCCGAAGGTTTGACCCGCCGGCGCGATCAGGGGCTGGATGCGCCCAACGACCTTGCCGGCGTGGTGATCTACGACGCGGTGCCGATGGGCTCGATCATTCCCGACGCCATGGAGCGGCTCGACCAACTGGAGACGAACGGGACCGCTGACCCGAGTGACGACGACCCGAACGACTACATCCCGATCTATGAGATCGGTGCGCCGCTGAACTTCCTGAACGTATTCAGCGACGTCAACGACCAGCTCACGGAAGCCCGACCCGGGCAGTTCACCGGCGTGGTGCTCGAAGGCGGCGTACATATGGACCCGATGCAGGGCGGCAACCCGTTGATTCAGGCCACCGCTTACCTCATCGCCGGGTTCCCGCAGCCGCAGAACCCGCTGGCCGTGCGTGAGCTGTCCGCCGGGTGGATCAACGACATGTTCGACGAGAAGATCGACCCCACCACTGGGACGTGCCACACCGACTGCGCCGGGCAGTACGGCGACGGCGATGACTCGTTCACCATCTCCACCGACAAGGGCGACGCCGTGGCGGTGCTGATCGGCACGCAGAAGGCCACTGATCTCACGTCATTGCGTGCCATCAGCGCCACTGACTTCATCTCCGCGATCCCCGCCGGTGTACTCAACGGCCTACAGACGACTTGTGATCTGTTCACCGGGGACAAATGTTCGGTGTAGCCGACCTTGCGTAGTCGTTCGTAGCGTTCGCCGGGTGGAACCATGGGGGTTCATGAGCGTCGTTGCGGCACACCGAACTCTGCTGCGTCGTCTGTTGCCCGACGACCATCCCGACGACCTTTCGGTACGCCAAGGGCAATTCCACATCGTCGTCATCGGAGCGGATTGTGTCGTTTGTCTTCCTCGCACCCGCGCTGCAGCTGACCGGCTGCCCGGGCGGGCGACCTCACTACGCACACTCGCCGCCCTCGGGCTCGGTTTCCGCACACCTGAACCGCTCCTCCAGAGCGGTGCGGATGAGACGCCATTCCTACTGCTCAGCAGAATTCCCGGGGAACCGCTTGAAAACGACGCGCTCGAAGATGACCGGGTGGTCGAAGCCGTGGCGGGGGAGTACGCCACGTTGCTGTCGGCTCTGGCCCGAGCAGGCACCAACGAGACAGTCCGAGCAGAGCTCCCTGAGGCCCCGGAAGGCCGATGGCGCGAATTCGCCGAGAGCGTACGCGCGGAGCTGTTCCAGCTCATGTCCCGCGACGGGCGCCTACGGGCTGAGCGAGAACTCGCAGCACTCGACGACCTTCCCCATCTCACCCAAGCAGTCGTACACGGTGACCTCGGTGCTGAGAATGTGTTGTGGGAGTGGCGGGATGGCGTGCCACACCTTTCTGGAGTCATCGACTGGGACGAGGTAACCCTCGGTGACCAGGCCGAGGACTTCGCAGCGATCAGCGCCGGCTACAGTCGCGAGTTTCTTGAGCGAGTACTCGCCCTACGCAGTTGGTCAAGCCATGCGCTCGCCGATCGAATTGCCCCCATCCGCGAGACATTCGCTCTGCAACAAGCCCTCTACGCAATCCGCGACGGCGACGAGGAAGAACTTGTTGACGGTCTTGCCGGCTACCGCTGAGGTGAATTCCGCATCAACGTTCTGAACTGAAGCACGGGTGTAGAGCCTCGCGACGGACGTAGTGTTCAAGCATGACCGAAGCCCTGCCCAAGACTGCCCTGGAACTCCGGTCGCTGGTGACCGATAACGGCACGCTCGAGTTGTCGCTGCACGAGGTTGCGGTGCCCACTCCGGCGCAGGACGAAGTGGTGGTCCGGGTCGAAGCCTCACCGATCAACCCGTCGGATCTGGGTCTGCTGATTCCCAGCGCCGCCGACATGTCGGCGGCCACGGTCGCGGGCACGCCGGACCGGCCCGTCGTCACCGCGCCACTGCGCGACGGGGCACTGGCCGGGATGGCGGCACGCGTCGGCATCTCGCTTCCGGTGGGCAACGAAGGCGCGGGCACGGTGGTGGCGGCGGGGGAGTCGGCGCAGGCACAAGCGCTACTCGGTAAGACAGTCGGGATCGCTGGTGGCGCGATGTACGCGCAGTACCGGGTGGTCAAGGCCGAGGCGTGTCTCGTGCTGCCCGAGGGGGCCAGCGCCAAAGACGGTGCGTCGTCGTTCGTCAACCCGCTGACGGCGCTGGGCATGCTGGAAACCATGCGCCGCGAAGGACATTCGGCTCTGGTTCACACGGCCGCGGCGTCGAACCTCGGCCAGATGCTCGTCAAGGCGTGCCTGGCCGACGGTGTGCCGCTGGTCAACATCGTCCGCAAGGCCGAGCAGGAGGAGATCCTGCGCGGCCTCGGCGCGGTCCATGTCTGCAATTCGTCGTCGCCGTCGTTCGAGACGGATCTCGTCGAGGCGCTCAGGGCGACATCGGCGACGCTGGCGTTCGACGCCACCGGCGGTGGCACGTTGGCGAGCCAGATTCTCAACGGCATGGAGCGGGCCGCCAACGCGACTGCCGCGCAGTACTCCCGCTACGGGTCGAGCGTCCACAAGCAGGTGTACATCTACGGCAGCCTCGACACCGGCCCCACCGTGCTGACCCGAAACTTCGGGATGGCCTGGGGCGTCGGGGGTTGGCTGCTCACCCCGTTCCTCGCCGGTGCCGGCCCGGAGACCATCGCCCGGCTGCGCGCCCGTGTCGCCGCGGAACTCACCACGACGTTCGCGAGCGCATACACCCAAGAGGTCTCACTGGCCGGCATGCTCAAACCCGAGGCGTTCAACAGCTACCTGCAGAAGGCCACCGGCGAGAAATACTTGGTGACCCCTCAAGCCTGAGCGCCCAACTGTTCGTCGAGCCAGTCGAACATGACCTGGTTCGCGCGCGATGCGGCACCCATATGGCAGTGCTCGCCGGCGCCGTCGGCCTCGTAGAGCGTCACCAGGGTGGTCTTCGCGTTGACCATCGCCTCGGCCGCCCGTGCCGGCTCGCCCTTGAAGAACTGGTCGTTCTCGGCATCGAGCACCAGCACCGGGGAGGTGATGCGGTCAGCCACGTCGGCGATCGTGTAGGCCTTGAAAGCCCGGGCCAGCTCGGCGGGTGATTCGATTCCCAACGCCCACAGCCCGTTTCGCACCGCCCAGCGGGTCTGGGTGTTGACGGCCATCAGCAGTCCGAGCACCGCCTCGGCGGCCTCGTCATTACCCTCGTCGACCCACTTGGACAGGAACGGCGGCATCATTTTGGTCAAGGCCGAGTGGAAGTCGTAGACACCGTCGTTGAGGATGACGGCGGCGAGCCTGTTCTCGAAGGCCGCTGCGCGGGCCACCAGATAGCCGCCGAGGCTGTAGCCGAACACCGCGATCGCGTTGGGTGCGATCTCAGGCCGTGTGAGGGCGAAGTCGACCACCGGGGTCAGCACGGCCTCCCAGTCGGACCGGAACGTCAGGCCCTGCTCACGCAACGTGGCGCCCTGACCGGGTCCGTCGAACGCCAGCACGTTGTACCCGCGCACCAGGGCTCCGGCCGCAAGCGCGACGTAGGACTCTTCGAGAGTGGAGTCGTACCCACCGTTGAAGATGACGGTGGGGCGGGGGACTCCGGAGTTGTCGACCAGGTACAGGTAGCCGGGCAGCGTGGTGTCCCGGTACGGGATGGCGATGCGTTCGAAACCGAAGCCGAACAATGACATTGACTCCAGGAACGTCTCGCGCGAGCGGTTGAACAGTTCCTTGGCCTCGGGATCATGGGCAGGGCGTTCGCGGAGGTAGAACTCCGCGGTGCGGTAATAGTTCGACGCCCGCAGCAACGCCTCACGCGCGCTGACTGTATGACCCGCGGCCAGCGATTGGCGGCCGAGGGCCTCGACCCGCTGCGCGGTCGCCTTCCATTCGCGATGCCAGGCGGCCTCATCACCTTCGGGGATGGCTCGGGCGGTCACCAGGATCTCGCCCAGATCGGCGCCGCCGGCATTGGCGTACCCGGCTGCGCGAAGCGTTTCGAACGAGAACGATTCGTCGTCGAACAGGAACTTCATGGCTTCTCCTTAACGAAACGGAACTGCATCGTCTCGATTAGGCTAGATCGCGATTAAACGGAACGCAACCGTTCCGTCTCGTAGAATCTGCCCGTGGCCACAGCAGCGCGCCGGACCTCCGGCGGTCCCGTCCTTCTCGACGACGTGACCGCTGCGATCGAGTCCGCGTTCTTCGAGGAACTGGCCGCCGTCGGCTACGGTCGGCTGTCCGTCGACGCCGTCGCCAAACGGGCCGGAGTCGGCAAGGCCGCCATCTACCGCCGCTGGAAATCGAAGCAGGACCTGGCCGTCGACCTGGTGACCAAGGTGGCCGTTGCCGCGATCGATGTCCCCGACACCGGCACCCTTCGAGGCGACATCCGGGCGTACCTGCGGAACGGACGCGAGGCGCTCACCCATCGGCTGGCCCGCACCATCATCCCGGATTTGCTCGCCGAGGCCGCCCGCGATCCCGACTATTCAGCCACGATCGCCGGCCAGATCCGAGAACCCCGGCGTTTCAAGGCCGCTCAGCTGTTCGAGAGGGCCCGCTCGCGCGGCGAGATCGCCGACGACGCCGACATCGATGTTGCGCTCGACATGATCGGGGGAGCGTTGTACTGGCGCCAGTCGGTCATGCAGGTCGACGCCGACGACGACTACCTGGACCGGTTGACCGAAGCCATCATGACTCTGGTCGGTACCGACTCACGGTCCGCGCAGCGCTGAACAGCATTCTCACCGGTCGGTGATGTCGGCATACTCCGGATGCTTGTCGATGTACTCGGCCACCATCCAGCACGTGGGCACGATGCGCAGCCCCGCGGCGCGCGTCGAACGTAAGGCTTCGGCGATGAGGATCGTCGCCAGCCCGCGGCCACGGAACTGTGGGTCGACCTCGGTATGAGGAAAGATTCGCTGCCCGTCACGGTCGTGGAAATCGGCGAGCCCGACCGTCCTGCCGTCGACGTCGATGGTGAAGCGGTCAGCGTGTTCGGCCACGCTTGTCGCAGCACCGGTGCGGTCGAGTTGGGTCCCCGAGCTCATCTGCCCTCCGTTCGCCGTTATCCCACGATAGCCGCGGCCTGCGATGTCCAAGGATCCCGGCGTTTGCTGATGAGGCGCCCACAGCGGTGTTACGTTCAAAAAATGGATCAAAAGCTGATCAAACGCACAGGTGCGCTGGCTGCAGCTTTCGCCATCACGGGGGCGGCTGCCATCGCATGCTCAGAGGAATCAAAAGACCAGACCAAGGACGCCTTGTCCAGCGCGACGAGTGCCGCGTCGTCGGCCGTCGATGCCGGCACGAGCAAGGCTAAGGAGGGTGCCAGCTCCGCTTCGAGCGCGGTCTCGTCGGCTGTCGAAGGCGCACCCAGCACCGTGAATGCGCCCGGTGTCGGCGAGGTGGTACTCGACGCTCCCATCGCCGAGGAATACTCCGATGCCGGCGGCGAAGCCAAGCTGGGGCTACCGACAGCGCAGCCGGAGAAGGTGGGCGATGGCACCGTGCAGGCATTCGCCAACGGCACCATCTTCTCGTCACCGTCGACCGGCGCGCACGTGGTGCAGGGCGAGATTCTGCGGGTCTACACCGCAAACGGTGGTCCGGCGGGCAAGCTTGGCTTTCCTACCGGCGACGAGGACGAGACCGGCGGTGGACCGGATGTCGCCAACGGCGGTTGGGTCACCGAATTTCAGCACGGCACCATCAGCTGGCTGAACAAGGGTGACGGCACGTTCGCGGAGACCATCACGCCCAAGTAGCGGTTGCGCTACCGCGGCTACCAGACGCGGACGTAGTCCACGAGCATGTCGGCCGGGTAGGTGCCGCCGCTGGGGTCTTCTCCGCCCGAACCTGCCACCGCAAGGTTCAAGACGACGAACATCGTGTAACCGGGCTGGCTGAACGGCCAGTCCGGCAGCTGGCTCGCCGAGACCTCGAAGTAGGGCTTCGCGCCTTCGGTGTAGTCCTGCCAGAACCGGGCGCCGTTCGCGTCCCACTGGGTACGCCACGTGTGCCAGCCGGTGTCGACAGCGATGTTGTGGGTCTCCCACTCGCCGCCGTTCGACTTGGCATGGACGGTGGTGGCGGAGGGCCACTTGCCGTTGCCGTACCACTCGACGATGTCGAGTTCACCCTCGCCCAGGGTGCCCAGCCAGAAGGCCGGCCAGGCGCCCGCGGTCAGGCAGTTGAACTTGATCCGGGCTTCCCACGTATGCCCGGCGCCGCCCTCCCACACGCTCGCCAGCTTGGCGCCGTAGTAGGTGTCGCCTTCCTTCGTGGCGCGGATGACGAGATTCCCTTTGCCGTCGAGGAAGGCGTTCTTGCGGTCATCGCGGTACTGCCCGATACGGCCGGGCACCTCCCAGTAGGTGGGGTCCTTGATGGTCTCCCGGGCCTTCGCGATGGTCCACTTCGACGTATTCGGCGACGAGCCGGCAGCCCCGTCGAACTCGTCCGCGAACACGTAGTTCACCGTGGCCTGTGGTGCCGACGGCGCGGGAACAGGCGGTGTCAGGGGCTTGGTCGGGAGGGCCTGGGCTTGCGGGGCGGGTATTGCCGCTGCCATCACGCCCAGACCTGACAACATCATCATTTTTCGGCGATCCAAGTTGGCCATGGTGGACCACCCTAGCCGTGCTGCGTGCGTGAGTGCGGAATCGAGGGTTTTGCCGGGGGAAGTTCACTTCAGAAGATTTCCATAGGAAACGCTTCATCCCTGCTCAGTCAGCGCGGGCACAGTGGGTTGTATGACACTGATCGATTCTTTGCGCCGGGCCACACGGGGGCGCAGTGCGCTGACCGCCGGGCTGGTACTCGCCGGAGCGTTCGTCGCGCTCCTGCTCAGTGTCGCCACCAGCGGGGAGTGGGCCACGGTGCTGGCCTCACTGGCCGGCTTCGCGACGGCCATCACGGTGATCGCGGCCGTGGCGACGAGTTGGGAACACGTCGTCGTCAACGCCCGCAGCGCCGGGTTGGTCGAATCCGAGGTCGAGTCCCGGTAACCCGCGGCTGGTTTGCCAGCTAAGGTGATCGCTGCTCAACCGCGCCGGCTCGAGTCGCCGCACTGCCAATTCTGCTGTGCCCAAGGCACGTTCGTGTGAGATGCTCTCCGCGTCAATTTTGGGCACCGGGTCGGGGCGACTTCAGGGGAGTGCGATCGTGAGACTTGTCATGGGCTTTATTCCGGCGATGGTTCTTGCCGGAACCGCTGTCGGTTTCGCGAGCCCGGCTTTCGCCGAGGAACTCAACGGCACCTATCGCTATGACCACGACGGCCCGTCGACGTGGAGCACCTGGACCGTGACGTCGTGTGGCCAGGGTTGCGCCGACGTGGCGGCGACCGGCGGCGCGACCTGGGCGCCATACGGCGGGCGGGCTCACCTGGATGGCGGACGTTGGACGATGGTGAGCCCTTGGACCGACGCGGGGACCTGCGAGGGCACCCCGCTGACCGCCTCACGCACGCTTTCCTGGGACGACGAGACACTCACCGGCACCGGCTACGCCACCTGGGAGGCCAGCGATTGCGGCCCGGCCGAGCGTAGCGAGCGGTTCTCGTTCACGCTGACCAAGCAGTCGTAGAACGGACTCCGACGCGTCGACCGTGAATGACCACCACGCTCTGCGATAGTCGTGGATTGTGGGTGGTCAGAAAATGCACTACTGGCGACGGTCGTTCTGGGCACTCGTAGGTGTTGCGGTCCTGGGTGTCGGGTCGGCCGTGTTGCGCGTCGCCCAGGTCGGTGTGGATCCCTACACCGCGGCCAACATCGGCATCAGCAACACGATCGGTCTCGACCTCGGCACGTACCAGCTCATCAGCAACGCCGTGCTGCTGATCCCGGTCTTCTTCTTCGGCCGCATGTACATCGGGATCGGCTCGATCATCAACATGGTCATGACCGGGTACTTCATTCAGTGGTTCTCGGCCCTGTTGAGCCCACTGGTTCCCGCCGATCCGGGACGCGTGCTGCAGACCGGGATGTTCCTCGTCGGCATCACGCTGTTCGCCGCCGGTGCATCGATGTACATGACCGCGGCGCTGGGCAACGCCCCGTACGACGCGATCGCCCCGATCATCGTCGACCACACCCGCCTGCCGTACCGGGTGGTGCGGGTGGCCCAGGATCTCGCGTTCGTCGCGTTGGCCTTGGCCTTCCACGGGCAGGTCGGCATCGGGACCGTGATGACCGCGTTCTTCGCCGGCCCGCTGATCGACTTCTTCACCGAGAAGGTCAACAAGCCGCTGATGAAGAAGGACCTGGCGGCACTCGAAGCATTCCAGCAGCGCGTGAAGACCACCCGCTGGCATTTCTGACGGCGACCGCGTTTGTCCTGCCCCGTCAAAATCTTTGACGGATCCGCGCCGGACCTGCCGTGCAGACAGGCGCGCTCTGGCGCCACTGACCTAGTATGCCCAGGTGGGAGCAGGATCCTGGCCGGCGCACATTCCGGTGGCGACCGTCGGACGGCCTGCCACCGCACGCGCCGGTGTTCCCCGTCCAGAAATCACCCGTTTGCTGCAGGACCGCACCGGTCTGGTGGTGGTCACCGCACCGGCGGGATACGGCAAGACCACTGCGGTGGCGCAGTGGGACGACGCCGACGAACGCCCGTTCGCATGGGCGCGGCTCGACAATCTCGACAACGACCCCGCGCATCTGCTGTTGCATCTCGCCACAGCGCTGAACCAGGTCAAGCCGATCGATCCGGCGGTGCTGCAGTACCTGCAGGGCGCAGGACGGGCCGAGACCCAATTGGCGTCGGCATTCGTCCAGGCACTCGAAACCGCGGGGCCCGTCGTTCTGGTGCTCGACGACGTCCACGAGTTGTCGGCGAGCGCCGCGGTCGACACCCTGCGCGCCGTGGTGGACCTTGCCCCGAGTTCGACGACGTTGGTGCTGGTCGGCCGGCAGGCTCCGGCACTCGATCTGGCCCGCCGCCGGCTGCAGGGCTACGTCGTCGACATCGGAATTCCGGAGCTGAAGCTGTCCGGATCCGAAGGCGCCGCTGCTTTCGCGGCCCTCGGTGCCGGGATGGACGAGGCCACGATCGCACGCGTTCTCGACAAATGTGAAGGCTGGGCGGCCGGGGTGGTGATGGCGGCCCTGGCGCTGCGCGATGGCGCCCCCGCCGAGGCGGTGACCGGCCGGCACCGGCTGATGGCCGACTATCTGGTGGAGGAAGTGCTCAGCCACCTCGAACCCGACACCGTCACGTTTCTGACGGAATCGGCCATCCTGGACCGCTTTTGCGCCGGCGAGCTCGACGCGCTGCTGGGCCGAAGCGATTCCGCTGCGATGCTTGAGGCAATTACCGGATCGGGCAACCTGTTTCTGGTTCCCCTTGACTCCCAAGGCATCTGGTACCGCTATCACCAGCTTTTCGGTGACCTGTTGCGCGCGCGCCTACGTGACCGGGATCCGGACCGGTTCCGGGAGTTGGCGGCGCGCGCGTCCGATCGGCTGGCCCAGGCCGGTGACGTCGACGGAGCGCTGGCGCAGGCGCTCGCCGCCGATGACCGCGCCAAGGCCGCAGCACTTGTGGGGATCGACGCGGTGCGGCTGGGTTTCGATGGCCGGGTCGGTGTTCTGGCCCGCCGGCTCAGCCTGATCGACGAGCGGACCTTCACGGACTACCCGGACGCTGCGATCGCGCGGGCCTGGCTGGGCGTGATGACCGGGGACGCCGAGTTGATCCAGCGGTCCCTGTTGACCGCCGCGGCGGCCGATTCCGGGGAACCGCTCTCCGACGGCACGCCGTCCGTCGAAGTGGCCGCGGCACTGATCGGATCCCTACTGGGTGTCGGCGGCGTAGGCGAGGTCATTCGACACGCTGAAACAGTCTGTGGTGCAGGCGATCACCTGGTCAACCCGTGGTGGGGTGCGGCCACCACTATGAAGGGGGCCGCGCTGTCCATGCTCGGTGAACCCGGACCGGCGCGGGCCACCCTGGAATCGGCGATACCGGTGACCGAAGACCTCCCCGGATTCCAGGCTGCCGCGCTGGCGCATCTGGCCGCACTGGACCTCGGCGACGGCGACTTGCCTACCGCGGTTTCACACACCAACGCCGCGCGCATGATCGTCGACTCACGCGATTTGTCCGACATGGTTCCGATGGTGGTGGTCTACGCGGTCGACGCATTGGTCCGGGCTCGGCGCGGTGACCCGTCCGGAGCGCGCTCGGCCGTCCGCGCGACCGAGCGGCTCCTCGACCGGCTGGGCGATCTGTCCGCCCGCACCGCCCTGACCGCCCATGTGCTGGTCGCCGGCGCAGCCGTTGAGGTCGACGACACCGAACTGTGCGACCGACACCTGGGTGAGGCACAACGCGCGTATCGGCGTGAACCAGAGGCCGTCGGCATCGGGTTCTGGCTGGACCGCATCCAGGCCTTGTCGGCGACCCGGGCGGCCCGTGGTGCTCGGCCGGCGCTGACGACGGCCGAGCTCAGGCTGCTGCCGTACCTCGCCACCCATCTGTCGCTGCAGCGCATCGCAGGTGAGCTGTCCCTGGGCCGTGAAACCCTGAAGAGCCAGGCGAAGTCGATCTACCGCAAGCTCGGCGTCTCGTCCCGCGCTGCCGCGGTCACCGAGGCCGACCGGCTCGGGTTGCTCAGCGAGACCGTGCGAGCCGCCGCGAGAACGGCAACAGCATCAGGAACTCCACGATCAACACCACGGTGATCATCACGACCACCTTCGGATCGTCGAAGTTCTGCCCGGCCACCACGAACGCCGCGGCGGCGTTGCGCTGAGCGGTACCCAGCGCCAGGACATCCCGCGCCCCGCGGCCGCCCAGCAGCCAACCGATGCCGGCGCAGATCACCGTGTACACGACGGCGGCCAGGATGCCGAATGTGCCGAAAACCGATAGCACGCTGTTGAAATGGGCGGCGATGGTGAGCACGATCACCAGAACCATGCTGATGGTGGACACCTTGCCGACCACCAGCCGGAGGCGGGCGGCCACCGCCGGAGCGCGGGCCCGCAGCAGTAGGCCCGCGGCCAGCGGGATGAGCATCAGCACCACAAGGGACGCCGCGATCTGGGCAGGGTTGACCGCGGTGCCTGCGACGAAGATCGGCAGGACCAGTGGCACGAACCCCACGGTGATGACCATCAACAGCACCATCAGGCCCACCGCGAAGGCCATGTCGGCCTTCGCGAACTCGGCGAGCTTGATCAGGAACGGTGCGCCCGCCGCGAGCCCGCACAACAGCAACCCGATCCCGAGCGGCTCGTCCAGATCAAACACCCGCCACAGCCCGAACGCGGCCAGCGGCGCCAGCACGAAGTTCGCCGCCAGCGACAGCGCAACCAGGCGAATGTTCTTGAGCGGCGCGAGGATCTGACTGACGGTCAGGCTCAGACCGACGGCCAGGGTGCTCGACACGACGAAGAAGACGACAGCGATATTCGAGCCCTGCAACAGCAGATCTGTCACCTTCACTGCGGTCAGGCCATCGTCACGAGGTTGCGCCAGAAGGACTTCAGGCTGTCACTCGCGCCGAACAGGGTGGTGAAATGGGTTGAGTCGACCAGCACGATGTCGCCGGCGCGGTCACCGGACGGCGGCATGTGGATCAATGCGTTGAACTCCGTGTTGCCCGCCAAGGTGAACGGGTGGGGCCGGGTCTGGTCGATCAACTGCCGGCCGAGCACTCGGAGGTCCGGCCCCTCGGGAGCGGTCAGCTCATAGTGCGGCAAGTGGGGATGCAAGGCCAGCGTCGTGACGTCGCGCAGCAAGCCGGCCGAATCCAGATCGCGGAAACCGGTAAGCGGCACAATCTGTTTGGTGCCCTCGACCGTGGCGGGACGCAGGCCCCAGGTGTTGTGCACCGGGATGTTCAGCCCGGTCAGCAGCGACCGGGCGTAGCCGCTGAACCGCTGGACGCGCGGCGTCAGCGGGTCACCGTGGTGCAGATACTCCATCTGTTGCTGCTCTTTGTCGTCGGTGAACCCGACGTCGTGGTGCGGCGCGAGCATCAGGCACTTGCCTTCCTGCCGCAACCACTGCTGTATCGCCGCGATCTCCTCTGGCAAGGCATCCTCCTCGCCTAGCAGGTGGTCGAGGCCGAAGATCATCAGGGTGTCGGTGTCGTCGAGGATGCGTTCATCGATGGGCAACCGGTACCCGGCCTGGTCGACCCGCTGGAACACCGCCACCGGATGTCCGGTCGCCTCACCGGCCACCTCCTGGAAATTCAGGGACGACCGGTGGAACAGTTCCAGCGTTCCGTCGATGCCCTGCAGGAAGTCGCGGGGGTCGTACTCGGGTCCGGCGTAGGCGGGCCAGGTCGCCAGACGAACCTCGGTCATGGTGGAGAATCGGTTGTACAGCAGTGCCGAATCGCGCTGCGCCTCCCACGGGTAGCTCCACGACCAGTAGATCGACACCCGCCGTTTGCCGTTGTGCGGGCGGGTGATGTGCGCCTGGTTATAGGTGCGGGCGGGCGTGGTCATGCTGACTCCTTCATTCTTGGGGTCTCAAGGTTTGAGAGGTAACGCAGCGCGCTCAGGCCGGGCAGAAAGAAGTAGGCCCCGCCGCGCAGCGTGGTGAACGCGGGTAACCCCTTGTGCACCTTCCGGATCGGACGATTCGGAATCGTGAAGTCCAGCGTGCCGTCCTGGACGCCGCAGATGGGGTCGTGTTCGTTGCCGAGATCTTTGAATGCCGCGTCGTTGATCCAGACGTTCTGCGCGAACTCGAACTGGCGCACCAGGCTGGCGCAGATCAGGAACATCCCGACCCCGCGTTCGACTCCGTCGTCGGCAACACCTTCGGGTAGTGCCGGTCCGTAGGTGCCGCTGCGCCGGATCAGCCTTCGCCGATTGGGATTCGGCTCGGTATCGCGTGGGTTGAGGCGACGAGCGTGGGAGCCGAGCGGGCAGGCGTAGCCGTGTGGATCCATCTCGGCGTAGTCGAAGTCGTTGTTGCGCATCGGATCCGCACCGAGTTCCGGGTCGTCACGCTCAGGTGCCAGGACCAGCGGCGCGCCGCTGCGCCACCGCCCCATGAACTTCGCGGCCAGCAACTCCTCGCCGTCGGCGTCCTCGGCGTTCTGCTTCAGGTAGTCCCGGAAGATTCCGACGTGTTCTTCCAGCCGGCGGTACGCCAGGTAGCTGCCGTTGCGTGAAAGCACCTCGGGTGTGGGATGGTTCGCCTCCAACCCCTCCTCATCCGGATAACCGAGGATGAACTCACCGGGTGCCAGATACCCACCTGCGCCGGGTATCAACACCTCGCCCGAACCCTTCATCTGCGGCTGCGACACCGGATCGCGGTACCCGAAATGGTCGTGGTCGTACTCGAACGGAGCGGTGGCGGCCAGATCCAGATACGACAGGGTCCGCACCCCGGGGCAGCGGGCCAGCAGGGCGTCGTGTTCGCCCACGCACCGCACGCGTTCCGCCTCGTCCCGGGCGAACAGGATGACGATGGCATGCAGATCGTCGTCGGCGAGCCCGCCCAGCCAGTGTTCAGGTGCGGCGGTACCGGTGTCCCCGAGGATGGCGGCCCGCGACGCCATCCCTTCGCGGAACTCGCCCGGGAACGATGCCAGCGACTCCTCGTCCAGACCCAACGCGCGCAACCCATTCCAGGTGAAGGCCAGGTTGACCCAACGTTTGAAGACGTTGACCGTCTCACGAACATCGGTGGCCGACTGCACGAGCGGCACCATTTCGGACAACCAGGCCCGCCCCGCTTCGGGGGTGTCGAAGGACAGGAATTCATACCGACCGGTCAGATGCGGTGTCCCGGTCAGCATGATGTGCTGGATGTCGTCGAATTCGAGGTCGGTCATTGCATCCATGGTCACTGCATCTGATCCAACATGTCCGCGAACGCCGCCTTGAGCCGCAACGCCTTCTTGACCTCCTCGGACGTCACGTACGGGTACTCGCCGTACTCCAGGAAGCTGGGTACCTGGTGGTCGCGGACGAACATGATGAAGGCCTCCGGGTTGGTCTTCCAGTCCTCCGGGAAGCCCTCCAGATGAGTGAACGCCGTGGTGATGCCGGTCGAGCTGAACAGTTTTACGGCGTCCTCGGTGTACTTGTCGAAGTCGGTGTCGAAGATGCCCTGGTATTGGAAATGCAGACCCGAGCCGACATCGAACAGCTGCCAGCGCAGGTAGTGCAGCTTCAGCGGAGCAAGCACATCGGGCTGTGCGGCGACGGCGGCCTCGAGCTGCTTGCCGTAGTCGCGGATCGCCTGCTCGTGGCCGTCCAGCACCTTGGCGATGATGTTGAAGCCGTAGCACGCGGGGGTGCGGGGGAAGACCGGGCCATACCGACCCCGGGTCAGTTCGAAGTAGCCCTCTTTGGGGAGGGCGAGGGCTGCGGGCTGGGTCCAATCGTTGTTTCCGTTGTGCGCCATGGCAACGAGATTATGAGCGCGTTGACCGCACGTCGTCCCCCAATTCGGGGGAAAAACCGCCTGTCAGGGGCACAGTGCTGATGTGTGCGTCACATGGACGCGACCGGCAATCGGGGTGGCCCGGTGCCGCCTTCTCGTGCCTGCGCCTCATATGAGTGCGAGTTTGACGCGTCAGGCCAGTCGCTCGACTTCGACGAAGATGATCGGATCGCGGTCGCCGCGGTTCTCGACGGTGTGCTCGGAGCCTGCGGGACGTGAATAGCTCTGCCCGGCTACGAGTTCTGCGACGATCTCGGAGCCGTCGGCAGTGACGACATGCATGGTGCCGGTGGCCACGGGAACGACCACATACTCGTAATCGTGCCGGTGCATCGGTATCGCGCCGCCCGGGTCGATCGTCCACTTGGTGGCGCGGAACCACTCATTGTCGAGCTGGATCTCACCGTGGGACCCGGTCGTCATGATCCTCCTTGCCGCCGTCCGCTTCGGAATCTCACCGCCCAGGCTGGTGGCCGGCCGTCAGAAGTCGGGCGTGCTCACGTTTTCGAGCCCCTGCTTGGGGCCCGTCGGAGCGACCGGCGCAGTAGGAATCGCCTGGATTCCTGACGAACCACATTCCGTGCCGCTCACCCCGGGCGGGCACAGGTTGTTGCCGCTCGGTGAGTTCGGCACCAGATAGGGGACACAATTCTGGGTATAGGTGTCGTTGTCCTCGCCGTTCGGGCAGGCCGCCAGCACGGCCGACGGGGCGGGCAGGGCGGCGACCGCAGTCGCCGCTACCATCGCGATGCCGCAGCAGGCGGAGATGATCAGGTGTCGCATAGGGATCAAGGCTGTCATGTCATTCGCTTTCAGTCGATGACCGCAGTGGCCTTGTGCACGGTAATCGGCGCGGCCAACTGCTGCTCGTCGCAGATCCGTTGCAGTTTCTTCAGTGTCTCGGCCAGGCCCAGACCGGTCCGCCGGCCCGGGGTGAATGTCGCGGGTAGGTGCTGCATGCCCTGGATGACGCCGATGGTCTCGTAGTGGACGGCGCCCGCCGGGTCGCATCGGTAGTCCGGCATCCGGTCGAGCACCCCGGTCAACATCGACTTGAACACCGTCCGCGCCACATTCGAGCCGATGCAGCGATGTACGCCCAAGCCGAAACTGAAGTGGCGGTTACCCGTTCGGTCCATCATGAGCTCGTTCGGGTTCTCGAAGACACGTGGGTCGCGGTTGGCCATCGCCCAGGACAACCACAGCCGCTCACCTTCCTTGAGCGGCACGCCGTCTACTTCGATGTCCTCGGAGACCGTGCGGCCGTCCCCCGGGGCAGGGGTGAAGAACCGCAGGAACTCCTCGGTCGCCGGGTCGAGCAGAAAAGCGCGGTCCCGGCTCAACCGCTCCCGCTGATCGGGGTGCTCGGAAAGCCACTCGAGCGAGTGCGCGGTCAGCGCTGTCGTGGTGTCGAAACCTCCGCCGATCAGGAGCATGAGCATGCCCAGAATCTCCGAATCGGGAGCCGGCTCGCCGTCGATGCGCATCTGGACCATCGCGTCGATCAGTCCGGGACGCGGATCCTCGCGGATCACCGCGACGTGCCCCATCATGTGTACCGCTGAAGCCACTGACAGGTCGAAGACGCGCTGGGCGTCGGGGGAGTCGGCCCGGGTGTACACCGATGCATGTGCGGGTTCGCAGTAGATCTCCCATTCGGCGAGCGGGACGCCCAACAGTCCGAGCGTCAACACAGCCGGCACGATGTTCGCCAGATCGTCGACGAAATCGATACTGCCGTCTTCGATCTTATCGTCCAGACACGCCCTGACGAGTTCGTCGACGACAGGTTTCCACCGCGCGACCGCGGCCGGTGACAGGTAGCCGTTGAGCGGTGTCCGGTAGGAACGGTGTTCGGGATCATCCATCTCCAGCATGCCGCCGCGGAACTGCGTGCTCACCTCGCCGCGCGGAATGTTGATGCCCCGATAGCCTTTTCGTTCCCCGACGACGTCGTTGTCATTCGAGATGTGTGGGCAGCGGGCCAGTTCGAAGACCTGGCTGCTGCCGGCGGCCACCCAATGTCCGCCGTATGTGTCGGTCCAGGCGAGCGGACAGGAGCCCAGCATCTCCGACGTGATCGGCTCGAACTGGTCGCGGTACTGCGGGGTGTGCCGGTCGAAGTGGTAGCTGTGCTCGCTATGTCGAGCTTCTGCCGTCGCGCCCTCGGTCATCTGCGCCTCCAACGTCGTTGTCGGTCTGCAGGTCTGAGGATAGGAACTACGCGCGCCGGTGTGGGCGGTTCTGGCAGATCACGGCGTCAGATTCAGGACGGCCTTGCCGTATTCGAGGTCCGCGGGCACCGAGATGTGGTCGTGAAAGACGCGCCAGACGCCGTCGACGCAACGCAGACATGCCGTCCATCGCACCCACATGTCGGTGTCACGGCCACTGGCGAGGGTGCCGCGGACGTGGTTGAGGCTGTGCACGAACGCGATGTCGCCCTCGGTGGTGACGGTCAGCTCGTGCACGTCGTAGCCGATCGGCCCGGTATACGCGGTGAAGACCTCCTGCCAGGCCCGTCGCTTGTTGTCGTCACCCGCGTAGCGCAGCGGTGCCCCGAGATCGAAAGACACGACATCGGGCGCGTAGAGAGCCGTGAGCGTGTCCAGATCGCGCGCACGGATCGCATTCACACCCTCGGCGATGCGCTGGCGAATGGCGGCTTCAGTCACGAATGTCACGGTAGGCCACCATCGCCATCGGACACCGGAAAATCAGTCGGCGGGGCCGAGTCCGAGTTCACCGAGGAGGACTCGAACGCGTCGTTCGATGTCGTCACGGATCGGACGGGCGGCTTCGACTCCGAGGCCGGCCGGGTCGGCCAGGTCCCAGTTCTCGTAGCGCTTGCCCGGGAAGTACGGACAGGTGTCTCCGCACCCCATCGTGACCACGACGTCGCTCGCCTCGACGATGTCGTCGGTCCATCGCTGCGGCTGTTCGTGCGCGATATCGATACCGACCTCGGCCATGGCGGCGATCGCGGCGGGATTCACCTCGTCAGCCGGCTCCGAGCCGCCCGAGAACACGGACGCTCGGTCTCCGGCGAGGTGGGTGAAGTAGCCCATCGCCATTTGGGACCGGCCTGCGTTGTGGGTGCATAGGAACAACACGCTGGGGCGGTCGCGCTCGGTCATCGAGGTCTCCTCACAGGACGGTCGTCTCCTGCGGTTGCGAACCGGCGCCGCAATCCCAGTGACACGTAGACCAGCGCCACGAGGACGGGCACTTCGATCAGGGGGCCGACGACACCTGCCAGGGCCTGGCCAGAGGTGGCACCGTACGTCGCGATCGCCACCGCGATGGCCAGTTCGAAGTTGTTGCCTGCGGCCGTGAACGCCAGGGTGGTGGTGCGCTCGTAGCCCAGCCCCAGCGCAGCGCCCAGTGCGTATCCGCCGCCCCACATGATCGCGAAGTACGCCAGCAGCGGCAGCGCGATGCGGGCGACGTCCCAGGGGCGAGTGGCGATCTGGTCACCCTGAAGCGCGAACAGCACCACGATGGTGAACAGCAGTCCGTACAGGGCCCACGGGCCGATACGCGGCAGGAACGTCGTTTCGTACCAGTCCCTGCCTTTCGCGGATTCACCGATGCGACGTGACAGGTACCCGGCCAGCAGTGGGATGCCAAGGAAGATCAGCACCGATTTGGCGATCTGCCACGGCGATGTGTCGATACTCGTCTGTTCCAACCCGAGCCAGCCCGGCAGCACCGACAGGTAGAACCAGCCGAGTACGGCGAACATGAGCACCTGGAACATCGAATTGAGGGCGACCAGTACCGCGGCGGCCTCACGGTCGCCGCAGGCCAGGTCGTTCCAGATGATGACCATCGCGATGCACCGGGCCAGTCCGACGATGATCAGGCCCGTCCGGTACTCAGGTAGATCCGGCAGAAAGAGCCACGCCAGCGCGAACATCAGGGCGGGACCCAGCACCCAGTTGAGGACCAGCGAGCTGATCAACAGCTTGCGATCACCGGTCACCCGGTCCAGCCGGTCGTAGCGCACCTTGGCCAGGACCGGGTACATCATGATCAGCAGGCCCAGGGCGATCGGCAGTGAAATGCCGTCGATCTGAACGTGATTCAGGGCAGTGTTGACGCCGGGGACGAGTCTGCCCAGCAGCAGACCTCCCGCCATCGCCACGCCGATCCATACCGGCAGCAGTCGGTCCAGCGTGGAAAGTCGCGAAGTGACAGCCTGGTTCACGATGTGCAGCAGGTGCCGCCGGCCTCGGGGCTGTTGAGGGCGGGGGAGTTCGCGCCGAAGGACTCTGAGTCGGCGAGAACGGTGTAGACCTCCCACTTTTCGCCGGCAGGCCCCGTCACCCAGACCTTGTCCTGCGTGGCGAAGCAGCAGGTCGTGCCGATCTCCTCCTCGGTGAACAGGCCTTCGTTCGTCAGGCGCGCGATCTCGGCGTGCACCTCGTCGCTGGACTCGACTTCGACGCCGAGGTGGTTGAGTGTCCCGCCGTGACCGGGGTTTTCGATGAGTACCAACTTCAGCGGGGGCGCGGCGATCGCGAAGTTGGCGTAGCCCGGCTTGACCTTCGCCGGCGCGGTGTCGAAGAGCTTCGAGTAGAACGTGATCGCCTCGTCGAGATCATCGACGTTCAAGGCGAGTTGTGCGCGGGACATGGCAGCCTCCGGACCTCTGTGGCATATGTCGAACTATCGGGCAGCATCGATGATGCCACCTCTTCGACATATGTCAATGTCCTCTGGCAGAATCGATCCATGCCCAAGGCGTTGCCGGTGGTCGACACCACCGAACCGGTCTGCTGCACACCTGTGGCTGCGGGACCGATCGATGACGGCGGAGCGCTGGAGATTGCCTTACGGCTGAAAGCGCTGGCCGACCCGGTGCGGGTCAAGCTCGTGTCGCTGTTGTTCAGCGCCGAGGCCGGAGAAGTCTGCGGGTGTGATCTCGCGGCTGCGGTCGGCCTGGCCGAATCCACCGTCAGCCACCATCTGTCCCAATTGCGGCGGGCGGGCATGGTGGAGTCCGAACGGCGCGGTATGAACGTCTACCACCGCCCGCGCCGGGACTCGCTCGTCGCGCTGTGTTCCGTGCTCGACCCCAACTGCTGCCGGTAGGGCACGTGCGGCCGTCGGGCCGCGGTCCGGCTCTGCGTCAGACGCACTCGACGCAGAGCTGCTGCTCGCCCTTCTGCAGCGCCAACCGGTTGCGGTGCTGCACCAGGAAGCAGCTGGAACAGGTGAACTCGTCAGCTTGCTTCGGGACGACGCGCACGCTCAGCTCCTCGCCGGAGATGTCGGCGTCGGGCAGGTCGAACGAATCGACCACCTCGTCCTCGTCGATGACCGCCGTGTCGGCCGCGGTGCGCCGCGTGGCCAGCTGCTCCAGCGACTCCTCGGCGGGCTCGTCGGTCTCCTTGACGCGCGGGGCGTCGTAATCGGTAGCCATGAATGATCCTCCTAAGTTCAAGACCAATGTTTCTCGCCAACGCCACAGCGGGACTCCTTGTTCCCCGGGCGAACAGCCTGTAAACGTCGGATGCACGTTAGCGGTTCAATCCGCCGGGGTCTGCATCGGTGGACGTGATGCTGAGTACAGTCGTCGGCGTGCATGACGATGTCAGAGGTTCGGACGCCGAGATCTTCGATGACGCTGAGCTTGATGAGTACCTCGATGACGACGATGCCGGCCTGGAGGATCTGGACTCCAACGGCCAGGTGATCTCGATCCGTCGCGCCGATGGCGAGGAGCTCCTCACCATCGTCGCCCAGGACGACGAGTGGAATGTCGACCTGCAGCCGGGGGGCTCCGTACAGAGCGCGTTCCTCGGTTCGCGACGGGACACCCCGGTGTGGATCAATGCCCTCGACGGCCAGATCGAGCGCGACGACGACGGCACCTACGTCATCCGCATCGACTGACCTTCGAACGCTTTGCGCTCGTAGTGAGCGCAACCGTGGTGCTGCCACACCCCATCGCCGATGGTGACGGGGTGTCCACTCTGCGTGTAGTGAAGCTCGGAGCCCATATCGGGGCCCGCATCGACGGAATCGACGTCAACGGCAACCTCGACGCCGCCACGGTGTCCGCGATCAACGATGCCCTCCTTGAACACAAGGTCATCTTCTTCCGCGGCCAACACCACCTCGACGACGACGGACAGTGGGCGTTCGCGCGGTTGCTCGGCACCCCGACCCGCGCGCATCCGACGGTCACCTCGCGCGGCGACCGGATCCTGCCGATCGACTCGCGGTATGACAAAGCGAACAGCTGGCACACCGATGTGACCTTCGTCGACCGCATACCGAAGGCCTCGTTGCTGCGGGCGGTCACGCTCCCGGAGTACGGCGGCACCACGACGTGGGCGTCGACCGAGGTCGCCTACGACCGGCTGCCCGGGCCGTTGCGAGCGCTGGTCGAGAACCTGTGGGCCGTGCACACCAACCAGTACGACTACACGGCCGGCGATCAGGTCGACCACGAGGGCCAGCCCGTTGTGGCCGACGGTCACCGTCAGTACCGCGAAGAGTTCGAATCCGAGTATTACGAGACCGAGCATCCCGTGGTGCGGGTCCATCCCGAGACGGGCAGGCACGTGCTGTTGCTGGGGCACTTCATCAAACAGTTCGTGGGTCTCAGTCCCGCCGAGTCGGCCACCCTCTTCCAACTGCTCCAGAACCGGGTCATCAAGCTGGAGAACACGATTCGATGGAACTGGGAGTTGGGGGACCTGGCGATCTGGGACAACCGGGCCACCCAGCACTACGCGGTGGCCGACTACGACGACCAATTCCGCCGGCTCAGCCGGATCACCCTGGCCGGCGACATCCCCGTCGATATCCACGGACGGCACAGCCGGGTGATCGCCGGCGACGCGTCGCGATACTCCGAGGTCATCAGGCCGGTCGCACTGGCCGGGTGAGCGGGCCCGCCGGTCAGAGCCGGTCCATCTCCCGCGCCATCAGACTGTTCTCCAGATAGCTGTAGTGCGACGGGTAGTGCGGGCGGGCGCGGTGCGTCCGCCAGTGGTCCGTCACCGAGGCCACCGCACGCGACATCATCGTGATGACGTTGTGGTGCGGATGGGCGCCGGCTGCCGCGGCCGTACTGAACAGCACCTGCTGTTCGGTGATCAGCACCGGCTCGTGCGTGTGCCGGCGCGTCGGGGTGTGTGCTGAGGCTTCGCGTCGGACGGCGGAAACCGAATGGAAAACGCTCATGTCGAAACTTCCTCTGAACCGAGCGTCTTGCTCTCCAACGCTCTCATGAAGGCAACGTACGACTGACCGGAGTCATTCCTCACGCGTAGTCCACTACCTCAATAAGGAGCATCTGCAGCTGAACGTTCTTTTACAGAGCGGGTTCTCGCGGCGCAGGGATGGACAGCTCGGATGATTTGTAAAGCCCACCACGCGGGTTGCCATCAGCCGATGGCGTGGATGAGACGTTGCCCGAGCAACTATCTTCGCGCACACGACAATTCGACGACCGGTGTGCTCCTGTGGCTCACACACCCGCCCCAGCGAGACCGCGACCGGTGGTGACATCAGCTGCGCGCGTCGTCCCGGGTGGCACGCAGTGCGACCGTCCGACCCCATCGAGTCGCCGAACCGTGCCCCGGTAAATCCCGCCCTAATCGCAGTGACGGCGATAGCGTGAGAACTCGTCGTTTCCACACCTGGATAGGAGACTGGGCGATGAGAGCCGAATCCGCGTCGGGCGAGGGCATCGCCGGAGTCATCCGGTCCCCGCACCGGCTGTTGGCCGCCGTCGTGGCGTTACTGGTCGGGCTGGTCGGGGCCGCGATGCTGGCCCCGGCCCGTGCCGCCGCCGAAGGCGAGACCTATATCGTCGCCACCGACATCACGTTCGCGCCGTTCGAATTCCAGGACGTGGACGGGAAATTCGTCGGCATCGACATCGATCTCATCAACGAGATCGCGGCCGACCAGAAGTTCAACATCACGATCAAACCGCTGGGCTTCGACGCCGCACTGCAGGCCGTCCAGGCCAATCAGGCCGACGGCGTGATCGCGGGCATGTCGATCACCGACGAACGCAAGAAGGTCTTCGACTTCTCCGACCCGTACTTCGAGTCCGGGGTGCAGATGGCCGTGCTGGCCGGCAACGACGACATCAAGTCCTACGCCGATCTCAAGGGCAAGCGGGTCGCAGTCAAGAACGGCACCCAGGGCGCCGAGTTCGCCGAGTCGATCAAGGACAAGTACGGCTTCCAGATCGTCTCCTTCGCCGATTCCGCGTCGATGTTCGAGGAAGTCAAGACGGGTAACTCCGTTGCGGTCTTCGAGGACTACCCGGTGCTCGCCTACGGCATTCAACAGGGCAACGGGTTCAAGACCGTGACGCCGAAGGAGAAGGGCTCCAGCTACGGCTTCGCGGTCAACAAGGGCCGAAACGCCGAACTGCTGACGAAGTTCAACGCGGGTCTCAAGGAACTCAAGGACTCCGGCCGGTACGACCAGATCATCGAGAAATACCTCGGCGAGGGCGCCGCCGAGGCCGACAACTCGTTCATCGGACTACTCAAGAGCACCTTCCCGTTCCTGATGACCGGCCTGAAGATGACGCTCATCCTCACGGTGGTGTCCATCGCCATCGCGCTGGTGCTCGGCATCATCTTCGGGCTCTTCCGGGTGTCACGGTCGATCGTGCTGCGGGCCATCGGCACCACCTACGTCGACATCTTCCGCGGCACACCGCTTCTGGTGCAGGCATTCTTCATCTACTTCGGCATCCCGACCGCGCTGGGAATCCAGATGACTGCACTGACCGCGGGCATCATCACGCTCTCGCTCAACGCCGGCGCCTACATGACCGAGATCGTCCGCGGCGGAATCCAGTCGGTGGACAAGGGCCAGATGGAGGCGGCCCGCAGCCTCGGCATCGGGTACCTGCCGACGATGCGCAAAGTCATTCTGCCGCAGGCCATTCGCACCATGATCCCGTCGTACGTCAACCAGTTCGTCATCACCCTCAAGGACACCTCGATCCTGTCGGTCATCGGCATCGCCGAACTGACCCAGACCGGACGGCTGATCATCGCCCGCAACTACCAGTCGTTCACCATGTGGCTGATCATCGGCATCATCTACTTCATCGTCATCATGGCGCTGACGAAACTTTCCGACCGGCTCGAGAAACGGATGGTGAAATGACCCAACTGGTACCGGAAGCCGCGGCCGCCGAACCCGAGGGCACCGTCAAGATCCGCATCGAGGGACTCAAGAAGTCGTTCGGTGACCTGGTGGTGCTCGACGGCATCGACACCACGATCAGCAAGGGCGAGGTGGTCTGCGTCATCGGCCCGTCCGGATCGGGCAAATCCACCTTCCTGCGGTGCCTCAACAAGCTCGAGGACATCACCGCAGGAAAGGTCACGGTCGACGATTTCGACCTCACCGACCGCAGGGTGAACCTCGACAAGGTCCGTCAGCACATCGGCATGGTCTTCCAGCACTTCAACCTGTTCCCGCACATGACCGTGATCGACAACGTGACACTGGCGCCGCTGCTGACCAAGAAGATGGACAAGGCCGCCGCCGAGAAACGGGCCATGGAGTTGTTGACCCAGGTGGGGCTCGCCGAGAAGGCCAAGGTCAAGCCGGCCACGTTGTCGGGTGGACAGAAGCAGCGCGTCGCGATCGCCCGCGCCCTGGCGATGAACCCGTCGATCATGTTGTTCGACGAGGCCACCAGCGCGCTGGACCCTGAGATGGTCGGCGACGTGCTGCAGGTGCTGCGTGACCTGGCCGAGGGTGGCATGACGATGGTGGTGGTGACGCACGAGATGGGTTTCGCCCGCGAGGTGGCCTCCCGGGTGATCTTCATGGCCGACGGCAACATCGTCGAGGACGACTCGCCGTCCGAGGTGTTCGACAACCCGAAACATCCTCGGCTTCAGGAGTTCTTGTCGAAGGTGCTGTAGCTCAGCCGACGAACAGCCCGTCGACCAGTGCCCGGGCCACCACGCCCGCGTCGCGCCGGGCCGCGGCCGGATCGTCGGCGGTCGCGATCAGCAGGGCCGCCTCGTCCAGCGCCCCGATGATCATCGACGCCAGGGTTTCGACGGGAAGGTCGGGGAGTTCACCGGCCTCGACGGCGCTGCGGATGCCGTCGCGCAGGGCGCCGAGGTAATTGCGGTTGTCGATCTCGCGCATCTGAGCGAATCCCAGTGCGGCCGGCGCCTGCAACACGCTGATTCGGGCCACGGTGGGGTCGAGGCAGCCGTCAAGGAACTCCTCGATGCCTGCCTCGAGTTGGCCGCGGCTGGTGGCATGGGCCAGCGCCGCGGGTAGCACCCGTTGTGCCAATTGGCCTTCCACATCCTCGTAGACCGCTCGGAACACCGCCTCCTTGGTGGGGAAGTGGTAGTACAGGGCGTTTCGGGTCACGGCCGCGACGCGCGCGATGTCCCCGGTGGAGACGGCCGCGTAGCCCCGTTCGACGAACAGTGAGCGCGCCGCGGCGACCAGCGCCGAGCGGGTGGCCTCACTGCGTTGTTCGCGGCCGTCGCGTCCATCTTCACTCACGGGGAAATTTTAACAAGCTGTATGTATTGATGTTCCGCCAATGATGTGTTTGCATACAGTCTGTATTGATTTATGTCCGATGCTCGCGGCGAGAGGACAGACAGATGGACACACTCAGCTCCCGGCGGACGGTCTCGTTGCCCTGTGGTCCGATCGGCGTGCGCGAATGCGGTGACGGCCGCCCGGTCGTCCTGCTGCACGGACTTGTTGCCAACGGATTGGTCTGGCGTCACGTGGCTGACGGCCTCGGAGGCGGAATCCGTTGTATCGCGCCCGATCTGGCGCTCGGATCGCACACCCCGGCGTTGCCCGACGCCGATCTCACCCTGCCCGGGCTGGCCCGGACCGTCATCGACCTGCTCGACGCCCTGGAGATCCCGCAGGCAGTGCTCGTCGGCAACGGCTACGGCGGCGACATCGCCCAGGTGGCCGCCGCGTGCTACCCGCAGCGGGTCGAGGCCCTGGTGCTCGTCGCCACCAACGCCTTCGACTCCGATCCGTGGCCGGTGAAACTGCTGTCCCGGCTCGCCTCGCTGCCCGGTGCCGGACTGCTGCAGTCGGCATTGATCGGTCTGAAACCCGTGCAACGTCTCCGGATCACCTATGGCGGCGCGACCAAGCGTCCCATCCCGGCCGACATCATGGCCTCCTACCTGCAGCCGCTCCGCAGTGATCCTTTGGTGCGGAACGATTTCCGGCGTTTCCTCGGTGAGTTGTCGCCGGCGTACCTGGCGGAGTACTCGCCCCGGCTGGCCGACTACGATCGACCCGCGCTCGTGGTCTGGCCACGCGAGGAGCGTTATTTCCCCGCCGAAGGGGCCTCGCGTCTGGCGCAGACGCTGCCGCAGGCCGCACTCCAATTCATCGACGACTCCTATGCCTGGGTGCCAGAGGACAATCCGGCACCGCTGGTGGGTCTGCTCGATGAATTCTTCCGGCGCCTCGACCGTCGGGCCGAACCCGATCAGCCCGCCTCGACCACGTTGGACTGACCCGAATTGCTCACCTCGGGTTCCCCAGTGCGGTAGGTGACGCGGTTTTCGAATCCTGACACGCCGATGGCGTCGGCGGACTCGACGGTGATGACGTTCTTGACACCGGACACCGTAAGGCCCACGCAGTGACCGGTGATCTCCAGTTCGTTCTCGATGCCGCTCACGATCACGGTGTTGTCCCGGCACTCGACGGTCCGATGCTCGTTGATGCCAGAGACGATCACCGTCTCTCCCGCCGGAACCTGCGTCGGCGCAACAGGGCCGGGAACCGGTACCCCGTTGATGCTGGTCTGCCGGATGGTGGTCGATTGGCTGTCCGAGTACGAGTCGGTGTCAGTCGTTTCTGTGTCGCCAGTGCCTGCGCCGGTATTGCTGAACATCACGGTGGCGGCGATACCCCCGGCGACCAGGATCACCGTCAGTGCGCCGAACAGGACGAAGAACGGGGTGGCGCTCGAAGTGCGTCGCGGTTGCGGCGGGGTGGGGTAGGGCTCGTAGCCCGGCCACGGAGCCGGGGGGCCCGGGGGTGGCGGCGGGTACGCGTTGGTCCACGGCTGGGTCGGCGGCGGACCGGAAGGGCGAACGGTCTTACCGGTGCCCAACTCGGACGCTTGGGCGGCATCAGCCAACGGGCGCTCGAGCTCCCGGATGCGGGCCTCGGGGTCGTCCTTCGGATCCATGCGCAGATGCTCGCACATCTGGCCGCCGATGCGGACGGAAAGCGTGGTCGCAACCAGACAGGTATGTTTGCCTGCCGTGCTGTGGGCGAACGTGCTGCCTGGATGCTGTGCAGGTGGTGTTCCTGTGGGCAAATATATTGACACATAACCTGTCTGACCGCTTCGGTGAGGGTGAGGAACTGTCGGTCCGCGCGCGTAGGCTTGGGGTCACCGATCGTTTGCTATGGAAGGAAAAGGAATCTCAGTGCCACAGACAGGACGATGGACCGGGGATCCGGTCTGGCTGGCCGACGTGCTCCGAGCCGAAGGTATCGACCTTGTCGAGTACCCCGGTTGGCGCACCCGGGGGCACGGCGATTTCAAAGACATCCGCGGGGTGATGGTGCATCACACCGGGTCGGACACCGCCACCGCTGCATCCATCGCCAATGGGCGTCCGGACCTTCCCGGACCGTTGTCGCAGTTGCACATCGCGCGCGACGGAACGGTGACGGTCGTGGCGCTCGGGGTGGCCTGGCATGCCGGTGTCGGCATGTATCCGTGGTTGCCGACGAACATGGGCAATTGGCACATGATCGGTATCGAGTGCGCCAACAGCGGTACCAGTCCGACGGCACCGCATCGCAAAAATTGGCCTGATGCACAGTATTTCGCTCTGGTGCGGTGCTGCGCCGCGATCAACCGCCGGTTGGCGCAGAGCTCTGAACGCACCATAGGGCACAAGGAATACGCCGGCCGCGCGCAAGGCAAGTGGGATCCGGGCGCCATCGACATGGACATCCTGCGCGCCGACATCCAGGCGCAGATCGGCGATGTCGGGAAGCCGGCACCGACGCCTCGACCGCCTGTGCCCGTGGGGCAGTACACCGATGTGCTGCTGTATCGGCCCATGGAGGGGCCCGAGGTTGCCGCATTGCAGCGCAGGCTCAGGTCCGCCTACGCGGCATATGCGGGGGATCTCGAGGTCGACGGAGTCTTCGGCCCGCAGACCGAGGCCGCGGTCAAGGAGTTCCAACGGCGTACCCGCGGGCTGAAGGTCGACGGCATCGTCGGCCCCGCCACCGCAGCTGCGTTACGGCTCTGACCCCTGCGCGCAAACTTACTCACCCGCGTTCCTGACGAAGGTGTTGTCTTAGGCTAACCAAACTTCTATGGTTAACCGGATACTTCTCCTTCAAATTAAGGAACCGCTGATGAAGCGCCTGATCTGCCTGCTTGCCAGTGCTGTTGTTGTGCCCTTCTCAGTGGTGACAGCGCCCCTCGCCAGCGCCGAGGACTTCGCCATCACGGCGCCGGTGCCCGCGCTGGAGGAACTCAATGCCCAGATCCAGCTACTCGTGGCGAGTCAGGCGCCGGATCACGTCAAGGCCGCACAGCTGGAGGGCGGATCACGGGCGGTGATCGTGCCGAAGATGGTCTACCGGATCGGGATTTTTCGCGCCCCGAAAGGCTCGGCGGTGGTGACCGGGCCCGAGACCCACGACGGCAACAGTCACACCGCGGTGATCAACGGCAGTCGCGTCGGCCAGCCCACCCTGCAGATACCCGGCGAATGGCGCTATATCGACGGGCAGTGGAAGCTGGCGAGCAAGTCGATGTGCAACGGCATCTCGACCCTGGGCCTGCCCATTCCGTGCAATTTCCAGTGATCCGGAGATGATCGAGGTCCGCGGGTTGACCAAGGCGTTCGGGAACACGCCGGCGCTGACCGATGTCAGCGCTTCCTTCCCGGCCGGTACGGTCACCGGGCTGCTCGGCCTCAACGGTGCCGGAAAAACCACGCTGCTCCGTGTGATCGCGGGCATGGAGCGTGCCGACAGCGGCACAGTGACGTTGTGCGGGAATCCAATTGATCACTGCGCGGAACCGATGCGGATGCTCGGTGTGCACTTCGACCCGATGGCGATGGACCCGCGACACAGTGCCCAGCGCCACCTGTCGTGGCTGGCGGCGCTGGGCGACATCGCCCGCGGGCGCATCGACGACGTGCTGGCGCTGGTAGGGCTGACCGAACTCCGGCACCGACGCATCGCGCAGCTGTCGATGGGCGCGCGGCAGCGGCTGGCCATCGCCAGCGCTCTGTTGGCCGAACCGCGGGCGCTGATCTTCGACGAACCCGTCAATGGCCTGGACGTCCCCGGCATCGTCTGGCTGCGGGAGTTGTTGCGGCAGTTGGCTGCCGAAGGCCGGACCGTGGTGGTGGCCAGCCATCTGCTCGGTGAGGTGGCGTTGACCGCGGACCGGCTGCTCGTGATGGAACGGGGGCGGGTGGCCGCAGCGGGCAGCCTTGACGAGATCCTGCCCGCCGGTGCAGATCCGCGTCAGCACCTTGAGGCCCTGCTCCTGCGGATGGCCGCGGCATGAGCGGGACGGTGCTGCGCAGCATGCGCGCCGAGATGATCCGCACCGGCGGCCGCGGGCCGCTGTGGAGCGTCCTGGTGCCGGCGGCGGCGATCCTTCCCGCCGTGATCACATACCTGATCGCCTATGTCGCAGAACAATTCGCTCGCATCCCGGGCCAGAGCTATGTCCAGCAGGTGTCGACCACGAACGCCGCGTACTGGGTGATCACCGTGACCGTCGTGTTGGCCGCGTTGGCGGCAGCCCACGGCCAGGCCCACGAATTCCGCTATGGAGCACAACAATACGTGCGATTCGCACTGCCACGTGCATCGGCGGCCCTTGCCGGTAAGTGGTTGTACTACGGACTACTCGGGGCCGTGGTGGCGGCAGCCATGGTGGTGCTGGTGCTGGTCACCCTGCCCTGGGTGTCGACTTCGGTCTACGGACAGGTCTCGCTGACCGATCCGCATGGCGTGCGTCTGCTGTGGACCGTGCCCGTCTACGCGTTCTTCGCGGCGGGTCTCGGGCTCGGAGTGGGTGCGGTGATCAGAACACCGGCCGCAGCCGTCGGAGTGATCCTGTTGTGGGTGTACGTCATCGAAACTGCCGTCGGCTACCTGCCCGGCGGCTATTCGCTGCAACGGTTCATGCCGTTTCTCAACGGGGTCTTCGCCACCGGGCAGGACATCGTCCTGAACCCGCCATGGGGACCCGACCTGGCCCTGGCGTACACGTGCGCCCTGTTTTCCGTTGTCCCGCTGTGCAGTACGTGGTGCATGGCCCGCAGAGGAGGAATCACGAGATGACCGGCAAGAACGATCTGCCGCTGGCGCAACGGTCCGATGCCGATGTGCCCGGGCACTGGCTGCTGGCCCGGCTCGGCAAGAGGGTGCTCCGGCCCGGAGGGCTGGAGCTGACCACCCGACTGCTCGCCGCGGCCCGAATCAGCGGCGCCGACGTCGTTGAACTCGGGCCAGGGCTTGGCCGGACCGCCACCGACATCGCCGCATGCGGGCCCCGCTCGTACGTCGGCGTCGACGACAGCTCGACCACCTCGGCCCCGCTGCAGAAAGTGGTGGCCGACACCGGCGGGCGGTTGGTGGACGCCGACGCCGCCAGCACCGGACTGGACGCCGGTTCGGCCGATGTGGTCGTCGGCGAGGCCATGCTGACCATGCAGGGCGACAAGGCCAAACAGGCCATCGTCGACGAGGCCTTCCGGGTCCTGCGCCCCGGTGGGCGCTACGCCATCCACGAACTGGGCCTGATGCCCGACCAACTCGCCGACGACATCAAGGACGACATCCGCCGCCAGATGGCCCGCGCCATCAAGGTCAACGCCCGGCCGCTGACCGTGGCCGAATGGACCGAGCTGCTGACCGGCGCGGGATTCGAGGTGGTCACTGTTGAGCGTGCCCCGATGGCGCTGCTGGAACCGCGCCGGGTGATCGCCGACGAAGGCCTGCTCGGAGCGCTGCGCATCGTCGGCAACGTGCTGACGCATCCGGCTGCCCGCAAGCGGGTTCTCCACATGCGCAAGACCTTCGCCCGCTACCGCGATCATCTGACCGCGGTGGCGATCGTCGCCACGGTGCCTGCCGCAGAATCGAAATGACTCCTGCCGCGGTGCCGGATGGGCGGCCCGCCGCCGTGCCGGACGGGCGGCCCGCCGCCGTGCATGATGTGGGCATGCCCCGGCACGGTCAACGCATCGAATCGGATCGGGCAGTCGGCCAGCAGCGGCAGCGGGTTCTCGACCTGCTGCGTGCCGCAGACAGCCCGGTGGACGCCCGACAGATCTCCGAGACACTGCGGATCCACGTCACCACCGCTCGGTTTCACCTCAGCACCCTCGAAGACCAGGGCATCATCCGCCGTGGCGGGGCGGCATCCGGCGGCGGGCGGGTCGGACGACCGCGGCTGACCTACGAGATCGCCCCACGACTCGACTACGCCGACATCGTCGCGCTGTTCGCGGCGCACCTCGGCGGCACTCCCGCCGAACGGGAAGTGCGGGCACTGCGAATCGGTGCCGATCTGGCCCGGCGAGTGCGCGTAGCGCGCCGGCGCAGTGAGACGTCGATCGCCGACCTGGTGGTGGCCACCCTGAGTGAGCTGGGATTTCAGGTCCGCTCAGTGCTCACCTCGTTCGGTGAGGTGTCCGTGGAGATCTGCACCTGCCCGCTGGCCGAGGTCGCGGTGGATTCGCCCGAGGTCGTGCGCGGCATCCAGCAGGGCCTGATCCAGGAAGTGATCGACTTGAACGCCGAGGTCATCGGCGGTCGATACGCGGCTTCGGTGCGGCCCGACGCCCGGCACGGATCGTGCGAAGTGAGTCTCGTCGTTCGGCCGGTGGCGGGGTAGTTGCTGCCGACAGCGAACTGCCCATGCGGCATGACTCATCTTTCACAGCAGTAACACATATCGGCCGTCACCGCAGCCTGCCCGGTGTTGACGCTCTGGAAAGTTTGCTGGCGTGTCGCAGTGTGATCTACCGCTCACTTTTGCCGGCGATGGTAAGAATTGCTATTGACGGTCCCGCTGCTCGTGAAATGTGCCACGTCTAACCGAGCCTGCGAAGTCGCTGGTAACAGGGTTTTAATCAAATGCGTCCAAAAGGTAACGAGTCGATAACGAAGAATTTCCTAAGCGCATTCTGAGAGAGAATTGGCCTGTGCGACTTATTCGCTGTGAAGTCGTCCGGGACCTGTCGGTTTCGTCGCTAGACTCAATGCAACCGCGCCACTCCCGGCGCAGATCGACCTGAAATCTAGAGCCGGTGACAGCCTTGCCGGCGGAGGTGCCGATAACGATGGCAAACAACTTCCTGCGCGCGCTGGTCACGGCGCTGCGCGCTGGCCACGATGATCGCGCCATCGACGATTCGACTGCTCGCAGCGTCGCATTCGACGGTGCGCTGGACGACATCGATGTGGCCGGACTGGCCGCAGTCGGACGCGGGCCGATCGGCGACATCGCAGTCGATCCCGAGCGTGACACCGTGGTGGTCACCAACACCGGCGCGCAGAGCCTGACCGTGATCAACCCTCACACCATGGGTGTCGTGGGCTCGGTCCGTCTCGCCGGAGACCCTTTTGCCGTCGTCGTCGCGGATGACCGTGCCTACGTCAGCGTCGCCACTCCCGGGCACGACGCGATCGCGGCGGTCGACACCATCACCGGTGCCGTGCTCAACGAGTACCCGCTGGCCTTCAGCGTCACCGCCCTGTCCATCAGCCCGGACGGCAAGCGGGTGTTCGCCGGCCGCGCGGGCCACGAGCGCATCGACATCGCGGTCATCGACACCACCGCCGAGCGCGTCGGCACCATCGACATCGCCACCGGCGCGGGTGTCAACCTCGACGCCCTACAGATCGACTCGACCGGCAAGCGCCTGTACGTGGCCACCTCGGACTTCCGTGGCAGCCGGTTGGTCGTCGTCAACACCGAGACCGCTCAGGCGCAGGCAACGGTCTGGATCGGCGCACCGATCCGTGACATCGCGATCGGCGACGGCGTTGCCTACGTGCTGACCTCTGACCTGGCGCATCGCGGTGTGGTGCACACCGTTGACCTGTCCGCCGGGACCGTGGTGGACGCCGTCGAGATCGGCGGGGCGCCGACCCAGTTGGTGCTGAGCCCTGACACCACCCGCGCGTACGTGGTCGACTATGACCGTGTGATCGTCTGGTGCACGCTGACCAGCGAGGTGCAGGGCAGCATCGACGTGCACGCCCAGCCTGCGGCGGTCGCCTTGCGCGACAACGGCACTCGGCTCTACATCGCCGACTACGCGGGCCAGGTCAACGTCTTCGACGTCGCCGAATCGCTGTACTCGCAGCTGGCGTCGACGGATGCAGTCGAGATGCACCACCTGCCCGCGCTGGCGCCGGCCGGGGTCTGATTCAACGCCACCTGTAGCGGGTGCGCGGCCGCCCGGCTTTGCCGTAATCCGTAGTGCGGGTGACGGTGCCTTCATCGGCCAGACGCTCGAGGTAGCGCCACGCCGTCACCCGTGACACTCCGACCCGCTTGGCCGCCTCGTCGGCGGTCAGGCCGTCGGGTTCGTCGCGCACAGCCACGGCAATACCTTCTGTGGTCTGCGGCGCCGCACCCTTTGCGGAAGATCTGACAGATTCGCTTGAGGCAACCCGCAATTCGGCCAACGCTCGGTCAACCTCGGCCTGGCTGGCGGCATCAGTCCCCGACGGCAGCGCTAAACGATAACGGCGATAGCGCTCCAGCCGATCGCGAAAGGCCGCGAAGGTGAACGGTTTGAGCAGGTAGGCCAGGGCGCCGTGGGCGACCGCGGCGCGCACCATCTCCAGATCGCGCTCGGAGGTGATCGCGATGATATCGGGCGCCGGCCGCAGCCCGGAAAGCCCGGATGCCAGCGAGATTCCGCTTGCGTCGGGCAATCCGAGATCCAGCAGTACCAGGTCCACCGGATGTTCGGAGGCCGCGGCCCCGGCTGCCGCGCGCATCGCGTCGCGGGCGGTGTGTGTCACCGCGGTCACCGAAAACCCTTCCAGGCGACCGAGATAAGTCTGGTGGGCCTCAGCAATCAACGGATCGTCCTCGACGATGAGCACATTGATCATCGCGGCACCGTTGCCGTGACCACGGAGCCGTACGTGACGTCGGTTCGCAGCGTCCCGCCGTGTCGTTTGACCGTCTGCGCCACCAGAGCCAGGCCCAGCCCGTGGCCGGACGTATCCGATTTCGTCGAATATCCGCGCTGCATTGCCTTTTCGAAGGTGTCCGGATCCATCCCGTCTCCGCTGTCGGCGACCCGGATCAACAACTCGCGATCGTCCTGGCTCACCGTGACCTCGATCCACGGATCCTCACGGTCACACGCATCCATGGCATTGTCGATCAGGTTACCCAGCACCGTCACCATCTCCGGTCCGGAGAGCACGGTGTCGGCGGACAACTGGGTGTCCTCGGTGACGGTCAGCGTGATCCCACGTTCGTCCGCCTGAGCGGTCTTGCCGAGAAGCACTGCCACCAGAGCCGGTTCGCCCACGGCCTGCGACAATCGGTCCACCAGGCGTTGGGACAACTCCAACTCGCTGGTGGCGAACCGAACCGCGTCCTCGGGTCGGCCCATCTCCACCATGGTGACCACGGTGTGCAGCTTGTTCGCCGATTCGTGCGCCTGTGCCCGCAGTGAGTCGGTCAGTACCTGCAGCGAGCTGAGTTCACCCAGGGCGCCTTGTAGTTCGGTGCGGTCACGGATCGTGACGACCTCGGACATGACCCCCCGGTCGCTTCGGTCCTGACCGCCGAATCCTGAACCGGCGACCAGTGCTCGGTTGACCACCAGCACCCGGTCCCCGGTGACGTGCAACTCGTCGCGCGCTCCAGGTGCGGTGGTGCGCAGAAACTCCGGCAGGTCCTGTGTCCGCACCGGCCCCGGCGCGAGCCCCAGTAGACGGCGGGCTTCGTCATTCACCAGCGCCACACCGCCACGATCGAGCACGATGAGTCCCTCGGACACTGAATGCAGGATCGCGTCGTGGTGGTCGTACATGACCCGCAACTCGTCGGGTCGCAGCCCCCGCGTCTGACGCAGCAGCCTGCGCCGGATGGCCCACACCCCGATCAGCGAAATCCCGAGTGCGGCAGCGGTTACCGCAACGATCACCGGGATCTGCGCACGCCAGCGCTGGCCCAGGGTCTGCTGGGTGATCCCGGCCGACACCATGCCCACGATGCTGCCGTCGCGACCACGCACCGGTGCGATCGCGCGCACCGACGGGCCAAGCGTCCCGGTGTAGACCTCGCTGAAGGTGTCGCCGCGGAGTGCGGGCTCGACCGTGCCCAGGTAATGGCCGCCGATCTGGCTGGGATCGGTGTGGGTGAACCGGACGCCGTCCGGCGCCATGATCGTGATGAACGCGATGCCCGTCTCCGTGCGTACCGCCTCGGTGACCGGCTGCAAAACCTCTGTCGCAGTGCCGGATTCGATGGCCGCCGCAGTCGAAGGTGAATCCGCCAGGGTAGTGGCGATGCCGATCACCTGCTGCCGGGCCGCATCCTCACCGTCACGACGGGCATCGATAAGGGCCAGCGCCGTGCCGGCCAGCACCACCACTGCGACCACCAGGACCTGCAGGGCGATGGCCTGCCCCGCCAAGGAGCGCGGCCAGATTCGGCCCGACAGTCGTCGCCACCAACGCGTCACCGCACCTCCGATTGTGAAGGCAACAATCTTCCCAAAAAGTGGCGCGGATATCCGCTGGTAGCGAGTTCGCGGCGGCACTTCTGCCACCTTCGCGGCCGTCAATTCAGGGCTGCTGTTCGCGGGCGCGGAGTCGTAGAATCTGACCATAAGCAGGGGTCGAGGGTAGATCCAAGGGAGACCTGCGATGAGCGTGATTCATCGCTTGACAACCATCATCATGGCCGCGGTTGCGTCACTGGCAGTGGTGACGGCGATTTCCCCGGTGGTCGGCAATGCGACCGAGTGCGGGGCGGGCACCGTCTTCGACCCGCCGTCGAACACCTGCGTGGCGGCGCAGGTGCCGCCCCCTCCGCCGCCGCCACCCCCTCCACCCGCGTGGAACGGCGACATCACGCCCTACTTCTCGGTCGGTATCTGCGCACCGATCCCATTCGTCGCGCTCTGCGCGGGCATCTGAGCGATTGATCGACGGTCCGGTCCCCGAAGCCGCTCGCGTAGGGGACCGGACCGCTGCGTGAACGTAATGAACTAAAACGTGACCTGGCTCACCCTATGGTCGAAGGTGCTTGTAACAGCGCATTCGAAGTCAACTGGAGGTGGCACCGATGACCGTGTCCGTAGACCCGCAATCAGAGCCGGCGTCCCCGCCGCGTCGCGACCGCACTCACTGGCTCTACATTGCGGTCATCGCGGCCGTCGTCGTCGGCATCGTGGTCGGTCTCGTCGCACCTGAGGTCGGTAAGAGCGTCGGTGTACTCGGCACCATGTTCGTCAGCCTGATCAAGATGATGATCGGCCCCATCATCTTCTGCACGATCGTGTTGGGCATCGGCTCGGTGCGCAAGGCCGCGACCGTCGGGAAGGTCGGTGGGCTGGCCTTCGGCTACTTCCTGGTGATGTCCACGATCGCGCTGACCATCGGGCTGGTGGTCGGCAACCTGATCCACCCCGGCAGCGGCATGCACCTGACCGAAAGTTCGGCAGGAAAGGGCGCCGAACTCGCGGAGAAAGCTCACGAGTCCGGCGGACTGATGGACTTCGTCCAGGGCATCATCCCGGAGACGCTGTTCTCCTCGCTGACTGCCGGAAGCGTGCTTCAGGCGTTGTTCGTGGCGCTGCTGGTCGGATTCGCGCTGCAGGGCATGGGCAGCGCCGGGGAACCGATCCTGCGCGGCATCGAGCACCTGCAGAAGCTCGTGTTCAAGGTGCTGATCATGATCCTGTGGCTGGCGCCGATCGGTGCCTTCGGCGCGATCGCCAACGTCGTCGGACAGACCGGCTGGACAGCCGTCACGCAGCTGCTGACCCTGATGCTGGGCTTCTACGTGACCTGTGTGCTGTTCGTGTTCGGCGTGCTCGGTGTATTGCTGCGTGCGGTGTCTGGTGTGTCCATCTTCAAACTGGTCCGGTACCTGGCCCGCGAGTATCTGCTGATCTTCTCGACATCGTCGTCGGAGTCGGCGCTGCCGCGCCTCATCGCCAAGATGGAGCACCTGGGCGTCGACCGCAGCACTGTCGGTGTCGTTGTGCCGACCGGGTATTCGTTCAATCTCGACGGCACCGCGATCTACCTGACCATGGCTGCGCTGTTCATCGCCGACGCGCTGAGCGCCCCGATGTCCGTCGGGCAGCAGATCGGTCTGCTGGTGTTCATGATCGTTGCGTCGAAGGGAGCCGCCGGTGTGACGGGTGCCGGACTGGCCACGCTGGCCGGCGGCCTGCAGGCGCACCGCCCGGATCTGCTCGACGGGGTCGGACTGATCGTCGGAATCGACCGCTTCATGTCCGAGGCCCGCGCGGTGACCAACTTCTCCGGTAACGCGGTGGCCACCCTGCTCGTCGGCTCGTGGACGCACACTGTGGACAAGGCCAAGGTCGATGCGGTGCTGCGTGGGGACGACCCGTTCGACGAGCTCACCATGGTCGATGACCACTCCGCGGCGGCCGCCGAACCTGCGCGCGTCTAGCCTCACGGCAAAAGGCCCGGCCGGTACATCCGGCCGGGCCTCTCGCGTTGAACCGGCGCCGAGCCTGGCCCGTAACAACGGGCAGGACATCACCGAAAAGGTGTATGCGACAAGAAAGAAGACACGACCATGCGAGCATCAATCATCATGCTCGCCGCGTCGGGGGCGGCAGTAAGCACGATTCTGGCGCCGGCAGTGCCGGCACATGCCGATTCCGCGGTCGAGACGATCGGTCTGCTGGAAGCCGAGGGCTTCTACGTCAACATCGACCGGGTGGGCAGTGCGCCACTCGACCAGTGCACCGTCACAAGCATCCGCAATCCACAGACCCAGACCAGGCTCATTCGGGTCGAACGGTTCGGCAAGAACGGCGCGAAGGATTTCGATCTCGTACCCGTGGTGGTGCGCCGAACCATCACGGTGTCACTGGACTGCTCCAGGTGAGCGTCAGCGCTGGCAGTTGAGCGACACCGACACGGTCCGGCTGGTGACCGACGGCACCAGGATCCGGTCACCGCCCAGCCCCGGCCCGACGTAAGGCACCAACTGGCTGACCTGTTGAGGGTTGCGCACACTGGTGACCGTGCACTGGTCCAGCGGCGCGGTCCCGATCTTGTCGATGGTGACGGTGTAGCCCTCGGACTGCAGCCGGTTGATCGTGTCCTGCGCCGTCTCCTCGGCCGAGGCCACCGCGGACGACGCGCCCACCACGCCCAACACAGCCAGCCCCACTGCCGCCGGCAGCGACTTCGTGCGCATCGGACACGTCCTTCCGTTGTGGTCAGTCCATCTTCCCCTACATACATCGTTCGGGAAATTCGAAACGTTCCCGCCGGCGCCGACCGACGAGCGCATACCATCGCGCCCGTGAAGAGCACGATGCAGAACTGGCCGTTGACGATCACGTCGATCCTGCGACATGCCTGCGGCGTCAACGGGGACCGGACCGTGACCACCGCGGTCGGCGAGGGCCGCTACCGCACGATCGACTATCGGGAGCTGGGCGGGCAGGCGGCGCAGCTGGCCCATGCCCTGCGCGGGCTCGGGGTCGACGGCGACCAGCGCGTCGGCACGTTCATGTGGAACAACACCGAGCACCTCGTCGCCTACCTCGCGGTGCCCGCGATGGGCGCCGTGCTGCACACCCTGAACATCCGGTTGTCGGCCGAACAGATCGCCTACATCGCCAACGAGGCGGCCGATCAGGTCGTCATCGCCGACGCCTCCGTGGTGCCGCTGCTCGCCCCGGTCCTGCCCCTGCTGGAGACCGTGCACACCGTGGTCATGGTGGGCGAGGGCGACGTGGAGGCGTTGAAGGGTGTGACGGTCGTGCGCTGGGATGATCTGCTGGCCGGGCAGCCAGAAGAATTCGACTGGCCGGAGATCGACGAAAACTCCGCGGCGGCAATGTGTTACACCAGCGGCACGACTGGCAATCCGAAAGGCGTGGTGTACAGCCACCGTTCGAGCTACCTGCATGCGCTGAACACCTGCACCGCCAATGCGCTCGACGTCAGCTGTGGTGACACCGTGCTGCCGATCGTCCCGATGTTCCACGCCAACGCGTGGGGCCTGCCGTATGCGGCACTCATGGCCGGCGCGAACGTGGTGATGCCCGACCGGTTCATGGACGGCGCCTCGTTGATCAATCTGATCGAAACGCAACGCCCGACCGTGGCCGGTGCGGTGCCGACCATCTGGAACGACGTCATGCACTGCCTGGAAAAGAATCCCGGACATGACATTTCGTCGCTGCGACTGGTCGCCTGCGGCGGTTCGGCCGTGCCGCTCTCCCTGATGAAGACCTTCCAGGAGACCTACGGCGTACACATCCAGCAGGCCTGGGGGATGACCGAGACCTCGCCGCTGGCCACGGTGGCCAAGCCGCTGCCCGGGGTGTCCGAGGAACGGCAGTGGGAGATGCGGGTCAGCCAGGGCAGGCCGATGTGCGGCGTGGAGGTGCGCGTCGTCGACGACGAGGGTGCCGCGCTGCCCAGCGACGGTTCCGCGGTCGGCGAACTGGAGGTACGGGGCCCGTGGATCACCGGGGCCTACTACCTGGGCCGTGACGCCGAGAAGTTCGACACCGGCTGGTTGCGCACCGGAGACGTCGGCGTCATCGATCCGCAGGGCTACGTGACGCTGACCGACCGCGCCAAGGACGTCATCAAGTCCGGCGGCGAGTGGATCTCCTCGGTGGAGTTGGAGAACCATCTCATCGCCCACCCCGCGGTGCTGGAGGCGGCCGTGGTCGGGGTGCCCGACGAGCGCTGGCAGGAACGCCCGCTGGCCGTCGTGGTGTTGAACGAGGGCGCTTCGGCGGAAGCGGCTGAACTGAGGGAGTTCCTGGCAGACAAGGTGGTTCGCTGGTGGCTGCCCGAGCGGTGGACATTCATCGAGCAGGTGCCGCGCACCAGCGTCGGCAAGTACGACAAGAAGACCATCCGGGCCCGTCACGCGGACGGTGCCTATGAAGTGGTCACGCTGTAGTTCTCCGTTGGTCCGTCGTCCCCGCCATTGTCACGCTGGAGTGGCTCTCGAGCCCGAGCGTCACGCTGGGGTGACTAACCGCGCTGGCCCGACCCCGCCCTGTCACGCCAGAGTGGCTGTCGACGTCGACAGCCACTCCAGCGTGACAACGGGGCAACGGGGCAACGGGGCGACGGGGCGGGAGGGGCGACGGGGCGCGTCGGACGGGACCGCTAGACATCCCAGGACCGCAAGTTGTCAAGCGGCCTCGGTGTCCCGGGTGGTGTGACGGTGTGCCCAGGCTTTGTGTTCGTCATAGGTGGTGTGGTG
>NZ_JBZDPT010000014.1:0-1401 GCF_058270035.1 Mycobacterium shunyiense | reverse complement strand
GTGGCGCTCCTAGTGTTCTAGTGGGCGCTTTTCTGCTGTTCAGCGGTGTTTTCGATTGAAGCTCAAGCGTTCTCGGCGTGTCCGCGCTGCGATGAAGGACGCGCACGCGGGGGGCCTCTAGGTTTCGGGGTTACCACACCAGCCTCAACCGCAAGGACCGATCCGCGTGCGCGTCAGTACTGCATTTAACCGTCTTCTCCAGATCCCCGGAGCATGGGTCGACAATGTCGTCATCGGCGACCACGACGTCGAGGTCACTTTGCGGTCGAAGAGCCGATTGCTGCAATGCCCGTGCGGTCAACGCGTCCGCGCCGGCTATGACCAACGCCAGCGGCGCTGGCGACACCTCGATCTGGCCAGTCACCGGTTATGGCTGATCTATGACATTCGCCGACTACGCTGCCCGAACTGCGGCGTGCGCACCGAAGAAGTCCCGTGGAGTCGACCCGGAGCACGCCACACCCGCGACTTCGAGGACACCGTGCTATGGCTGGCCACCCGAACCGACCGCACCTCGGTCGCGACATTGCTGCGCTGCTCCTGGGAGACGGTCACGACCATCATCAACCGCACCGTCGACGAAATGCTCGACGAGCGTCGCCTCGATGAGATCTACCGCATCGGCGTCGATGAGATCTGCTACCGCCACCCGCACAAATACCTGACCATCGTCGGCGACCACGCCACCGGCACCGTCATCGATATCCAACCCGGCCGTGGCCTCGACTCGCTGACCACGTTCTACGACAAGCTCACCAACGAGCAGCGAGCCGACATCGAAGCAGTCTCCATGGACGGCTCCACCGCATTTCGCTCCGCGACCGAAGACAAACTGCCCGACGCGACGATCTGTTACGACCCTTTCCACGTCATGCAGTGGACCAACCGCGCCCTCGACGAGGTGTTCGCCGCCGCCATGGCCACCAACCGCGCAGACTTCACATTGTCCTCAGGACAATGGCGAAAAGCCCGCACCGCGCTACGAACCGGCGCCGAGCGCCTCAACCCCGCCCGCGGTCACCTCGTGGAAACCATCACCACACAGAACCACGACATTGGCACCGCCTGGCGAATGAAAGAGCAACTACGACAACTCTTTCGAATAACACACCCCGCACGAGCATCACGGTATCTCCGACGCTGGATCCGCCGCGCCACCGACAGTGGCATCCGCCCTCTCATTCAACTGGCACGCCGGCTCGACCTGCACTTCGACGGCATCATCAACACCATCAAACTCGGCATCAGCAACGCCCTCATCGAAGGCATCAACGCCAAAATCCGCCTCATCAACGCACGCGGCTACGGACACCACTCCGCCAAAGCACTGACCTCAATGATCTACCTCTGCCTCGGCGGCCTGAACCCTCAACTACCCACAAGAACATGAGGAGTAGCACA
>NZ_JBZDPT010000013.1:0-2234 GCF_058270035.1 Mycobacterium shunyiense | reverse complement strand
GAGCACGGCTACCGAGGAAATCCTGGCGGGTATCTACGCCCAGGTCCTCGGGTTGGAACGGGTCGGCATCGACGACTCCTTCTTCGACCTCGGCGGCGACTCCCTGACGGCGATGCGACTGATCGCAGCCGTCAACGCCGGCTTCGACGCCGAAGTCAGTGTCCGTACCTTGTTCGACGCGCCCACCATCGCCCAACTCGCACCGCACATCAAGGCGGGCTCGAGCGGACGTCAGCGGTTGGTCGCCCAACAGCGACCGGACGTCATTCCGCTGTCCTACGCGCAACAGCGGTTGTGGTTCTTGGAGCAGTTGCAGGGGCCGTCGTCGATCTACAACATGGCGGTGGCATTGCGGCTCGACGGCAACCTGGACGCGGCTGCGCTGGGACAGGCATTGGCCGATGTGGTGGGGCGGCACGAGAGCCTGCGCACGAAGTTCGGGGTCGCCGACGGGATTCCTCAGCAGTTGGTCGTGCCGGCCGCACAAGCAGAACTGGGCTGGCAGGTTGTCGACGCCACCGGGTGGTCGGCGGATCGGTTGGAGGAGGCGGCAGGAGTTGTCGGGCGGCGGCACTTTGACCTCACGCAGGAAATCCCATTGCGGGCAACGCTCTTCCGGATAGCTGAGGATCAACACGTTCTGGTGGCGGTGGTCCACCACATCGCTGCCGATGGTTGGTCGATCACGCCATTCGTGGCGGATCTGGGCTCGGCCTACGGAAGCCGCTGTGCCGGCCGGGCCCCGGAGTGGGCGCCGTTGTCGGTGCAGTACGCCGATTACACGTTGTGGCAGCACGATTGGCTGGGGTCGGCATCTGATCCGGACAGTGTGATTGCCACACAGCTGGCCTATTGGGAACAAGAACTGACCGATCTGCCTGAGCGTCTCGAGCTGCCGACTGATCGGCCGTATCCGCCGGTGGCCGACTACCAGGGTTCCAGTGTGGTGGTGGATTGGCCTGCCGAACTGCAGCAACAGGTGGCACGCGTCGCCCGCGAGCACAACTCGACGAGCTTCATGGTGGTCCAGGCCGCGCTGGCAGCGCTGCTCTCAGAGCTGAGTGCCAGTTCCGATGTGGCGGTGGGAATCGCAACTGCCGGCCGAAGCGATCCGGGCCTCGATGAGCTGGTCGGCTTCTTCGTCAACACTCTCGTGCTACGGCTGGACCTGGGCGGTGACCCCACAGTTTCTGATCTGTTGGACCAGGTACGCCAACGCGGGTTGGCAGCGTTCGAGCATCAGGACGTGCCGTTCGAGGCACTTGTCGAGCGACTCAACCCGACCCGGAGCCTGACCCACCACCCACTCGTGCAGGTGATGGTGTCATGGCAGAACTTCGCCGCCGAGCAAGCTTCTAGTCTGAACCTGGGTGACGTGCGAGCCACACCGATGGATGCAGAAACCCGAACCGCCCGTATGGATCTGGTGTTCTCGCTGGCTGAACGCTTCAACGACGCGGGCGCCCCGGCCGGCATCGGCGGCGTGGTGGAGTTCCGCACCGACGTATTCGACGCGGCGAGCGTTCGCACACTCGTCAAGAGGCTGCAACGTGTATTGGCGGCGATCACGGCTGACACTGCTCAGCGGTTGTCGGCTGTGGGTGTGCTTGATGCTGCTGACTGTGCTCGGTTGGATGAGGTTGGTCATCGGGCGGTGTTGATGCGGCCGGTGGTGGAGTCTTCGATTCCGGCAGTGTTCGCAGCCCGTGTGCAGAGCGCACCCGACGCGGTGGCGGTGCGTTTCGAGGGTCGCGCGTTGTCGTATCGCGAGTTGGATGAGGCGTCGAATCGGTTGGCACGCTTGCTGACCGAGTATGGTGCTGGGCCCGGTGAGTGTGTTGCCTTGATGCTGGAACGCTCGGCGCAGGCTGTGGTGGCGATCTTGGCAGTGCTCAAGTCTGGTGCGGCGTATTTGCCGATTGATCCGGCGCATCCTGATGCTCGGGTTGAGTTCATGCTGGCTGATGCGGGGCCGGTGGCTGTGCTGACCACGGCTGTGTTGGCGGGGCGGCTTGGCGGATCCGGTGTCGCGGTGGTCGAGGTCGACGATCGGCGTATCGATGCGCAGTCCTCAGGCGCGTTGCCGGGTACATCTGCTGATGATGTGGCGCACATCATTTACACGTCGGGCACCACGGGGACGCCGAAAGGTGTTGCGGTTACGCATCAGAACGTGACGCGGTTGTTCGACGGTATGGATGTGGGTGTCGAGTTGGGGCCGCAGCAGGTGTGGT
>NZ_JBZDPT010000012.1:0-87350 GCF_058270035.1 Mycobacterium shunyiense | reverse complement strand
GACACCAGCAGCATCGAGGGAGGCCCGCCCTTCTCGGCGGAGCCACACGGGTGGGGATTTTCAATGAGCGTCAGTGGGGAATTTCAGTGAGCGCGGTCACGGTGTTGGAGGACTATCGCGCCGTGCCGACGGGCTACTTCCGCCCAGGCGACAAAGCCGCACCGTTCTTCGTTGATCCACATGACCTCTCTCGTATCTGGTTCCCAGATCCGCAGACCAAGCGTGTTGAGCCGGTGGAGTGGCGCGGTGCTCAACGTACGTTGGCGCCGATGACCGACGTGATTGTTGGCGCCGTGCGTCGACGGATCATAGATCGCGGCGGCAATGCTGTATTGAAACGAGGCTCTGCCACAAGCCAAATCCTCAATGAACTCACCGAACTCACAACCGCACCCACTGATCGCAAACTGAAGGCCCAGCTCGCGGCCGCGGGTCGCCGCGTCGAACAATCCCGCATCGACCACGACGAAGCGCAACGAGCCCAAGACGTCGCACAGGCTCGGCAGCTGTCCGGCCCTGCACCTGCAGATTCGATGCGCCGGCGGTGGCCGAACCTGCTTGGAGACGAGGACACCTGACTATGGACGCACGGATGTGGCACAACTACTGCGTGCTGAAGCCTCCCGAGAAGCCGTCACCACTCACGCTGCGGGTGGCGAAGAGCATGTCAGACGCGGAGCGCGCGGTGTACATCGATCAACTCCAGCATTGGCTCGAGCACCTCTACCTGTTCACCCCCGAGCTCGAAGTGATTGGTGCGGCGATGACAAACCTTGTGCGGTCCAACGCTCGGAAACCCCCAGGCACGAAAGACGTCATCGTACTGACAGGACCCAATGTGGTCGGCAAGAGCACCCTGATGATGCGATGGGGTCGTGACCGCTACCTCGAATGGACACGTTCCGCCGCTCACGACAACTACGGGTACCCCATCATCCAATTGACCGAGGACAGCGAAGCTGACCTGTCCCCGCTTGCGTGGATGAATCTTCCGGCAGATGCCGTCAAGGGAGCCTTTGACCGTGAGTTTCTCGGGTGCTTCGGACTTTCGGGTGACGGCAGGGTTGACCAGCTAACCCAGCGAGCAGTCAGAGCCGCGGGGCGCCATCAGACCCGCGCGCTGATCGTCGACGACGCCCACCTGTTGAAGACGGACTGGAAAGGGGGCCGCGCAGTCCTTGACCACCTCAAGCACATCAACACTGAACTGGGGATGATCGGGGCCACACTCATTCTCGTGGGAGCCAACCTCGAAGGTGGCGACATCGTGTGCGATCCCCAAATCGCCGGCCGACTCAAGCTCTTCAAGTTTCCGTCCTACAGCAAAGACAACGTCGAGGAGATGCGTCGCTGGCAAGCTGTCGTCCGCCAGCTCGAAAAGCAGATTCTCCCATATCTGCCCGCTGGTAAGCCCGGCATGTTGTTCACCCAGCTCGTCGGCGAACTGTTGTACCGCACCGACGGTTACCTCGGAGATCTCACAGAGCTCGTCGCCGCCGCAACTCTCGCTGCGCTCCAGGACGGTACGAACCGGATTCTTTTGCGGCACCTCAACGCTGTGACGTTGTCTGAGCGTGCTGAGAACATCCGAAATACACCCCGCCCGAAGGCGGGAGCTGTAGCACAGTCGACGTCTCGTCGCTCATGAGTCGGCGAGCGCGAGTGCCCGCAGAGCGTGTAGTGCCGCAGGCGCGAGCGATTTCCGAAACGCATCATAGGAATCCCGATGCCGGGTGGTCATGGATTCTGTCCATCCAGGGCTGGTCTGGATCGGTGCTTGGACCACCTCACACCACATCCAGGTGATGGCGTACGGCAACGATGTGGGTCGTCGCGACGGCGACATGGACGTGCGCCAACATTCCCACCACGCATCAGGATCCCGTGCTAGCGCACGGACGCGAGATTCGCGGCGTCGAAAATCGCGACCAGGGAAGAGAAGATATGTCACTCGGATGACCGCAGCGGCGAATACCTCGGGAGACACACGCATACGTGTAGTTGCTGTACGAGCAGTGCGCACCCCGACATCGGGCTCCACGCCGATCACCGCAGCGGCCGCCGACCAACTCGTCACCGGCGCAATGGCTCTCACAATGCACAACGACGCATACATCCGCCCTGTTCGCTCATATCCGCCCAGCATTGGGGCGAAAACGTCACGAAAAATGCGGGCGTCCAGCATTTGCGGAATTGAAGATGGGGTGAGCGCTCGGCTGCCGCGGATTACCGTGAGCCGTCGTCCCACGTGATGCTTACTGGCAACTACAGCGCGGATGAGCCTTTCCATGGTCACCGTGCGAGTGCTCCTGTTCAACAGCCACGTGCCCGGCCCGTCGGGTAGATCCGCAATACAGTCAAGCCACGGAAGAAAGTATGTGACCGCATCATCGAGGGTGGTCTGTCTGAGAATGGCATGTGCTTCGGCCAGTGCGTGCCCCCGCACTACTGCGCTCTGCGGCGGGCTAAAGCCCCACCTCGGACCACCAATTGTGGCGCCACGTTGGGCCGCTTCGGTGTGGACACTCTCGGCCCACGCGGCGAAATGCAGTCCGCGGGGCTGGGCGAGTAGATGGATCAAAAGCGATGCGAGATGGCGAATCTCGGCCAAGTACGTACGAGGATCGGTGAGAGTGCCGAACATCGGTACCGATGGCCCTGAAAGCGCCGTGCCGATGACCTGTATCGAGTCAAACACGTGTGGCGGGCACACTTGGGGCTTGTGACAGAGCACCGAATGCTCACAACGACCCCCGAACTCAATTGGATTGCCGCAAGGCTGCTCTTGGCTCACGACGGGCCGCAGTGGAGTGCGCCGGTGCGTGCGGAATCGACCACCACACGCGATGCATTCGGTGACCATGAACACCTGATGTTCGCGACACACTGCGATGATCGGCAGCCGCCAGGACAGCTCCCAGACCCCACTAGCTTCAAGACACATCGGACATACCTGCGAGCCCAACCCAGGAAACCAACCCTGACTCACAACTTGGCGAAATGTATGCCGCTGTCGGGGGTCAAGTCTGTCCAACCAGTAGGGCAAGCCGGCGCCGAAACGCAGCAGAGACGCACGCCGAACCGGCTCTTCATCCACGCCGCTGAGCTCGGCGATCCTGCCCACGATGAGTGGGTCCGGTTTGACCATCAAAAAGGCTGCAGTCGGTGTGCCTGACTTGTCCGGCGCCGTGAGAAGCCGCAGGAGTTCCGTTGGGAGAAGGCCGTTGACGGTGGCCAGGCGTTCCAGAAAGCTGTCCAATGCTTCGCCATCCCTGAGCCATACCCGGGCGGGTAACCTGCGGGTCCCGCGCAGACAGTCGGGGGCTGTCACTATCGGTCCCGTACTTGTGGCGCCGCGAAGGTTGCGCGCCGAGGCATGTGCACGCCTTTTGCCCGCTGTGGATTGTGAGGCGGGAGTCGTGCGGTGAGCTGATTCCCGTCAGCTTGCGCCATGTCGGGAAGTTCAGAGGCATGGTGGAACCGTCCGCCCCCTAAGGAGGAAACACACTCCCTAATGTATCACTAGTGATACATTAGGGAGGCGGGTCCGGGAGTGGCTGATCTGAAGAGTTGGAGTGCGAGGTGAAATCCGGCCGCGCAAGACGCGCCTACGGGTGCTGCAGGACGCCCTCGAGTGCCCTCCCGGATCCGCCCCGAAAACTAGAGATTCGGGGCGGCGGTCGCGACTTTGTCGAACGGCAAACCCCGATCGCTGGCGAAGCATCCCGGCGATGGACGTCGATCGGGTCCCTGGCGTGCGAACCTTTTGCGCAACGGCTAGAGGTTCTCGAACAGCGCACTGACGGGCACGCCCAATGCATCGGCAATGTCGAAGAGTCGTTCGTAGAGAAGACCGCGCTGGCCGTTTTCAACCCACACCAGCATGGGCCGGCCAAGGTTGGCTGCATGCGCCAGCTCTTCTTGTGTCAGCCCCCGTTCTGTGCGCAATGCGCGGATTCGTGCGCCCACCGCCAGGCGCGTTGTTGCCCATGCTGCGGCGCGGTCCGGGTCGTCTTGGCTGGGACGTGTAGGCACGCACCCCAGTCACGCCGCGTCAGCTTAAAAAGTCTGTATCACTAGTAGTACATTGCCAATGTGTAGGCGACTTCACGTGTGTTCGGTCACCCCGATGGGGTCCCAGTTCCCGCGACCTCTGTATCGAGACCGACGACGGAAACGGCGGAAGCATCAGCGACTCCTGAGGTGAAACTACCGGCCCCAGCGCGAGGGAGGGTCGTGTCTACCGCGGACGTTTGTGCGAGCCGTTGGGTGTCCGTAACGGGTGCCGCTCGCGCTAGCGGGCTTCGTGGAGCACCGTTTCGATTTCGGATCCGCCATTGGATGGCAATAGTGGTCGGTCAGAGTGGTGGAAGCGGGCTACTCGAGTGCAGTGGCACGAGGCGTTCGGCCGGAGCCACGGCTATGACGTTAAGAACGTAGGCGTAGCACGTGGCCGTAGTACATTGCGTGGGGTGGGTGAAGTGTCGATTCGCGTTCGCAATCAGGAGACGTCGAACGTGCTAGCGCGGGTGAACCAGGGGGAGGAAATCACCCTGACCGACCGTGGCGTGGTTGTTGCGCGCATTGTTCCGGCGGAGCCTGGTCCACTGGATGGATTGATTAGCTCGGGCAGGGTGGTGTCGGCGCGATCGCGAGGGCCTGCGTCGCGTCCAGCGGTCTCGGTGCGTGATGGCGATGAAGAGGCTGGCGCGCTGCTGGCGCGGTTGCGGAGCGAGGAACGCCAATAGCAGTCGACGCCAGTTGTGAACTCTTCACCACTTCGCCCTCGACCGTCGTTGCCATGCGAGTCGAGATCTCAGGTATGAGCTTTGCGATCGTCGTTATAGTTGGCCACCCACAAATCCTGTGCTTCTTGAGCGGTTGCTGGATCGACGAAACTAGTTGTACTCCAGGGGAATTCATCCTGCATCCGCTTTTCGGGGCGTGCGATGTCTCGCATGTCTGCGGGACGTTGACAATGAATCAGGCGGTGATCGATTGGGTCGATGCGGGATTCACTGCACGGTAGTAAGAGCTCCTGAGGGCAACCGTGCCGGGGTCAGGCGGTGCCGTTCTTCGTCCGACTATGGGCGCGGTCCTGGTCTCCTGCGCCACGCCGAACGTGAGCGAGCATGTCGACCAGCGCCATCGCGTCAGCTGTGCTCAGGCCCGTGAGGCCGTAGTCGACCTCGGAAAGCGCTTTGGTTGCTTCGGCGACCAGTTTGCGACCTTCAGGGCTGATGGTCACCAACGTGGCCCGCCGGTCGCTCGGGTGCGCCTCGCGGGCGAGCAGGCCACGCTTTTCTAGTCGGTCCGTGATGATGGTGACGGTGGTGGCATGCACCAGCAGATTCCATGCCACCCGACTCAGCAGTCGGGTTCCGGTGTCGCTCAGCTCGAGAGTTTTGAGCATGAGGTAGTCGGTCAGGCCCAGCTTGAATGACTGCTTCAGCACTGATTCCATCGTGGACGTCATCAGCGCATGGAGTCGCAGGATTGAACTCATCGCCAGAAATCGGGACGGATCCTCAGTAGAGTTCTGCTCCCAGTAGAATTTCACCCATTCCATCGGATCCTGCTTCTGCAGGTCGGTGAGTTCCGCTTCTGCGGATGTCTTCTTCTTCCGCGTCTTCGGTGGCATATGGTGCTCCTTTGGGTGTTGCTCTGCCCGATCCCCGAGCACGCGATGTTCTGAGCGTCGACGATTCATTCTCAGACTAACTTGAGGCCACGTCACGCTACGGCAAGTTCGGGCGGCGTGGCGACCGCCTGCCCGCGAGGTTGGTCGTGAATCCAATAGTTGAGTATTCGACTAGCCGAGTCTAGTGTCGGTGTGGTGACAGACACACCGTGCCAGAGGTTGGACGTGGCGGTGTCATTCCTGAAAAGGAGGTGTTGCGATGACCGTTGATCAAGATGTACACACGGAATCAATGATTGGGCAAACCCGCCAGTGTCATTGCTCGCCGGTGTGGGGCTACCTCGAACAGGTGTTGGGCGTGTGTCTTGGATGTGGACAGACGCCGCGGACGGCGCAGCACGCGTTGCTGCCATCGATCGAAAGATAGTAAGGCGGCTGCTAGCTTGACGCTGCGGCGCTTCTTGGCGGGTCGCCTCGCCAACCAGAATGGTTCGGTCAGTCACCGCCCGCGGCCAAGGTAACCCCCTTGACTCACCAGACACAACAGCTTCCCCGATCGATCAAACATTGAGGCCCAAGCCAGGCCCCTGCCCGCGGCAGCGCTGGGTGAGGTTTGGTCATAGAGAATCCACTCGTTGAGATCTGTTGGACGTTGAAACCAGATCGCGTGATCGAGCGACGCAACAACTCCGGGACCTCTGCTTGTCCGGCCGACCGCTTTCATGACCGGATCCAGCAGCGTCATATCGCTGACGTAGGCGAGGAGGCAACTGTGCAACACCGGATCGTCCGGTATCACACCGTCTGCGCGCAACCACAGTCTGTTCACTCGATCATCACCTCGGCGCGGCTCGTCGAGCGCGATCCGCGGCGGCGTCGTGATGTAGCGGAAATCAAAGGGGCGGGGTCTGATCCACCAACCGTCATACTCGTCGGAATAGGGAGCCAACTGCTCCGCCAGGGGCGGCAGCGTTTCCGGCGGCGGCACGAGCGGCATCGGTCGCTGATACTCAGGACCTTCGATGTCCGCGCAAGACGACGTCAGGGCCTCCAAGATGATTTGGCCATTCTGGACTGCGCTCACTCGGCGTGTCGACAGCGCGCCGCCGTCACGCAAGATTGTCACGAGGTAGTCCACAGGAGTAGTCACGTCACCCGGCCGCAGAAAATACACGTGCAGATTGCTCGGCAGTCTCGTTTCGGGAATTGTTCGTGCAGCGGCCATCAACGCCTGAGCGGCGATCTGCCCGCCGAACATCCGGGGCCGTTCCTCGTCCGGTTGCCCGCCACGGAAGTGACCGTCCGCCACATGTTCTAGATTCAACAGGTCCAGCACGGTGGCCAGGGCATGGTTATCCGAGGAGTCGGCGGCCGGCCCGAACACGGCTGACATCAGTTACGTCCAGTCGCTTTAGCCGTGTCGGCGATATCGTGCAAGAAGCGGTGACGGTGAACGGCATGATCGAAAGTCGGTGTCTCCTGTGTACCGTTGCGCAGATCAGCAGCCAGCTGTACATAGGCGCATGCGACGTTGTAGGCGCGCGGATGAGATTCGGCAAACGAGGCATCAACAGAGTGGTACTGCGGAGGGGTGCTGAGTTCGGTGAGCTTGTCGCCGTGGCGTGACCCGCGGACCGTCAACGGTGCCATCTGGATGTGTCCGGAGGCCGCGGTGATGACGAGGTCACCGTCGGTGCCATTGATTTCCCACAGGAAATTCGTTCCCGGACTTACGCCCCCGCGGTAGTGCACCGAAGCGACGGTGCCGTCTCCTAGTGTTCCGGTCACGGCAATCTGATCTGCGGCAGTCATGGGGATCTTGCGGTCTGTGCCGATCTCGGAGACTTCGTCCCTGCGGGTGGCAAGTGTCGACCGGGTATCGGTGAACTCACCCAGCACCATCGTGATGGCATCGATGGCGTGCCCGAACGGAATGGTCAGCATCGTCGCGCCGGACTCGCGGTTCAAGGTGTAGGCGTTGCGGGGATCTACCCGGGCGCCCCAGTTGCCGCCGCTACCGATCACGCTGGTGGACAACACTTTTCCGACGTACCCGTCGTTGATGAGATCGCGCAGGTATCGCACTGTTGGCGTGGCCCGCGCCTGGAGTCCGACAAAGGCGGGACCGCTGGCCAATTCTGCCAATTCATAGGCTTGGGTGACATCGACCGCCAGGGGCCATTCGCACAGGACGACCTTTCCGGCACGCAAGGCCGGGAGCAGTGACGCGCGATGGTGGGGTACCTTCACGGTGACCGCGACGAGATCGATTTCTCCGCAGTCTGCCATCGCTTGTGCACCGTCGAAGACCAGGTCGACGCCGAACTTCTCGGCGGCCGCCTGAGCGGATGGCGGGCTGCTGGCGGCGACGCCGGCGAGGCGGAAATTCGGTAGGTGACGCAGAGCGGGTACGTGGGCGTCGGCGGCCCATCCGCCCGAGGCGCTGAGTCCGATGATGCCGACGTTGAGGGGGCGGTCCATACCGCCACAATAGTCGCTCTATTGATTATTTATACAGCGACTGTTGTACTGGTGGTCATGAGCGACGACACTGCGACCTGGATGCTGATCAAGGCCGAGCGCGAGATCGAGCGGGCTCTGGTGACCTATTGTCGCGGAATCGATCGCCGCGATCCGGAACTGGTCCGCTCCGTCTATCACGAGGACGCGATCGACGACCACGGCGGAGCGTTCATCGGGGGCCCCGACGACTACGTGGCCTGGGTGATACCGCACCTCGAGCACTTCACCGGCACTATGCACACGCTGCAGAACATCCTGATCGATGTCGACTTGGGAAACGATTCAGCCCGTGCCGAAAGCTATTGCGTGGCACACCATGTGCGTGCCGGTGACGACGGCGCCCCGATCATGGACGTCTTCGCATGCCGATATGTCGATCGGTTCGAACAGCGTCCGGGGCAAGGTTGGCGGATCGCGCATCGGATCGTGGTCAGAGAGTGGCGCCTGCGCCAGCCGATGTTGTCGGAGGCTGAGCAGCGTGGTGGGTTCGTCGCGGGTGCACGGGATCGATCTGACGTGAGCTATGCAGCGCAACTTCCCCGGCGGGAATCGGCTGACGCCTGACATCCGGCGGCGGCGAATAGCACCGTGGCCGGGATCCACCCGTCAAGCGGCGATGATGCGGCTTCCGTAGAAGCGCAGTACGTCAAGCCGGGCTTCGAAGGATGAACCAACCGGGTGGATCACCACCCAGGTCGCTCCCGCCTCCGCGAGCGTCCCCAGATGGTCCTGGTGTTGGTGGGCGTCAAACGCGGTGCCGCCCACCCTACTGAACGGACCCTTGACCTGAATGTCGATGTCGGCGGGGGACCGTCCGCACTCGGCAAGCCGTCGCTGTAGATCGGTGACGCCGCCGTGAAACAGGCTGAGCGAGCCCAAGTCCGCGGTGTCCAACTTGGTCGCGGTGGTGTTAGGAATCAGCAACGGGCTCCACCCTTGTCCCCAACGGGCGACGTTCTGCCTGGCTTGCGCGCTGTTTCCGCCAACCCACACCGGCGGCCCGCCATGCTGCCATGGTCGGGGTCGCTGCAGACCTGGCTGCGACTCCGACGACCACAGCTGGTGCAGGTGTGCCAAGCCTTCACGCATCAAGATGCCGCGGTCGCGGTAGCGCACACCCAGTGCGTCGAATTCCTCTTCGAGGTAGCCGGCCCCGGTACACACTGTGAGGCGGCCCCGGGACAATTGGTCCACCGTGGCGGCCGCCTTCGCCGTGAGTAGTGGATGGCGGTACGGCAGCACGCTGAGGTAGGGCATGAGCCGGATTCTGGTGGTGACGGCCGCGCAGTACCCCATCGCGGCGAACGGGTCCACGGTGGCGTGGCCGTGATCGCCGAACAGCCAGCTGGCCGGGGGAGAAGGATGTTCGGTGAAGCCGATGGCGTCGAAGCCCGTACTTTCGGCGGTTTGGGCGAACTCGGCCAACCGCTGTACCGAATCTTCGGTGGACTCGACGTCATCGAGGGGAAACTGCACCATGTAGCGCACGAGACCTTGTCCTCCAGGTCGGCATCGAGGCGCGCCGGCAACCACGTGCCAACGCGCCGTGGGGGTCTGGGTTTCAGGCGGGTGATTTTTCGGAGTCGAGGTCTGCGGGCGCGCGTTCCGGTCGTGCGGTTTGCCACGGCATGAGCGACCTGGCTTCCAGCCCGCCGTCGATGGGTAACACGACGCCGGTGACATACCGGCCGGCGTCGGAGGCCAGGAACAGCGCTCCGTGGGCGACATCGATGGCGTGTCCTGCGGCAGGCGGTTCGGCGCGACGCCACGCGTCCGGGGCGGTGTCGGCCGACGGTAGCAGGCGACGGTTCTGGTCACCGTGATCGACGGCGATGGTGCCGACGCGAATGGCGTTGCAGCGCACACCGAGATGTGCGTAGCCGATCGCCACGGACCGCGTGAGCGCTTCCAGTCCAGCCTTGCCCGCCGAGTAGGCATCGAAGCCCGGCATGGCCTGGGCGGCCGCAATCGACGAGATGTTGACCACCGTTCCGGATCCGCTTCGCACCAGCGCATCCAGCGCATAGTGGGTGATCAGGTAGGCACTGGTCAGTGTGCGATCGATCAGGGTCTGCCACGATGCGGGTCGGATCTCGCCGATCGGGCCGTCGACATCGCGTGAATGCAGCAGATCGGTCGGACCGGCGTTGTTCACCACGACGTCCAACGACCCGTGGTGCTGCACACAGGCGTCGATGAGGGAGCGGACGGCGTCCTCGTTTGTGACGTCGGCGCTGATGAAGCTGAAACCATGTGCAGTAGCGATCTTTTCGCCGGACTCGCGGCTGCGACCGCAGACGACCACACGGGCACCGCGGTTGGAGAACAGTTTGGCGATCTCCAAGCCGATACCCTTGGTTCCTCCGGTGACCAGTGCCACCTTGCCGTCGAGCCGGAATGCGTCTGTCATCAGTTGTCCTCCTGTGCGTTCACGACGAGCCGATCACGTAGCTGCGAGATGGTCGCCGGCGTGAGGCCGAGTCCCTGGGAGAGGTAACGGTCCATGTCGCCGTATTTCTTGGTGGCCTCATCGAAGGCGATCCTGAGGTAGGCGAGGTCGCTGCGGAACGCCGGTTCCAGTGCCGGGGCGCGGGTGCTTCCCGATACGGTCAGCACGGCATCGAGGGTGGCCTTGCGGCTTTCCACGGAGTATTCGTCGGTGAGCAGATAGTCGGCGTTGATGATGTCCGAATCGACGCCGGCGATGTGCTGCAGTAGCGCGGCGGCCCACCCGGTCCTGTCCTTACCCGCTGCGCAATGGAACAGCTGTGGCCCATCCGTTTCGGCGAGGCTGGTCAAGAAGCCGGCCAGGCCTGCGCGGCACTCGGGGTCACTGACGAACGTCCGATAGTTCTCCACCATCGCGGAGTACGTCTCTTCCGGCGTGCTGAGCGATGCGATGACGTCGACGGGAATCCCTGGCACGCAATGGTGCCGCCATTCGGCACCGTCGATGGCGACATCGGGATGGCGTTCGATCTCATGAGGTTCGCGGAGGTCGTGGATGGCCACCAAGCCGAGTGTGTTCAGGAACTCAACGTCGGGAGCTGTCGGTTCGATTCGGTTGGAACGGTAGGTCGTACGCAGTCGCATGCGTCCGTCTGTCACGGGGTATCCCCCGAACGTGCCCGCGAGATCGCGGAAGTTGTCGATCGACGAGAGTCGAGGGAGCGGCGGATCGGCGTATGACCGTTGGGGTTTCACGCTACTGAGCTTGGACCCAAGAGTGGGAAGATGCAAGAGGGATGAACTATTGAGAAATAGAGTACTTGTGGTCTGCTGCGCTCAGGTATCACCGGCGGCGCGTCGCATCGCGGTCAGGCACGCCCGCAGATTGGCGACATCGTCGAGCGAACCGGACATGCCGAAATCGATGGCGGTCAGCGCTCTGGTCGCCTTGTCGGCCGTGTCTCGGCCGAGGTCGGTGATCGATACGCAGGTGGCCCGCCGGTCGGTCGGATGTGGACTGCGCTGCAATAGTTCTCGCTGTTCGAGCCGATCGGTCGCCAGTGTCGCGGTAGTCGCGTGCACCATCAGGTTTCTGGCCAGGCTCGAAATCAGCCGCGTCCCGACCTCGGACAGTTGCAATGTCATCAGTAGCAGGTAGTCGGTCATGTTCAGGTTGTGCGCCTTGAGTTCGGCGTCAACGGCGTCGGTCACCACGCGCTGGTAGCGCAGAAGCGAGGTCAGGGCGAGGAAGCGCTGCTCGTCGCCATCGAGGCCCTGTTGCTCCCAGTAATGCTTGGCCCAGTCCACCGGGTCGGTGATGGTGTCGGGCGTTCTATTGGCGCTGGCCACGGACGGCCTCCTTGTGTTGGTCTGAAGAGCGATAGTCTACCGCGCAACTTTCATAGTTGTGAGTTTGCGAGCGTAGCGCGACACGCAACTACATGAACTATAAATAGTCGAACAATCAGCTACTTAGCTATTGACTTTTGATGCTCCAACTACTTGGCTATGGATGTGTCTCGGATCACTTCAGGGGAAGGGGCGTCATGACGGTCACGAAAGACGCGGTACAGGGCGAGGTTGCCTCGCGGGGAGGCAGGCCCAATTGGTTATGGGTCGGATTGGGTTCAGTGGCCTTCGTAGCGATTGCGCTGATCATCACCGCTTTGCGACCGGCGCCGCGATTCCCGTATGTGAAGGGCCCGACCGGAATGGCCGACAAGCCGACCCTCGAGACTGCCCCTTACCTGGTCGGCAATCACGTCGGAGCCACCATCGTGATGACCTTGATCGGCATCATTGGCGTGGTGATCGGCGTCCGGATGTCGCTGCGTGGACGAACGTGGCTGCCCCTGATGGTGGCGCTCAGCTCTGTGATGATCGTGTTCTCCGAGGTCTTCTTCGATGTGATGGGCGCCGTCTGGTTCCCATACAGTGACACCGAGTTGTTCGGTCACACGTTCACCATCCTCGGACGCACGATGCCGGTGTGGATCCTCGCCGGCTGGTTCGGTTACGGCGTCTTCTCCGTGGTCACTTTCGCGATGCTCAATGCCCGGCCGACGACCCGCAATCTTTGGTTTGCCTGGGGCGGGGCCCTCGCCGGTGACGTGGTCTTTGAGGAGATCCTGCTGCAGTTCGACGTCTATCACTACTACGGCAATCAGCCGCTGGTGATTCTGACCGAACTCCCGTGGTGGTGGATCCCGTGCAACTCGGTGGGCGTGATGCTCGCTGCGTCGCTGGCCTATCGCTTCCGGGGCAAGCTCAGCGGCTGGAAGTCTGTTGCCATGTTTGCCGTGACACCGATGTCGGTGGCAGCGGTCTACGGCTTCATCGCCCTGCCGTCCTGGGTAGCGACCAATGGCGACTTCCCCTGGCTGATTACCCAGCTCCTGGGATTCGCCACGCTCGTCCTCGGTGTCTTCGCATTCATGGGGGTGTTGAAGTTCGTGCTCAACCGGGATCCCTTCGACCTGGATTACCAGCCCCAAGAGGCAACCGAGTTCATCCGTGTGAACTGAAAGCCGAATAGCAGTGCCCAACCTGTTGAGTTTGTTTCCGCCCGGCTTTGGCCGGGCGGAAAGAAAGGTGTTTCCGTGCCCGCGATGGTGACCGACCCGATCCGGGGTTCCTCTGAGCCCGATCGCTTCTGGACCACGACCAATCTGGGTGAGGCATGCCCAGACGTCATGTCGCCTATGTGCTGGAGTGTGTGGGAGGAGCCCGCCGAACTGGGCTGGCTGTACTCCATGTACGCGCTCGGCGTAATTCCGAAGTCCGGCCTGCGGGTATCGCCGGACGTCAACGACCGTGGCCTGTCCTGCTTCTACGGTCGCCAGGCCCTCAATGTCGATGCCATCAAACAGATCATGGCGGGGCTGCCCGGCGTGGCCCCCGACGATTTCGAACGGGATCTTATGGGCAGCGTCAGGCCGGGTGCTCCGCAATACAAGGGCTCGCTCAAGCGGGTTCCGGCGATCCTCGTCAAGGCGCCACTGGCCCTGCTGAACACCCGTGGCCGCCTCACTGCGTTGTACGACGAGATGTACGGCAAGTGGCTCGCCACGGTGTTCGGCGACGGATCCACCTCCGGCGGTCGGAGTCCGGTCGACGTTCTGGTGGCGGCCCGCGAGGACTTCAAGCGCACGTTCGGCGTGCACTGCGTCTGGCGATTCATCTTCCAGGGCGGACAGAGCGCGGTGACCAGCGCTGCCGACAAAGCCGGGGATGCCGCGCTGGCGGTCGAACTGCTCTCGGGCGTCGGGGACGTCAACGAGACCCGAATGGCCGACGACCTGTGGCGCCTCGGCAAAGGCCAGATCTCCGAGGACGACTTCCTGCGGTCATGGGGCTACCACGGCCCCAACGAGGGCAACCCATACACCCAGGTGTGGCGCGAGAACCCGAGCCCGATTCGCTCCCTGGCGGCGGCCGCCGCCCAACGTGACGTCCGACCTGCCGAGCGTGCCGCGATTGCTCAGCAGCGCGGCGCCGCCGCCGAGCGGACGCTGCTGTCCCGCACACCGGCGGTCCGCCGGCCTGCCATGCGATGGCTGATCGGCAAGATGCGCGGCATCATCCGCACCCTGCAGGTCGGCAAGGCTGCCTACCTGATCGCCATCGACCTCACCCGTTGGGCAGCACGGGAATTCGGACGTGAACAGGTCACCGCCGGTCGGCTCCAAGAGGTCGACGACGTGTTCTTCCTGACCGTGGAGGAGTGCGTGGCGCTGGCCGACGGCGCTCTCCCGCATGTGCGGCACATCGTCGAGGTACGTCGCGAAACCCGCGTTCATTACAAGGCGATCTCACTTCCGCTCTCGTTCACCGGGATGCCGAAGCCGATCGAAACTGGCCACGACGGGCAGCACTCCGAGAAGACTGAACTCAACGGTGCGGCCAGTGGCGGCGGCGCTGTGGAAGGCCGGGCCCGGGTTGTGCTGGATCCCGCCGAGGACGTCGACTTGGAACCCGGTGACGTTCTGGTCTGCCGGTTCACCGATCCCAGCTGGGCGCCCTTGATGGCGATGTCCGAGGCGCTGGTCATCGATATCGGCGGATCGGCCAGCCATGGCGCGGTGGTGGCACGCGAGCTGGACGTCCCCTACGTGATTGGGGTCGAAAGCGGCACCCGCACCATCCGTACCGGCGATCGCATCCTCGTCGACGGTGCCAACAACGTCGTCCGGATCCTGGCGCGCGCCGAGGGACTGCCGGACAGCGCTGCGGCAGTCTGACGAGAAGGGGAGGGCTCAGGTGTACGACGCTTTCGATCTTCTGGCACGGATTGACCGGAATCCGGTCGCATTGGTCGGCGGACTGGCCGTCGCGATGACGTTCCAGACTGTGTGGCTCATTGCCGCGGTCCGGGTGGGTCGCCGGGACAGGACGTACTCGATTCCGGTGGCATGCACGTATATCTGGTTCGCGCACGACCTCGGCTTCGTGGTCCGATTCCAACACTGGCGATCCACGTATGACCACTGGTTCATGGATTTGTTTTGGATCGGCCTGTTCAGCGCGACCATCCTGGAGTTCGTCTTCTTCGCCCAGATCATCCGGTACGGACGTGATGAACTGGCGCCGGGCCTTTCGCGGCGCTGGTTCGCCGTGATCGTCGGCGCGGGAGCGGTTGGGACGATTGCCATCTGGGAGTACCTGCGGTCCATCGTTGACGACCCGCTATACATGGCGAGTTCGGCGATGACCTTGGCGTCCTACGGTCTGCTCGGCCCGGCGCTCTATCTGCGCCGGGGCGGGCTGCGTGGCCAGAGTCTGGTCATGTGGGTCAGCTTCACGGCGATGACCGCGACGTGGTGGCTGACTACCACTCTGTGGTTCCCGCCGGCATTCCAAACTCCGCAATACCTCGGCATGGGCGCCGTCACCTTCATCGCGGGTGCGGTGATGTGCGCGGTGATCGTGGCGGGCCGGCGATCTCGCCACGGCGCTGAATCGCCGTCGGTGAACCCAGTGGTCGGGGTGCGCTGAGCGCCTCGACCAACCGCGAGAGGGCGGGTCCGGCATAAACGCGGACCCGCCCTCTACGTGTTTCTGGGGAGTGTGAAGACCGGTGTGGCTCAATGGCCGCGCTGGGCTGCCTGCAGGTATGGGATGGTGGCCTCGCTCAGGCCGCCGTCGACGTAGAGCACCTGGCCGGTCACGTATCGGGAATCCGAGTTGAGAAAGAACGGCACGGCGTCAGCGATGTCCTCTGGCAGGGCGCGGCGCCCGGCCGGGACGAGGGCGTTGAATCGGGCCTCGCGCTCGGGATCGGCCGAAACCCCGGCGGTTCCTTCGGTACGCACCCCACCCGGCGCGATGGCGTTGACCCGGATGCCGCGGTTGGCGAGCTCCACGGCGCACAGTTTGGTGAGGGATACCACCGCGGCCTTTGACGGCGAGTAGGCCGCCGTCCCCGGCGTTACCAGCTTGGCGGCGATCGAGGCGATGTTGACCACGGCCGCGTTCGCTGCCGCGGTCAGCTGGGGAAGAAATGCCTGGATCATGTTCAGCGGACCGAGCACATTGACGTCCATGACCGTGCGGAACTGTTGCAGGCTGACTTCGGCGATCGGTGCCGGCGGAAAGATTCCGGCGTTGTTCACCACTGCATCGACCCGCGGCAGAGACTCCGCCAGGGCTTTGGCGGCACCCTCGTCGGTCACGTCGAGCTGCGCCGGCGTACCCCCAACCTGTTCAGCGACCTTCTGGGCCGCATCGCCGTCCAAGTCGGCTGCCACGACGTGAAAGCCCTCGGCGGCAAGCCGTTTGGAGATCGCCGCACCAATGCCCCGGCCGGCACCGGTAACCACGGCCAGGGGGCGTGCAGTCTCTGTCATCAAGGGGCTCCTGTTTCATCGGTCAAAGTGACGAGGGCCGGCGAAGATCTGGCCAGCTGACGCCGAAGCGCTTGCTTGTCGACCTTGCCGATCGCGGTATGCGGTAGTGCATCGGTCAGATAGATCCCTCTCGGGATCTTGTATCCGGCCAGCTGAGTTCGGGCGAATTCGGTTATCTCACTGCGGGTGGGGGGACGACCACTGTCTGCGGGCACGATGACGGCGACGATCATCTCGCCCATCTCGTCGTGTGGAACACCCACGCACGCGATGTCGGCCACGGCCGGGTGGCGGGTCAAGGATTGCTCGACCTCGGCAGGGTAGATGTTGACCCCACCCGAAACCACCATGTCCGAAAGTCGATCGGTGATCCAGACGTAGCCCTGCTCGTCCATTCGCCCGATCTCGCCCAGCGTGAAGTCCGGACCACTTCGCGCACCGGTGAGGTACTCGATGCCGTTGCCAGAGGTATCACGAAACCACAAGGCCCCCTCTGTGTTCGGCGGCACCTCAACACCTGATTCGTCCCGGACGAACGCTTGGAACGGTGCGACGGCGCGGCCCACCGAGCCCGGACGCTGCAGCCATTCGTCGGAGCTGATCATGCAGGTTGTCCCGACCTCACTGGCGCCGTAGCTCTCCCATACGATCGGGCCCAGCCAGTCGATCATCGCGTGCTTGACGGCGACGGGACATTTGGCCCCTACCTGGAGCACGTACCGCAGTGACGACGTGTCGGCACTGCGTCGCTGCTCCTCGGGTAACGCAAGAAGCCGCTGAAAGTGTGTGGGCACCATGATGGTTGAGCCGATCGCGTCACGTTCGATCGCGGTCAGTAATTCTTCTGCGTCGAACTTCTGGAGCAGAGTTATGGGAACGCCGGCAGCGAACAACCGAGTGCCGGTCAGCGGTCCGGAGTGGTACATGGGACCGACCACCAGGTGACGACCGAAACCGACCATCCGGTTTTTGGTGAGGCGCTCCAGGTGATCGTTGATGTCGGTACCTCCGACCCATGAGGTCAGTGGCAGCTCAACACCTTTGGGTTTACCCGTGGTGCCGGAGGTATATACCAGCGTTCGGCGCGGGACGACATCAGTGCAGGGCTCATCGGCTGAAGCGGCCCACTCGGCCCATCGTTGAACACCGGGAGGGAGTTCTCCCTCACCCCAGGCGACGACCGCAGGCACGCCGGCCAGACTTGCAGCTTCGGCGGCCACTGCCGCCGTTGCGGTGTCGCAGAGCACCAGCGCAGCGTGTGAATCGGCCAAGATGTGTGCTGTCTCGCCTGCTGTCAGATGAGAGTTGACTGCGACCGCGGATGCTCCGGCAAGCGTGCAGGACACATAGGCGAGCAAAGTGTTGACCGCGTTAGGCGCCAGCACCGCAACTCGGCGTGAGTCGCCGAGATGCGAGCGTTGCAGTGCTGTCGTGGTACGGCGCAGCCACTCGTCTACTTCTGTCCACTTCAGTGCCTGGCTGCGATCGCGGATGGCAATTTCGTCGGGTCGAGCGGCGGCGACGGTCGCGGCGAAGGTCACTGTGACACCGATACCGTCGATGCCTCCGCCCAGCGTCGTAGTATCTCGGCCGCTTCCTGTTCGGGGCCGTGTGCGGAGGCCAGAGGAACTTCACCGTCGAGAATTTCGCCGTTCGTGCCGTCGACCGTCACCACACGACCGATCAGCGAGGACAGGGTTCCCTGGCCGCAACCGACGACGCACGGCTTGCCCAGTTCGCGGCTGACGACCGCCGCATGGCTGGTCGAGCCGCCGATCTCGGTGATGATTCCCGCAGAGACGACCATGCCGCTGACATCGTCGGGATCTGTTGTCGGCCTGGCGAGAACGACGTCGACACCGTCGTCGACCAGATCCTCGGCAGCCTCGCATTCGCCGACGACCTGACCGGTGGCCACACCCGGGCAGGCGGGCAGTCCGGAGGCCAGCAGCGTGGCGGATTGGCGGGCGACGGGGTCCACATGAGGTGCGGTGGCCGCGGCGATCTGGGACGTGCTGACCATCGCCACGGCCTCTTCGCGGGTCACGATATCCGCCTCTGCCAGGCATACGGCGATGCGCACGGCAGCCTGGGGTGAGCGTTTGGCGGCCCGGGTCTGCAGCAGCCACAGTCGCCCGGCTTCCACGGTGAATTCGATGTCCTGGGCGTTGCGGCCGTGTTGTTCGAGTACTGCGGCGGCAGTGAGGAGCTCGTCGTGAATGGCCGGCTGTTGCTGCTTGAGTTCCTCGAGGTGTAACGCGTCGAAGCGCCCGGAAACGACGTCCTCACCCTGGCCCCGGGGCAGCCACTCGCCGTAGGGCGCGGCGTCACCGGTCAGCGGATTACGGGTGAACAGCACACCCGTGCCGCTCTTGTCATCGAAGTTGCCGAACACCATCGCTTGCACGGTGACGGCGGTTCCGCCGGCGTCACTGATGCCGTGATGTTTGCGATAAGTCTTGGCGCGCGGGGAGTTCCACGAGGCGAAAACCGCTTCGGCGGCGAGCACCAGGTCCTGCCACGGGTCTCCGGTGGTCGGGGTGCCCACCACTTTTTCGAACTGTTCGACGAAGCGCCGGTGGGTGTCTGCGGCGAATGCCGCGTCACCGGTGATTTCGGTGAGCCGTGTTTGCAAGGCCGGGGTCATGCCCAGATTCAAGACGGTGTCCATCATTCCCGGCATGCTGACCGCTCCACCCGAACGCACCGATACCAGCAGTGGGGTTTCGGGATCACCGAGCTTGCGTCCGACCGCGGCCTCCAGTTGGGCCAGACCGGTGCGCAGCGCGGTACTGATGGTCTCGGTGAGACGACCGCTATTTTCACTGACCACGGTGCAGAAATCGGTGGAGAGCACGAAGGCGGGAGGCACCGGCATCCCCAACGCCAGCATCTTGTTGATGCTGCGGGCCTTACCGCCCACCCGCGCGGGGTCCAAGTCCGGGGTGTCGCCAAGCCAGATCAGTGTCATCGAAATGCTCCTCTACACGGCGCGGCCGGCGGCCGCTTCCTGCTCGCGGCTCAGTCCGAGCAGCCCGATGAGTTCCTCATGGAATTCGAACCACACGGTGTGGTAGCTGTCGACGATCGGCCGCGCGACGAACCCGGTGTCGCCTGCCTGAATCAGCTTGAGGGCGTTGCCGAAACGATCAGCGTAGATCCCCAGTCGGGGTGCCACTGCCGCGATCCTCGCCACCAATGGCTGGAACTCTTCGTCTGTCGAGATCAGGCGATCGATCACAGCGCGGTCGTACTGCGCATCGCTGTGGTCGTTGGGTTCACCGTCCCGAAGTTGCCAATCGCTGATCACCTGCTTGAGGACGGTGTTGTGGTGATCGAACTCGTCGTAGAGGGCTTTCAGGGAGTCCGCATCGATATCTGCGCGCTCCGCTTGCACCAGCTCGGCAAGACGGGTCCGACCCTCGGGTGTCAGGCGCACCGAGGGATCACCTTTGACCAGGCCGGCGTCGCGCAGGCTTGCCAGGAGCGGCAGCGCGCTGTCTGCGTCGACGCCGCACGACGATGCGGCGAGTTCTGCGGTAAGCCGGCCTTTGAGGCGAGCAGCTTGGAGGACTGCGAGTTCGTGAGTCACGACATTCCTTCGGTGGTCTCGGCGGTCGTTCAGCCGCGCCATTTGATCTAGTCGTAGATGATTCAGTTGTAGACTAACGTACTGTACTTGAGCGGGCGATCACACGTCTAGCGTGGATATGGGCCAGTGCACTCGTCCCTGATTCGCCAGATTGACCCACTCGGCAGATATCGACAAATAAATAGTTTATTACTAGATTACTTACGAGGGCGTGCATCGTGCCGGCGAAGGTCCGGCGATAAACCCGGCGTTGGCAAGCGACAGCGCTTCACGTCCGATGTGGAGGGAGTGCCACTGATATGACCGATTTCGACGTCATAGTCATCGGGTCCGGTGCGGCAGGCCTGTGTGCCGCTGTCACCGCGTCGGAGTCCGGCGCCGATCGCGTGCTGATCGTGGATTCAGAGGCGACGGTCGGAGGCTCGAGCCGCTTGTCCGGCGGGGTGATCATGGGAAGCGGCAGCCAACTGCAGCGTGCCGCGGGTATCGAAGACGATCCCAACGACCTCGTGCACGAGTACTTGGCACTCAACGGCTGGGATGTCGTCAGAGAGCCCGTGCGGCGATGGGCTCTGCGCACCGGAAAGACGATCGACTGGCTGGCGGCGCACGATGTGCCGTTCTTCGAGCGTCTCATCTTCGGCGGCGACGAGCGACAGGCACGTTCGCACTGCGTCGACGGCGGTGGCGATGCTCTCATCAGGGCTCTCAATTCAGCGGCGGTGAACCGCGGAGTCGAATTCGCCATGGGTCAGCGTGTGACTCAGCTCGTCCAGGACGGTCATGGTCGCGTTATCGGTGTCGAGGCGGGCGGCGAAAGCGTCACCGCGCCGGCGGTGGTCGTGGCGACCGGGGGATTCGGGGCCAACGAAGATCTCCTGGCGCAGTACTTCCCGTCCGCGTGGGTGCCGGATTGGAGCTGGTACATCGGTGCCCCGTCGTCGCGGGGTGACCACTTTCAGTTCGCCGAGTCGGTGGGTGCGCAAATCACCGGACATGACCGCGGGCTGCGCACCCTCGACCCGGGGCTGGCCCGACTCAACGAGGCATTTCTGCCGGGATGGGCGGTGTTGGTGGACGTCGCCGGCCGGCGCTTCATCGACGAGACCGCCCCTTACGGCTTGATGGACCAAATTTTGCGGGCGCACGGCAATCGCGCCTATGTCGTGTTCGACGACGCCGCGCTACGCCCTCCAGCCGACCTTGTCGAACGCTATCGCAATGCCTACAAACAGGTTTGGCCCAATCATCCGCCCTTTCGGACGAAAAACTACAACGCTGACATCATCGACCAACACCTGTCCTCAGGCGGCTGCAAGGTGCATCGTGCCGACACCGTCGCCGAACTCGAGGCGTCTGTGGGCATCCCCGAAGGAAATTTGGTCGGGGAGCTCGAACGGTACAACCGGTTTGCCTTCGATCGTTCGGATTACGACCATGGCAAGTCGGCCGCTTTCGTTCTGGAGTTGGCCACACCGCCGTTCTACGCGGTCGAGGTCCGCGGCCTTACTGTGAACCTGACGGCGTGCGGCCTGCGCATCGACGGTCAGGCGCGGGTCGTCGGAGAGAACGGGCAGCCCATCCTGGGATTGTTTGCTGCCGGTGAATGCACCGGTGGGATTATCAAGACCTACATCGGTAGCGGTAATTCGCTGGCCAACGCCTGCGGGTTCGGGCGGATTGCCGGTGAGGAAGCAGCCCGGGTCGCGATCGTTACCCCCCACACGCAGGAGACACACGCATGACGGCTAAACCGAAAGCGAAGGTTGAGCGGCAGGATCGGCTGGAGCTCGATATCGCCGCACTCACTCGGATGTACACGTTGATGCTCACCACCGCGATGGCTGATCAGAAGTCGGTCGCCGAATCGAAGGCCGGACGTTTGCAGGCGGCGTTCTACCCGGTGCGAGGCATGGAGGCGGTGTGCGCGGCCTTGGGTGAGGTGCTCACCCCGCAGGACCGGCTGGTGTCCACGTACCGCAATCTGGGAGACGCCCTGGCCAAAGGCGCGTCGTTGCGCTCGATCATGGCCGAGCTGTACGGACGGCGGTCCGGCCTGTCGCGCGGTAAGGGGGGACCGATGCACCTGCAGGATCCGGCCATCGGTTTCGCCGCGACGACGGGCATTGTCGGTTCGGGACTGCCGATTGCGGTCGGGTTGGCGATGGCCGCCCAACTCGACGACGCCGGCTCTGCCACCGTGGTCACCTTCGGTGACGGGGCCACCTCCATCGGCGCATTCCACGAAGCAATGAATTTTGCCGGATTGTGGCAACTGCCGCTCGTGTTTGTATGCCAGAACAACCAATGGGGCGAGCACACACCCATCGCCCGCTACGCCGCCAATACCGATCTTGCGAGCCGGGCACAGGCGTACTCCATCACCGCTCAGACTGTGGATGGGTTTGACCCCATGGCTTCGCTCGACGCACTGGCCGCCGCGGTGGCAAAGGCGCGCGCGGGGGATGGGCCGACGTTCCTGGAGTTCCGCCACTACCGCCTCACTGGGCACACCGGAACCGCCGACTTCAGCTATGTCCCTGAAGACGAACTGAAGGCGGCGATGCTGCGCGATCCGGCGCCCAGCTTCCGTGCCTGGCTGCTAGGCGAAGGGTATCTCGACGAGCAGCAACTCGTCGCGATCGAAGACCGTGCGCAGCAGGTGGTCGATGACGCGTTCACGTATGCGGCCGGCTGCGAAATGCCCGCTGCCTCAGACGTGTACACCGATGTTTTCGCCGATGACGCATGGGTGAGGAGCCTGCAGAATGACTGAGACCGTAAAGGACCCCGACGGTCAGCGCCCGCTCGTCGAGACCATGACCATGGCGGTTGCACTGAACTCCGGCTTTCACGCCGCGATGGAGAACAACGACAAGATCGTGGTGCTGGGCGAAGACGTCGCCGATCCGATCGGCGGGGTGTTCAAGACCAGCAAAGGTCTGTCGACGAAGTTCGGCGAGCAGCGGGTCCGGGCCACACCGATTTCCGAGCAGGCAATCGCGGGTGCGGCGGTTGGGTTGGCGCTCGGCGGGTATCGGCCGGTCGCCGAGATCATGTTCTTCGACTTCATCACCCTGGCCATGGACCAGGTGCTCAACCACGCGGCCAAGCTGCGTTACATGACCGGTGGAACCACCACGGCGCCGATCCTGGTCACCACGACGATCGGCAGTAGCCACTTCGGCGCGCAACATGCGCAGTCGCTGGAAGCGTGGTTCATGCACACTCCGGGCATCAACGTGCTCTACCCCTCCAGTCCCTCCGACGCCAAGGGACTGCTCACCGCCGCGTTGGAGTCGCCGGACCCGAGCTTGCTTATCCAGCATTCCGGGCTGCTCTACAGCGGAAAGGAAGAGGTGCCGACAGACCGACACGTGGTCCCGCTCGGCACGGCCCGGACACTTCGCGACGGCGCCGACGTCACCCTGATCACCTATGGCACTCAGGTCAGTGTGTGTCTGGAGGCCGCTGAGAATCTCGCTGCAGACGGTATCGAGGCGGAAGTCATCGACCTGCGGACCCTGGTTCCGCTCGATCTGCCAAGCATCGAGGCATCGGTCGAGCGCACCCGGCGCGCTGTGGTCGTGCACGAGGCGACAGAGTTCGTCGGGCCCGGTGCCGAGATTGCCGCCCGTCTCAACGAACGGTTGTTCAACGAACTCCTGGCACCGGTGCTGCGGGTGGGGGCCGCCTATACACCGGTGCCGTTCTCGAAGGGCCTGTCGGGCTATCCGACCGTCGAGAAGGTGGTGGCCAAGGTGAAATCGACGCTGTGACGGCACACCCGGAGACCTTGATGCGACAGGAGAGCAGGACTTGGGCGAGAGATTAGACGTCGGCGATAGGCGGATCACGTATCAGGACATCCTGGCGCGGGACACGCGGGAGGCTCCTGCACATCTTCGGCAGCCGTCGCCCGGCGTATTCGACTTCGTGGAGTCCTCCATCGACCGATACGTCGATCGGACCTGGCATGAGGCAGAGAAATCCGGGCTCTGGAGCAGGGTGTGGCAGTTCGCCTGCCGCGAAGAGCACATCCCTGAGGTCGGCGACCACATCGTGTACGAGATCGCCGGTGCGTCGTATCTGGTCATCAGATCCGCACCCGACACCATCCGCGCCTACCCGAATGCGTGTCTGCACCGAGGCCGAACACTCAAGGACTATCCCGGGCGTTGCGCAGAGATCAGATGTCCTTTTCACGGCATCTCCTGGACACTCGACGGTGACCTCAAACGGATCCCCGCGCCGTGGGAGTTCGAGCACGTCGACCCGAAGGGTTTCAAACTCCCGCAGTGCCAGGTGGGGGTGTGGGCCGGTTTCGTCTTCATCAACCCCGATCCTGAGGCCGAACCGCTGGAGAGTTTCCTCGGCGGGCTGACCGAGCAGTTCGCGACCTGGTACGGACACGACCGCTACGTGGAAGCGCATGTCTCCAAGATCATCCGGGCCAACTGGAAGGTCGCCCAAGAGGCATTCATGGAGTGCTGGCACGCCCCGACAACTCATCCGCAGACCGTTCCGTATGCGGCATTCGGTGCCTGCCAGGTTGACGTCTACGACAACTTCGCCAGGTTCATCACCCCGTCGGAAGTGGTCGGCCCGATGATGCCGTGGGACCCGACCACCGACGAGATGTTGCGTGCCACCATGGATGTCCGCGTCGACGAGACGCTGCCGGTCAGTCCAGAACCCGGCGAGACAGCACGATCGTTCATCGTGCGTACCACCCGCGAAAAATGGCGGGGGCTCATCGGCGACGATGTCGAGCAATGGTCGGACGCCGACCTCGTCGACAACTTCACCTACACGGTGTTTCCCAACATGATGCCTTGGGGCGGGGTGCACAAGATCGTCTACCGCTTCCGTCCGAACGGGGATGATCACCGCACCTGCCTCATGGAGGTCTTCCTCGTCGCGCCGGTGGTCGGTGAACGCCCACCGCCGGCCGCGGAGGTGGTGCTGGATGCCGACACCCCGTTCAGCAGTTCGCCGTTGGGCATTCTCGGCAATGTCCTCGATCAGGATTGTGGCAACATGGAGCGAGTCCAGCTGGGGCTGGAGAGCGCACGTAAACGCACGGTCACGTTGGCTTCTTATCAAGAGGACAACCTGAAGTGGATGCACCGGCTCGTCGACGAGTACGTGGGTGAGGTCGGGTCGTGAACGGCATCGTGCATCCCTACAGCAAGGACCTCTACGAGCGTGACGACGATACCGGCCGGGTGCGGGTGACTCGAACGGATGGGTCCATCGGCTTTTTCGCGGCCGATGGACGCTGGCTGGCTGGGGAGAAATTCGAAGCAGATCTGCATCTGTGTGGCTGGATCACGTCGCCGCGCAACGTCCATCGCCTGGCGGCGAAGCCTGCGCAATGACACGTCCGCGGTGGGGCGCACGCTCAGACGACGAGTTGTTTGGCGAGTAGTCGGCTCCCGTCTGACGAGTCGGCGCAGGCTACAGCCGGCGCCGTACGTGCCCTCCGGCCTGGACTTCCACCTGACCGCCGTGTACGTCATCGCGACTGTCCGGGTCTCATCGACCACTGACCCAACATCCTCGGAAAGGAAAAGGCATTATGGCCAAAGGTGTTCTCCTCGTTATGAGTAGCCCACTCGAAACCGCCAGTGAAGCGGAGTTCAACGAGTGGTATGACCGCGTCCACGCACCCGAGATCGTCGATCGCGGTGCCGCGGTGTCGTTCCGGCGGTTCAAGTCCACCGGTATTCCCCTGAAAGCCGGTATCCCCGAGCCGGGTCCACAGTACGCCTGCATCTACGAGATCGAGGCTGAGACGGTCGCTGACGTGGAGGCCATCTCGAAGCTACTGGAACAGACCAAGGACCAGTCTAGGGGGGTGAGCCCGGCGATGGATCTGACCTCGGTGCGGGCCACCTTCATGGTCCCGGTAGCAAGTTCGGCAGGTTAGGAACACCGTTGCAGATCATCCTGATTCGGCATGGTGAACCCGGCTCGGACCCGCTTCGGCCAAATGATCCACCGCTCACCGAACTCGGACGCACCCAGGCCGCCATGTTGGGTGACTATCTCTCGAATGAGGGGATAGACGGTCTGTACACCTCGCCGCTGCGGCGCGCTGCACAAACCGCGGAGGCAGTCGGGGCGGCACTCGGCCTGACCCCGGTTCTTCGTGAAGACTTGGCGGAGTTCGACCGTGACGCAGCGGAGTATCTGGATTTCGCAAAGCTCGCCGCCGATCGGGACCCGAGGTATGTCGCATACACCGAGGGCGATCTGTCGCCGTGGGGCACTGACCTGGCATCGTTTCGAGCGCGCGTCGTCGGAGAGTTGGACAGGATCATCGCGGCTCACCGCGGACACAACATCGCCGTCGTATCCCACGGCGGTGTGGCGAACTGCTACCTCGGTGTCGTGCTGGGGGCAGCTCGGCTGTCGATTTACAAGCCTGCCCACACCGGGTTCGCCCGGTTCAAGGCCAATTCGGCGGGCCTACGAGAGATGGTCAGCGTCAACGAAACACCGCACCTACGTCAGATGATGTTACGTGTGAAGTGAAAGCCTGCACGATGTCTCGACCAACCGGCATAGGCAACAACGTGATGCTCCGACATGAAGAAGAAACAGAATGAGAACGAGATTCACTGAAACTTTCGGCATAGCCCATCCGATCGTGTGCGGCGGTATGACGGCCGTGGGAAAAGCCGAACTCATTGCGGCAGTGGCGAACGCAGGCGCTCTCGGCTTCCTCACCGCGCTCACACAGCCGACTCCTGAAGCGCTGCGCGACGAGATCGCTCGGACCCGCGAACTGACCGATCAACCGTTCGGTGTCAACCTGACTATCCTGCCCACAGTCAATCCGGTGCCGTATGACGCTTACCGCGACGCGATCATCGACGGCGGCGTGAAAATCGTCGAGACTGCCGGCGCGAACCCACAGCCGCACCTGCCGGCATTCAAAGCGGCCGGCGTCAAAGTGATTCACAAGGCAGTCGCCGTGCGGCACGCGCTCAAAGCCGAGGCGCTGGGTGTCGACGCCGTCAGCATCGATGGATTCGAATGTGCTGGCCACCCCGGAGACGACGACATCTCCGGACTGATCCTCATCAACGCCGCGGCCCGGAAGGTCGGCATCCCGTTGATTGCTTCGGGCGGCTTCGCCAACGGTGCGGGACTTGTTGCGGCCCTGGCATTGGGGGCCGATGCCATCAACATGGGCACCCGCTTCGTGGCGACAACTGAGGCGCCTGTTCATGACAACGTCAAGAAGCAGATCGTCGCCAACGACGAGCGCGGCACCAAGATCATTTTTCGGGAATTCCGCAACACCGCGCGGGTCGCGCGCAATGCGGTATCGGAAGAGATCGCGCAGATATCGCGCCGGGAAGGGGCCACGTTCGATGATGTCGCTCACCTGGCTTCCGGTGAACGCGGCCGCCAACGCGTGTTGGCGGACGGTGATATCGACGGGGGACTCTGGTGGGCAGGACAGTCACAGGGCCTCATCGACGAGGTGATGTCCTGTTCCGACCTCATCGATACGATCATGGCGGATGCCGAAAGTCTCATATCTCGGGAATTGCCGGCGCTTGTCTAAAGCCGTTGAAGTCGAAGGGATCCCCACCGATATCAACAGAATCCTCGGGTCCAGCATCCTCAAGTCGCCTTTCGTCGACGGGATGTGGACCGCCCCGCACACGCAGTGTCTGCGCGCCCTTTCAGTCCGTGCACGAGTAACGTGGTCATTTCCTGCACCACGGCGTCTCGCGCCGGACGCGGCTCGTCCGGACTGTCGAACAACTCGTCGAGGACAGCCATGCCCATGGCCACGGCGAGAACAGCCCGGGCCTCGTGAGCGCGCTCTGCCATGATTGCCATGATGAGTTAACGATGCGTGCGGAGCAGGTCGTACGACCGCCGAGGTAACCCTTGGTCGACTCGTCCTCAAGGTATTGCGTGAATGGCTCTACGGCCGCATGCTCGAAGGAGTTACCTTGCTGTCGAAGGGACGAAAAGAGCAAGGTTCCTGAAAAGTCTACGAGCAGCCACTTATACGCCCGGGTCTCGGAGCGGCTACGGCGACCTGTCGGACCGGTGATAATCCAGCCCGGTTGGGCTACGAATGTGCTTGGTCCCGGCCCGTGCCATGCCGCGGCCAGTTCAACGTTACGCATAATAGGAGTGCTTCCGTAGGCGAAGGCCACGCCGGCGGGCTTGATCAGAACGACCCTCTGTGGGGGCAGATATCCTGAACTGCTCGACTGGAGAAACTCAAGGCGTGCGCGGTTTTCCAGTCCGGATGCAGTGACTTGAGGTGCTGAGCGGCATCCCAGAGCGATGCCGTGTTGGGGGGCCGCATGAGCGTGCACACGGCGATCCCTTCCTTGATCGCTTGCTGTTCGTCTATGACGATTCCGTCTCTGGCGATCGACTTTAGGAAGACGGAGTAGTTGGCGCGGGGATCGATGACGTCGGCGGGGTCCGTAGGGTCTGCGTGGGCAGACATTGTGGGCACTGACATCAGGAGCAAAGAGAAGAGGGCAATCGCCGCAAGCATTTTCGCCACGGATTTGATCCTAGAGCCGTCGACTCCGACATCGGTGGGAATCGGCGAGGCAGTTGGCGCGAGTCCGCATTGTCCAATTCGTATCATTGTTCGAAATCCCTCTCGGACTTGATGGTTCCGCATCACGACACAGATTTAGGGCTCGATCGCCGCGCTCTTGCGGGTGCGCCAGGTACCGAGGTCGGCGTAATCCCGTACTGCCGCTATGGCGTTGCCGCGCATCTCGAAGACGCCGGTGCATTCGATGGCCGCTTCCCTGCCGTTGAACCAGAATCGGTCGATGCGTTCGACGAAGGCGAGATCGTCGTCGCCACTCCAACTGCGAATCTCCCACAACACCCGGTCGGCCTCGGTGATCGAAGCGGTGAGTGCGTCGACCACCGCCTGCTTGCCGATCAGCGGGGGGTAGGGGACCAACAACTGGTAGGAGACGTCGTCGATGAAGATGTCGGCCAGCTGTGCGGTGTCCCGCGCATTGATTGCGGTGAAGAAACGATCCAGCACCTCTGGTATTCCAGCGATTCCGGTCATTGCGACCTCCCGGTTCCCGAGACGCCCGATCGGGTGGCCCGTTGTTGACGTTCGATGGGGCCGAGGTGCAGTTGCTCCTCGTCTCCGAGGCACCGGATCACCCGGTGCCGCTCACCGGCATACAGATCCTCGCCTTCGATCAATCCGTCGGCGCTGATCGGCCACAGCACCGTAGTCCGGTGAGTGACGAGGTAGAAACTGTCGGCCTCGACCAATTCGCCGGATTCCGCTGTGGCAACTCCGAGTTCGCGGCCGGCGATGGCGTACTGGAAGTCACCTTCGGTGACCACGCAGTGCTCGTCGGCGACCACCCGATGGATGACGTAGTCGAGTCTGTTGCGGCCCGCTGCTTGCAAACGGTGATACCAGTCGACGACGGCGGCATGTCCGGACGGCCCGGTGCTGTCGGAGGCGCCCCACACCGTGTACTGCGGTTCGGGCACCAGTGTCGCCATCAACGCGGGCGTATTGCCCGCCACTTCCTCGACCACGTGCCGGGCCACGATCTCCAAGTTCGCCTTGGTGGTCGGATTCTGCTCTTCGGCTATCCGGTCGAGAAGCGGTTGCCAACCGGGAATCATGGGCTCGGTTACTTTCCGAAGGTTGCCGAGCCGCCGGTGAGCACTTCGCGGTCGTCGCGACCACGCACGCTGAAGTGCACCGTAGATTCGTCGGGCTGCGCGAGATCGATGTTCAGGGTGTCCCCGGGCCAAACCGGACCGGCGAACCGCGCCGACATCGAGGTGAGGGTGCGGTCGGTGCCTGCCATCTCCAGGATCGCGCGGCCGGCGAAGCCGAACGTGCACAGACCATGCAGGATCGGGCGGTCCATGCCTGCGCGCGCAGCGAATGCCGGATCCGAGTGCAGGGGGTTGTAGTCGCCTGAAAGGCGATATAGCAGGGCCTGATCTGGACGTGTCTGATATGTCACGGTCTTCGTCGGTGCGTGCTCGGTCGTGGTTTCGGTGGCGGGACCGCGCTCACCGCCCCACCCGCCGACTCCGCGGACGAAGAGTCCGGCGGCGCTGCGCCACAATGGTTCTCCGTCGATGGAGCCGGTGGTCTGTGCGACGATCAGGGCTGCTTTGCCCTTGTCCCACATCTCGATGATCTCGGTGACCGCTTCGGCCTCGCCTTTGATGGGGATCTCGCCGAGGATCTCGACCCGCTGTTCGGCGTGCAGCAGCTTTGCCCAGTCGAACTCTCCGGCGGCGTTGAGCACCCTGAAATCGACCCCGAGGGTGACCGGCATGGTCGGGACCATCCGCTGCTCGACGCCTTTGGTGTTGTTGGTGGTGAACGCCAGGTCGTCGGTGCCTGCGCCCACTCCGAGTGCATACAGCATGCAGTCGCGGGACGACCATTTCACCCGCTTCGGTTCGGATTGGGTACCGATGGCAGACGGATCAAATGGTTTGTCGGACATGTGACCTCCTCGGCGGCACGTCAGGCTGGCGTCGACCTCGCAATTGTCGAGATGTCGATAGTCTAGTACTCTATCATTTAATCGACGACTGACGGCCGTGTTGCCGAGAAAGCGTAGGGGGCAGGATGACGCAGAGCATTCCCGCTGTGGACTACCTGGTGCTGGGAGACTCCCCGCACCTCGTCGCCCAGGAATGTCGCAACTGTTCGGCATTGTATTTCGACCGGCGGAATGCCTGCGCGAAGTGTTCTGGGACCGAGTTCGGCACCCGCCGCCTGGCCAACGAGGGCGTTGTGCGCGCGTACACGATCGTTCAGCGTGGCGCGAAGTCCGGCCCGTTCACCTCTGCCGTGATCGAGTTGACCGGCGGGGGCGTCGTCAAGGCCAACCTGATCGGGGTTGCCGACCCGCAATCCATTCAGCCCGAGATGAAGGTGCGTTTGGTGACCTTCGAGGCGGGCGTCGACGACGACGGCACCGTGGCTGTCGCCTTCGGATACGAGCCGATTGGAGCCTGACGTGAGTGATGCAGTGTGGATCATCGGAACTTCGATGACGAAGTTCGGCCGCTTTCCGGAAATGGATCTGCTGGACCTGGCGGCATCGGCGAGCCTGGACGCGATCGCCGACTCGGGGCAGGCACTGACCGATATGGGACTTCTGGCCCTCGGCAATGTGTATGAAGCCAACTCCCACAACGGTCAGCGCCTGCAGAAGCAGATCGGTCAGACCGGAATTCCGGTCTACAACGTGGTGAACGCCTGCGCGACCGGCGCCACGGCCGTACGCGTTGCGATGATGGCGATCAAGGCCGGCGAATGCGATATGGCGCTGGCGGTGGGCGTGGAAAAAATGGGCAAGATGGGCATGCTCGGTGGGGCGGCCAAGAAAGCCGATCAGAAGAAGGTGTTCACCCCCAAGGGGCGTTACGGTGCCGTCGTCAAGACCGAGGGGCTATTGGGCACCGGCCTGATGCCGGGCGTGTTCGCGCAAGCGGGCACGGAATACGCCCTGGCCCATGGCGTTACCGCCGAACAGTTCGCCAAGGTCGCGGTGAAGAATCATCAGCATTCGACGCTCAACCCGCTGGCGCAGTATCAGAAGGCCTTCTCCCTCGAGGAGGTGCTCGGCGCAGAGGTCATCAGTTATCCGAACACCCTGCCGATGTGTTGCCCCACCGGCGACGGAGCGGCCGCGGTGGTGCTGGTTTCGGACGCCAAGCTGAAGACCCTTGATCCAGACGTACGGCGTCGTGCGATCAAGGTGTCGGCATCGGTGATGACCTCCGATCCCTGGACCGCGGGTGGCCAGGTGCAACCCGATGTCAATACGCTGACCCGGCTGGCCGTCGACCAGGCTTACGAACAGGCCGGTCTCGGCCCCGAGGATCTCGACTTGGTCGAACTGCACGACTGCTTCGCCACCGCCGAGTTGATCCACTACGACAACCTGCGACTGTGCGCGCCCGGCGGGGCCGGTGAGTTCATCGACTCCGGGGCGCCCACCCGGGACGGAAAGATTCCGGTCAACGTGTCCGGCGGGCTGCTCTCCAAGGGACATCCGATCGGCGCGACCGGTATCGCCAATCTCTACGAGGTGGCGACGCATCTGCGCGGCGAGGCCGGTGATCGCCAGATCGACGGAGCCAAGGTGGGATTGACTCACGTCATCGGTCTGGCGTCGGCATGCGCCGTGCACGTGCTGGAAGCGCCTGCGAAGTGACCGGCGGTCCGCTCCAAGGGGTGCGCGTGCTGGAGATCGCCAGTGCGGCGCCAGCGCCCTTCGCGTGCATGATGCTTGCCGATTTCGGTGCCGACGTCGTGACGATCGACCGTCCGACCAAGCCCGGCCGCAAGGCCCGGCGCCCCGTGGATCCGCTCAAACGGGGAAGGCGTTCGGTGGCCGTCGATTTAAAGACGTCAGCCGGTGTGTCGACGGTCAAGCGGCTGGCGTTGGCGGCTGACGTACTGGTCGAAGGCTTCCGCCCGGGCGTGATGGAGCGGCTGGGATTGGGGCCCGACGTGATGCTAGAGGCGCATCCCGGGCTGGTGTATGCCCGGATGACCGGATATGGCCAGGACGGGCCCTTGGCCCAGCGGGCCGGGCATGACATCAACTACATTGCGGTTGCCGGTGCTCTCGACCCGATCGGCCGCAAAGACGAACGTCCTTTGGCCCCACTGAATCTCGTCGGCGACTTCGGCGGCGGCGGCATGCTGCTGACCGTCGGAATCCTGGCTGCGCTGCTGGAACGGGGGCGCTCCGGGCACGGTCAGGTGGTTGACGCCGCGATGGTAGACGGGGCGGCGTTGCTCACCGCGTTCATCCACGGAGTGCGCGCCGAGGGGCACTGGTCGGACGTTCGTGGTACGAACCTGCTTGATGGCGGTGCGCCCTTCTACGACACGTATGCCACCTCCGACGGTGGGCACATGGCGGTGGGTGCCCTGGAACGGCGGTTCTACCAGCAGCTGCTCGTCGGTCTCGAACTCGACCAGGATGCCGATCTGCCCGAGCAGATGGATCGCGCGCGCTGGGACGAGCTGCGGGCCCGGTTCGCCGAGACCTTTTCCTCTCGCACGCGCGATGACTGGTCCGCGGTCTTCGCCGAATTGGACGCCTGCGTGGCGCCGGTGCTGGCCGGCCCGGAAGTCGCCGATGCCGCGCACACCCGGGCCCGGGCCGGCTTCGTGGAGGTCGACGGTGTCATGCAGCCGGCGCCGGCGCCGCGCTTCAGTCGCACACCGGCAGCCGATCCCACTGGCCCGCGGTTACCCGGAGAGGATGCCAACGACGTGTACGCGGATTGGGGCCTGAGTATGGCCGATACCGCCAACCATCTCGGTGGAGTTCAGGCGGCAGGCCTGTGACCACCGCATCGACCCTGACGACCCTGCCGTCCAGTGTGGCCGAGGCCCGGATGTCTTTTCGTAGCTGGCTGGACGAAAACCGCACCGGTCTTGAGCAGTTCCGCGCAACCGGTGGCGAGGTCGCCGAGGTTTTCGAACGGCTTCGCCTGTTGCAGCGCCTGCTGTTCGATTCCGGCTGGATCCGGCTCGGCTGGGCGGAATCCGTCGGCGGGCTCGGCGGTGCACCGATCTTGCGCAGCATCATCAGTGAGGAACTCGCTGCGGCCGGCTACCCACCGCCCTTCTCGTTCGCGACGCAGGAAGTGCTCGGACCGGCAGTGGCTGAATTCGCCACCCCCGAGGTAGCTGCCCTCGTGCTGCCGCGCCTGCTCAGTGGCGAAGAGACGTGGTGCCAAGGTTTCTCCGAACCTGGCGCAGGCAGTGATCTGGCATCGTTGCGGGTCAAGGCCGTTGCCGCCGACGGTGGCTGGCGGGTGACAGGTGAAAAGACCTGGACCAGCTGGGCGCAGTTCGCCGACCGCTGCGTGCTCCTCGCGCGTACCGGCGCCCCGGATTCCGCGCATCGGGGGATCAGCGCCTTCCTTCTGGACATGAATACTCCGGGCATCGAGATCAGCTCGCTGCGCAGTATGAACGGTGACGACGAATTCTGTTCGCTGTTCTTCGACGACGCGTTCATCCCGGCCGATCGGCTGTTGGGCCGGGTGGACGGCGGTTGGTCAGTGGCGATGCACGTCCTTGCCGGCGAACGTGGGGCGGCAGCATGGCAACGTCAGATCTGGCTGCGTACCCGGCTGGCGGATCTTGCGGCCGCACGCTCGGGCGCGGTCGGCGATGCAGTCGTCGGAGAAGCGCTTGAACTGCTCATCGGACTGCGGGTGCTCTCCCGCCGGACGGTGCGGGCGTTGTCCGATGGCAGCCCGGTCGGCGCGACCACTTCGCTGGACAAGCTCGCGATGTCGACCGCCGAGAAGTTTCTGTTCGACGCGGCCCTGACCAACTTGGGCGCAGACATCGTCTACGGCGGTGATGAGACTGCGCTGGAGTGGCGTAACGACTATTTGTACAGCCGGGCGTCCTCGATCTACGGCGGTGCCGCCGAAATCCAGCGGAACATCATCGCCGAACGACTACTCGGCCTGCCCCGCTGATCATCACCCGAGCTGCAGAGGAAGAAGTCATGGACGCCGAAGATGTCGCTCAGATCTCTGAGAGCCTGCGTCAGGCGCTCAGTGGAGCGCCTGAGCGAGCAGCTGAGTTGCTCACCGAATTCGGTTGGCACGAACTCCTCGACGACGAGCCGAGAATCGCGGTATCGATCCTGTTCACCCTGGCCGGGGAACTTCGGTTATCCGGATCGCGGCTCGACACGGTGATGCTCCGTGCGGGCGCGTTGGGCTCCGGGAACGAGGAACTGCGCGTGGTGTTGCCCGCACCGGGCACTCATGCTCCGACAAGCAAAATCAGTGCTGATGGTACCGTATCGGTCGATGGGGTGGTGCAGCCGGGCATCTGTCCGCTGCTCATACCGGTCACCGACGACGACGGTCAGATCTCTTTCGTGCGATCGGGCGCGGTGGAGGCGCTTTCCGGGGAGCCGTTGGACGGGACCGCCGGCTGGACCCGGATCTCTGTCACCAGCTCGGACGTCAGCCGGATCTCCGTCGACAACCCCGGCGAGGTCTGGACCGCCATGGTGGCAGCCGGCCGACGGGCCCTCGCGTACGAACTCATCGGTACCGGCGCTCAGATGCTCTCGACCACAGTCGAGCACGTGAGCAGCCGGGTCCAATTCGGTCAGCCGTTGGGCGCCTTCCAATCGGTCAAACACCAACTCGCCGATGTACATCTCTGGCACGAAGTGGCGACTCTGACGGCCGACGCCGCTTGGGAAGATGCCGCAGCCCCCAGCGCCGCGCTGGCCAAGGCCACAGCCTTTCGCTTCAGCAGAACGGCGCGCACGGTGTGCCAGCAGTTGCTCGGTGGCATGGGGTTCACCTGGGAGCACGACTTCCATCGTTGGCTGCGACGCGCCCTGACCGTCGAGCCGCTGCTCGGGACCGCTCAGGGGCTGCACACCGAATTGGGTCAGGCGTTGCGTGCAGGCGCCATCAGCGACTCTCTGATCGCGTTGTGAGTCAGATTGGCTGAGTGAGATTGACTGTGGCACAAAGACTTTTGCATCACAACACTAGGAGGCTCGATGGCTGAGGCATGGATCATCGATGGGGTACGGACACCGCGCGGGAAAGGTAAAACGACGGGCGCACTGCACAATGTGCACCCCCAGGAGCTCTTGGCGACGGTTCTCAACGCTCTGGTGGCCCGCGGGCTGGACGCGTCGAGCGTCGACGACGTCATCATGGGTAACGGTGAGCATGCGGGTGATCACGCCAACGACATCGCGCGTTCGGCAGTATTGACTGCCGGATGGCCGGTCACTGTGCCCGGTTTGACGCTCAACCGGTTCTGTGGTGGTGGCCAGCAGGCCGTGATGGCCGCGGCCACCGGCGTCATCGCCGGCTGGCAGGACATCGTGGTCGCAGGCGGCGTGGATTCGATGTCGCGCTACAGCTACGGCCAACCGCTCGATGCGGGCAATGCCAAGCTGCGGGAGCGCTATTCGCTGGTTCCGCAGGGCATCGCGGCCGACCTGATCGCTACCTTGGAAGGTTTTGACCGCACAGCAGTCGATGCCTTCGCAGTGACCAGCCAGGAGCGTGCCGCCGTGGCGATCAAGGAGGACCGCTTCGGGCGCAGCCTGGCGCCGGTGCTCGACGACAACGGTGAGGTGCTGCTCGATCACGACGAGCACGTGCGACCCGGCACGACGGTCGAGTCACTGGCCGGGCTGCCTGCCTCGTTCGAACGCTCAGGGGCCAAAGTCCGCGACGGTGGCCGCAGCTATGACGACATGTGTCGTGAGACCTACCCGGAGGCCGGCACCATCCAGCACGTCCACCACGCCGGCAACTCATCCGGGGTGGTCGACGGCGCAGCGGCAGTGGTCGTGGCGTCCAGCACATATGCCGCGGCGCACGGTCTGAGCCCACGTGCCAAGATCGTCACCGGTGCGGTTCGCGGTGCCGAACCGGTGATCATGCTGACCGCTCCCGGGCCGGCGGCCCAATTGTGTCTCGACAAAGCTGGCATGGCTGCCTCGGACATCGATTTGTGGGAGATCAACGAGGCGTTCGCGGCAGTCCCGATGAAGGTGATTCGTGATCTGAGCCTGGATCCGGAGAAAGTGAATGTCAACGGTGGCGCCATTGCGCTGGGCCATCCGATCGGCGCCACCGGAGCGGTTCTGTTTCAAACGATCATCGACGAACTCGAACGCCGCGATCTGTCCACCGGGTTGGTGACGATGTGTACCGGCGGCGGTATGGCAACAGCGACAATCGTGGAACGGATTTAATCGCGCCGTCGGAGCGAAGGAGATTCATGAGCCTCACAGCAGTCGAGGTCCACCCCCGCGGACACGTCGCCGAACTGCGGCTGAGCCGCCCGGACACGCTGAATGCATTCGACGACGTTCTGGTCAACGAGCTGCCGGGGGTGCTGGTCGAGTTGGCTCGGGACACCGATGTCCGGTCGGTGGTGTGGACGTCGACCGGCAAACATTTCTCCGCGGGCGGAGATATGCAGACGATTCTCGACGGCCACGCCGACCTCAACGTCCTCATCCGCAACGTCGACGACGGCCGCCGTCTCTTCCGTGCGTTCGCAGACTTCCCGAAGCCACTGGTGGCCGCCGTGCACGGGAGCAGTTTCGGCGTCGCCACCAGCCTGATCTTCACCGCAGACGCCGTCGTGACGACCCCGACCACCAAGTTGAGTGATCCGCATGTCCACATGGGGCTCGTAGCGGGCGACGGCGGTTGCGTGGCGTGGCCGTCGAGCGCGGGATTGTTGCGGGCGAAACGGCGCCTGTTGTGGGGCGAGGCACTGACCGGGCAGGAAGCCTATGAGCTGGGTCTGGTGACAGATCTGGCGGACAATCCCGAGGCTGTCACCGAGACGGCTTTGGAGCTGGCAGATCGGGTGGCCGGGCTGCCTCCGGTCGCCACCCAGTTCACCAAGCGAGCGTTGAACAAGGTGTTGGCCGAAGCGACTGACCAGGTTTTGGACACAGGCTTCTACCTCGAGGCGCTGTCGAACCGCAGCGCCGATGCCGTGGAGGCGGTCAGCGCCTTCAAAGAGAAACGAGAAGGACGATGGACCGGAATGTGACGGCAGTGCAGACCGCTTGGGGCGACCAGGTCGTCGAGGGGCATTACGCCGGGCACCCGGGACTGCTCTATGACACCTCTCCCGCTGGGCTACGTGAGTTGCTGGACGGGGCAACGGGCCAGTACTGGGGTGACCGCGATTACCTGGTGCAGGGCGAACGGCGGATCACCCACGACGCCTTCCACGCAGCGGTACCCGCCGCAGCGGCTGTGCTTGTCCACGCTGGGGTGCAACGGGGCGACCGCGTCATGCTCCACACCTACAACCGCCTCGAATTCGTGCTGGCCACCTGGGCGACGTGGTGGATCGGCGCCGTGCCGGTGTACGCCAACCGCTGGTGGAGCAGTTCGGAAATCGAGCACGGGCTGCGGGTGAGCACTCCGGCGCTGGTGCTGAGTGATTCGCCAGAACTCATCGACGCCGAGTGCCCGGTGGTGCCGCTGACCACATTGGAAAGTTGTTGGGTCGGAGCATCATCCGGTCCCGCCGCGGCCGACGACGTGGCCTTGGACGAGCCCGGACTCATCTTGTTCACCTCGGGCAGCTCCGGCGCCCCGAAAGCCGTCGAACTGTCGGTGCGATCCCTGATCGTCAATCAGCAGAACCTGCTGGTGCGTTCGCGCCGGCTGCCGCACACATTGGACAGCGCTGCGCCGCAATCGGTTTCACTGCTGTGCACACCGCTGTTCCACATCGGTGGCGTCTCGAACCTGCTGACCAATCTCATCACGGGCGGCCGACTCGTCTTGACTGCGGGACGTTTTGACGCTGGTGAAATCCTGCGGTTGATCGAAACCGAGCGGGTGCAGACCTGGGGTGGGGTGCCGACCATGGCGATCCGGATCCTGGAACACCCCGACTTCGAATCCTTCGACTTGACCAGTTTGCGCAGCTTCCCGTTGGGCGGAGCGCCCCTACCGGCTGCGCTGCTGGAACGGATGACGACCAAGCTGCCGCAGCTGAAGAAGCGTGGACTGGCCAACACATGGGGTATGACCGAGACCGGCGGGTTCATGACGGTCGCCGGCAACGCGGATCTGCAGGCTCGGCCGGGTACGGTCGGCAAACCGTACCCGGTGGTGGAGGTGCGCATCGCCGATCCCGACGAGCGCGGGTCCGGTGAGGTGCTCGTGCGGGCACCAACCGTCATGCTCGGCTACGTGGGCATCGACGATGGCACGGTGGACCGCGGGGGGTGGCTACACACCGGCGATCTCGGCCACCTCGACGTCGACGGGTACCTGTACCTGGATGGGCGAAGCAAGGACATCGTCATCAGAGGCGGTGAGAACATCGCCTGCGTCCATGTCGAGCAGCACCTGCTGAAACATCCGTCGGTGATCGAAGCTGCGGTGTTCGGGATTCCGCACGATGATCTCGGCGAGGAACTCGTCGCGGCCGTCACTTGCCGGGTCGGCGAACTGGTGGACGTCGAGGCATTGCGTGAGCACTGTGTGGGCCGGCTGGCCTATTTCGAGATTCCGTCGCTATGGCGGATCACCGACGCGCCATTGCCGACTCTGGCGGGGGAGAAGCTCAACAAAAAAGCCATCAAGGCGGAATTCCTCGACTCCATGAACGAGAGGTGACGGCGTTGTTCCTCGGCGCAGCAGACGAATACTTCACTCACCAGACTGCACTGCCGCACGCGATGGTCGCCACCAGTGACCCGTCGTGGCGGGAACGCTACTGGGTATCGTTCCAAGACACGGTGAGTGGCGAGACGGTCCTGTCTCTCGGCATCGGGCGATACCCCAATCAGGATGTCATGGAGGCCTTCGCCTGCTTGTCTGACGGCGAACGCCAGACCAACGTGCGGTTGTCCCGCAGTCTGCTACCCGATTCGCACGGCATACAGGTGGGACCGATGTCGTGCGAGATCGTCGAACCGCTGCAGCAGCTGCGTTTTGCGCTGGGGGACAATGATTCCGGGCTCAGTTTCGAATTGACCTTCGATGCGACCTTCGAGCCGATCCTGGAAGGAAAATTCTTCCAGGTCAGTCGTGCTCGCACCACCTACGACGCCATCCGCTATGTCCAGCACGGGCGGGCGTCGGGTGTGATCTGCACTCCCGACGGTGAACGGATCGAGGTAACCCCCGATCGTTGGTGGGCTGAGCGTGATCATTCCTGGGGTACGCGCCCGCTGCCTCGCGCCGACGGCCAGCCGCCGGGTGAGCGGCCGGAATGGCGGTTCCTGTTGTTCGCACCGCTGCAGCTGCCGGACTTCGGCCTGCACGTCTATCTGCAGGAATCAGAGCCCGGAAAACCCGTCCACCTGTCTGCCGGGCTGACGGGATCACCCGGCGTCGGCGGGACAGATCCGGTAATCGTCGGTGTCGAGCATGATCTGGAGTGGGAAACCGGCGCCGCGGCACCGACGCTGGTGGGGGGCAACCTCTCGCTACTGCTGCTGGGTGGGGACCGCATTGATTTGACCCTGGCGGCTCGCCCCGGACGTGCGCATCTGCGCGGCGGCGGCTACGAGGGGTGGAATGGTTGGAAGCAAGGGCACTGGCGCGGTGATCTCACCGCCGAGCACGACCAGTGGGACCTTTCTGATCGAGCGAACTTCTACCGTTATGCCAAAGCCGGATCCGACCATCTCGTGGATGTTCGCCACGGCGACCAAATCGGCCACGGCATCATCGAGTACATGGTGCTGCCCGGTTACGGGGGGTACCAGGCAGCGCTTCCTCCTCCTCGCTCGAGCACGTCATGAGTGAGCTTCGGGACGCCCTTCTGCGATTGTTGTCGGGTACCGACATCCGCGACATCTCGGAACCTCAGCGGCTGGGTGGGGGGAGTTCGCAGGAGAACTGGTCGTTCGATGCGCTCGTCTCGGCGGCGCCACAAGCGGATTGGAAGCCGTTGCTGCTGCGCCGCGAACCCGCGCGCGGGGTGGTCGACACCGATCGACGGGTCGAGTTCGAGTTGCTGCAAGCGCTCGGGCGCACGGATTTACCGGTCGCCGGTGTCCATGCCTACGACAACGGGGAGCTGCTGGGGCGGCCGGCCATGGTCGTCGACCGGCTGCGTGGGCGTGCGCACCGGGGCGCATTGAAGGACTCGGATCCGCTGGGCCTGGGCGAGCACGCACGGCTTCAGATCGCCCGCGTGCTGCCCGTCCTGCTCGCCGGTATTCACAAGGTGGACGTGCAGGGCCTTGGTATCGACGGCATCCTGCCGGGTGTCGCGGAGGATCCGGCTCGTCGCGAACTCGACCACTGGGTCGAACAGCTGGACGCCGTCGCGCTGGAACCCCAGCCCGCGCTGCGGGCAGTGATCGGATGGCTTACCCGCCATCTGCCCGGACCGGTTGAGCGAGTCAGCCTGGTACATGGTGATTTTCGTCCCGCCAACGTGTTACTCGACGGAGATCAACTGTCGGCGATCCTGGACTGGGAGCTTGCCCATCTCGGCGATTCCCACGACGATCTCGGCTGGTACACCTGCTCCCTGTACCGGGGAGAACACTTCCTCGAAGGGCGCTGGAACGTCGACCAGTTCCTGCACGTATGGTCGGCTGCCACCGGCTTGACCGTCGATCCGGCTCGGTTGCACTTCTGGCAGGTGATGTCGGTATTCAGGCTGGCTGTCATCGCACTGACTGGAATCCGGGCGTTCTGCGAGGGCGAGACCGACCGGCCCGCGGCGCCCGCAGACCGGGTCATCAAAGCTGCGCTGCGTGAGACGCGGCTACTGCACTCGCTGTCAGGGGAATTGGTATGAGGCCACGTCCGTCGGAGATCATCGCCGGGATCAGATCGACCTTGGCAGAGGTTATCGCACCCGAGCTGACAAGTGATCATGCTCTTTCCCGGTTGGCGGAGATCAGGGCCGTCCTGGCTCAGATCGACTGGGATGATTCATCTTTCACTCTTAAGAGGCGGACCTTGGAACTCGCGGATCGTCTGCATGAGGCTCGAGACTGGATCGACGATACGTTCCCGGAACGGCCCCGCGAAGAGAGCCTCAGTTCATACGAGGAATTCTCGAAACAGATCGCGGACATCGCCATCGGCGCAATCGAGCGGCTGGCAGCGCATCTGGAGACGGAACCCGACGATGAGGCTGCCCGCAGGATCTACGCGCGCCTGCTCGAATCTGTTTAACTGCAACGTACTCGAGGCCTCGCTCGAATGTCTGTGCCATTTGATTGAGGGCGTCTTTGGGCTGCGCGCTGGACAAGGGGCTTGTCAACAGGCCAGCCGTCCGGCGACTCACTTCTGAGGATTTTGCCGGCCACTTCATCATTTCGTGTTGATAAAGAGATAGCCCACTGCTATAAAGTCTATAACTAGACTATTGAGGAGACGATAGTGACAGCAGCGACTGAGGTGACGCTGGAAAACTTCCTCAGTGCGGCACGTGCGTTCCTGGAGAGCATCTGTGGCCAGCGCGAACCGGCGCGCGAGGGCGGCACGAAATCGCGTTACGCCCTTTTCTCGGGTTCGACCGCTGACGAGATCGAGGACGCGGTCGACTATCAGCGGGCAGCGTTCGACGCCGGGTACGGCTGGATCGCCGGCCCTGTCGAGTACGGCGGAGCAGGACTTCCGGCCCGCTTCGAGCGCGCATTCGCTGCGTTGGAACGTGACTACACGATTCCCTCCAAGGGTCCGCTGTCGGTGAGTCTCGGTATGGTGGCGCCGACTCTGGCGCAGTTCGGCAGCGATGAAGCCAAGCGCCGGTGGCTGCAGGGCCTTCGCCGCGCGGACGTGATCGGTTGCCAGTTGTTCAGCGAGCCGGCCGCTGGGTCGGATCTCGCAGCCGTCCGATCACGGGCGCACCGCGCCGAAGACAACGTCTGGACGATCAGTGGTCAGAAGGTGTGGACGTCTGGGGCGCACTACTCCGATGTCGGTATTGCACTGACCAAGACAGCCGACGGTCCGCGTCATCGCAACCTCACGGCGTTCGTCATCGACATGACCGCGCCTGGTGTCGAGGTGCGGCCGCTCCGCCAGATCACCGGTGCGGCGGACTTCAACGAAGTGTTCCTCACCGATGTCCAGGTGGACGACGCCTACCGGCTCGGAGAAGTCGGACAGGGTTGGTCCGTCGCAATTGCCATGCTCATGCATGAACGGAACGCGATCGGCGGGTCGTCCAGTGGAGGCAGCGGGCTATTCCGGATGAACGACCTCGCCAGTTGGATCGTCGACCGTGGCCGCGAGGACGATCCGGCAGTCATAGAAGCGTATGCGCGCGTGTATTCCGGTGTGACGGCTGCGAAGTCGATGCGATCACGTGCGGACCGCAACCTCAAGGCGAACGGTGTGCCAGGACCGGAAATGTCGCTGGGCAAACTGGCGCTGACCGCGAATCTGCAGGCGCTCAGCGACCTTGTCACCGTCGTTCTCGGACCGAACTTGGTGGCTGACACCGGCGACCCACAGTCCTACGCCTGGTCGGAATTCGTCCTCAGTGTTCCGGGCATGCGCATCGGCGGTGGCACAGACGAGATCCATCGCAACACCGTCGCCGAGCGCTCGCTGGGATTGCCGAAAGACAAACCGGCTCCCGCCTGACCTGCGGCCACCCGCAGTTCACTTCACAACAGTTAGGAAACACAATGGGACATCTCGACGGAAGAACCGTCATCGTCACCGGCGCCGGGCGCGGGATCGGTCGCGAGCACGCACTGTTGTTCGCCCAGGAAGGCGCCAATGTCGTCGTCAACGACCTGGGCGGTGCGCAGGACGGTAGCGGCGCGGCCGCGGGTCCGGCCCAGGATGTGGTCGACGAGATCATCGCGGCGGGCGGCAAGGCCGTCGCCAACGGCAGCGATGTCGCCGACGCCGACGGCGCCAAGGCAATCGTCAGCGCCGCGCTGGACGCGTTCGGCCGGGTCGACGGACTGGTCAACAATGCGGGCATTCTGCGTGACCGGGTTTTGGTCAACATCGAAGACGACGATTGGGACCTCGTCGTGCGGGTCAATCTGCGCGGCACCTTCCTGATGACCCGGGAGGTCGGACGGTACTGGCGTGAGCAGAGCAAGGCCGGCGCCGAGGTCACCGGATCAGTGGTCAGCACGAGCAGCGAGTCGGGCGTCTTCGGAAACCCGGGCCAAGCCAACTACGCCGCGGCCAAGGCCGCGGTCGCGTCGCTGACCCAGGTCGCGAGCAAGGAGCTGCAGCGATATGGCGTTCGCGTGAACGCGATCCTGCCGCAGGCCCGCACCCGGCTGACCGAGAGCGCCTTCGGAGATTCCTTGGCGGCCAAGGAAGGCGAGTTCGATCGTATGGACCCGGCCAACGTCTCACCCTTCGTCGGCTACCTGTTGTCACCGACGTGCCCGCTGACCGGTGAGGTCTTCCTCGTCGGTGGTTCGCGCGTCCAGCGGATCGCGCCGTGGACCAAGGACCCCGACTGGAAGCTCATGGCCGAGGGCCGGTGGACGATCTCCGATCTGGAGAAGGCGGTGGCGGACGCGGGTGTGCCCGCCGGCGGGAACACCTGGACCGCAAATCCCGGCAAGGCCTCGAAGTGACCACCGCCGAGGACGCCGTGGTCGACAAGACCACCGAGGCGCGGATGCCCGAGGCAGTCATCGACGACGCGATGATCGAGTCGATGCGCGCCCGCGCGGGCGTCAACCTCCGGATCGATCACTCGATCAACAACGAAGAAGCCACCCGCATCGCCGTGATCAAGTTCGCCGGCGGGATCGGTGACGTCAACACTTTGTGGACGGATGCCGAGCAGGCCACCGCGTCTGACTACCGGGCGCCGGTCGCACCGCCCTCGTTCGTGATCGGCTGTTTCTCCGGGATCCAGTTCGGCTGGCCCGGACTCGGCGCGTTCCACAACGCCAGCCAGGCCCGTTTCCTCAAGCCCGTCTACTGGGGGGACAAGATCACTGCCACCTGTCGTTACGACGGGTTCACCGGCCCGCGCCCGAGCAAGTTCGCCGGGCAGATGGTCACCGATCACTTCGTCAACAGCTATCGCAACCAACGCGATGAGCTGGTTGCCGAAATTGACTGGCAGGTAGTCAATTTCGAACGTGGGTCGGCCAAGTCTCGATCCAAGAAGGCAGCAGACGATGCCTCCAAGCCCGAGTTGGTGCTCCCTCACCCGTGGAGCGAGGACGAGATCTCCGAAGTCGAGCAGCAGGTCCTGGCCGAGCAGCCGCGCGGGCGTGAACCTCGATTCTGGGAGGACGTCGCCGTCGGCGAGCCGATCCAAACCTTGACCAAGGGGCCGATCGGGCTCACCGATGAGGTGGCGTTCATCGCCGGTGGTGGTACGCCCATCCCGCGGTTGAAGGCCCATGCCGCGGCATTGGCCGACTACCAACTCCATCCGGCCTGGTCGTTTCGCGACCCGGTGATGGGTTCCAGCGAGCCGATCTACGCCGTGCATTACAACAAGGCCGCAGCGAACGCCATGGGCGTGGCGTTCCAGTACGACGTTGGATTCCAGCGACAGTGTTGGCAGGTGCAACTGTTGACGCACTGGATGGGAGACAGCGGTTGGGTACGCGAGTGCAGCTCGCAATACCGCGGGTTTGTCTATCTGTCCGACGTCGTGACTCTGGGCGGCGAGGTGACCGGAAAATCGGTCACAGAGGACGGCGAGCACGTCGTCGAGCTGTCCACATTTGCGCGTAACCAGCGGGGTGCTGATGTCATGCCCGGATCGGCCACCATTGCGCTGCCGACCCGCGAAGATGCGTCACCCGTGGCCCGCCGCGCCCGGTAGAAAGGCTGTCATCAGTGGCGATCGACGCCGAAGAACGTAACGCACTCGCTGAGGCGGTTGCCGAAGCCGCAATTGCGGGTGCCCGCGACTTCCTCTCGGAAGACGGTGTGCCGCAACGCGACAATCAATTGTGGACCACCCTGGTCGGCCAGATGGGATTGGCTGGTCTGCTGATCCCGGAAGAGTGCGCAGGTGCAGGCGCCGGCGTCGCCGAGGCGGCGCTGGTGCTCGAAGTGCTGGCGCGGCGGCTGGCCGTGGTGCCGGCATTGTCGTCAGTTGGTATCGCAACCGCGTTGCTGCGCACCGTCTACGGTGTCTCCGCCGGGCCGCTGCTCAAAGAGCTCGCCTCGGGCAGTATGACGGCAACTGTGGCGTGGCCGGCACCTGATGGTGCCGGTACCACGCCGAAACTTCTGGCACACGGGGACTCTTCGGTAGGTGCGAAGGTGGTCGTCAGCGGCCGTACGCTGTTCGTGCTCGACGGGTTGGATGCCGATGTCGTCCTGACGGCTGCGAACTGTGGCGGTTCCGCGGTGATCGTCGCGATCGACGCCGACGACTCCTGGGTGTCGAAAACGGCGATGGAAACACTGGATCTGACTCGCAGCCTGGCGAGCATGGAGTTCGTCGAGGCGCCTGCGACGGTACTGGCGGTCGATGTGGATCTCGACCCCGCATTCGATATCGCACTCGTCTTGATCGCCGCCGAACAAGTCGGTATTGCTCGGCAATGCCACGAGTCCGCAGTCGCGTGGGCCAAAGAGCGCGTTCAGTTCGATCGCCCGATCGGACAGTTCCAGGCGATCAAACATCAACTGGTGGACTTGCTGATGTCGGTCGAGTTGGCCCAGTCTGCCCTCGACGGGGCCGTCGAGGCAGCGGATGCTTACCTCGACAACCCGACGCCCGCGGCGGCCCGCGCACTGTCGGTGGCGGCCAGCGCCGCCAAGGACCGTTGCGGTTCGGCAGCCACACTCCTCGCGGACGAATCCCTGCACATCTTCGGCGGTATCGGCTTCACCTGGGAGCACGACAGCCACCTGTACCTGCGGCGTGCCAAAACACTAGAGGTCTTGCTGGGCAGTCCGGCATCCCATCGGCAGCGCTTCGCGCGCCTGCTCCTGGAGGACGCGCATGCCTGACGTGCTGATCGATCTCGACGAGCGCGGCATCGCCACGTTGACGCTGAATCGAGAGAAGCGAAAGAACGGCATCACCGCGAACCTGGTCGAGGAGATGATCACTGCTCTGGATCAGCTCTCAGCGGATTCGCAGTGCCGGGTGGTGGTCGTGACGGGAGCAGGTAGCGCATTCTGTTCGGGTATGGATTTGGGCGAGCCGATCGTGCCCGACGAAGTCACATTCATGAATCGCGTCGGGCGCCTCTGTCAGTCGGTTCATGAATTCCCGATGCCGGTCATCGCGAAAGTGCGGGGTGCGGCAATGGGATTCGGCGCCAATCTGGCCTTGTGCGCAGACCTGATCCTAGCCGACGACACCGCGGTGTTCGGTGAGATTTTCACCGAGCGTGGACTTTCCATCGACGGCGGTGGATCCTGGACGCTGCCGCGGTCGGTCGGCCTGCATCGGGCCAAGGAAATCATGCTGATGGCCGCGCGACTCTCCGGTCCGGAGGCGGCTGACATCGGCTTGATCAACCGATGTGTGGGTGCCGATGCACTCGACGGGATCGTGGCGGATTGGGCTAGTCGGTTGTCCGACGGTCCGCGGCGCGCTCTCTCGGTGGTGAAGAAGCAGATCAACGCCGGCTACGGCCGATCCTTCGGTGATGTCGTCGACGCGGAGGCGGCAGCGCAGGCACTGGCTTTCCGATCCAGAGAAGCGCGCGAGGGAGCCAAGGCGTTCTTCGAGAAGCGTCAGCCGGACTTCCGCTCCTGCTGAACCGCGACACACTTCACCGAGATGGTCCCCGGGCTCTGCCGAGTCCGGGGACCATCTCGTATCTGATTCAGAGCCCCAGGGCGTCCTCGAACGCACCTTCCTCGAGGCGACGTTTGATGGTGGTGAGGAACCGGCCCGCATCGGCACCGTCGACGAGTCGATGATCGTAGGTCAGCGGCAGGTAGGCCACCGATCGCACCCCGATCGTGTGGTTTCCGTCCTTGTCGACCAGGACGCGGGGGCGTTTCACGATCGCGCCGGTGCCCAGCATCGCCGCTTGTGGCGGCACCAGGATCGGGGTGTCGAACAGCGCGCCCTGGCTGCCGATATTGGTGATGGTGAAGGTGCCACCGGACAATTCGTCGGCATTGAGGTCGCCGGATCGGGCCCGCGCGGCAAGGTCGGCGATCGTCCGGGCCAGACCGGCCAGTGACAGGTCGCCCGCGTTGTGCACGACGGGGGACAGCAGGCCTTGTTCGGTGTCCACGGCGATGCCGAGGTGTTCGGCATCGTGGTAGGTGATCTCCTTGGTGTCCTCGCGGTAGCTGGCGTTGATGTTCGGGTGCGCCTTGAGCGCCTCGACGACGGCGACGGCGAAGAAGGGCAGGAATGTCAGGTTCACCCCGTCGCGCTCGGCGAAACTCTGCTTGGCCTTCGCACGTAGCGTGACGATCCTGGTCAGGTCGACTTCGTGAGTCTGGGTGAGCTGCGCCGTACTCTGCAGGCTTTCGCGCGTCTTGCTGGCCGTGAGCTGGCGAATCCGGGTGGCCTTCTGTGTAGTGCCGCGTAGATGCGCTGTTGGCCGCCGAGCGGGCGTGGGTGCCTGCGGGCCGGCGGGTGTCTGCGGGACAGCGGGTGCCGGTGGGCCGGCGGGGGCAACCAGGTTCGCCGTCTGGCCTGTGGCGGCGTTGAGTACGTCGACTTTGCGGATCCGTCCGTGTAACCCGGTGCCGGTCACCTCGGCCAGGTCTATGCGGTGGGCTGCGGCCAGTCTCCGCACCAGCGGCGCCGCGTAACGGCCGGTATTCGTCGTCGCGGGGGCAGGCGCCGCCGGCGAGCTGGAGGTGCAGACGGTCTGTGGCGCCGATTCGGACGGAGTTGCATTGGAAGCCGGTTCCGTTGTGCGGAGGGCGGATTCGGGAACCGATGCGTCCTGGGCATCGCCAATCAGTGCGAGGTCACCGCCGACCGCCACCACATCGTCCTCAGCGGCAATGATCTTGGACAGCACCCCCGAAGCAGGGGACGAGATTTCAGTGTCGACCTTGTCGGTGGATACTTCCAGTAACGGTTCGTCGACCTCGACGGTCTCACCTACGTTCTTGAGCCATCGCGTGACGGTGCCCTCCGTAACGCTCTCACCGAGAGCGGGCATCTGGACTGGTACGACCATGGGGTGGACTCCTTGAACTGACGTCGAACTGATGGCGTGGTGCGGACGTCCTCAGGGACGGCTCGGTCCCCGGCTTCGTCAGCTGCGCTCGTGGCGGGTGAGAGTGACCGGAAGCGACCCGATGCCGTGCAGGACGAAGCTGCGATGGAACTTCGCCACGAAGTCCGGATCGGCAATCGCGATGTCGTCGCAGCGCTGCAACAAGATGGTCAAAGCGATCTTGGCTTCCAGCTTCGCCAGATTCATTCCGAGGCAGACGTGTTCACCGCGGCCGAAGGTGAGGTGGCGGGAACGGGCTTCTTCGACGTTGAACACCGATGGATCGTCGAATGCGTCGGGATCCCGATTCGCCGAACCGGTGATCAGGTAGAGCAGGCTGTCGGCGGGAATGGTCACGCCGCCGATCTCGACATCCACGAGGGTCTCGCGCCAGACACCCTGCACCGGCGCCTCCATGCGCAGCACTTCTTCCACGAAGTTCGGGATGAGCTCCGGCTCGGTGCGCAACCGGCGCTGAAGATCGGGTTCGGATGCGAGCTTCCAGACTGCGGAGGTGAGCAGGTTGGTGGTCGTCTCGTTGCCTGCGACGAGGAACTGAACGAGCATCTGCAGGATCTCGTCCAGCGTCAGCGGCTCCTCGCCGTCCAACCGGGCGGCCAGTAGATCGCTGAGCAGGTCGTCGACGGGATGCTCGCGGCGTTTGTCGAGTTCCTCGGTGAAGTAGTCGTAGAAGGCGTTCACGTTGTCGAAGATGCCGATCACGGCATCGTCGTCGAGGCTGAGGGCGCCCACGCCCTGTGTGAAGGCATTCGACCAGTCCTTGAAGGTCCCCATCAGCTCAGGTGGAACACCCAGCAGAGTCGCAATGATGGTCATGGGGATCGGGGTGGTGAAACTGGGGACGATGTCCACGGTGTCGACGATGGGCAGGTCGTCGATCAATTTGTGGGCGAGTTCCTCGACGGAGTCGTCGAGTTGGGCCACACGCCGCGGGGTGAAGCCGGCGTTGACCAGGGAGCGCTGACGCTTGTGCAGCGGCGGGTCGGAGAACAGCAGGACCCGTGATTTGCTCAACTCGATCCGGCGTTCGGCAGCCTTGCGGGTGCGTTCGGGCAGATTGGCGTTCTCGAGCACCTGCTGGGCCAGTCCCGAGACCGAACTGGGGCCGCTGGCAAGGCGGTTGGTGAACCGTTCGACGTCGCGCAGTACCGCCAGCACATCGTCGTGTCGGGTGATGATCCAACCGCCGAGGCGCTCGTTGAACACGACGGGTTCGGTCTCGCGAGCCGCCTCGTACGCCGCGTACGGGCACGCCACCACGTCAGGGCGTAACGCGAGTAGATCGTCCATCGTGGCGACCGGGCAGTTCTGGGACGTAGCCGTCTGTGTCACCTGGGCTCCTCAACTACATGATAAATCGAATGTCTATCAGTAGAGTATTTGAAGGTCGTGCCGATGTCCACCAAATGCTGTTGAGGAGACGAGATGCTCAGTCCATATGACGAACTGCCGGTGCACCAGACCTCGCGCCCGCTGTCCGTGGTCGCCGACACCAACCTGGCCTTCGATGACGGCTACTACTTCGGTGCCTTCTCCGCAGTCGATCAGACGTTCTGCTTCCAAGGGCTGAGGCTGTCCCCCAACACGGACCTGATCGGCGGATATGTCGGAGTTCAGCGCAACGGGAGGCAGCGCACCGTCCGCTTCAGCCGGACCTGGCGCGGAAACCATGATCTTGCGATCGGCCCATACCGGGTGACCATCGTCGAACCCTATCGTCACATCCGACTGGAGTTGGCGCCGAACGAGAGCGGGATCTCTTGCGAGCTGGACTGGTTCGGTGCGTCCCCGGCCTATGTCGAAGCGCATCATCTGGCAACCAATCGGGGCAGGCCCACCACCGACCAGACCCGGTACTCGCAGGCGGGGCGGACCGAGGGCTGGATCGAACTCGACGGTGAACGGATCGACGTCGGACCACCACATTGGTACGGTAGCCGCGATCACGCCTGGGGGGTCTATTTCGAGCGCCCCCCGTTGGCTCCGGATTCCTCGTTGCTGCCCCCACCGCAGCCGGAAGGGGTACCGCGCTCACTACGCTTCTGGACGCTGTTCGCCGCCGAGGAACTCTCCGGCTTCTATGCGATCCACGAAGACGCCAGAGGACGTCAGATCCCCATGAACGACACCTTCGGCACCCCGTTCGAGGGCTGTCTGTCGACCGGCTGGGACGACGAGACGTACGTGCTGGAGGCGGGGCGGTGCCAGGTCGAGCTCGTCCCGGGAACCCGGTTGCTGAAGTCCGCTCGAGTGGAGCTCACAGACGGGGCCGGGGGACTGTGGGTCCAGGAAGTCGAGCCGGCCTGTCTGCCGTGGGTCACGTCCTCGATCGGTTACCAGGCGGGTTCGTGGAGCGACGGGGGCTCGATGCGTACCTATCATGGACCCGGCGTGAGCGTGGACTTCGATGAGATCGACATCAGTAGGCAGCCCTTCGACCACACCCGTCACGACGGGATCGTGCAACCGAACCTGATCGGCAAGGAATATCTGGTGCATACCCGCACCACCGCGCCGGACGGGCGACAATGGGTGGGAGCCGGCCAAACCGAGCTGTTCCTCGACGGGCCTTATGAGCCACTGGGCCTGTCGTAGGCACCGAGGAGGATCAGAGGTCGAGCACGAGCCGGCGGCCCTTGCAGCGGCTCACGCAGATCATCATCACGTCGCCGGCTTGCTGCTCATCCTCGGTGAGGTAATCGTCGCGGTGGTCGGGAATGCCGTCGATCACGCGTGTTTCGCACTCACCGCAATAGCCTTCTTCGCAGGAGAACGGGTGGCTGGGCACACGAGTCTTCACCTCGGCCAGAATGGGCTGACCCTCCGCAACGGTGAATATCTCACCGCTGCGGCGCAATTCGACCTCAAATGAATCGCCGCTGACGTCGATCGCCCCACCGGCGGTGAACCGTTCGACATGTAGCCCGGCCAGATGCGGATGGTGGCCGAACTCGGTGCGGATGGCATCGAGCATGCCGCTCGGTCCGCATGCGTACACCAAGGTCCCAGCTGGTGCTGCGCCGAGGATTGTCGCGAAGTCGGGATATCCGCGTTCGGATTCCACCCACACGTCAACTCGATCGCTGGCGTGGCTCAGCCGCTCCACGTAGGCCATCGACGTCGCCGTCCGGCCGCCGTAGACCAGTGACCATGGCCGCGTTTCCTGCTCGACCGCACCGATCATCGGCAACAGCGGGGTGATGCCGATGCCGCCACCGATGAACAGATAGGACTCCGCCGCTTCCAGCGGAAAGTTGTTCTTCGGCGGATTTGCACCAAACTGTATTCCGACAGCCGCGATCTCGTGTACCTCAACGGAACCTCCGCGACCGTTGACCTCACGAAGCACGGCAATGGTGTAGGACGACGTGTCGGCCGGATCCCCGCACAACGAGTACTGCCGAGACAACCCCGAGGGCAATAGCAGTTCGACATGGGCACCTGGCCGCCATGTCGGGAGTGGACTCCGGTCGGCGGCGCACAACGTCAACTCGAGGACATCGTCGGCCACGCGCTGAACCGCTGTCACCTCAAGGGCGAGTGAATACGTTTGCGTCACTGTCGGTCGCCCCTCGTCGGGTCGCTGTGGGCGGCATCGACCAGTGGTTTCAACGCCGACAGGATGTCGAGCCACACCGCTGGTTCGGTGATCTCGGAGCAGAAGTTCGTCTCGACGATCACCCCCGCGAGCCCCGCTGCGACACATTCCTCGACACGCTTGGCCATGTCGTCGATGCCAAGCCGCACACCGGCGGTCGATTGTTGGGCCAGCCGGTAGACCGCACCCACCGGCCGCCTGCCAGGATCCCGTTGCTCGTTGATCTTTGCCAACATGCCCACTACTGCGTCGATCGGCATGGAGCCGGGGTTCCACAGATCGAAATCTTTCGCGGTTCTTGCCAATCCACGTTCCGAGTACATGCCCGACATCAGCCTCGGAGTGGTCACCGGTTTGGGCTGCATCACGGCCGGACCGATGTCGAAAAATGGACCGTGGTGCTCGACCGGGTCTGCGCCCCAACATGCGCGCAGTGCCGGCACGAAATCGTCCATGCGTCGGCCCCTGGTCTTGGCATCCACCCCGACCGCGCGGTGTTCCTCGACAGACCAGCCCACGCTGAGTCCGACCACCGATAGGCGTCCATTGCTGAGTTGATCGACGGTGGCCAAGCGATTGGCGAGTTGAGCGGGCCAGTGGTTGCCGCCGACGAGGATACTGGTCCCCAGATTGAGCCGGTCGGTCCACGTGGCGACCGCGGCGAGCAATTCGGTCGGTGCCCACACCGAGCGATAGACGTCGGGCTGGGCGTCGGCGCTACCGCCGTAATCGCCGGACTGACGAAGCGCGTACAGGAAGTGATCCTGTACCCAGAGGTCATCGAAACCCATGTCCTCGGCCTGTTGCACGAAGTCCCGCAACAGAGTCGTCGACACGACAGTTCCCAACTGCGGCAAGGTCAAACCAATCGATGTCATACCGCCGGCTGCTCCTCTTCCTTGGGAAGGACGTTGCGGCGGATCCGGGACAGCTTGCTTCGGCTGATCCGCCATTGGCCGTCATCGCACCGTCGGTAGGTTTCCGAGTAGTGACCCCAGCCCTCGTGGGATACGTAACCGCTGTCGGCCGGGGATTCCACCCGGTCGTACATGGGCCACAAGGCTGTTGCCGTGTTGTCATCGATGATGTCGATCTCGGAGAGGTGGCCGTGGTGGACCGAGAACCCGGTGACGAAGTGACTTGCGACACTGGCGATGAACTCGTTCTTGCCCTTGGGCTTGCTGGTCGATTCGGCGAAGTCGACCTCGAGGTCGTCGGTGAACAGGTCGGCGAACTCGTCCCAGAGGCGGAAATCGACGCACCGAAAGTAGCGGGCCTTCACCCGACGGATCGACTCGATGTCTTCCAGTCGCCGGACTCGTTGTTCGAGATCGTGATCGCTCATCTGATCGTCCCTTCGTTTGTGTGAGTGCTGATGCCGTCAGAATCGGTCTCAGGCAGGGGCTGCGTCCTACTCGGTATGCGAGCAAGCCCGTCACCGCCGAGACGACTCGCATCGGGTGCTCCTGGCGGTGTGTTCCACATCCCAAGAATAGTCGCATGGCAAACTATTGAGCGTCAATGTAAGTTTGTCTGCAGCATCCAATGGAGGAGTGCGACAGTGAATGCCCAAGTCAGCAATGCGCGTGCGACGCAGCGGCTGGTTCGACGCTGCAGTTCGGTGCGTTCGGCTGAGAAGCGCTGACATCATGGGATTTCCGGCTGATTTCGCGTTGACGCACCCCGAGAAGGCTGCCATGGTAATGGCCTCGACGGGCATCGAGATCAGCTATGCCGAGCTTGATCGCCGGTCGCGGGCACTCGCAGCCTCGCTACGCCGAGCAGGTCTCGATCACGGCGACACTGTGGCCGTGGTCTGTGAGAATCGCCTGGAGTGGGCCGAGATCATCTGGGCCGCTGCTCGAGCAGGCCTCGACATCGCACCCATCAACTTCCACCTGGGTGACCACGAGCTGGCTGCGATGCTCATTGCCTGCGAAGCTCGTCTGCTCATCACCTCTCGCGCGTGCCGTGACGACGCTGACGCTGCGGTCGCGTCCCTGCCGAATGGCATCGTGGTCTGGGACATCGACGACTGCGAAAGCTACGACCGATTGATCGCGGGCACGGATGGCGAGGTTTACCTCATCGACGAAATCCTTGGTGGCAGGGTGATGTTCAGCTCGGGCACAACGGGTAGTCCGAAAGCTGTGCGCCATCGCCCGGATCGTGTTGTGCACCCGCGGCACGCCGCGCCGCATCTCGGCGAATACACCGAGTTGTTCTCCCTTGGCCCGGACACCATCTACCTGTCGCCGGCTCCGATCTATCACACGGCGCCTTTTCGGTTCGTGTTCGCGGTCATGCAGCTGGGCGGAACGGTCGTCTGCATGGAAAGGTTCGACGCCGCAGAGGCTCTGACGGCGCTGTCGCGATACCGGATCAGCCACGCGCAGTTCGTACCGACGATGCTGCTGCGGATGATGAAGCTGTGCGATGACATTGAACGCACGGCCGACGATGTGTCGGCCTTACGCGTGGCGATCACAGGCGCGGCCCCGTGTCCGCCGGCGCTCAAAGATCGCGTCCACGGACAGTGGGGGCCGGTACTGCACGAGCTCTACGGCGCGTCGGAAGGCTACGGCAACACCCACATCGGCCCGATGGAAGCTGTTCAGCGTCGGGGATCGGTCGGACGTGCGATCCGTGGACGAATCCACATCACCGACGCCGACGGAAACCGATTACCACCAGATGAGGACGGCGTCGTGTGGTTCGAAGGCGGTGGTCAGGATTCTGCGTTGGGGTTGCTGCGCACCGTCGGCGATGTCGGCCATGTTGATCGGGACGGATATCTGTACCTCACCGGCCGCGCTAACCAGATCATCGTGAGCGGTGGAGTAAACATTCACCCCCAGGAGGTTGAGCAGTTGCTCGCGCTCCATCCCGCTGTTGATGACGTTGCCGTATTGGGTACGCCGGATCCCGAGTATGGAGAAGTCGTCACAGCCTATGTCGTGCTCAATCCGGCCATGGTGCACGCCGACACCATCGACGATGTACTGATCGACTATTGCCGCCTACGACTGGCGCACTACAAGTGTCCACGACAGGTTGTCGTTGTGGCAGCACTGCCCCGCGGAGACAACGGCAAGATGTACAAGGCGCTGATCGGCCGGGGTGACCTCGATCAAAGGACTAAAGCTGCTCACCCGTAGAGCCAGCAGGCCGACCCCTCGCGCCTTGAAGACGGCAATCACAAGATGATGATTCCCACGGTCTCTCCGAAATCGGGCAGCCCGTGGCCGGGTCAAGGGGCGGTGTTGTATTGCCGGCTGCCGGTCATGGTCAAGCGACTCAACATCGGATACCAGCCAGCACCGTGTCCACCAACCGATCAATGAAGATGCTCGCGGAGGTGCGGGGCAGCGGTTGGTGTGGATCGGTGAAGAAGAGTACGTGGATCATCACTGCGCCGAACATCTGAGCCAGCAGTGCCGTTGGATCATGATCGGCTTTGAGATCGCCGCGTTCGATGCCACGGGTCACGATGCAAGTGGCGCTGCCGACATACGATTCGACGAAGGCGTCGAAGTACGGCTTCATCTGTGGTGATCCGCGTCCATCGAGCATGATGCGGGTGACGACCCGACCGTACGGGCCGGACATCAGATCGCACAATAGTAGGCCGAGTTGCCGCAGATCGGTTCGCAGGGAACCGTGATCCTCGATGTCAGGTACCGGAGCGATTGTTGCCAAAGCGTCGACGAGCAACTCCTCGACGCTGGACCACCGCTTGTACAGTGCGGCCTTGCCGACCGATGCCTGGCGCGCCACCTGCTCGAAGCTCAGTCGAGCCAGGCCGTAGTCCCGATACAGGGTGAGGGCCGCCTGGGTGGCGCGTGCTTCGACAGTGGGGTCCCGGCGTCGTCCCGAAGGCTTTCGCGTAGCTTCGTCGGTTCGCTTGTCAGTCGCGATAGCTCCTCCTTGGGTCGTGCCCACCTGTGGTCGTGTGGTCGAGTCGGTGGTTACCGGACGGAGTTCGTCTGATGGCGTGAACGCAGATCGGAACCGTACCAGGCATTTCCATGTAAGGCGTCAATTTTGGCGCCTTGACGGACGTGAAGCGTCTGTTTCTGGCGCATCCGACCAGGTAGCGCCAGGTATATAGTCGATCGTATTAATGTCCAGTGCAAAATTGTTTATTACTCAGCCATTTATTGTTAGAGTGCTGCGTGATGAAGACATGTGAGGCGCATCTCGCATCGCCACGGAGCGTGAGGTTTGACACAGCGGAGCCTGGTGTGTCATCAGGCAACCGTGTCCGCGTTGCTGAAAACGCACTTTATGGAACCGGACGCGTGCTGAAGTCCGACATGGGCTTGGTGATCAAGTCGTTTGTGAGGCAGAAGGATTCGGTGTGGTGATCTCGACGGGCGCGCATGCGCAATCGCGGAGACCGGCATTCCTGGACACGGTTTGGCGCAGGATGGCGGAGTTGGGGTCGCGGCCGGTGCAGGCTGCGGCGACGACGGGGCGTGGCGTTGATCTGGTGCTATCGGTGATTCGCTATGCGATTGTCGACACTGTCAGGTTGCGCCTACCGGTGGGTGAGTTCCTTTGGCAGGCTTGGGCTTTGTTGAAAGTGACTGCGACGCCGGCGGTTCTGATGGCAATCCCGATCGGTGGCATCGTCACGGTGGTGACATCGGGGTTGGTCCACGAGGTTGGTGCGACCGCGCTCCTCGGGGCGGCGAGTGGGGTGGGTGTATTGCGGCAGGGTGCGCCGGTGACTGCGGGGTTGTTGATGGGTGGCGCGGCGGCTTCGGCGATTGCGTCGGATTTCGGGGCGCGCGCCATCCGTGAGGAACTCGATGCGATGCGGGTGCTGGGGGTGGATCCCGTTCGGCGTCTGGTGGTGCCGAGGTTCTTGGCGCTGCTGATGATCGCTCCCATCCTCACGTTAGTCATCATCGCGTCGGGTACCGCGTCGTCGTTCCTGTTGTCGGTGACCGTAAGTGGGGTGTCGCCGGGAAGTTTCTGGAGCTCGTTCGGGACGTTCGCCAAGATGATCGACGTGTACTTCGCGATCGCGAAAGGCCTTGTGTTCGCGGCGATTGTGGCTGTGATCTCCTCGATGCGGGGGATAGAGGCAAAGGGTGGCCCCCGCGGTGTGGCTGACGCGGTGAACGCCGCCGTGGTCATCAATGTTGTGCTGATTCTGTTCGCGAATCTGGTGATCACCCAGATCCAGACGATGTTCTTCCCGACGGCGGTGGCGTGATGTCGGCTCCGGCTACCTTGAGTCGAGCTCGTTCGACTGCCACGGGCATGGTCCGCAAACCGCTGGAGGGTTTCGGGCAGTGGACGTTGTTCATCGGAAACGTGCTGTGGTACCTACCGCTGACGGTGCGGCGGTATTTCCGCCAGACCCTGGCGGCGACTCTGGACATGGCGTGGGGCAGAGGATCGTTGATCGTCGACGGCGGCACGATCAGCGTTCTGCTGATTCTGGGTATCGCCACCGGTGCCTCGTTGGCCATCGAGGCTCTCGCGATCTTGGACATCCTCGGGTTTGGATCGTTGGCCGGCATCATCGGTGGTATCGGCGCGGTCCGCATCCTCGGTCCGATCGTGGCCGGGATCGCCTTCATGTCGCAGGCGGGCACCCGGATGACGGCCGAGATCGGGGCGATGCGCATCTCGGAAGAGATCGATGCTGTCGACTCGATGGGCCTGCGGCCGATTCCGTTCGTGGTGGGTACCCGGTTGATCGGCGCATTGACGTGTGTCGTACCCGGCTACTTGTTGACCTTGCTTGGGGTTTTCTACACGTTGGAGACGGTGGCCGTGGTGTTCAACGGGCAACCCGGCGGAACCTACACCCATTACTTTGTGCAGTTCCTGAACCCGACTGATCTGTTCTACTCGACACTCAAGTTGAGTATCTATTGCATCGCGGTGACGCTGATCCATTGTTACTACGGCTATTTCGCGTCGGGAGGGCCGGTCGGCGTTGGGCAGGCTTCTGGACGTGCCGTGCGTGCGAGTCTGGTCACGATCGTGGTTTTGGATTTCTTGACGACCGTCTTGCTGTGGGGTCTGCAGCCTGTGTTCGTCTTCAAGGGATAGGGAGCGGGATCTTGTTACGTGGATCGCAAAAGCGTCAGGATCGCGTGCTGTTGACCATTGGCTCCGCGGTGGTGCTGTGTATCGCACTTGTGGTGACTCTGGTGGTTGTCCGCCCGTTCGGAGGGCGGGGCAAGGACCAGTTGCTGGTCGCGATCAATGCACCGTTCGTAGGGCAAGGCGTGGAGGCCGGTACACCGGTTGTTCTGCACGGTGTCAAGGTTGGCCAGGTCACCGGGGTCTCGACCAGTGCCGGCGGTGGCGTGCGCCTGGATACCGAACTTCAGGCGGGGCCGACGAGTGGCCTCACCGACACCATGAACGTTGATTTTCGGCCCATCAACTACTTTGGTGTGCCCGGTATCAATCTGGTTCCGAACGCGGGTGGTCAGGCGCTGCGCGACGGGAGTGACATCAGCTTGATGCCGACCGGCAATTTCACGCTGTCGGAATTGCTGAAGCAGCTGGGCGATGTGTCTGAAAGTTCTTTGACGCCTCAGCTTGTCGCAGTGGTCGATCGGGTTACCCGCTATACCGATGGGCTCAACCCGTTGTTCGAGACCGCGGTGACGGTGACCAGGGCTGTCGATGCAGTGCAGACCGTGCCCAGCGAGCAGTTGTTGAACAATCTGACCACGTCGGTGGCGGCGTTCCCGCCGTTCAGTGATGCGGCGATCGAGGCTGGCACTCGATTCGTGAAGTACGACTATTACCCGGGTCAGATCAGGAATCCGGCGAACTCCAGCGCTTCCCGGCTGGAATTCCCGTACCTCGTGGACACTGATGTGCCGGATATTGCGGTGTACACCCCTGAGGAGTTCCAGAACACCGTGATCGCGACGATGGATACGATCGAGAAAGGTGTGTTTGCGGCTGTGGGTAAACTCCTTTCCAGCCACGTGGATGACTTGTTTCCGTTGATTCTCGGGATCAAGTCGGTCACGGATATGGGCCCGGTGATGTTCCGGCCAGAGGACATCGCCCAAAAACTGGCGGAATTGCGTGACAGGTTCTTCCGGCTGTACAACGGCGACGGCAATCAGCGGGCGGTTTCGGTTCGAATTCTGTTGGACAGTTTGCCCGGTGTGGCGGCCCCGTTGGGTATCGCTCCGGAGGCCACGCCGTGAAACCCGTAGCTGCGCTGTGGCGCCTGGCGGTAGCCGTGGCCGTGTCAGTTGTCTTGTTCATCGTGCTGGCGAACGCGCTCATTCATCCGGTGGCGGTCAGTACCCGGGTATACGTGGCCCAGTTCACCGATGCCTCAGGGCTGCACCCCGATGGTGATGTGCGGGTGCGTGGGGTTCGCGTCGGCAAGGTCGATTCGGTCGATCTGGTGCGTGACCAGGGGCGCAATGTTGCGCAGGTCAAGCTCACGTTGGACCGCAAGTACGGGGTGGTCGGAGTGAGCAGGTTGGCCATCAAGTTTCAGGCATTGACCGGGGTGCGCTACATCGATGTCACGAACCCGGCCGAGGGCTACCGCGACGCTGATCTGGTCACGGAGATACCCACGTCGATGACGCAGCCCTCGTTCGACGTGACGGCCCTGTTCAACGGGTTGCAACCGGTGCTGGCCACGTTGAGTCCGGAAGAGATCAATACGTTCACTGCCAATGCCGCATCGTTTCTCACCGGTGATGGCAGCGGGTTGGAACCGCTGTTGAAGAGCATACGGAGATTAACGGAGTTTGTGTCCGACCGGCAGCTGGTGGTTTCTACGTTGATGAACAATCTGTCGGATATCGCCAGGGGGATCGGTGGTACGTCGGAGCAATTCATTCATCTCGTTGATTTGGCGAATCAGCCCGTCGACGGTGCGCTCACCGTGCTCGATGAGTTTCGTAAGGAAATGTTGTACAGCAAAGATTTTTTCGATCCGGTGGCGCACCTGCTCAACAGTGCTGGATTTAGGAATGGAATCAGTGTCGATGAGGCGATGGATCGCGCTTTCAGCAACCTTGACAACTTCTTCGATACGTTCAAGTTGGTTCCGGTGATCAATGAGAACATTCCCCCTCCTGGCGAGGACGGCGGCGCGGTGGAGCCCTGCTCGCGAGGCGATTTTCAGCTTCCCGAGACGATGGATGTTTTGTTGAACGGTCAGCGGGTGGTCCTGTGCAATCCGTGAAATCTGTGGCGAAACTGTGGAAGAACCCGGTCGCCAAGGGCGTCGGCGCGATGGTGATCGCGACGGTCGTGGCGCTGGTGTTGACCTACCTGTATTACAACGAGCCCGGTCGCGGCCAGGCCGTCACCTTCTACACCGATGACGCCGCGTCGCTGCGTACCGGTGACGACGTTCGGGTGGCCGGCATCAAGGTGGGGACGGTGACCAAACTGGAGTTGGAGACCAATCAAGTGCGGGTGACTACGCAGGTGGACGACAAGGTTTTCGTCGGTGATCAGTCGCAGGTGGATGTGCGGATGCTAACCGTGGTCGGCGGCTATTACGTGAATCTGGCGTCGGCGGGCAACGTCCCGTTGGGGGACAACGTGATCCCGGTGTCGCGAGTGACGATGCCCTACAGCCTCATGACCGCGCTCACCGACACCACGAAGGTCACCGACAACGTCAACACGACACCGGTCAACGAGTCGCTCAACCAGATTGCCCAGGGTTTGACGGGGCCGAACGTCGACGTCGTCGCGACGGCCATCGACGCGGGCAATGCGTTGAGCGCCACGATCGAGCGCCAGCGCGGTCAGGTGACCGAAATCCTCAATCTGTCCGATGAGTACATCAGGGCGCTGGCCAAGTATCGCGACAAGTTTGACCAACTCGTGCGAAAGGTGTCGATCTTGACCCAGACATTGGTGATCTACAACAGAGGGTTCTCCGACACCCTCATTGGTTTGGGTGATGTGTCGTTGGCGCTGAAACCTCTTGGCGACGCCTATAACGCGCACCGCGTCGAGTTCACCGAGAAGGTTCGCAATTATCTGGAGAAAGGTCGGCTGTTCGTCGAGCGCAATGGCCTGACGATTCGTGCACTCAAGCGGGTGCAGAACCTGTTCGATCGTATTCTCGATGCACAGAATGCCGCACCCGCGCTGTTGGCGACCGACCTGTGTGTGCCGATCCCGGGGAACCCGTGCTGATGTCTGCGCAGCGTGGTGAGGTGTTGCGGCGGGTTGGGCTCGCGTTCGTCGCGGTGGTGGTGGCATTGGGCTGTGGTGGGTGTTCGTCATCGACCGAGACGAAGTCCGATGGCTACTGCGCGCTGATGCCCGACAGTGTCGGCCTTTACGTGGGGAACCCGGTGACACATCTTGGTTATCGGATCGGCAAGGTCGACGCGATCACTCCGGGCCCGAGGTCGGTCCGGATCGATTTCACCGTTGACGGGGGCCGCACTGTTCCCCATGACGTCCAAGCGGTGACCAGATCGACCTCGATTCTCGCCGACCGGTCCCTGGAGCTTGTCGGAGACTATGCCTCCGGTGTGCACCTGTCGGCGGGGGACTGCATCCCTCTGGACCGGTCGTTGACTCCGAAGAGTTTGTCCGAGGTGATCGGATCGTCGACCGATTTCATCAACTCGATCAACCCCGCGGAATCCGACAACGTGGGTGAGGTGGTCAGCGGAATTGACCAGGCCCTGCGCGGCCAGGGAGTGGCGGCCAACAAGCTGCTGAAAACCACGTCGTCGTTGCTGGACTCGCCCGAACAAGCCATCGGCGACATGAGCTCGATCACGGCGAACCTCACCTTGCTCACGAACACGCTGACCGAGTTGGAGCCAACCATGAAGAGCGTCTTCGAAGATGCCTCGAACTACGCGTTGCCTGACCTGGACGATGCGATCACCGGAGTGTCCTCGGCATTCGAGGGGCTGTTGCCGGTGTTCGATGCTGCGGGAGGACTGGAGAAGGAACTCGGTCCGCAGATTCAGCAGTTGCTCGACGCGGTTTCGGTGGCGATACGCAAGGGCGCACCCCGTGCCCCGTACTACGCGAGTCTGATGAACGTCGCCCCGCGGTTGATCAACGGATTCGTCAATGTCGCCAACAACCACGAATTCACGCTGCATTATCGTCCGCCGACGTATCGGCTGCGGGCACCCGAAGGGGTCGCTGCGTGCAACATCATGAATGCGTCGATGCCGGGGAGTTGCGCGAACGTGAAGGGCACGCCCTATGCCGTCGACGTGGCACTGTTGCAGTACGTGCTCACCCAGGCGGCGAACCGATGATCCGGCGGTTGCGGCCGGCGGCCGCCGCGGTGGCCGCCGCGTGCGTGGTGACGCTGTCGGCGTGTGCCACCGTTGACGTCAACTCAATACCGCCACCGGGCAAGTCGTACGACGACGGGTACGACCTGGTCATGCAGTTCGAGAGCGTCCTCAACCTGCCCGACCGCGCGAAGGTTGTACTCGATGGTGTGAACGTCGGTGTCGTGTCCGAGGTGGCGCTGAGCGATCGTGACGTCGAGGTCACCGCACGCGTCGCCCGCGGTGTCTCCGTCCCCGCCGACATCCATGCGGTGTTGCAGCAGGCGACGGTGCTCGGCGACATCTACATTGCGCTCGAGCGGCCCCAAGGCCAAGCGCCGGCGCGGGCGTCGGCACTGCCCGCGGGTGCGGTTATCCCGGTTTCCCAGACGACTTCACCGCCGCAGTTGGAAGACACCATCGCCACCATGGCGAACTTCGTGTCCAGCGGGACCATCCAACGCGCGCAGAACACCGTCATCCGGCTGAACCGGGTGGTTCCGGCCAGCGACGAGGTGCGCACGCTGACCGCGCGGGTCGAGACCGACCTGACTGCGCTGTCGGACAACCTCGATCAGGTCGATGAACTGCTCGACAGTGCGGCCAAGACAGCCGAGGTTGTGCACGGCCACATTCCGCAGCTGCAGTACTGGTTCTCGCCAACGGGACAACGAGGTTTCGAGCATCTCATCGCGCTGGCGAACTACACCTCGACGGTTCTTCCCGGCATCGGAAGCATCACCCTCGGTGGGTACTGGTTGGTTCCGTTCCTGCAATCGCTGGCCGATGCCACCGTGTCTCTACAGCAGTCGAAGGTGGCCACCGAATCCGAGATACCGCTGTATCGGCGGTTGTTCACCGACTTCTTCCTTCCAGCGGACAAGTACCCGGCCATCAACATCACCTCGATCGTCGGGCCGGACGGCCGGGAGTTGTCCGGCAACGTCCAGGAAGTGCTGAGGATCCTGGGGGCAATGCCATGAACGCTGTGAAATTGCGCGACGTCATTTCGTACCTGACCTTCGGCGTCATCATCGCGGTGGTCATGGCGTATTTCGCGTCGCTCGGCCTACGGATCAGCCCGCCGTCGCACCGCATCAACCTGTCCATGGACGTCCCCGATGTCAATGGTCTGGTGGTCGACTCCAACGTGCTTTTGCGCGGTGCGCCCGTCGGCAAGGTGATGGGCACCAGCACCTCAGCCGAATCGGCGACCGTCAACTTCTACATCGACGGTCATCATCAGGTGCCCGCCGATACCGAGGTGCGGCTGGAGAACCTGTCCGCGCTGGGCGAGTCCTATATTGAATTGCTGCCGCGCAGCGAAGGCGGCCCCGTGCTGCAGGACAATCAACACATCTCCACCGAATCGGTGGTCCAGCCGCCGTCGATTTCGGAACTGGCGACCAGCGTGGTGCGGGTACTGCACCAACTCGATCCGGACGCTCTGTCCCGCATCATTGGCGAGTCAGATGCCGCCCTGCCTGATCCGAACGTCACGCTGCCCAACTTGTCGCGCACCAGCGTCTTGTTGAACAACGCGGTCAACAACATGAACGGCCAAGGGCGACAACTGCTGAGCAACTTCCAGACCTTGCTGCGCAACGCCGAATGGGTGAACCCTAACTTGACGCGCCTGACCCCTCGGCTGCAGCACTTCGGGATCGCGTGGCAGGACTTCTTCAAGCACCTGCCGATTCTGTTCAGCCGCGACAACCCGGAGGCGATCTCCAATATGAACAATCTCGTCGCGCGCGTCCAGACCCTGCTCGACGAGCGCGGCGATGACCTCAAGGTCCTCGGTGAGGCATTCCAGCCGAAACTGAACGCCATCGCCGCATCTCTGATGAATTTCGATACCGGTCAGATTCTGGACAACTTCCTGAACCAGGTGCCGGCCGAAGGCGCCATCACGCTGCGGGTCCGGCCATGAGATTCGGTGAGCGTGAGTGTGCACGTCAGAAAATCAACTCGAGAAAGGCAATGCTGTGAGTGCCAATGACACCAAGGTGCGCCCGACGCGCGAAGCTGACGATGCCGCCGCTGAGGTGGAGTCGGAATCTGTCGAGCCAAAATCGACCGAGCCAAAATCGACCGAGCCAAAATCGACCGAGCCCGAAGACAGGGCTGCGCCCATCGATCGATCCCGTTCGATATCGCTGAGCGTGCGCACTTTGATCCTCGGCGCGGTGATCGTCCTGTTGGTGGCTGCAGTGGCAGTCTTCGGCTGGCTGTACTTCGGTGCGCGCCATCAACTGAGCACCCAGACCGCGCAAGCTGACGCCGCCTCGCATGCCGAGAAGGTCGCCCTCGACTACGCGGTGAACGCCGCCACGATGGACTTCAAGGATCTGCAGGCCTGGCACGTCAAACTGGTGGCGGGGACAAGTCCCGAACTGTCCAAAAAGCTTTCCGACGCAGGGACTTCCATGGAGCAGGTCCTGGTTCCGCTGCAATGGAGTTCCACTGCCGAACCTTTGGTGGCCAAGGTGAGATCCGTCAACAACGGCGTCTACATGGTCGACAGCTTTGTCAGCGTGCATACCAAGACTGTGCAATCGCCCGAAGCGCTGCAATCGACCGCGACCTATTCCACGACGATCGACAGCAACAAGGACTGGCAGATCACCGACGTCGGTGGAATCGGTGCGGCGCTGGGACCCAAGTAGCGGACTTGCGCGGGTGAAAGGACAGACACGGTGAGCAAGAACAAGAGAATCCGGCGCCGCGCCGGCGGCCTCGGATGGGCGGCGATTCTGATGGCGGTGGCGGTGCTCATGAGCGCGCCCTCGGGTGCCGACCCGGCTGACCCTGCGGATCAGCCGGGGCTGCCGAATCTGCCCTCTGACAGCGACCTGATCCGCCCGATGCCGGTGATCGTGCCGACGGCGTCGGCCTGGGCGCCCAAGTTTCCCTTTCCTTACGATCAAACCAAGGACAAGGTCACCGACGCCGACATCACGGCGATGCGAGAAATGTGTCAGTGGTACAACGCTCAGTACGCCACCCTTCGAGCCCAGATCGACAGGCTGCAATTCAACAGGATCGACAAGACGCCGGCAACAGATCCGTTTGGTCCTAACGGCAAGGACTTCGACTACACCCGGGACAATGTCCAGCAGCAGGTCGACATCGTGACCACAAATATCGGGCAGGCCGTGGACTTCCTGGCCCCGCGGGCTCAGTCGCTCACCCAGGCCCAGAACCCGTTCGGAGACCATTATTTCGCGGTCTACGAAGGTGAAGCGTTCTTCAAACTGTGGGAGCAGCTGTCCAACGTCAACAACGGGATCCTGGCTCATCAACCCAACTGGTTCACCGGGCCGTCGGTGCAGAAGGCGAAACGTTGGGGAAGCGACATCCACCGCTCACACGTCTGCGAAGGGGCATGAGGGTGCACAGTGCGAACCCGGCGACAAGACCCGTTTTCGGTCCGCCTACTCGGCGCGTTCGACGCGAGATATCCTTAATTTCAATTGTTTTCGCGGCAACAGCCCTCGTCGCCGCACCTACCGCGATGGCCGACACCACCGAAAACCTGAGGGCCGCGGTGGCCGAAGCACGTGGAGCGGCGTGCGGTCCGCTGCGATCGAACCCGGTGATCGATCAGGCTGCCGCCGCGATCAACAAAACTACCGACCAATGGATCAACAACGAGGCGCGAGCCGTGCCGGAGACCGATGCGTTGCCGCTGTTGAAGGACCTCGGCTACGACGGAAGCCACGCAGCGATATTGTCCGGCGCCGCACGTCCGGACGCCCAGGCGATCAAGGCGGTTCTGCTGCAGGGCTATGCCAAGATCCCAGACTGCTCGTACTCCGCATACGGAGTGAGTGCGATGTACAACGCGAAGAAGCGGTTGACGCTCACCACGGTGGTACTCGCCGGATAGCCTCCCAGAATCGATTGCTTCGCAAAGTATTTCACTCACCCGTCAAAGGAGTCGCGTGATGCGCTTTCTCCCACCGCTCGTCACGGTGCTCGCCGCCGGTGCAGCCATGCTGGCCCCACCGGTGGCGTACGCCGACGACACCGTCACCTACGACGTCTTCTCGGATTCGGTCGGGGTGCTGACCGGCCTCGAATACCGCGACACCTCGGGAAAGCATCTCCTACAGAACGTCCCGCTTCCGTGGCGCTTCACTGTGCCGGTCGCCGACGCGACCAGCCCGACGGCCGATGGTGCCGAAGTGCGCGCCGACTGGCGGCCGAACTTTCGCACCGCGGCGACCGTCGGCCGCGTGCTGCAAGGCCATTTCGTGACAGTCCGTATCTGGAGGGGCGACGAATTGCTCTGTGAAAGCATCCTCGACGTTGGCAACGTCACCTGCTACGGGAGTGTGCCGCACCGATCCGAGAACGAATCGTCGCCGGGGAACCTGCCATGAACCGCCGCTGGGACAGCAACATCCGACGCATCCACCGCTGGCTGACTGCCCTTGGCAACCTCGGTGCGGTCATGCTCGTTGCCGCACCCGCGGTGCAAGCCGATCCGGCCGCCGGTCCGCCAGATCCCTTCCCGGACTACAAACACATCGTCCGGTACTACCACGAAGTGAAGTACGACGACTACTTCACCGGCAGCAGCGGGGGAGTCTGGTTCTCGACACCGCTGGGACTCAATTGCGGGATCTGGGACCGGGGCAGTTTCGGATGCACCGGCGACATTCGCGGAGCGCCCCCTGGCACGACCAACATCGGTTGGGTCAACGGCAACATCGTCACCCGCTACGACTGGCTGCTGGGGGTCCAGTTTCCGCCGGGCAGGGCAGAACGCGATCTGCCCCCGTCGAGCTACATCAACTACAACGGGACGGTGTGCGCCACGATGGCCGACACCAGTACCTATTGCCGTCGCGGTCCCTATAAGTTTCTGGTCACCCAGACCCGGTCCTGGTTGGCCCCGCCGTGACCCACCCGAATCGTCAAATCGCCCGCCGCCCGAGGGGAGCAATATGAAGACCGCCATATCGCTACTGGCCGGCGTCATGTGCGCAATGACCATCAACATGGCCATCGCACCTCACGCGTCGGCCGAACCACTGACTCCGCCGGCGCCTGGCGAGGAACAGTACCTCCAGCAGTTGCGCAAGGTCTTCGCCGCCAGTCACGACCCGACGTCATTCCGCAGCGACGGCGAACTGCTGTCTTTGGGGCGCTTTGCCTGTAATAGACGCGACGCGGGTTTCGTCGGGCAAGAAGCGACCTTGTTGACCCCGGCCGTCACCCAGTTGGCGTTCATCTACCTCTGCCCATAGCGGACCGAGTGTCGCCAGAAAGGACACTGAATGCGAAGACATACTGCAGTCCTCGGTTTAGTCGTGCCGGCACTGCTGCTCGCGCTGTCGACGTCACCGTCGGCGCATGCCGACAACGCCAGCTTCGTCAGCACCGCCAAATCCATGGGGTTCGTGCAAAGCTCACCCAGCCTCGTCAGCACCGCAAAATCCGCCTGTTACTTCCTATGGCTCAACAGACACCCCGCACAAGTCGAACAACGCATCCTGCGATACACCCGGGTGCAACCCGAACAAGCGCACGACTTCTTTGTCCTGGCGGTCAACGAATACTGCCCGCAATACCGCGGACTCATCGGTCCCTGATCGGATGGAAGGGAATCTCATGGATCTCACGAAGCCGTGGGTCGTCGACAACGAGCTGAGCACGCGGTGGCCGGTATACACCCGTGCGAACGTCGGTGAAGTCTCGTCCACGGTGGCCACGCCGCTGTTCTGGACGATGATCGGTGGGCCGCCCAACGAAATACAGTGGAAGCAGGCGCTTGTCGAGTTCGGTGCGTTCGACCTCGACGAGTTCCGCGCCGATACCCTAGACATTCAGGGCCTGGTGTACGGGTACGTGTACTTGAATCTTTCGCAGTCGCGTACGTTCGGCGCACGGATGCCCGGAGCCACACCGGATCTGATGGACCGGACCTACCTCGGCGACCTGCGGGCCCCGGCTTACGTTGCGCATCCCGATGACGACCGTCCGGAGTTCACCGAGCGGATTCTCGCGACGATCGGGCGGGTCATGTCGGAGACGAGCCGCCCCGACATCGAGGAGCACCGCCTGATGGCGGAGCGATTGCGGGCCCAGCGACCGGATTTCGCGCAGCTGACCGATCGGGAACTCCTGGACCGCCAGCGGACGGTGCTACGCGAGCACTTCGCACCGATCGTGCTGCGGACGCACTTGCGGATGGTGTACGAAGGCTCCGTCGTCGCCGGGGCCCTGGAGCAGGCGCTGCTGCCTGTCGGTGATCCGAGTCTGGCGGTCACGCTGACCAGCGGGCTGGGGAACATCGCGTCGGCTGCGCCGAACGAGGCGATGTGGGCGCTGGGTCGGGCCGTCCGGGAATCGCCAGAGCTGTCGGCCGAGTTCGACGGTGGTATCGCGGGTCTCGATGACCGTCTGCGGATGTCGGATTCGGATGCAGCTCGACGGTTCCGGGCCGGGTTTGACGATCTGATCTACCGTTTCGGTTCGCGCTCCACGCAGGAGTGGGAGGCGAACGCGCGGACATGGGAGTCGTTCCCCTCGATACCGCTGGGAATGATCGACCGCATGCGGTTGCAACCGGACGACAAGGACCCTGCCGAACAGGGACGCCGCTTGCGTGCCGAGCGCGAGGCGGCACTCGAACGGGTGCGGACGCAACTTGCCGGCCGGCCTGACGAACTCGCCGCGGTCGACGCGGCCCTGCGTTCGGTGGCGCTGTACTCGACAGCGCGCGAGCAGAGTAAGACCAACACCATCCGGGTGTTGCACGAGGGACGGCTGCCCATGCTGGAACTCGGACGACGGTACGCGTCGGCCGGTCACTTCGCCCGACCTGAGGACATCACGATGCTCAGGGAAGACGAACTCGACACATTGGTGGAGAACCCCGACGTCTACCGGGACGTCATCGCCGAACGATGGGCCTGGTTCGAGGAACTGTCGAAGTTCGAGCCGCCGTTCATCATCGAAGCCGGCAAGGTCCCACCGGTGACCGAGTGGCCCCGACGAGAGGATCCCGCTGCCGACGTGGCCGAGGCCGGCGAGGTGCTGACCGGTACACCTGCCTGTGCGGGCACGGCCACCGGGATCGCGCGGATCATCAACGATCCGGAGGACGCGGTCGATCTCGAACCCGGCGAGGTGCTGGTGGCTCCGTTTACCGATCCCGGTTGGACGCCGTTGTTCACCTCCGCAGAGGCGGTCGTGGTCAACGTCGGGTCACCGATGAGTCACGCGGCGATCGTGAGTCGTGAGCTGGGGATCCCGTGCGTGCTGGGGGTCAAGAACGCCACCAAGCGGATCACCGATGGGATGCGGATCACGGTCGACGGCGGTGCCGGCACGGTGATGGTGCACTGAATCCTGTTGAGTCAGGCTACTTCACGCAGTCGCTCCATCGGCGAAATCCTGGGCTGCCTGCACGAGTGTCGGGACTATGCGCCCCATCGTCACCGCGCTGACGATCACGACACCCTCGGCGCGTTCGACACGTGACCGAATCACGGAGCGGCGGCACACGGTGGCCGCCGCCACGGTGTGCCGTTACCCGCCTACGGGTGCATGCCCCAACTCGCTGGCGAGTGATTGCAGTTGTGTTGCGGTGCCGAGGCTGTCGAGGTAATCGGTGTAGCGGTGAATCTTTCCGTCTTTTACTTCGAGCACGCCGGCCACCCGGAAATCCATGATCGTGGAGCCGTCGGACTTGCGCATGGTGTCCACCCGCTCGGTGAAGACGAGATCGGCCGATGATCCGATGCTGATGACATTGATGTCGCAGTACGCCATCCCGGTCTGCTCAGCGAGCGTGTCGAGGTACTTCAGTGAATCCTCCAAGTTGGGATGATGATCGAACCCGACACTCTCCCATTCCACGTCGTCGGCCAAGAACTCCCGATACGTCTGCTTGAACCCTTCGAGGTCGGGGCCCATACGCGCGAAAAAGTCCAGCACGAACTGCTCGTTGGGGGTGTTTGCCTGCACCATGACGAACCTTCATTGGTCGAGTTATGAAATAGTGAGTACTCGACGATCATGGCGGCGCGAGCGGTGCGGCGCAAGGCCCGCCGGCAAGCTGCCCAGATCTGCAATTTATCTAGATATCGACTAATTAACGATAAATAATCGAGTGGTCAGATATGGTGCGCTGAACAGCCACAGGGCCACGGAAGTGTCTGGCCAGACGGGTTGAGGCATAAAGCTGCGACTCTGGCTGTGGTTGATGACCGTCACCGGTGGTGATCGTTTGGAACGGGCTAGGAGAGGTGAAGGCAAGGCGATGTCAGTCATGAATGATGAGCTCGACGGGCGGATGTTGGGTGACACCCGTCGGCCGCAATACTGGAAGGCGTGGCTTGCGGTAGCGGTGTTTGTGGTCGTGTCCCTTCTTCTCACGAGATTTAAGTCGAACCGGCTGTCCGAGTCGAGTACCGACGAGCACTTCGGCCTTCCGATGAAGCCGACCTACGAGCCGTACCTGGTGACCAACAATGTGATTGCCACCGTCGCCATGACGATCATCGGTTTGGCAGGGCTCGCGATGGGCATCGCATACTTCCGGAAGACGCGCGATCCGGGGGCGATGATGCTGGCCCTGAGTGCACCTCTCGTCGTTATTACAGAGGTATTCCTCGACATCATGGGCGCCGTCTACTTCCCTTGGAGCTCCACGGAGTTCCTGGGGCACGCATTCACGCTGATGGGGCGAGAAATGCCGTGGTGGATCGTCGCCGGGTGGTTTGGCTATGCCGCGCTCGGAGCATTCGAGTACGTGACGATCGCCAAGCGTCCGACAACCAAACATCTCTGGAAGTCGTTGGGTGCCTTGGTCCTCCTTGCTATCCTCTTCGAAGAAGCGCTGCTTGCCATCGGCGTTTATCACTACTACGGCAATCACCCGTTGGTGTTGCTGTGGGAGCTTCCCTGGTGGTGGGAGGCATGTAACCCGCTCGGAGTGACCCTTGCGGCAGCGATCGCGTATCGGTTCCGCTCGTACTTCCGTGGGATTAGAGCGCTCCTGCTGTTGCCGATGATGCCGGTGGCGATGGCCACAGCGTATGGCGCCGCAGCCCTGCCGGGTTGGGTCGCGCTCAACGGCGACTACCCATGGCTGATTACCCAGATACTCGGCTTCGCCTCGATGGCTCTCGGGTTCGCGCTCTTCTGCCTGATTCTTCGGATGATCCTCAACAGGCGGCCGTTTGAGATGGACTATGCCCCGGCTGACGAGGAGAGCGAGTTTCGCATCGACGCCTCGGCCAGACAAGAGGAGGAAAGCTCCCAACGGTAGGTCCTGACTGTGGCGGCAATGGCCGGCCGGTGCACGAGGCCTACCATGGCAACGGGTATTCCGCGCAAAGATCTGCGAGATCTGCCATTGCCGCCACGTGTCTGCCCCGGTATTCGAAGTGACCTTCCCTCGGCAGGATCGGAGTGCGCAGCGTGAGCTGAGCTGTGGGCGGATAACCGCAGCGCGAGAGTTGTTCTCGCGCCGGGGTTATCGAGCAACGACGACGCGCGAGATCACCCAACACGCCGGGCTGTCGGAAATGACGTTCTTCCGGCACTTCGACTCGAAGTTGTCGCTTTTCGAGACCGTGGTGCTCGTGCGATCGACGAATTCCTGCATAGGCAGGTATTCCTGATGCCGTTTCTCTCAGCCGAAGCGGTGGCCGAAACAATGCGACTACGCAACGAGTGCGCCGACCGTATTGGGCGAGACCCCAACGAGGTCAAGATCATCCACGAGATGCCGAGGGCGCCGTATCTTGATGAACAGCAGATCTCGGAGGCGGACTACGCCCGCGCGTTGACCTACATCCAGATCGCGCGTCGACTTCCGAAAGTGTGAATCGAACCGAACGCCGAGATCGGAACTCCGAACGAATGCCCGTCCCGACTCGTCGAGTTCATGGACCTCGGAGTCGACGAGATATGCCTGCACGGGGCGTCGCCGTCGCAATTGGTGCTCGTCATCGATGCGTACCGGACCAGGCGCACAGCTTCGTCCTAGCAGCTCCGGAGATCTACGCGTAGCCCGTCGACGATGAGCGCGAGGCCGGATTCGAAACTGGGACCACTAAATCGAGCGTCGAACTCGGGAGCAACGCGAGCAAGCGAAGGGAATCGCTCCGGCGGCAGCGAGGCGATGCGCGCCGACTCTGCCGCGTCGGGAACGTTGTTGTGGCCGGCGACGATCGCAAAGCCGACAGCGTAGGTGAACAGCGTATGTAGATACGCGACGGCTCGGGCGGCATCGAATCCGGCGTCGAGCAGGATGCCCAGAAGTTCGTCTCGAACGGGATCGAGTGCGGGGCCGGGGATGAACCCGCCCGCAAGCGCCTGAGTGGCTCCGGGGTGCTCGCGCAACGCCGCATACAGACGTCCGATCGCCGAGGCCAGGCGGACGTCCCAATCTCCGTCGTCTGGCCTCGAAAGCGGCTGCAATGCGAGGTGAACAACGCCCTCGATCAGGTCGTCCTTGGTTGCGACGTACCGGTAGAGGGACATCACGCCGACCCCGAGATCCGCCGCCAGCCGCCGCATGGTCAGGCTCGGCAGGCCCTCGCTGTCACAGATCTTCAGCGCCACTTCGAGGATTCGCGTTCGGCTGAGCCTGCGGTCCGTTTCGCCGCTAACCATGTCGTGCAGATTACTACCGTCGATACATTAGTCGCCTAATGGATAGTCGAGTATTGACTTTGAGTACTTAGTACGCAACTCTTGACGAGTGATGTGACCTGGAGCATGCGAGCCCGTCATGCGGGCGTCGTGTCGAACGGAAGGATTCGCTTTGCCCGTATTAGATGGCGGCCTGCGCCGAGCCCGGTGGACACCGCCCGAGAGGCCAGAATGGTTGAAGGCGGTCAACACCGAGGCTGAGCACTTCGACCTGCCGAGTGTCGTGCCGCTCGACGCGCGATCGCTCATCGAGGCGGCAACCGCCCGGACCGGTCTGGACGACTTCGGCGATGACGACTGGCGCGAACCCTTCGAGGTGCTCGTACGGTCTCTGGACACCGAAGCCAACCTGCACCTGATGGGTCGGCTCATGACCCGGTCGGATCTGTTGATCACGTTGGAGGCCCGGTTACGGATCGAAGCGATGTACACGCGCCACCCCGAGATCGACGAGCAGGTGATCACGAAGCCGCTCGTCATCATCGGCCAGGGGCGTAGTGGTACGTCCATGCTGCTCAACGCGCTGGTTGAGGACCCGGACATGGGCACCGTGCGGAACTGGGAGGCGCTGTTCCCCTGTCCGCCACCCGAATCCGCGACATACACGACCGACGATCGAATCGCCCGCGCCGACGGCCTCACGACGCAGTGGAATCGCGTCGCTCCGACGATCGAATCCATGCACGAGTTCAGCGGTTCGGTTCCCACCGAGAGCATTCACGTGCACTGCACGAGCTTCCGCTCTCCTGCGTGGTTCGATCTCATGGGGCAGGTTCCCTCCTACGCGCAGTACATGGCGGATCAGGACCCCGCCGACGCGTATCACTACGAGAAGCGGGTGCTGAAGCTTCTGCAGTGGCGCAACCCGCGACGCACCTGGGTGATGAAATCGCCCTATACGCTCACACACCTGCCCTCGGTGCTGGACGCCTATCCCGACGCCGGCTTCATCTGGACCCACCGCGATCCGGTGAAGGCGCTCGCCTCCGTTGTCAGCCTGATCGGCACACTGCACTGGATGCGCAGCGACGTTCCGTTCCAAGGGGATTCGCTCGCGCAGTTCACGAACTCGGATCTCGCCGCGGCGATGATGAGCCAGCCTATTCGTTGGCTCCAGGAGGGAAAGCTCTCCGCCAGCCAACTGTGCAACGTGCAGTACCAGGATCTGGTGAAGGATCCGATGGCTGCGATCGAGAATATCTACGAATTCTTCGGGCTGCCGTTTTCTCTGGAAGGGCGTCAGGCCATCTCGAATCACTTGCAGAACAACGCGCGCTCGAACCGGCCCGCGCATACCTACGACATCGGCTCGGACGAGGAGATCCTCATGGAACGAGAAGCATTCAAGCCCTATCAGGAGTTCTTCAACGTGGCGAGCGAGATCTGATGGCGGACATCCGGCAAGCCTGGGAGCGGTTCCACGCCGGCGTCGACGACGCTCGACGGGCGGTGGAGAACACGCAGCGCTTCAGCGAGTACCCCGAGCTGCGTGCCCAGATATACCCGGCCATCCTCGAGGCGCAGGCGATGGCCTACCACGCGGCGGTCGTTCCACGCAGACACCGTCAGTCCCCGCGGGTGCACTGGAACGCACTGTTCTACGAGGACGCCACCTGCCTCGGCACTCCTATTCAGGACTTCCGGTACGGCACTCTATATCTCGACGGTCGCAGGACGTATCGCCTGAGCGGCCGGATCGCCGACGCCAAGCTCCTCCTCATGCAAGTGCACAGTCATCTGCTCGGCGACCCAGCATCAGAGGAGATCGGCAACTACGATTTCCACGACTTCGAACTCGGCGAGAACGGGACTTTCGAGATCACCGCCAGCGCCGAGGAGCACAAGGGGAATTGGATCCGACTGTCCCCGGATTCGTCGTACAACTTCCTTCTGGTGCGGGCGATCATGGGTGACTGGTCCGACGAGCTGTCCACTCTGACAATCGAAGCGGTCGACCCCGCACCGTCGGTTGATGATCCGGACGAAGAGGTGGCCCAAGGACTTGCCGCGGCGGCGGCGTTCTTCCGGTACCTGGTCGACGTCTACATCATCGGGCTCTACGACATCTACATCGGGCGGGCCGGCGGACAGAAGAACCAGTGGGTGACGATGCCCGGTGCGGAAGTCGCCACCTCACTCGTCGGCAGCCAGTCCACCACGTACGTTCCCGGGGTCTACGAGATCAGCCCCGACGAGGCGCTGATCATCGAGTGGCAGCCGCCGGATTCGGATTACTGGTCGGTCGAACTCGGCGACATATGGTCGCGACCCTCGGATTTCATGCACCGGCAGACCGATGTCAACATGACCCGGGCGCGGATCGACCCGGACGGAATCTTCCGAGCCGTCATCTCACCCGAGGACCACGGATTCGCCAACTGGCTGGATCCCAACGGAAATCTGGTAGGCGTCGTCGTGATGCGCAACTACCGCAGTCGCAGCGCGACAGTGGCTCCGTCCCTCACGAGGGTCAAGGCCGCCGAGCTGGCCGACCACCTGCCGAGCGACACCGCCCGCGTGTCGGCTGCGCAACGGCGGAAGGACCTCGCCTACAGGCGCAGGGCCACGGAGAAGTTCTTCAATCCGGCGAATTGAGTATCGATGCCCTCTTGGTACGACGCGCTCATCGACGCGTTCACGCTCGACAACACCCCACTGCTGATATCCGCGGCGGTCACCTTTGTGATCGGATACCTGGAGTACCTGTACTCGTTCGCCCTGATCCGACGCGAGGGACGAGCGCCATATCCGGTGTGGATGCACACCTTCTATCTGGCTCACGACAGCAGCTGGGCGGTCATCCTGCTGCTCGCCGCGTCCCGCCACGACTGGAACTGGTTCCTAACCGCGTGCGGTATCGCCCTGATCGTGTGGAACTTCTTCGAGGTCTACAACATCTACAAGGTCCTCACCATCGAACGTCAGGAAGTCTTCGGCGACGTCGTCAAGGGCGCCGTGACGCTGCGGCAGGCCGCATTGTTCGTCGGAATCCAGATCGCCGCGATGTACGGCCTGGTGAACGTCCTGATCGTGTTCATGGGGCCGGGCAGTGTCATGCAGTGGTTCCTGTTCACCAACATGCTCATCGCCTCCGCTCCCGGCCTCCTGTGGATGAAGCGCGGTGCGCAGGAGAACTCGCGCAGGGGCGCCAGTATCGGCCTGGCGATCGTCATCCTGGTCGGCACGGTCAACACGTTCCTCCCTGGAGCGAATATGTGGGTGCTGGCCATGCCCGACGTCTTCAGCAACCCGGTCTTCTACGCGACCGGTGTGGTCTTCGTCGCGATCGCGGCGTTCAACCTGTACAGCCTCGCGAAGCTGCCGCCGAAGACGCCGACAGCGGAAGTTCCGAAACCGGTCTGGTGAGCGGTGGGCGCACAGCCGCGGTTGCCGGACGCACATCTCATGACGAGAACGCCCCGGGTTGGACGCAACCCGGGGCGGTCCGGCGGTGAGTCGGGGCGAGCGTGTCCGCGTGCTCAATGCTCGTGGCGCGGAAAACGGTTCTTGATGGGGGAGTCGGCGTTGTAGTCCGCGTAGCGGGCGATCTTGCCGTTCTCGACGGTGAAGCTTCCCATGATGGGAATTTCGATGGCGACGGTGCCATCGGCAAGGTGAACGCGGTCGATGCGTTCGGTGAGGACGATATTGCCGCGCGAGGAGATGTTCCGGAGCTCAGCTGTGCAGTAATCCATCTCGAGTGTGTCGTTGAGCTTCGTCAGGAACTCCATGGCAGCCTGCTTGCCCTTGGTGGGGGGCGAGCCGGTGTTTTCCCATGACACATCATCGGTCATCCATTGGTCGTAGCAGTCCCGCATGTGCGGCCAGGCGCCCGGGCCCCAGCCGTCGAGGAAAGCGACGACGACTTTCTCGGCATCGGTTTGGGGTTCGGCTCCGGGGTGGATGTGCACGTGACCTCCTCGAAAAAATGCTTGTCCGATAGATAATTGCATATTAGAGTTTTGAGCGTCAATGTGTGCGCTGGTGCTGCAGACACGTCCGCGAAGGGGAACTCATGGCGCTGAAGACGATCGTCATTGCAGGTGGAGGGATGAGCGGGCTTCTGGTCGCCGCCGCAGTCAGTCCTTACGCCGAGCGCATCACGATTATCGAGAAGGATGCCCTGCCGGATACGCCTGCGCCTCGACGCGGAGTACCGCAGGGCCGGCAGGTCCATGCACTGCTGGGCGCCGGTCAGGACGCCATGGCCGCGTTGCTTCCCGGGATTGTCGAAGATTTTGAGGGCGCCGGCGCCAAAATGGTCGATTCGCCGGCTGATCTCGCGGTGTATGGCAGGCACGGGTGGGCCGGTCGGGTCCGCAGCGGCACCCGCACCGTGATGATGCGACGTCCGTGGATCGAGCACGTGGTCCGCATTCGGGTCAAGGCGTTACCGAATGTGGAAATTGTCAGCGGTGCAGTCACGGGTCTGGTCGGATCGGACGACAACGGTCGGGTGGTCGGCGTGCGGTTGCGCGATGACGAGGTGCTGCAGGGCGATCTGATCGTCGATGCGACGGGGCGTGCCTCGCGTTCCCCGGACTGGCTTCGGGAACTCGGTTACGCGGAGCCCGAGGAAAAGGAAATGCGCTCCCAGATCGGCTATGCCACCGTCGAGGTGAAGTTGCCCGAAGGTTGCTTCGAGGACGGCGTCGAAGGCGTACTGACGCACCCGCATCCGGGAAATTGCCGGGGCGCTGCAATCGTGCCCGTCGACAACGGAATCTACCTCATTGCTGGGTTGGGAATGATGGACAACGATCCGCCCCGTGAGATGGACGGCTTCCTGGCTCATCTCGACGCGGCGCCGAGCCCGATTGTCGGTGAGATTGCGCGTAAGGCAGAGTTTCTCGGTCCTGTGGTGCCCTATCGGATCCGTGGCAGCCGACGACGCATGTGGGAAGAGCTGGCGCAGTTCCCCGACGGTTACCTGGCGGTGGGTGATGCCGTGATGGCGTTCAATCCGCTTTATGGCCAAGGTATGTCGGTGGCCGCTTGTCAGGCTGTCGCCATCTCGGAGGTGCTGGCGGCGGACTCGTCCACACAGGGTTTGGGGCGCCGTGCCCAGCTCGCGATGAAGGCGGTCATCGACACGGTCTTCGCCATGGCCGTGTCCACCGACGGTGCCTATCCAGATGCTGAACTCATCGGTGTCGACGGGCCATCGGAGGCGGACAAAGAGGCTTCCGCTCTGCTGTCTCAAGTCGCGACCGATGATCCGGATGTTGCGTTGGCGGCCAAGCGCTATGCGCACTTCTTCGACCACAGCGCGCTCGCCGACCCGGTGGTCGGCCAGAAGATTGCGGCCTGGCGCGAGCAGGGCCGCACAGTTACTCGTGACAATCCGGCCATCATCCCGGGGCTGCTCAGCTGAGAACGTATTGGTAATCAGCGGCACGGCAACATTCTTGGTACGAACAACGAATTCAGAAAAGGGCTTTTGATGGGTGTTCAGATTGACGTATCCGATCTGACGAAATCGTTTGGTTCGTCGAAGATTTGGGAAGACGTCACGATGTCGATTCCTGCTGGCGAGGTCAGCGTGTTGCTGGGCCCGTCGGGTACCGGTAAGTCGGTGTTCCTGAAGTCGCTGATCGGTCTGCTGCGTCCCGAGCACGGTTCGATCGTGATCGATGGCACCAACATCTTGGAGTGCTCGGCCAAGGAGCTCTACGAGATCCGCACCCTGTTCGGTGTGCTGTTCCAGGACGGCGCGCTGTTCGGCTCGATGAACATCTACGACAACACCGCCTTCCCGTTGCGTGAGCACACGAAGAAGAGCGAGAGCGAAATCCGCAACATCGTCATGGAGAAGCTCGACCTGGTCGGTATGCCCAATGACGGCCACAAGTTCCCCGGCGAGATCTCCGGCGGTATGCGCAAGCGTGCCGGCCTGGCTCGCGCCCTGGTGCTCGACCCGCAGATCATCCTGTGCGACGAGCCGGACTCCGGTCTGGACCCGGTGCGTACCGCCTACCTGTCCCAGTTGCTGATCGACATCAACGCGCAGATCGACGCCACGGTGCTGATCGTGACGCACAACATCAACATCGCCCGGACCGTGCCCGACAACATCGGCATGCTGTTCCGCAAGCAGCTGGTCATGTTCGGTCCCCGCGAGGTGCTGCTGACCAGCGAGGAGCCCGTGGTCAAGCAGTTCCTCAACGGTCGCCGTATCGGGCCGATCGGTATGTCCGAGGAGAAGGACGAGGCGACCGCGGCCGCTGAGCAGGCCATGTTGGATGCCGGTCAGCACGATGGTGGTGTCGAGGAGATCGAGGGTGTCCCGCCGCAGCTGACCGCGACGCCGGGTATGCCCGAGCGTCAGGGTGTCTTGCGGCGTCAGGCCCGTGTGCGCGAGATCCTGCACACCCTGCCGCCCGCCGCGCAGGCCGCGATCCTCGACGACCTGGATCGGGCCCATACCTACCCAGAACAATACATCGTGCATGAGTTCGGCGACGAGCCCACCGCGCGCCACTACCGCCCGGATGACGCCCCGACCGGAGCTGTCATCCCATGATTACTCCGATCACTGAGACAAGGATGGGTGGGGCTGGCGATGAATCGAGCTGAAGAGTCCGCGTTCGCCTGGGCGCTGCTGGATTCGGCGGAGGCGTTCCTCACCAAACGTGTTCGTGCGTGGCTGTGTGTGCGGATCGGGGCGGGCGAGTTGGACACCGCAGTCGAGGAGCTTCTACAGCGATTTGTGGCAAGCAATACGGCGATGCCTGCGGCTCTCGTGCCGTCACTTTGGGCTTGGGTGGATGGGTTTGCCGGCAGCGATGGCGAGGCAGGACTTCGGGAGCTGGCAATGCGAATCCGGTTGTTCAGCAGCAGCCATGCTGAGGGCAACGAACACCCGATGTCGGTGACCCCGCCCTCCCTTGTCGCATCGAGATGAAGACGGAAGAGACACACACATGGCTTCAGAACGGATTGTCCTCATCGACGGAGCGCGTACTCCCGTCGGTAGCTTCGGTGGAGCATTCAAGGATGTACCTGCCCACGAGTTGGGAGCGATTGCGCTACGAGCCGCACTGTCCCGCGCTGACGTAGCCGGGACCGACGTCGAAGAAGTCGTGATGGGCTGTATCGGGCAGGTCGGTCCGGACGCCTACAACGCTCGCCGGGTCGCTCTCGCCGCTGGACTGGCGGACAGCACACCCGCATACACCGTCAATCGGCTGTGTGGCTCAGGGCTGCAAGCTATCTGGTCGGCGGCCATGCAAATACGCTGGGGTGCAGCCACCGTCGCGATCGCCGGCGGAAATGAGAGTATGTCCCGGTTGCCGTTCTACGACTTCGGCGCGAGAGCAGGCTTCAGGCTCGGCGACCGCAAGCTTGTCGACGGCACCGTCGCCATGCTCACCGATCCTTTCAGCGGTATGCATATGGGCCGAACTGCTGAGGCTGTCGCGCGAACATACGGCGTGAGTCGCCGGCAGCAAGATGAGTTCGCCGTCCAGTCGCAGCAGCGCGCTTCCTCGGCCGCGGCGAAAGCTGCCTTCGATGATGAGATTACGGAAGTGCGATTGACCGGGCGAAATCCGAGGACCGTTGACGCCGACGAACACCCCAAGCCTGGTACCACGCTGGAGGCGTTGGCCGGCCTGCCAGCGGCGTTCGAAGATGGCGGCTCCGTGACCGCGGGCAACTCGTCCGGGATCAATGACGGGGCAGCGGCTGTCGTGCTGAGCACCGAGAGTTTCGCGACGGAACACGGTTTGACTCCCCTGGCCGTCGTCGACACTGTCACCACTGCGGCACTGGAGCCCGGCCTGATGGGGTATGCACCGGTGCCGGCGTTGCGAAAGTTGTTCGAGCAGACGGGTACCGCCCCGTCCGACATCGACATCGTCGAAGTCAACGAAGCTTTCGCGTCCCAAGCAGCTGCGGTCATCCGCGACGCGAATCTCAACCCCGAAACCACGAATCCTTATGGCGGTGCGATTGCGCTCGGCCATCCCGTCGGCGCGACCGGAACGATTCTCACGTTGCGCGTGGCCAAGCATCTGGTGCGCACGGACAGTGAGCTGGGGATCGTCACGATGTGCATAGGGGGAGGGCAAGCGCTGGCCGCGCTCCTACGTCGCCTCTGAGGCAAAAGCCCTCCACACACCGAGCCGGGCATCGGCATCGGCTCGGTGTTGGTTGGGATATCCGAACTTGCCGGTGCGTCAGAACAGCTGACGCACCACACCATGTTCGGCCATTCCGAACGCTTGGCCACCACCGTCGTTCGAATTTAGACCGATGAACTCGTCGTAAGCACTCATTGCGGGGCCACTTTTGGTCCAGCCCATGGGCACCCAGAAACCGCCATACCGCCCGGTCGACGTGTACTTGACTTCCCCGGACTCGCCAGAAACGACAACGGAGTGCAGCAACCCGGCCGCATCCCGGGTGATTCTCATTCCGGTGAGTCGCCGTAGCGGGAGACCGCCGTCGGGCAGGATGAATCCCTCGGTACGGTCCAGACCATCGGTCCCGGTGAACCTCATGACGGTAAGTGCATGGTCGTCGAAGACGACGAGGATCGCGAGGTATTCAACCAGATTGGTGGACTCTTCGCGGTAGCCCCAAGTGCGGTCACGCATCGCCCGACCGGTGAATCGCAAAGGCGTGCCGTCGAGCTCCAGGTCGCCAGTGACATGGGCCGCCTGTTGATGATGCTGCAGAGGCTCGTCCGGGACTAGGGGAGGGATCACCTGTCCTATCGAGTAATCGGCCGGCACGAACAGCGGTGTCGAGATCACCGTTCCCTGTAGCGTCGGATGGTCGACCCGCAAGGTGCCGTCGAGCCCGAATTCGAGTGAATCACTTGCGAAGGTGCCCGGTTCAAGGTCCTCGATGATCTCCAGCGGGTGGCCATCGACGCTGATGCTCAACCGGGCCCGGCGGCCGGGGGCATTGGGTGAGGTCGAAAAGTGAGCTACCCCAAGCACACTGCGATCATCCGACCAGAACACCAAGTAGGCGTTATCTTTGTATGCGGGCCGCCCGTCGGGTACGGGTCCGTGTAGCGGCTCGGCGAGCGCACCCCAAGCTGTGACGACATCGGCAGCGGTGCTCATCAGGAAATCCTTTCTGTGCAAAGTTCGATGGGTTCGAGGATGGTGACGACACCGCTGGTGCCGTCGACGCGGACCAGGTCGCCGGTGCTGATTCGTTTGGTGCCGGTGCGGGTGTTCACGACGCAGGGTTGCCCCATTTCTCGGGCTACCACTGCGGCATGGCTGAGCGCGCCGCCGATGTCGACGACGAGCCCGCCGGCAATGAACATGATCGACGACCAGCTCGGGTCGGTGGCTGGAGCTATCAAGATTTCTCCGGGTTCGACAGCCGAAAAGTCAGGCGTGGACAGCACCCGGGCACGCCCCTCGACCACCCCAGCGCTGACCCCGATACCGGTGAGATCGCCGTCGTCGATCTGCGCGGGACTGGAGAGGTCTTCGTATCTGACGGCGGGCGCGCCCCGCCACGCTGGCGGCAGCTCGATCTCGCTATACGCCGCATGTCGGGCTCGGCGGCGGGCCACCAGCTCTCGTGCATCACCGGGCAGATTGGTGCGGAGTTCCTCGAAGGTCAGGAAGAACACATCGTCGGGTCGTTCCAACAGCCCCTCGGCGCAATAGAGATCACCGAGCCGTCGGGCCGCCCCGCGGGCCACGTCGAAGGCCTGCAAGAAGGATCGTTTGGCCACACCGCGTAACGGCAGACGGGTACGGATCAGCCTCAGTGCCAGGCGCAGCGCCGGCCGTGCCGCCCGCGGAGCGGCCTCGAGCACGGCGCGTTCGGCGGCGGCGTACCGACGTCGCCGCTCGGCGTCGAGGCGGTGCGGGTTTTGGCTCTCGTCCTGCGCGCGGTAGGCCTCGACCATGGCGTGCACCGGTTTCGGGTCTTCCCGCCAGATCCGGCTGCTGAGCTCACCCTCGGCGGGGCCGTGGAAACCGTGTCGCAGCAGGAACTCATCGAGGCCGAGTCGGTTGCGTGACATCGCCCAGATATCAGCCACCACAGCCATTTCGGCGCCGCCGGGTGGCCCCGTCAACACGGTGGCATCGCCACCGAATCGCCGCGCGATGGCGCTGGCCACCTCGTAGAGCGGCTGCATTACGCCCATGATCCCGCAGGTCTGAACCCTCAGCGCCTCGACATGACGGTCCCACGCCTCGCTGAGCAAATGGGTCGCGGCCTCGGTGTCGAGTGTGCCGATCCGAGGAATCTGTGCGCGATACCAGGCATCCTGTTGCGCGGCGAAGCGCCGGATGTCGCCGGTCGCACGCAGAAACAGGGCCGGCATCCGGACCGCGACAATCGGATAGCGGTGACGGCGATGGGTGTAGTCGATCGAATCGGGTGCCCGGCCCAACAGACTTTGCACGGTTGCCTGTCCCGTGGTGCCGGGCATGTGATTGCCGACCCTGGCGAGGAATTCGGCGTTGAACGCAGGACGACCGTAGAACACCCGCAGACAGCGGCGGGCCGGGTCAGCCGGTGCGTGTCGTTCGCTGCGGTCCAGCGCGCCGGTCTGGTAGGCCGCCTCGCGAGGCGATTGCTCCACACCATGCGCCCAAACTGTCCACGACAGCGGGGTCTGAATGCCCGGCATGGCTTCACCCATATTCGAGGTGGCCCAGTGTAAGTCGGGTTCGGATTGCGTGTGCAGCGGATCCCAGTCGTCGTATCGATCGAGCGCGTCTTCAACTTGCTCCCGGGTGAGACGCCGGCTCCACACCGTTTCGGGCCGGGCCTGAAGCAACCGAATCCTGCGGTCGGCGTCGATTGCCCATTCGATGTCCATCGGTCGGCTGAATTGGTTCTCGATGGCGATGCCGAGGGCGGACAATTCGGTGATCTCGTTGTCCGACAGGGTTTGTCCGGGCCCCTCCGGTCCGCACTCGACCCGTTCGACGGTGCCGGAGGCGGGCACGAATCTGTATGCGAAAGCCTGGTGACCGATGGTCCGCTCGATGATGTCCAGATCTTTTTTGGTGATCATGAAACGGTCGGCGTCGACCTCGCCGCGGACCACAGCTTCCCCGAGTCCGAATGCGGATTCGAGGTAGACGACATTCCGGTCGCCGGTGACCGGGTGAAGGCTCATCATCACGCCGGCCGCGGCGGCATCGACCATCTGCTGTACCACGACGGCCATCTCGACCTGCTCGGTGGGCACGCCGACCATATGGCGGTAGGCGATCGCCTGAGCGGTGAACAGGCTGGCCCAGCATCGAACCACGTGTTCGACCACGGCGTCGGCCCCGCGCACCCACAGATAGGTGTCCTGCTGGCCGGCGAACGAGGCGTCCTCGGTGTCCTCAGCGGTGGCGCTGGAGCGTACTGCGACCGGGATGTCGTCGCCGAGGGCGTGGTAGGCAGCGACGATGTCGGCGCGTACCTCCGCGGCGGGTCCGCTCTGCAGGAACAAATCGGCAATCAGGGCCGATACCGCACGGTTGTCGGTGCTCTTGTCGAGTCCGGCGGTGAGCTCCTCCAGGCGATCGGCGAATCCGCCACGCGCGGTGCTGGCGCGGTAACCGTCGGTGGTGATGACGAATCCCGGGGGCACGGGATGGCCTGCGGCGATGAGAGCCCCGAGGCCGGCACCCTTCCCACCTACCCGAGCCGTCCGGTCCCCGGTGCAATCCCGCAGATCGAGCACATACGCCAGCGACGTATCTGACACCGCTACCTCCTTTATGGCGCCCATCACCCATGACTATATACGGTGTATATGGTTACGGACGGATACGGTGTCTTGTCAAGACCAGGAGGTGCAGGCATGCCGTCGTCCTCGCCGGAGGCGAAACGCTCGACCCCAGGCCCGAGCCGGTTGCTCACCGACGAGCAGATTCTTCGAACGGCCCTGGACGTCCTGCGCCGTGACGGCGTGGAGGGGCTGTCCCAGCGCCGCCTCGCCGGTGAGTTGGGGGTGACCCCCATGACGCTCTATCGGTACTACCCGTCCAAGGATGCGCTGCTGGATGCCATTGCCGACCAGGCACTGGTGGTTCCTGAGGCCGCCGACCCGGGCGTGCCGTGGTACGAGCAGCTGCGGCAGGTGTTGACGGCCGTGCACGACAGCTTCCAACGCTCTCCCGGCGTGGCAGAGCTGATGGCGGTGCGCTCGATGACCGGCCCGGGCGTGGACGACCTCCGCGAACGCATCCTGAGTCTGATGGTTGGTGCCGGCGTCAACGGTGACGAAGCACTGCAAGTGCTCGGTGTGATCAACCGGTACCTGCTGGGCTGCGCAATGGTCGAGGGCCGCACGCGGCGAACGGATGACTCTGCTGAGGCAAACCGCCTCAACGGGCTGGACCCGGACAAGTATCCCACGCTAACCGGGCTCGCGCGTCGCTACACAGCGCACGATTCCACCGAAGCCGGGTTGGCAGGGCTCGATCTGGTGATTGCGGAGGCACGGCGCCGCGCCGAACGCAACAACTGAGGGCCGTGCTATCGGACCGGCATGTCGACGGCCGGTCACAATCGGCCGGACTGCCCCTTCGGCTGACGGAATCGGGTGTTATCGGCGGCGGTTCAGGGACCGAACCGTTCAGCGCCCGGTCGAACCGTACAAGTATCGCGGCGCATACCCCGGCCGACCTCATCGCTTCGGTAGACGCTTGGCTTTAGAAGTTGTGCTCCGTAGTGTCGCGCTATGACGCTTGTGCTTGCCTATGCCAACCAGGATTTCGTAACCATTGCTGTTGATCGGCGAATCGCGAGTGTCAGAGATGGCAAACCTGTAGACGACAACTTCACGAAGTCGGCGGTTGTCTTCAACCAGTTCCTAGTGAGCTTCACGGGCTTAGCGCAGATTGGTCCGGATCAACACACTATGGAGTGGTTCGTGAAAGTAGCTGCTCGTAACCTTTCCGGGTTTGCAATGGGTGAGATCGCAGACGAGGCGACACGGGTGGTAAAGCCCATCCGTGCGAAACGCTGCGAGAAGCGGCTCGCGTTTGTAGCTGTGGGCTACGACGACAAGGGGCTCATCACCTACGGCCTCATCAGCAACATGCATACCGACGATGGTGCAGTCCTCGCGGAGTGTCGCGATGACTTCATCTGTAAGATCGACCACCCCTTGCAGAAAGCTACCCTTCGACGCATTGGCCAAGATGTTCCGGCCAATGCTGCCAAGGATCTAGAGGATCGGCTTTGGGCCACGCACGGCGAGAGCCTCCCGGACATCGATACTGTTGAGCAGATACTTGCCGGCGCAATCGAGGCTTCGGCCAGCAAGTCGGTAAGCGATACCGCATTGGTCACAACCCTTTTCAAGGGCAATGGAAGGGCGAGATTTGATGTGTATCCACCAAATGCGAAGCGCAACCAGATTATTAATGTTGCATCCCCGTACGTGCTCTTCAAGGACGGTTCGATAGTTGTGATGCCGAACCAGAGACTTAGGCGGGCCAACCGCAGCAGCTAGCGCGACTAGTTCGGCGACTGACGTAGAAAACTACCAATGTTGTGTTCGGACGTGGTGCAATACAGCCGATTACGCCGAGCAGCAGCCGTGCTTCGGCACGCCTAAAGCAGGCATCTGTGGATAGCCATGAGCTAGTCGTGCCGTTCTAGTAGACGGCGACGCAGCGCCTATCCCATCTTCTCGGTGTGCTGACTGAGTACGACCTTATCGACGGCGCCAGCAGGGGCGGAGGCGCGGATACGCAGGGCTGGCACGTATCGAGGCCGACCGGCATCGTCTCTGCCGTGATCGCTATCGTCCCACTCGTAGGCGACGATTCGTAGTGTGTTGGTTAGCCTTCCGAGCAAAACGGCGATGGGGAACGGGCAGCGCAGCAACAGATGCACGTCGGCGTTCGCGTGATCGTTGGCCACGGTGCGGATGCGTGCGGCTGCTTCTGCTGCGACTGCGCCCGCAACCGAGTTGTCGAGTAGTTCACCGCCAGTACTTCGAAGGTGTTGCCAGGCGCTGAGGTGCTGAGGTGAGCCCGTTGTAGTGGTCCAGTCGTTATGGGACTCTGTTGCCCGAGTGCTCGGGCAGGAAGAATCACCAACGACATGGCAACGAATAAGCGCCG
>NZ_JBZDPT010000011.1:0-255200 GCF_058270035.1 Mycobacterium shunyiense | reverse complement strand
CATCCCCCAGGCGATCGAGGAGATCCTGCGCTGGGAGCCGCCGGCACTGCAGATCGCCCGCTACGTCACCCGCGATGTCGAGTACTACGGGCAGACCGTTGCGGCGGGCTCGGCGATGCTCATGCTGGTCGGCGCGGCCAACCGCGACCATCGGCGGTTCGCCCCCGACGGCGACGTCTTCGACATCCACCGGGAACAGAAGTCTCACATGACGTTCGGTGCAGGCACGCACTTCTGCATGGGCAACGCGCTGGCCCGCCTCGAGGGGCGCATCGCGTTGGAAGAGATCCTCAAACGCTTCCCCGAGTGGAACGTCGACTGGGCCAACGCCAAACCGTCGGAGACCGCCGCGGTGCGAGGCTGGTCCGCGATGCCCACGCTGATTCGCTGAAGCCGAACACCGCGACAGGCTCCGGGCACTGGCTATTCCCAGGCACGCGCGGGTAGCTCGTGCGCTAGCGCTGACCTTTCACCGCGACCACACATCAAGAAGACTGGCTGTTACTAGAATGGTCTGCCACGGCCAGGGCGAGCGTGCTAACCGTCGGTGAGTTTGTCGTACCAGCGCATCGCCCACCGGGCGTCCGCGAGAGCGGTATGCCGCTGGGTTGGCGTCGGTGGCTTCACGCCGCATTGCCTTGACAGAGTGATGAAGTCGGGATCGGGCTGCCCTCCGTTCGTCTCGACGGCGGCTCTGGCAAGTGCGATCACATCTACGGGGTGGGGTTGCCACGCGGGTTCCAGGTCGTGCCGTGCGAGCATGTCAGCGAGGCATTCTGTATCGAATCTGGGTACCACTCCGATGATTGTTGCGCCGGCAGTCCACTGCTGTACGGCCGCGGCGGCTGCGCTCGCACCGAACACCCGGGGGTAGTGCCTGGGTCCGAGCCGAACTTGCGGGTGGCGTCTGTGAAACCCACTGATCTTCAGGCCTGCTGGATCGGCATTTGCCAGGTCAAGATCGGCGACGTCCACACACAGCAACAGGCGTTCGTGGACGTCGAGATTTCGACGAATGATCGCGATCTCCCACGGTCGTCGGCGTCTGTGAAGTCCGGTGGTCTCGGTATCGAGAAAGACCAACGGACGGGCTCGACTGTCGTTCCCAGTCGCCATGGTGTGACGCCCGGCCCCGTTCACCATGCGGAGAATGTCGAGGTCGACGCCAGATAGTCGAGTTTGCGTCGCACGCCGGTGAGTTCGCGGCCGATGCTGCGCAGAGCGGTGCGGTCCTGGGGTGACAGATCCGAGAGTTCGACATGTTCATCGCTGCGGTCGTCGGAGTCGGCAGGGTCCCAGCATGCGGCCCGGGCCCGCCAGCGGATGCTGGACCCGATCGCGTGACATTTGGCCAGTGCCCTGGCGTCGTCGGGATCGAGGTAGCGGGTGCCTGCGGCCGCACCAATGCGATCGGCGGTGAGCAGCGCGTCGGAGCCGCAACTGAGGGCGGCCCAGCGCGCGATCCGGACCACAGGGTCGACGGCGGCATGTTTGATGTCGACCCGGACATCGACGGACGTCAGTGTGCGCAACCGGGACGGGATGTAGGCACGGGCAAATGTGGCGTCCTGCAGCATCGCCGCCAGCGCCGTAGGTTGCGCCCGGACAGCGATACCCGCTTGTTCGCGCAGGTCGGTGCTGTCGCCGACAGCTGGGCCGACGGGGACGGCGTCGGCCAGCAGGCCGATCATCACGACACCCCGGTCGGCGGACGGGTCCGCGGCCCACCCGCCGATCCCGGTTCCCCAGTCCTGGGCGGTGCGGTTGAACCGCACCCGGGAGGCGACCGCGCCGTTGTCGTCGGCACGGAACCCGCAACAACCCAGCAGTTCATGCACGTGCGCTGCCTGGGCCAGGGCCGAATCCGGCGTGACGTCGGAGCTGCGGACCACGAGGGTTTCCAGGTCGGATCCGGGAAGTGCGTCTCCGCGGCCGACGCTGCCCGACGCATACCAGTCGAGCCCGGGGGCGACCAGCCGCGCCGCGGTGGACAGCGCCGCGCGGATGACGGACGACCACGCCGCGGCGACCGACGCCGCGCCGACCCGCGCGTCGATCACCTTGAGCACCGCGTCGCGGGCCTGGGCACCGGCTGTCACCAGGTCGTGCTCGTTGTCCGCCGACGCAATGCGCCGGCAGGCATGGTCCAGCGCTGCCACAGCCATGTCGGTGATTGTGACAGGACACCGGCCCGGTGAGGTTTCGGCAACGCAATGCTTACCGCTCGCTACATGAACGAAACACGCGGGTGACAGCTCGGTCATGCCGAGAGGCTTATCTATCGAGTGACAGTTAAGAAGCTGGCGGCACCGCCCCAGAGCCTGAGAGAAACGCCTATGACCAGCAGCGCTACCGCGGGACCTGATGTGTCCGGCCGTTTCGGCGACCATGACGACCTCGCCGAGTTTGGTTACGACCAGCAGTTGCACCGTCGGCTCGGCAAGTTCGAATCCTTCGCCGCGGGCTTCTCGTTCGTATCCATCCTGACGACGATCTTCCAGCTGTTCGGACTCGGGTTCGGCTTCGGCGGTCCTGCGTTCTTCTGGACCTGGCCTGCGGTGTTCCTCGGACAGTTTCTGGTGGCGCTGTGCTTTGCCGAGTTGGCCGCGCGTTATCCGATCTCGGGTGCCATCTATCAGTGGTCCCGCCGGATGGGTGGCGAGGTGATCGGCTGGTTCGGCGGCTGGTTCATGATCCTGGCGCAGATCGTCACCGCCTCGGCCGCGGCGATCGCGCTGCAGGTGGTGCTGCCCACCATCTGGTCCGGCTTCCAGATCATCGGCGAGGACCCGGCATTGACCTCACCGAGCGGAGCGGCCAACGCCGTGCTGCTCGGCACCGTCCTGCTGGTGCTCACCACGACGATCAATTGCCTTGGCGTCAAATGGATGTCGCGGGTGAACAGTGCGGGGGTGATCTGCGAGATCGTCGGCGTCATCGCCGTCATCGGGGTGTTCTTCACCCATGCCCAGCGCGGTCCGCAGGTCGTGTTCGACACCGGTCACGCCGGCGGGCAACCCGGCTACGTCTGGGCCTGGATCATGAGCGGGCTGATGGCGGCCTACGTCATGGTCGGCTTCGGCTCGGCCGGTGAGCTTGCCGAGGAGACCCGCAATCCCCGGCGCGTCGCACCCCGGACCATCAGGATGGCGCTGTCCGTCTCGGCACTCGGCGGTGGTCTGATGATCCTGGGCGCCCTGATGGCGGCCCCCAGCCTGACCGACGGACGCCTGGCGACCGAAGGCCTGCCGTACGTGCTCGACACCGTGTTGTCCTCACCGTGGGGGACGGTGCTGCTGGTCGATGTCTGCATCGCGATCACCATCTGTACCTTGGCAATTCAGACCGCCGCCTCACGGCTGATGTTCTCGATGGCCCGCGACGGGCGGCTGCCGGCTTCGTCGATCCTGTCTCGGGTCAACAGCCACACCGGCACACCGATCTGGCCGTCGGTGCTCATCGGTCTGCTGTGCATCGGGGTGCTGCTGGTCAACGTCGGCAACTCGGCGATCTTCGCGACGCTGGCCAGTGTCTGCATCATCCTGATCTACCTGGCCTACCTGTTGGTGACCGCGCCGCTGCTGTATCGCCGCATCAAAGGCTGGCCCGCCCAGCGCAATCAGGTGGACGCCGAAGGCTTGCCGCTGTTCTCGCTCGGCAAGTTCGGCATCGCGGTCAACGTCCTGGCCGTCCTCTACGGCACGGTGATGATCGTCAACCTCGGCTGGCCTCGAGCCGAGATCTTCAATCCCGCCGGGGACATGCCGATCCTGCAGTGGGCCGGACCCCTGAGCATCGCGGCCGCGATAGTCCTCGGCGCCCTGTGCTTCCCGCGGGGCAAGACCCACCCCAAACCCGTCACGATCGGAGCCTGAGGATGACTACAGCGACCACCGCCGGAGCCCGCGACCATGCTCGGGCCCAGGCCGGGACAATCACCGATTCGATGCCGGTCGTGCCGGCCTCGGCGTGGCCCACACCGCCGCAGAACGTGGCACCCGAGCAATTGACCTGGGCTGAAACAGTTCCCGGCGGCCGCTACACCAGCAAGGTGCTGGCCCGTGGCACCCGGCTGCGCCTACGCGATCTGGACGGCACCGCATGCGCTCACCTGCTGCTGTGGCGGGCCGACGCACCATGGGAGCGGCTCAACGTCGCCGACACCGTGAAAGTGCCGTGGCAGGCCTATCTTTCGGCGGGTCATCCCCTGCTCAGCGACCAGGGACGGGTGCTGGCCACGCTGGTGTCGGACACATCCGGTCACCACGACGCCCTGTGCGGCACCAGCACCCTGACCGGCAATACGGCCAAATACGGCGCGGGCGAGGTGGAATCGGCCAGTCCCGCCGGGCGTGAACTGCTCGCTCTCGCCGCCCTGAAGAACGGGCTGACCCGCCGTGACGTCGCGCCCAGCCTGTCGTTCTTCCACGGCGTGCGGGTCGATCTCGACGGCACGTTGGTGTCCACCGGTTCGGCCGGCGCCGGCGCCGCAGTCGAACTGATCACCCATCTGCCACTGATCGTGGCGATCGCCAACACCGCCCATCCACTCGATCCGGCTGCACAGTTCACCGTCGGATCGCTGGAGGTGCTGGCCTGGTCCGCACCGGGCGACCTGGCCGAGATCGGCGCCACCGTGGCCGACCGTGACCCCGAATACCAACGCGCCTACCTGAATTCCGAAGACGTCTGGAGTGCCCGATGACCCTCACCGCCACCCACACCATCGTCGACGAGATTGTCGCTCCTCGCGCTCCGTGGTCCAAGGTCGTGCGCGCCGGAGACGTGCTGACCATCGTCGACCTGCACGGCAACCAGGCCGTGGACACTTTGTTCTATGGCGCGGCCGACCGCACGGTGCGCTACAGCGCACCGGCCACGATCGCGGCCCAGGGCAACATTTTCCTGACCACCGGGTCGGTGCTGCGCGACAGTGACGGTGCACCGATGCTGACCATCATCGACGACGAGGTCGGCAACCACGACACCCTCGGCGGGGCCTGCTCGCAGGAATCCAACACGCTGCGCTACGGCCACCACACCAAACACCAGCACGCCTGCGTGGAGAACTTTGTCGGCGAAGGCGCCCGGTGGGGACTGACCAAGGCCGACATCGTCAGCAACATCAACTTTTTCATGAACGTCCCGGTTGATCCCGATGGCTCGCTGGGCATCGTCGACGGGTTGTCCGCCCCGGGTAAGACCGTGTCGCTGCGCGCCGAGATCGACACGCTGGTGCTGGTGTCGAACTGCCCACAGATCAACAATCCGTGCAACGGATTCGCCCCCACGGCAGTGCGCATGGTGGTGACGCGCCCATGACCGCGATCGAGGTGATCCGGCCCGGCATGGCCACCACGATCCAGGATTGGCCGGGGCGCAGCGGGTACTGGCAGATCGGTGTACCCCCGTCGGGGCCCATGGACGATGTGTCCTTCCGGCTGGCCAACATTGCGGTGGGCAACGCTGAGGGTGCACCCGGTCTGGAAGCCACCATGGGCGGACCGGCGCTGCGCTTCGACACCGATACCTGGGTGTGTGTGACGGGTGCACCCGCACCGGTCGGTATCGACGGCGCCCGGGTACCGCAGTGGGTGCCGGTCCTGGTCGAGGCCGGTCAGGTGCTCGACGTGGGAATGGTCGACGGTCCGGGCCTGCGGATCTACATCGCGATGGCCGGCGGTCTACAGGCCGATGAATACCTGGGCAGCGCTTCGACATTCACCCTTGGCCGGTTCGGCGGCCACGAGGGACGGGTCCTGGCGGTGGGGGACAAGTTGGAAACCGCGGATACGCCGGTAGGTACGCGTCGGCGCATCCTGTCCGAGGAGCAACCGGCCATCGCCGGCCACTGGTACATCGCGGTGACCGTCGGCCCGCACTCGGCGCCGGAGTTCTTCACGCGCAACGACATCGACACACTGCTCAACCACGACTACGAGGTACACTTCAACTCCGACCGCACCGGCGTCCGGTTGATCGGACCGAAGCCGGAATGGGCCCGCCCTGACGGCGGGGAAGCCGGCCTGCATCCGTCGAACATCCACGACAACGCCTATTCGGTGGGTTCGCTCGACTTCACGGGAGACACCCCAATCCTGCTGGGCCCGGACGGTCCGAGCCTCGGCGGTTTCGTCTGTCCGGTCACCGTCACCGCCGCCGACCGCTGGAAGCTGGGCCAACTCGCTCCCGGCGCCACCATCCGGTTCGTCCCGGTGAAGGCGACGGCGGCTCCCGCGCCGGCCACCTTCGGACCTGCGCGCCGCGCGTCGATTCCTGCGGTCTTCTCTGCCGGTGGTGACGAGGACGACGGAATCATTGCCGGCACAACATCCTCGGATGGCACGACGAACGTCACCTATCGCCGGATCGGGGACGACAACATCCTGGTCGAGTACGGCGAGATGCGGCTGGATCTGGCATTGCGGGCCCGTGCCCACGCTCTGCACCACGCGCTGGAGCAGCACCGGCCTGACGGACTCATCGACCTAACGCCCGGGATCCGTTCCCTGCAGGTCAAGGTGGACCCGGCCCGGCTGTCACAGTCGGCTTTGGTGCCGCTGCTCACCGAGCTCGAAGCCTCGCTGCCTGCCGCGCAGGATCTCGTGGTGCCCAGTCGCACCGTCCGGTTGCCGCTGAGCTGGGACGATCCGTCGACCCGCGAGGCGATCGAACGCTATATGCACGGCGTGCGCGCCGATGCGCCGTGGTGCCCGTGGAACATCGAGTTCATCCGGCGGATGAACGGATTGGACTCGGTCGATGATGTGCACCGAATTGTCTACGACGCCGACTATCTGGTGCTCGGTCTCGGCGACGTGTATCTGGGTGCTCCGGTCGCCACACCGCTGGATCCGCGTCACCGCCTGGTGACCACCAAATACAATCCGGCCCGGACCTGGACTCCGGAGAATGCGGTCGGCATCGGCGGGGCATACCTGTGCATCTACGGTATGGAGGGGCCCGGCGGTTACCAGTTCGTCGGCCGCACCACGCAGATCTGGAATCACCGGCACCCGCTGGTCGCTCAGGGATTCGATCCCGAACACCCATGGCTGTTGCGCTTTTTCGACCGGATCCAGTGGTATCCGGTATCGGCCGAGGAACTGCTGGATCTACGCGCCGACATGGCCGCCGGTCGCGGTCATGTCGAGATCACCGATGGAACATTCTCGCTTGCCGAGCACGAGCAGTTCCTGGCCGCCAATGCCGACGACATCGCCGCAACCCGCGCGAAGATGGAAGCGGCTCGCGCCGAGGAGCGCGAGCGTTGGGCGGCGGCAGGAGAATTCGTACGGAAGGAGTCTGCGTGAGCAAGATTGCCGAGATCTACCGGAACATCGAAGCCAGTGGACGGGACGAGGTGTTCATCCACCTACGTCCGCAGGCCGACGTGGACAACGATTACCGCACGGCGCTTGCCGCCGACGGCCCACTGGCGGGGCTGGTGCTGGCGGTCAAGGACAACGTTGACGTCGCCGGGATCCCGACCACTGCGGCGTGCCCAGACTTCAGCTATATTCCCGATGCCGACGCACCGGCGGTGACCGCTCTCAAGGCCGCCGGTGCTGTCGTCATCGGTAAGACCAATCTCGACCAGTTCGCCACCGGATTGGTGGGGACCCGCAGTCCCTATGGCGCCGTACGGGATTCCCGCCGGCCGGACTACATCTCCGGCGGATCGAGTTCCGGTTCCGCGGTGGCCGTCGCGCTCGGGTTCGCCGACATTGCGATCGGCACCGACACCGCCGGGTCAGGTCGCGTTCCGGCCGGATTGCAGGGCATCGTCGGGATCAAAGCCACGGTCGACCTCGTCTCCACCGAGGGCGTCGTCCCGGCGTGTGCGAGCTATGACTGTGTGACGATCTTCGCTGCTGACCTGGCGACGGCCCAATCAGCAATGGCCGTGATGAGTGCCATTGCGCCGCAACGCCAGTGGCCGGCCGACGTTCCCTTCGCCGCGCCGGTGACGCCCAGAATTGCGATACCGGATACGTTGACCGGGCTCGACGACGCCTGGCAGGCCGCCTTCGACGCCGCCGTACGCCAGGCGAAGGACTCCGGATTCGAGACGGTTCCGATCCCGATGGACGACTTCTTCGCCGCAGCCGGCCTTCTCTACAACGGCGCCCTGGTCGCTGAACGGTGGGATGCGGTGGGGGAGTTCGTGAGCACGGCAGGTCCTGGCGCGGAGTTGGATCCGACGGTGGCCGCGATCATCACTGCGGCTGGCGCATATTCGGCCGCGGACCTGCTGCGTGACCGGCGGCGGGTCGAGGAGTTGCGTCGCACAGCCTTGGCGCAGCTTGAGGGCTGTCACGCACTCATGGTGCCGACCGCTCCCGAGCATCCGCGCATCGACGAAGTCGCGGCTGACCCGGTCGCGGTGAATTCCCGGATGGGGCGGTACACCAACTTCTGCAACCTGTTCGACATGTGCGCCATCTCGATTCCCGCCGGCACCGTATCCGACGGTGCCCAGTTCGGAATCACCCTGTTGGCGCAGGGTTTCCACGACGGCGTCATCGCCGATCTGGCAGCCCGGTTCCTCGACACCCCGTCGGCGGAGACGTGGCCCGAGACGGGCGGCGCCCCACTGGCCGAACTTGCGGTGTTTGGCGCGCATCTGCGCGGGCAGCCGCTGGAACATCAGCTCACCGGGCGGGGTGCCCGCTGGGCCGGGCCCATCACCACGGCACCGCACTACCGTCTCTACGCCCTCGACACGGTTCCGCCCAAACCGGGTTTGACCCGGGTTGAGGACGGCGGAGCGGCCATCATCGGAGAACGATGGTTGTTGTCCCCGGCTGCACTCGGCGAGTTTCTGGCCGAGCTACCCGCGCCGATGTTGCTCGGGAACGTGGAGCTCGACGACGGTCGCTGGATCACCGGATTCGGTTGTGACCACACCGCTCCCACACACGGACGCGACATCACGGAGTACCGGGGCTGGTTGGCCGCGATGGCCTGAGATGCGCGTGCCGCAGGCTCAGCTCCCGGGGACGATCAGCGAGATCATGGTCTCGAGCTGGCGGGCCATCTGCCGGTAGCTCATCGCGCCTGACTGTGCCTGCAACAGTGCGCCCCAGAAGACCGCTTCCAAGGTGGCAAGTACCTCGGGCCAGGCCCCGGCGCCCAATGCCGTCGAGATCCGGCGCGTGATCTCAACGGCAATCCGCCCACGTACGTCATCGACCACATCGTCGTCGGTGCTCATCAGCGCCTGCGTGCAGGCCCGCGCCAACCGAGGCTCATCGGCCATCAACAGTGTGAGAGCGGTGAGCTGCTCGGTGACCCGGCTGGTGGTGCTGGCCGCGGGATCGATGTCGAGCGGCAGCTGAATCACCCGGTCGAGGTAGAGCTCGGCGAACACCACCTCGATGGATGGGAAATGCGCGTAGAGCGCTGCGGGCGCCATCTTCGCGCGGGCCGCCAGTGCGGGCACCGAGACGTCGTTGTGCGCGTCGAGAAGTTGTGTCGCCGCTCCGAAGACGCGGCGTTGCGTGCGGGTGCGCTGACCCTGCGCGTCGTGTAGGCGGGTGACGGTAGCCACCTCTGGCCTGGACATGTGTCCAAGATATAGAGCCGTGCCGCGAATGGCAATCATTCGGTGAAACTGCCGGTATTTACATATTTTCAGGATTGCCATTCACGCAGATCGAGCACCGACTAACGCGTGAACGAGGCTTTCGAGTCGATAAATCGGACAGGTGTCCAGTATGATTTGCCCAGATTGAAAGGGGAGGTCCGATGGCTTACGTGATCACGCAGAACTGCTGCAAGGACGCCAGCTGTGTACCGGTGTGCCCGGTGGACTGCATCCGCCCGGCCGAGGGTGGGCTGGATTCCGCGTCGGCCGAGATGCTCTACATCGATCCGGAATCGTGCATCGACTGTGGGGCCTGCTTCGAGGAGTGCCCGGTCGGCGCGATCCACTACGAAGAGGACCTTCCCGGCGAACTGCAGCGGTTCAAGGACCTCAACGCGGCCTACTTCGAGCGCCACCCGCTCGAGCCGGTGACCGTTCCGGCAACACCATCTCGTGCTCGGGTCGAGGCGGGATCGTTGCGGGTGGCGATCGTCGGATCGGGTCCGGCCGCCTGCTACGCCGCAGCCGAGCTGATCGATGTGGACGGGGTGGAGATCAACCTGTTCGAACGCCTGCCCACGCCGTTCGGTTTGATTCGCGCGGGGGTGGCCCCCGATCACCAACACACCAAGTCGGTCGTCGCGATCTTCGAGCGGGCGTTCACCAACCCACGGTTCGCGAGCCATTTCAACGTCGAGGTCGGCCGTACCGTCAACCACGACGAGCTCCTGGCCCATCACCACGCGGTGATCTACGCGGTGGGCGCGGCGACCAGCCGGCGACTGGGCATCGACGGCGAGGACCTGATCGGCAATCACGCGGCCGCCGAGTTCGTCGGTTGGTACAACGGCCATCCCGACCACGCCGCGCACCAGTTCGACCTGTCGGGCGAGCGGGCGGTCATCGTCGGCAACGGCAACGTCGCCCTCGACGTCGCCCGGGTGCTGTTGATGGACAGGACCGCGCTGGCCGCCACCGATATCGCCCAGCACACCCTGGATGCGTTGGCCGACAGCGTAATCCGGGAAGTGGTGATCCTGGCGCGTCGTGACATCGGCCACGCCGCGTTCTCGGCGGGTGAGTTCCTGGCGTTGGGGCATCTCGACGGTGTCGACGTCATCGTGGACCCGCAGGACCTACCTGCCGATGACGAACACGACGACGTCGAGACCTCGTTCAAGCTCGCCATCGCACGCGAATACGCACAGCGCAGCCCGACTCCCGGACACAAGCGCGTGGTGTTCCGCTTCGGCACAACCCCGATCGCCATCCACGGACCCGACCGTGCCGAGGGGTTGGAGGTCAGCAGCGAGGCCCATGGCACCGAGGTGATCGAGACGTCGCTGATCCTGCGGTCGATCGGCTATCGCGGTCTGCCGGTCTCCGGGCTGCCCTACGACGAGGACTCCGGGACCGTGCCCAACGACTCGGGCCGTGTCGTGCCCGGCACCTACGTGACCGGCTGGATCAAACGCGGACCGCGTGGGGTGATCGGCACGAACCGGTTGTGTGCCGAGCAGACCGTGGCCCAGTTGTGGGCGGATTTCGATGCCGGCCTGTTGGCCCGTGACGTCGAGGACCGTGAGTCGCTCGATGTGCTGTTGGCCGCCCGGGGAGCCGAGCCGGTCGGGTGGCCGGGATGGCGTGCGATCGACGCCGCCGAACGTGACCGCGGCGTGCAGGCGGCGCGGCCTCGGGTGAAGTTCGTGTCGATCGAGGAGATGCTCAGCGCGGGCCTGCGCGGCTGACTTCGGCCTCGACCTGCGGATCGGGGTCGCGGGGTGTGCGGGTTGCGAGGACCGACCCGGCGAGGATCAGCGCCAGCCCGGCCACGTTGTAGACGGTCAGCGGTTCGCCCAGAACAACGACGCCGGCGGCCAGCGCGACGGCCGGGTTGACGTAGGTGAACACCAACGCCCGTGCGCCTCCGACCTCACGGATCAATGCGAAGAACACCACGAATGCCAGCGCGGTGCAGACCACGGCGAGTGTGGCCAGCGCGATCAGCACCTGCCGCGACGGCATGTGGTCGGGCCAGGTCATCAATGCCGGCGTGGTGTAGATCAGCGCCGCGATCGTCAGACATGCTGCCGTGAGCGGAAGGGTGGGCACCTCGCCCAGGTAGCGTGCGGCGATCAGCGGCGCGATGGCGTAACAGGTTGCCACCAGCAGCACTTCGGCGATCGGCCAGCCATGCCCTCCGGTGAGGCCGGGCCCGGCCAGCACCGCCACACCGGACAGGCCGATCCCTAGTCCCGTGATCCGCTTGGCGCTCAACCGTTCTCCGCCGGTCAGCCGGTCGAGAACCGCGGCGATGATCGGGGCGGTGGCGATCAGCAGGCCGGTCAGCGAGCTGCTCAGGTGGCGTTCGGCATCCGTGAGCAGGAACCACGCCGCGATGATCTCGAAGAACGCGAACGCCAACACGGGCCGCCAGTGCCGTAACACCGGCGCCCACGCGGCCCGCGACATCACCAGCGGTAAGAGAACGGCGGCACCGACAGCAGTGCGGGCCAAGACCAGCACTGGCACCGACACGCCTTCGACGGCAATCTTGATCAGCAGGTACGGGATGCCCCAGATGATGCTCATGGCGCCCAGCAGCAGCCAGCCCCGCACACTCACCTGGTCCAGACTACGGGCCCCGGCACACGGCCGTCCGGGTGCTGATGCGGGGCGTGGCCCGGGCCATCAGCACCCGGTGAAGCGCTACGGCCGCGTCAGCTGCGCGTAACGGCCCACGTGGTAGTCCGTGGAACCGAACTCGTACTGCACCGCGGTGAGCCGCTTGAAGTAATGACCGATCGCGAGTTCCTCGGTCATGCCCATGCCCCCGTGGAGCTGCACCGCGTTCTGCCCGACGAAACGGGCGGCCCGTCCGATGGTGGCCTTGGCTGCCGATACCGCCTTGGCCCGTTGCGCGGGTTCGGCATCGAGGTTCAGTACGGCGAGATAGACCGCCGCCGAAGCCTGTTCGACCTCCATGTGCATGTCGACCATCCGGTGCTGCAGCGCCTGGAAGCTGCCGATGGGAAGACCGAACTGCTGGCGTTGTTTGCAGTACTCGACCGTGTCGGCCAGCACCTTGCGCATTCCGCCGACGGCCTCGGCGCACACGGCCGCCGCGCCCTCGTCCCGAGCCAGGTCCAGTGACGACCAGGCCTGTCCCTCGGTCCCCAGCAATGCAGAGGCGGGCAACCGGACGTCGGAGAATGTCAGGTCCGATGCCCGGCGGTCGTCCACCGTGCGGTACGGGTGCGCGGTGAAACCTGTTGTCAACGGAGGGATATCGATCAGAAAGAGCGAGATTCCGTCGGCGTCCGCACGTTCCCCCGAGGTACGTGCGGTCACCAGCAGGTGGGTCGCGAGCGGTGCGTCCACGGCCATCACCTTGGCGCCGTTGAGCACCCACTCGTCGCCGTCGCGCCGTGCGGTGGTGGACACGTCGCGCCAGTTGTCTCCGGAAGCCGGCTCGGTGGCGGCCAGCGCGACGATGGCCGAACCCGCCACGATCTCCTCGAGCAGGGCCGCGGCGGCCGTGTCGCCGGACCGGTGCAGCAGGCCACCGGCCACCACCACGGTGTCCACGAACGGTTCGATCACCAGGGCGTGGCCCAAAGCCTCGGCGATGACCATGGTTTCGACCGGGCCACCACCGATGCCGCCGGCTTCCTCGGGCAGGGTGGCGCCCAGGATGCCGAGCTCATCGGCAAAACCCCGCCAGATCTCGGGCTGCCAGCCGGGGCCGGTCTTGGCGGCGGCCCGGCTCGATGCCAGGTCGTAGCGGCTGGACAGAAACTTGGTCAGCCCGTCGCGCAGCAGTTCCTGTTCGTTGGTCAGGTTGAAGTCCATCTAGAGCCCCAGTTCTGCCTTGGCGAGGATGTTTCGCTGAATTTCGTTGCTACCGGCGTAGATCGAGCCGGCCCGGTCGTTGAAGTAGCGCAGTGGGGCGACCGCCTGCCACGGCGCTCCGCTGTGATAGCCGTCGGCGGGAGGTTCGTACTCGGCCACCGGCCCGCCCGGGAACGTGGCGTGCGGTTGGTAGGCGCGGGCCAGCGGGCCGGCGGCCTCCATCGACAGCTCGGTCAGGGTCTGGCTCAGTTCGGTGCTCAGAACCTTGAGCATCGACGACGCGGTGCCGGGATGGCCGCCCTCGGCCACCGCCGCCAGCACCTGGTACTCCAGGATTTCCAGCACGTCGGTGCGGAGCCGGGCGTCGGCAAGCCGGCGGCTGAAGGCCGGGTCGTCGATCAGCCGACCACCGGTCGGTCCGGGCATTTCGGTGGCGACCGCTGAGATCTCATCACCCAGCACCTGCAACGCCGGCGCGTTGGCGCCGCCGCCGCGCTCGAACTCCAGCAGGTATTTGGCCACGGTCCAGCCGTCGTCGATCGTGCCGATCACATTGGCCTTCGGCACCCGAACCTCGTCGAAGAAGACCTGGTTTTGTACCTCTTCGCCGGAAGTCATGACCAGCGGGCGGATTTCGATGCCGGGCGAGGTCATGTCGATCAGCACGAAGGTGATGCCCTGCTGCTTCTTGGCGCCGCGGGTGGTGCGCACCAGGGCGAACATCCAGTTCGCTTCCTGGGCGTGGGTGGTCCAGATCTTGCTGCCGGTGCACACCAGGTCGTCTCCGTCAGGCACCGCTGCCATCGACAGGGCGGCCAGGTCCGAGCCGGCCTCGGGCTCGGAGTAACCCTGGCAGAAGAACACCTCACCGGTCAGGATGCCGGGAAGGAAGAAGTCCTTCTGGGCCTGCGTGCCGAATTTGATGATGGCGTGGGCCACCATGCGGATGCCCATGGGTGACAGCGACGGGGCGCCGGCGAGGGTCGATTCGCGGCTGAAGATGTAGTGCTGGGTCAGGCTCCAATCACAGCCGCCGTGTTCGACCGGCCAAGCCGGGGCGGCCCAGCCCCGCTCGTGGAGGATCTTCTGCCAGGCCATGCTGGCGTCGTGATCGGCATACACGCTGGTCATCAACTGGCCTGCGCGGCGGAGTTCGGGAGTCAGATTCTTGGCGAGAAAGTCGCGAACTTCGTCGCGGAATTCCTGGTCGCTGGTCGACCACTTCAGGTCCATGCCTGCCCCTTACTACTGGTGTCGCTCCACAGAGTAAACCTAGTTAATCAAGTGACGCACACCACCCCGCTCGACGCTCGACCGCCGGCGCGGGGCGACACCGCCAGGTCGCTGGCCGGCGGTGGTGCCCGGCCCAGGTCACAGGCGATAATCGAGGGCGTGGAGCGTCGCCAGAGCGGTCAGGACCCTCAATCTCCGATGGCACTGCTGCAGAACCTGCCTGCCCTGGTGGTGCTGGAGAGATTCCCGGTGCCGGTGTTGGCGATCGCCGAAGACGGCACCATCCTCTTCGCCAACAGTGCCTTCGGCGAGATGGTCGGTCGCGACGCCGATGCGGTCAAGAACATGCCGTTTGCTGAGGTCTTCCATTCGCTGCCCGCCGACGAGTCCGCGGTCTCGGTGATGCGGGCCAACGCCGGGCTGCTCGTGGAGCTCGTCCATCGCGACGGGTCGATCGTGCGGGCACGGATGAGCAAATCGGCGCTGCTGCGCGGCGACGATCCGGTGGCTTTGGCGACGTTCGAGGACCTCACCGAGCAGTTGTGGGTCGACGAGCTCTAGGGCTATCCCGCGGCCTTCGCCCGCCGGAGCGACTCGCGTGCCAGGAATTCGCGGAAGTAGTCCAGCGACTCCCGGCTGACGATCGCGGGCAGCAGCAGATCCCACGTACGGGCCACGCGTTCACGGAGTTCGGTGCCCGTGGTGGCGCGCGAGAGCGCCTCCGCGCCCAGCATGGAGCCCAGGATCACCTCGGCGGCGCTCGCGACATCCAGGTTCTCGCGTAGGTCACCTTCCTCGGCGGCCTGGGTCAACTGTTGAGTGAGCTCGTCGAGCCAGCTCGTGTACACCCGGGTGGCGGCGACGTGGATGCCGCTGAACGTTCGCAGCAGCTGCATGCCGATCTGGGCGACCTTGTCCGAACGGGTGAAGTCGGCCACGACGAACAACCCGTGGATGGTGTTTTCCAAAGCCGGCGAAGAGGATTCGGCGATGACGCGGAACGCGGTCAACATGGCGGTGCCGCCCTCGCTGATGATTGCCTCGGCCAGGGACTCCTTGGAATCGAAGTGGTAGTACAGCGCACCCTTGGTCATCTCGGCCCGCGTGATGATGTCGCCGAGCCCGGTCGCGGGATAGCCGTGCTCGCTGAACAGGTCGACCGCGGCGGTGATGATCTTCTGCCGGGTCAGCTCCGATCGAGCCTGGCGTGCCATTGTGGCGTTCCTATCATTTGGTACGGGGGTGCAGCGGCGCCACTTTTTTGATGCCCACTGCGGTGCGACGCCGGATGAACTGTTGCAGGTAGCCGAGCCGCTCTGGCTCGACGAACCCGGGCATCGCCAGCCGCCAGCTGTGCTCGAGGTCGGTGAGGAACCGCGGTGGATCGTCGAGGTCACTGGTCTGGCGCACGCCCAGGTATATCGAAACCAGCAAGCGGGCAACCGCTTCGGGGTCGGTGTCGGCCGTGAAATCGCCTTCGCCGATGGCTCGTTTGGCGATGCCGGCGAAGCCTTGCACCCATTCGTTGAGAACCCGCGGCCCCACGTCGTCGGTCCGGCCGATGGACTCGACGAGGTTCAGGCAGGCCCGAGCCACCGGGTCACCGATGTCCTCGGCGGCAACCAGGCCCGAGAGGTCGATCAAGGTCTCGGCTCCGGACAGGTTCCGGGCGAGGACGTCCTCCACCGCCTTCTGGGCCCGCTGTGTCCGGTGCTCGACGATCGAGACCGCCAGTGCGTGCTTGGACCGGAAATGGAAATACAGCGCGCCCTTGGTGACGTTCGCGTCGGCGAGAATGTCGTCGAGACTGACCAAGCTGTAGGGCGTGTGCGCGAACTGTCGCGCCGCCGCCTGCAGGATCTGGAGGCGCGTCAGCTCTGCTCGCCGGTCGAGCTGCTCAGTCACCACGGGGCCTTCCTGACTCTGATCGGCCGGCGGCAGCGTTCTGATTTCATCCCACCGCCAGCAGACTCAAAGTCTTCACCGTACGTGCATAACATTCTAAAGGTATGTATCGTGCGTAGGGTGATAACTCTTGGTTCGTCGCGGGTTGCCCGCCCGGCGGTGGCACATGCCACGGTCGCGGGCGCTGTGGCGAGCGCCACCATTTGGCGGTCGGCAGTAGCCAAGGGCTATCCTGGAAACGTTGCCATGGCCTGCACCGGCAATCCCCCTCGAATCCCGGTGCGGGCCATGGCGACCTTAATTTCTGGTGCCTACCAAGATAATTCGATCTTGATGATGCACCCCGTGGTTCAGGCGGAGTGTCACTAGCCGATGTGGGATGACGAAGTCGACGTCGTTTGCTGTGGCTCGGGCTTCGGGGCGTTGGCCGCTGCCGTTGCCGCGGCGGATGCCGGCCTTGACGTGCATATCGTGCGTCCGGGAGATCCTCGATCGGTCACGCCCGGACCGGAGACACCGTGGCTGGGTGTGGGTATCGACGATCCCGAGACCCGCGAGTACTTCGACGCCCTGTCGGCGGACCTGACGCCGCTCGTCGACACCGAGTGCGACAGCGCGCTGACCGTCCGGGCAATCAGTGAATGGACCCCGGTTTCCGGACGTGGCCGGATCGCGCCGTTCTACGGTGCTCGGCTGCAGGACTGGGCGCAGCGTTGCCTGACCTCTCCCTACGGCGTGCTCTACACGCGGTTGGCGGACCGGGGCACCACCTCGATGCGCTCCGGCACCGGCGAGGAGATTCAGGTCAAGATGCTGGGCGCACTGGAGACCACGACGCCCGCGGACACCACCGCGGTGCTCGGTGACTGGTTGTCGGCGCAGGCCCGCGACCGGGAGATCCCGGCCGCGGATAACGGCACGCTTCAGCGCCTCGTGTTCGAGGAGGGCGAGATACTGGGCGCGGTGATCGACACCGCAGACGGACCGTTGGCCCTGCGGGCCCGCCACGGAGTTGCCGTCTCGACCGAACCTCATCCTGCCGCGACCTCGGCGGCCGATCAGCTCATCGAACCGGGCAAGCTCGTGCAGGTAGGCCTGGTCGGCTACCGCGCGAGCAGATTCGGCCGGGTCGAACTGCTGGAGCTCGAGCGGGACGGATCGGGATCGGGATCGGGCTACTGCAACTCCGGTCGGGTGCACGACTCCAAGCGTGAGTCGGGTCGCTCACCTGCGCGGCGCGGCCGAGAAATGCACCGGTACCCGCCCTTTGGCCAGTAACGCGGCCATCTCGTGGCCGAGAATCGGCTTGGACAACAAGAAGCCCTGCGCGCGGTAGCAGCCGTGGCGCAACAGCGTCAGCGCGGCCCGCTCGGTCTCCACCCCCTCGGCCACCAGTTGTAGGCCGAAAGCCCCGGCGAGCGCGATCACCGCACGCACGATGGGTAGGTCGCCCGGGTCCGAACCCAGGCCGGCGACAAAGCTGCGGTCGATCTTGAGGGTGTCCACCGGCAGGGACTTCAACAGTGACAGCGCGCTGTAGCCGGTGCCGAAGTCATCGATGGCCACCTGCACGCCGACCTTGTGCAGTCCAGTCAGTGTCGAACGGGTGGTTTCGATGTCCTGCACCACGATGCTCTCGGTGATCTCCAGACAGACCGACCCGCGGGGCAGGCGGAACTCCTTCATCACGCCGGCCACCGAATCGACGAACCCGTCGGTCACCAGCTGCACCGGCGACACGTTGATGCGCAGCACGATGTTGCGGCCGACGCCGTTGGACCGCCACCGGGCGAACTCCGCACAGGCATTCCGGAGTACCCAGCGTCCCAACTCGCCTGCCAGATTTATGGATTCGGCCACGCCGATGAACGAGTCGGGGGACAGCAGGCCTCGCGTCGGGTGCTGCCAGCGGACCAGGGCCTCGGCGGCCAGCACCTCGCCGGTCCGCATGTCGATCTCGGGCAGGTAGTGCAGAACGAGCGCGCCGCTCTCGATCACACTCTGCAGGTGCAACTCGATGTCGTTGCGGAAGTCGATCTCCATCGCCATCGCATCGGAGAACACCGTTACCCGGTTGCCGCCGGAGTTCTTCGCGGTAAGCACCGCGTGATCGGCCCGGTTGAGCAGATCGGAGGTGGAGTCCCGGCCCGGCATACCTTCGGCCAGACCGATGCTGACCGTCCGGGTGAGCATCTCGCCGTCGATGGTGACCCGTTCACGAAGCACCGACTGGAGTCGGTAGGCCAGAGCGGTGGCGGCCTCGGCGGTCATCGACGCCGCGGGGACCACGACGAACTCGTCACCGCCCAGTCGCGCGATGAGCTTGGGCGAGTCGTCGCCGCGCTGTAGCCGCTCGGCCAGGATGCTGATGAAGGCATCACCGGCGGTATGGCCCAGGTAGTCGTTGATCGCCTTCAACCGGTCCAGGTCGAAGAACATCACCACGACCGGGCCGGGCTGGCCCGGAGCCAGCCGGGCCTCCAGGTGGGCCATGAGTGCCCTGCGGTTGTGCAGCCCGGTGAGGTGGTCGTGATCCGCGAGGTACCGTAGCCGGTCCTCGGCCTCGATGCGGGCCTGCACCTGCGCGAACAGCGAGGCGATCGCTTTGAGTGCGTTGAGCTCGGCGGGCAGCCACTCGCGGTCGCCGAACTTGACGAATCCCAGCACCCCGGTGGTGATGTCCCCGGACAGCAGCGGCACACAGGCCATCGAGGTGCTGGGGATGTGGCGTCCCGCCTCGATCGTGCGCTGATAGTCGTCGGTGGCCGGCTCCGGCCGGAACACCGCCGGTTCCTTGAGGTGCTCGGCCATCGCGAACACCGGGTCGGCATCGGCGAAGTGGATGACCGCGATCGGGTCGGTCGGTGTGTCCTGCGGGCGCGGCGGCCACTCGGCCACGAGCCGAGTCGCGTGCGCCTGGTGATCGTTGTGACGCAGGAAGCTCACGTCCACATCGAAGAACGAGACCAGCTCGGCCAGCACCTGTTGGCTCACCGAAACCGAGGTCGCGGCGTCGACCGCCATCAGCTGGGTAGCGACCGACGTGACGAGCAGTTCGAGGCTGCCTGGCACCAGATACCTCCGCATATACCTCTGCACCCGGCTCTCAGCCGTACTGTGGCGCCGAACCCGGTCGGGCTCGCCGTCTGCTGCGTACGGTCGGACGCGGCGCGTAGGACAACCTGAGCACCAGCGCCTGTGATTCGTCGCGCGCGGTACCGGTCAACCTGCGAAAAGCGTACTGCAGGTCGCGCAGGGTGCCGGCGTGGTCGGGCGAGAGTGTCTGGCGGTCCCGGTCGTCATGGGCATAGAGGAACACCGGAGACACCGGTTGGACCGCCAGCCCGTGGCGTTGGGCGCCGACCCAGACAGCCTCGACCGCCGACCCGGCCTGGGCGTAGTCGGTCAGCCGGCGGCCACGGACCGAGACGACCGCCAGCGCCGAGCTCGAGGTGACCCGTTCGTAGGTGTCGTCGCCGAGGGCCACCCCGGCGTTCCAGTCCGACAACTTCGCCATGACCTCGGGCCGGCGCAGGATGTCCAGCACCACCATGTCGCCCGAATCCAACCCGAGCGTCGTGACCTCGATACCGGTATCGGGTGCTGGATCGCCGGGCCAGCGCAGTTCCGACATCATCTCCCGGTGCAGCGTGGGGGTCAGATAGCGGATCCGGTCGGCCTTGGCGAGTATGCCTGCGGCGGTTTCGATCTCGGAAGGGGTGTCCAGGACCCTCAGATCGGCACCTTCGCCGCTGGCGGCAGCCCGCAGGGCGTCGAGCACCTCGACGGAGATCGGTGCCGACGTGCCTCGCAGCCGATTGGTCTCTCGGGCCAGCATCGGTTCGTAGAGTTCGGCCAGCTCAGGTGTGTCGCCGGGGGTGAACTCCGCGATCCCGTACAGGGGGGTGCCCTCGTCGCCGCGGGACCACCGCACGTGCCCGGCCAGGCCGTGAGCTGCCGCGGCGACTCGGGCATTGAACGCCGCGGCGCCCAGCGCCACCGCACTGCCGCGGTACCCGACATCCATCGCCGTGGTGTATTTCGTCGCCAGCCGCAGGTTGATCCGGTCGTCGCTCGCTTCGATGTGCCACGGTTGGACGTTGCCGCCCGAGGGGGCGCGGGATGCCGCCTCGGTCAGGATGTCCGCCATCCCCGTCGGTCGGGGTGGCGTCGGCGCGGGGACGGATGGGGGTGGGGCCGCTGACGCGTCGCGCAGCGGATCGCCGATGCGGTCGAGAGCGTCGGCGATATCGACGCGCACCCGCCCCGACGGCATCGGCTCACCCAGGCCGATGCGTCGCACGGCGTTGGCGACGACGGTCGCCCCGAGTACCACTTCCGCGGCGAGTTGAGGCCAGGTGCTCAGCGTCTTGCCGACCTCCACCAGCGACGCCGCCATCCGGGGTGACAGCTCAGGCGCGTCGAGGATTCGCAGAACATGCGGCACCTTGTCCTTGCTGCTGAGCCCGGCCAGGTCGCGCGCCGCGACGTCGCCGAGCAGACCGTGCAGGATCGGGCGCGCGGAATCCAGGTCGAACCGCTCGACGTCGAGCAGCCCACGATCCCCGGTGGTCATCAGCACCGGCAGTCTCCGGGCCCGGGCAGCCTCGCGGACAAGAACTTTCGCGTCCAGCGAGTCGCATTCCTCGACGACGACGTCGAGGCCGCGCAGGTAGTCGTCGATCGACTCGGCCACCGCGCCGTTGCGATCGATGCGAACCCTGATGTACGGGTCGATCTCGGCGATCCGGCGCGCGGCCACCACGGCCTTGTTCAAGCCCAGGTCGAACACGGTGCCGGGGACCCGGTTGAGGTTCGCCAACTCGAGTTCGTCGAAGTCGGTGAGTCGAATCTCGCCGCAGAGGCCCTCGACCGCGAGGTTGTGGGCGATGGCGTGGCCGACGCTGAGGCCGACGACTCCGATTTTCAGGCGTGACAACCGCTGCTGCTCATCGGCACTGATGAGGTTGCGGTTGCGGTCCAGGCGTAGCCGGTTGAACGCGGCCGGTCCCAGGAGGTGAACCAGGCATCGCCGCCACGGGTAGTACGCCCACCTGGTCGGCTCCTCGAGCATTTCCTGTTCGACCGTAGGCACGAGCGTGCGGAGCGCAGCCTGTTGTTGGCCGCATTCGTCGATGACCGTGATTCGCGGATCCCGGCGCAGCTGGTCGAGCGTGCTGCTCGAATCGCCGTCGCCGTCGACGAAGATCGCTCGATATTGATCGAGGTCGTTGTATTCACTCAATTCGGAATTCCCGATGTCTGTGTGGGCGCTTTCCTTGGGGCTTTCTGCGGTCATCGTCTCGTCCCGGCAGCGGTAACGGCGTCGATTCCGCCGGTTCGGGGGTACGCGCCGATTCGCTGTGCTTCGGCGAAGTAGCGTGACAGCTGTCCCGGATCGGCGTGGTTGGCGAAAGTGGTGCTGTCCCACCACATCATCTTGGTCTGGTATCGCTCGTCGGGATACGGTGTCGCCGGGATTTTCGCAGCCAGCACGCCGCCGGAGGACAGCCAGCGTTTCAGCACATAGGCGGCGGCGGTGGCCATACCGAACTGAATGTCCAACAGTGTCATGGCATGCAGCGGCATACGCGCCAGCGTATCGGTGAGTGCGCGGCTCTGCTCTGGGTCGTCACACACCCAGGCGGTCTTCATCTCGACCACTCCGAACGGCAGACGGTCGGCGATCATCTTGCGCACGGCGTCGAGTGCGGGCTGTCCGCTCCATTCGACGATGGCGTGGCTTTCGTCGACGCTCCGATACGGCCCCTTGGCCCGCAGACCGCCGACCACATTGCCCGAGCTGTTGATCCCGACACAGAACAGCGCCGTATCGTCGCCCGTCCGTAGGGCTTTCAGGTCCAACGCTTGCTCCACTGCATGTTTGCGGTAGTTGGAGCAGGCGCCGCGGACATATTCGTCCCACAGTTTGCGCTCGGCCGGCGGGCGGGCCACGACGATCGTGCACTCGCTGTCGGGGTCCCACCAGGTTGGGCTCTCGTCCAATGTCACGCAGCGGCGGGCGACGTCATCGAGTTGGGGAGCGGTCATCTGGAATCCATTTCGTCGGTCAGCCGTGCCTTCCGACGGGACGGCTGATTTGTGTGTGCAGCACGGTGTTGCGAATACGTGTGATGAGTATTGCGCCGCCGCGTAGTGGAATTCCAGCGAGCTGAGAAATCTTGTCCAGTGCCGGGGTGAATTCTGCGGGCGCAGCACCGATTAACTCACCGGTACATGCAATTTTGGCAAATTCAGCAATCGACATTTATGCCGAATATGTGCCTTACGGGCGAACGTGGCAAAAATCTTGAATTGACGACGATGCCGAATGCGTGGTCTCGGGGCGGCGCCGCACGCTTTTGCTGTGACCCTTCACAGCCAGTCCTTAGTGCGATTGACCATCGCGGTGAATGGCGACCGACTCGGCGGGGCTCCGGGCCATTCGGTTCGGTCGCGCATTGGTGGGTTGTGTGTCGGCCCGGAGTGCCGAGATGAGATTCTGGTGTCGATGACACAGGAGTATCCGAAAACCAGCGCCCTGCCGGCTCAGGATGTCGGTCGGCTGTTGCTGCGTTGCGCGGACAGGCCCGGTCTGGTTTCGGCGATCAGCGGCTTCCTCACCGGTGCCGGCGCCAACATCGTGTCGCTGGATCAGCACTCCACCGAACAGACCGGCGGCACCTTCATCCAGCGCACGATCTTCCATCTGCCGGGCCTGGCGGCGGTGCGCGACGAACTCGAGCGTGACTTCCGGCAACGGGTGGCCGAGCCGTTCGAGATGGACTTCCGCCTCACAGAGGCCTCCAAACCCAAGCGTGTGGCACTGATGGCTTCCCGCGAGGACCACTGTCTGCTGGACTTGTTGTGGCGCAACCGGCGCGGTGAGCTCGACATGTCGGTGGTCATGGTCATCTCGAACCATCCCGACCTCGCCGATCAGGTCCGCGCGTTCGGAGTGCCGTTCCTCTATGTCCCGGCGACCCGGGAGAACCGCACCGAGGCTGAGCAACGGCTGCTGGAGTTGTTGCGTGGCAACGTCGATCTGGTGGTGCTCGCGCGGTACATGCAGATCCTGACGCCCGAATTCCTCGATGCTGTGGGCTGCCCGCTGATCAACATCCATCACTCGTTCCTGCCGGCATTCATCGGTGCGGCGCCTTACCGCAGGGCCAAGGAGCGTGGGGTCAAGTTGGTCGGTGCGACAGCGCATTACGTGACCGGTGACCTCGATGAAGGGCCGATCATCGAGCAGGATGTGGTGCGGGTGGACCACCGGCATTCGGTTGGTGACCTACAGCGGCTGGGCGCCGATGTCGAACGCCTGGTGTTGTCGCGGGCGGTGCTGTGGCACTGTGAGGACCGCGTAATCCGGTTCGGGAATCAGACCGTGGTCTTCTGACCACGGGTCGGGAGGAGTGAGCGTGAAAATCTTCAATGGTCTTGACGAGTTCGTGGCGGCAGCGGGTAGCGAGCTCGGCCCGACGGACTGGATGGAGATCACCCAGGAGCGGGTGAATCTATTCGCCGATGCGACCGACGACCATCAGTGGATTCACGTCGATCCCGAGAAGGCGGCCGGTGGACCGTTCGGCGGCACCATTGCGCACGGCCTGCTGACCCTGTCGTTGTTGCCGCACTTCACCCATCAGCTGTACCGCGTCGACAATGTGAAGTTGGCGGTCAACTACGGCTACAACAAGGTTCGGTTCATCACGCCGGTGCGGGTCGGGGCCAACGTGCGGGCGCGGGCGGCGATCTCCGACGTCGCGCAGCTCGACGGTGCGGTGCAGGCCACCATGACGGTGACCGTCGAGATCGAGGGCTCCGAGAAGCCCGCCGCGGTCGCCGAGTCGATCGTCCGCTTCATCGGCTGAGTTACTGCCCCGCTGACATTTCCTCGCCGAGCAGACGCTGCCGTACCCGCCAACTGGCTATTTCGGGTACATAAGCGTCTGCTCGCGGGGTTTCTGACAGTTGTCAGAATTCATTGACGCCCGTCAAAGGCCGCTGCTAGTGTTCTGCATCACAATGTGAAGGAGCACTGTATTGCAGCGTTCACTGCCGCGGACCGCGATCATCGGCTCGGGTATCAGCGGGCTCACCGCCGGAAAGATGCTGAAGGACTACCGGGTCCCGTACACCACGTTCGAGACGTCGGACCGCATCGGTGGAAACTGGGCCTTCGGCAATCCGAACGGCCACAGCAGCGCGTACCGCTCGCTGCACATCGACACCAGCAAGCATCGGTTGTCGTTCAAGGATTTTCCGATCCCCGAGCACTTCCCGTCGTTCCCGCACCACTCCGACATCAAGGCCTATCTGGACGCCTATGCGAATGCCTTCGGGCTGTTGGAGAACATCGAGTTCGGCAACGGGGTGGTGCACGCGAAACGGGTCGACGGGGGCGGCTGGGAGATCGAGGATCAGGCCGGCGCCCGCCGCGAGTTCGATCTGCTCGTCGTCGCCAACGGCCACCACTGGGACCCCCGACTGCCGGAGTTCCCCGGAACCTTCACCGGTGAGCAGATCCACTCGCACCACTACATCGACCCGAAAGAACCACTCGAGCTGACCGGCAAACGGATCCTGGTGGTGGGCATCGGGAACAGTGCCGCCGACATCACCGTCGAGTTGTCGTCCAAATCGCTGCAGAACCAGGTGACGTTGTCCACCCGATCGAGCGCCTGGATCGTGCCGAAATACATTGCGGGACAACCGGGTGACAAATACTTCCGCACCAATCCCTACCTGCCGTTGTCGTGGCAGCGCAAGATGGTCCAGTTGATCGGGCCGATGCTCGGCACTGATCCGACCATGTACGGGCTGCCGGCCCCGAACCACAAGCTGTTCGAAGCGCACCCGACCCAGTCGGTCGAGTTGCCGTTACGACTCGGGTCCGGCGATGTCGTTCCGAAGCCGAATGTTTCCCGTTTGGACGGTGACACTGTGCATTTCGAGGACGGGACCAGTGACGTCTTCGACGTGATCGTCTACGCGACGGGCTACAACATCACCTTCCCCTTTTTCGACCCCGACGTCGTCGATGCGCCCGGCAACCACATCCGGCTCTACAAGCGGATGTTCAAGCCGGGTATCGGTGATCTGGTGTTCATGGGTTTCGCCCAGGCGATTCCGACGTTGTTCCCGTTCGTCGAGTGCCAGTCGCGACTGCTCGCGGCCTACGCGGTCGGGCGTTACGCCCTGCCGTCAGTGGCCGAGATGGAACGGGTGATCGACGCCGATCAGCAACTGCACGCCGGACATTGCACGGACCGGCCCCGGCACACCCAGCAGGTGGACTACTTCTATTACGAGCACGACATCCGGGTGCGCGAACTACCCGCGGGAGCCAAGCGTGCGGCAGACGGTGGCGGCGTGACCGCTGGGGTGATCGCATGACGTACGCAGAGTTGACGTTCCACTCGGCCGGTGACCAGTGCAGTGCGTGGCACTTCCAGGCTGGAGGCGACGGCTTCGCCGGACCGGAGGGCAGACCGGTCGTGGTGATGGCGCACGGCTTCGGTGGCACCAAGGACTCCGGCCTGCAGCCCTTCGCCGAACGCTTCAGCGCGGCCGGCCTGGATGTGGTGGCCTTCGATTACCGGGGCTTCGGCGCCTCTGAAGGCATACCACGGCAGAGCGTTTCGGTCGAACGTCAGATGGCGGATTACGGCGCCGCCATCGCGGCGGCCCAACAACTGCCGGGTGTGGACCGTCGGCGGGTCGTGCTGTGGGGGTCGTCGTTCTCGGGCAGCCACGTGCTGCGGGTCGCCGCGCAGTGCACTGATGTGGCTGCGGTGATCGGCATGACTCCGTTGACCAGCGGGCTGGCTGCCAGCCGCGCGGCCGTGGCGCATCGCGACGTCGCGTCGGCATTGCGCTGGACCCTGGCCGGTGTGAAGAGTCGCGTGGCCGTGGCGGCGGGCCGGCAGCCGACGCTGATGCCGCTGGCGGCCAAGCCGGGGGAGGCGGGCGCGCTCGCCCTCGACGGGGCCTACGAAAGCTACAGTGCGATCGCCGGGCCGACGTGGCGCAACGAAGTCGATTCGGCCATCGGCATGGAGCTGGTGCAGATCCGCACCAGTGCTGCGGCCAAGGCGCTGAAATGCCCTGTGCTGATTCAGATCGCGGACTTCGACCGGTTCGTGCCGGCCAACTCTGTGATGAAGACGGCGGTCCAGGCCAGGGCTCAGGTCCATCACTATCCGTGCGATCACTTCGACGTGTGGCCGGGGCACGACTGGTTCGACACCGCCGCCGAGGATCAGCTGAGATTCCTGACCGCTCACCTCTCCTTGCGAGCAGACACTTAGGTACCCGCCGGCGGGCCAAATCGGGTACATATGTGTCTGCTCGCGGGGCGATGTTAGGTGCGGTACAGCGCCGCGACGTCGGCCGGCCGCACCTTGAGGGCGGCATTGCGGGGGAGTGCATCGACCACCGCCACGGCCACCGGCACGTGATGGCTGGGTAGTTCCTCGCGCACCAGGTCTTTCAGCTCGGCCTCGGTGGGTGTCGGGGCATCCCGGCGTAGCTCGACCGCGGCGAACGGAACCGCGCCCAGGCGGGCGTCCGGAACTCCCACGACGCAGGCGTCGAGCACACTGGGATGTGAGATCAGAACCCGCCGAACCGTTTCCGGCAGGATCTTGAAGCCGCCGCGGTTGATCGCGCCGTCGCCACGCCCGTGGAGCATGACGAATCCGTCCTCGTCCATCGACGCCAGGTCCGTGGTGCGTACCCAGTCCGGACCGATGATGGCGACGGCGGCTTCGAGCACACCGATGGTCCCGGCGGGCACTTCGGCGGCGGTGTCCGGGTCGACGATGCGGACCCGCACGCCGGGAAGGGGCCGGCCGACGCTGTCGGGTTTGTCCGCGCCGTAGCGGCGATGCAGCTCAGGTGTCCAGCTGCATACCGATCCGGCGAATTCGGTTGCCCCATAGGCCCACAGCAAGGGGATCCCGTAGCGCCCCTCGAACTCGGCCCGCAATTCCGGCTCCAATGGTCCGGAGCCGCCCGAGAGTCCCTCCAACGACGCCAGGTCCTCGCGCGGAACGTCGGCCTGTAGCAGCATGCGCAGGATCGCGGGCTGCACACCCGCACGGGTGATTTGGTAGGTCTTGATCGCATCGACCCATTCGGGGACGCTGAACTTCTCCAGCAACACCATGCGCTTGCCGGAGCACGGCGCGGCCAGCAACTGGCAGACTCCGATGCTGCCGAACGGCCAGTACACCAAGGCTGGTGGGGTGTCGGCTCCGACCACTTCGGTGCCCGCACCGATCGTCATGCTCAGCACGGTGTGCTCAAGCACGTTGGTGGCGACCGGGATTCGTTTGGGCGGACCGGTGGTGCCACTGGTCAGGATGTGCAGGCCGGACTTTTCCAGCGTCGGGTCGTGTCGGCTGCCGGGCTGCCGCGTCGCCGTCACCCCGACCCGCAGCGGATCGCTGGACAGCACGAGGCCGGCCGAGCCCGACGAGGCCACCGCGCCATGCAGCTCCGGTGTCCAGTCATCGACATCGGCGAGTACCCCCGGCAGTGCCAGTTTCTCGACGTCCCGGGCGATCGCGGTGGCGGATTGATAGGAGTAGATCATCGCCACCGGGCGTCGCGTCGCGATGAACCCGAGGATCGTCGCCGCGTGGGCAATCCGGTTACGCACGACGATGCCGACCGGTTCGCCCGGCAGCACCCCGGCCTCGTCCAATGCGGTCGAGATCTGCTCGATGAACTGCGTGATCTGATTGCCCAAGTACCATTTTCGGGCGAATTCGATGAACGGCCGGTCACCGTACGCCGTCAGCCCGGTGGCCAGCCTGTCGGCGAAGTCCGTGCTTGTCGGGCTGGTCATGCCGGCCTAGAACTGGGTGGAGCCCAGATCGACGGCGACCCGACTGGCGGTGACATACCGTGACTCGTCGCTCGCCAGCCAGATCGCGGCATCGGCGATGTCCTCGGGTTCGGCGATGTAATCCGGCAGGAACGGCGTCACCATCTGCATCAGGCCGGGGTTGGTGTCATTGGCCCGGTTGAGCGCGGCCAGCATGTCGCCGGTGCCCATCGGGGTGTTGACCGCACCCGGGTGCAGGCTGTTGACGCGGATCTTGTGCTTGCCCAGCTCTGCGGCGAATGCCCGGGCCATGCCGGCGACCGCGTGCTTGCTGGCGGTGTAATGCACCATGAACGGCTGCATCTTGATGCCGGCAGCTGAGCTGATCAGGATGATCGACCCGCCGCGGCCGCCGTCGATGATGTGCTGGGCACCGGCCATCACGGTGTTCCAGGTTCCGGTGACGTTGATGTCCATGACGTCACGGAATGACTCGGGGGTGGTCTCGTTCCAGGGCTCGGGGACGGTGATGCCCGCGTTGGCCACGATGATGTCGAGCCTGCCGAACTCCGCGACGCCTTTGCCGACGATTTCCCGCAGGGCGTCGTGGTCACGGGTGTCGGCGGCGGTGGCAATGATGCGCTTGCCGGTGGCCTCCACGAGGCGGACGGTTTCGGTCAGATCCTCAGGGGTGGCCGAGTCGTAGGGCACGCTCGGAGGCAGCGGACCGGCGATGTCGACGGCGATGATGTCGGCACCCTCTTTGGCCATCCGAACCGCGTGCGCGCGGCCCTGCCCACGGGCAGCTCCGGTGATGAAGGCGACCTTTCCGGCGAGCCTCTCGGTCATGAATTCTCCTTGTGGGTGGGTGGTTTCAGAGCTGGCGTTGGGCGGCCTTGACCAGGCCGCCGCCGATGATGAGTCGCTGGATCTCACTGGTGCCTTCATACAGACGCAGCAGCCGGACCTCGCGGTAGATGCGCTCGACCGGGACCTCGCGCATGTAGCCGGTGCCGCCGTGGACCTGCACCGCGAGATCGGCGACGTTACCTGCCATTTCGGTGCAGAACAGCTTCGCCGCCGACGGGGCGATGCGGCGGTCCTCGCCGGACACCCACTTGGCGGCGGCGTCGCGCACCAAGGCGCGTCCGGCCATCACTCCCGTCTGCTGGTCGGCGATCATCGCCTGCACCAACTGGAAGCTGCCGATCGGCTGGCCACCCTGGGTGGCCGCGGCGGCGTAGGCCACTGACTCGTCGAGCGCGCGTTGAGCGGACCCGACCGCGAGCGCCGCGATGTGGACCCGGCCGCGGGCCAGGGAGGTCATCGCGGCGCGGTAGCCGACATCCTCGCTACCGCCGACGAGTGCGCTGTTCGGCACCCGGACCGCGTCGAAGGTGACGTCGGCGGTCCAGGCGCCCTCCTGGCCCATCTTTGCGTCCTTGGCCCCGACTTCGACGCCGGCCGCGTCCGCGGGTACCAGGAACACAGCGATGCCGGGGCCATCGGCATCGGCGGGGCGAGTACGGGCGAACACGACGAACAGATTCGCGGTGGGCGCGTTGGTGATGAACCGCTTCTGGCCGTCGATCACCCAGTCGTCCCCGTCACGAACGGCCTTGGTGCGCAGGCCCGCCGGGTTGGATCCGGCGCCGGGCTCGGTCAGGGCGAACGAGGCGACGACATCGCCGGAGGCGATGCCCTCCAGCCACCGGGACTTCTGCTCGTCGGTGCCGAAACCCACCAGGACCTGGCCGGCGATACCGTTGTTGGTGCCGAACATCGACCGCAATGCCAGCGACGTGTAGCCGAATTCCATTGCCAGTTCGACATCTTGGGCCAGATTCAGGCCTAGGCCACCCCATTGCTGGGGGATCGCGTAGCCGAACAGCCCCATTTTCTTGGCCTGGTCACGGAGATCGTCGGGTACCTGGTCGGTGGCCAGGATCTCGTTCTCGCGGGGCACCACGGCGGAGCGGATGAAGCTGCGGGTCTGCGCCAGGATCTCGGCGAAGTCCTCGTCGCTGACTTCGGAAGTGGCCGCGGTCGTGGTCACAGGTGAGCTCCATTTCGTCGCGCGGAATCCGCGGGGGCGATGAATCTCCAATATCGTATATGAAATATGATCTGGGCCAGACAGAGCCCCCGCGATCGAAAGTTAGGTGATCAGGTGTCGTTGCTGACCGGTCAGACTGCAGTGGTGACAGGCGGTGCCCAGGGTCTGGGCCTGGCCATCGCGAAACGCTTCATCGGCGAGGGTGCCCGGGTGGTACTCGGCGACGTCAACCTTGAGGCCACCGAGGCCGCCGCCCAGGAACTCGGCGGGCCCGAGGTCGCGACCGCGGTGCGGTGTGACGTGACCTCAGGTGCTGAGGTCGAGGCCCTCGTGCAGGCCGCTGTCGAGCGGTTCGGCGGGCTCGACATCATGGTCAACAACGCCGGCATCACGCGCGACGCGACGCTGCGCAAGATGACCGAGGAGCAGTTCGACCAGGTCATCGCGGTGCACCTGAAGGGCACCTGGAACGGCACCAAGTCGGCTGCGGCGATCATGCGCGAGAACAAGCGTGGCGCGATCGTCAACATGTCCTCGATCTCGGGCAAGGTCGGCCTGGTCGGCCAGACCAACTATTCGGCGGCCAAGGCCGGCATCGTCGGGATGACCAAGGCGTCGGCCAAGGAGCTCGCGCACCTGGGGGTGCGGGTCAACGCGATCCAGCCCGGTCTCATCCGGTCGGCGATGACCGAGGCCATGCCGCAACGGATCTGGGATCAGAAGCTGGCCGAGATCCCGATGGGCCGCGCCGGTGAACCCGACGAGGTGGCCAAGGTCGCGCTGTTCTTGGCCAGCGATCTGTCGTCGTACATGACGGGCACCGTGCTCGAGGTGACCGGGGGTCGGCACGTATGACCCGCGACGCGGTTATCTGCGAACCGGTCCGCACTCCGATCGGCCGCTACGGCGGCATGTTCGCATCCCTGTCCGCCGTCGACCTCGGTGTCGTCGCGCTGAAGGGACTGTTGGAACGCACGGGTGTGGCACCGGAGCAGGTGCAGGACGTGATTCTGGGCCACTGCTATCCCAACAGCGAGGCGCCGGCCATCGGACGGGTCGTCGCGCTCGATGCCGGTCTGCCCGTGACGGTTCCCGGCATGCAGGTGGACCGACGATGCGGTTCCGGGCTGCAGGCCGTGATCCAGGCCTGCCTGCAGGTGCGCAGCGGGGACAACGATCTTGTGGTGGCCGGTGGCGCCGAAAGTATGAGCAACGTCGCGTTCTACTCGACCGACATGCGTTGGGGCGGGGCCCGCAGCGGCGTGCAGATCCATGACGGGCTCGCACGCGGACGCACGACCGCCGGTGGGCAGTTCTACCCGGTGCCGGGCGGAATGCTGGAGACCGCCGAAAACCTGCGGCGTGAGTACGGCATCACCCGCACTGAGCAGGACGAGCTCGCGGTGCGTTCCCATCGCAGCGCGGTGGCGGCACAGGAGTCCGGGGTGCTGGCCGAGGAGATCATTCCCGTCACCGTGCACTCTCGCAAAGGCGAGACCGTCATCGACACCGATGAGCATCCGCGCGCCGACACCACGGTCGAGGCCCTGGCCAAGCTCAAACCCGTTCTGCTCAAGCAGGATCCGGAATCCACCGTGACCGCGGGCAACTCCAGCGGTCAGAACGATGCCGCGTCCATGTGCATCGTGACCACCCCGGAGAAGGCCGCCGAGCTGGGTCTGCGGCCACTCGTGCGGATGGTGTCGTGGGGATCGGCGGGCGTCGCGCCCAACGTCATGGGTATCGGCCCGGTGCCGGCCACCGAGGTGGCCTTGGCCAAGGCCGACCTGCAGCTCAGCGACATCGATCTGATCGAACTGAACGAGGCGTTCGCCGCGCAGGCGCTGGCCGTGATGAAGGAATGGAAGTTCGGCGAGTCCGACTTCGAGCGCACCAACGTCCGGGGATCCGGGATCTCGCTGGGACACCCTGTCGGCGCGACCGGCGGGCGGATGCTCGCCACATTGGCGCGGGAACTGGACCGGCGTTCGGCCCGCTACGGGTTGGAGACCATGTGCATCGGCGGTGGCCAGGGGCTGGCCGCTGTGTTCGAAAGGGTGACCCCATGACCAGACTTGCACAAACCCTGGGGCTCACCGAGTTCCAGACCGAGATCGTCTCGACGGTCAGGCAATTCGTCGACAAGGAGGTCATCCCGACCGCGCAGGAGCTCGAACACTCCGACACCTACCCGCAGGCCATCGTCGACCAGATGAAGGACATGGGCCTGTTCGGGCTGATGATCCCCGAGGAGTACGGCGGGCTCGGCGAGTCGCTGCTCACCTACGCGCTGTGCGTCGAGGAGCTGGCTCGCGGCTGGATGAGCGTGTCCGGGGTGATCAACACCCACTTCATCGTCGCGTACATGATCCGGCAGCACGGAACCGATGCCCAGAAGCAGAAGTTCCTGCCGCGCATGGCCACCGGTGAGACCCGCGGGGCATTCTCGATGTCCGAGCCCGAATTGGGCTCCGACGTGGCGGCGATCCGGACCCGGGCCAAGAAGAACGACGACGGCACGTACACGATCGACGGTCAGAAGATGTGGCTGACCAACGGTGGTAGTTCCACCCTGGTGGCCGCGCTGGTGCGCACCGACGAGGGTGCCGACAAACCGCACCGCAACTTGACGGCCTTCCTGGTCGAAAAGCCCACCGGCTTCGGTGAAGTGGTTCCCGGGCTGACCATCCCGGGCAAGCTCGACAAGCTCGGCTACAAGGGGATCGACACCACTGAGCTGATCTTCGACGGCTACCGGGCCAGTGCCGACGACGTTCTCGGCGGCGTCACTGGTCAGGGCTTCTTCCAGATGATGGACGGCGTCGAGGTTGGTCGCGTGAACGTGTCCGCGCGGGCCTGCGGTGTGGGTATCCGTGCCTTCGAGCTGGCGGTGCGCTACGCCCAGCAGCGCGAGACGTTCGGCAAGCCGATCGCCGAGCACCAGGCGGTGGCGTTCCAATTGGCAGAGATGGCAACCAAAGTCGAGGCTGCGCATCTGATGATGGTCAACGCCGCCCGGCTGAAGGACTCCGGTGAACGCAATGACGTGGCCGCCGGTATGGCCAAGTACCTCGCCAGTGAGTTCTGCTCGGAGGTCACCCAGCAGAGCTTCCGGATCCACGGCGGTTATGGATATTCCAAGGAATACGAGATCGAGCGGCTCATGCGGGACGCGCCGTTCCTGCTGATCGGTGAGGGCACCAGCGAGATCCAGAAGAACATCATCAGCAAGCGGCTGCTCTCCGACTATCGGGTCTGAACCGTGTCCATACCCGATTTCGCTGCGCGCCCACAGCTGGCCGAGGATGTGGCCCGGTTGATTCGACGGCGGATCTTCGACGGCACGTACCCGGCGGGGAACTACATCCGGCTCGAACAGCTCGCAGCCGAACTGGGGATCAGCGTGACGCCGGTGCGCGAGGCGTTGTTCGGCCTGCGCACCGAGGGGCTGCTGAAGCAGCAGCCCCGGCGTGGGTTCCTGGTCCTGCCGGTCACCCGTCGGGACATCGACGACGTGGCCGGGGTGCAGGCCCACATCGGCGGGCAGTTGGCGTCACGCGCCGCCGGCCAGATCACCGACGGTCAACTCGACGACCTCGACCGAATCCAGCGGGAGCTGGAGGTCGCCTACACGGACAACGATCATGAGGCGGCGGTCCGGCTCAACCACGCGTTCCATCGCGGCGTCAACCGGGCAGCCGAATCGCCCAAGCTGGCGCAGCTGATGTCCCAGATCACCCGGTATGCACTGGAATCGGTCTATCCGACGGTCGAGGGCTGGCCCGAGCAGTCCACTCATGACCATCGCCGGATCCTGGCCGCGCTCAAGGCGCGCGACGGGGATGCGGCCCGCGACGCCATGGCCGAGCACCTGTGTGCGGCCTCCAGGCCGTTGAGCGATCACCTCGACCGGCTGGGCGTGCTGGAGTAGCAAATTGATCCGCGAGCAGACGCAAACTCGCACATTTCGGTGCAAAAATGTGCGAGTTTGCGTCTGTTCGCCGAGAGAAGGGTGGGCGCATGGCAGGGGTTCTCGACGGGATACGGGTTCTCGACTACGGCCGCTTCATTGCCGCACCGTGGTGCAGCGCGATCCTGGCCGACATGGGCGCGGATGTGCTGCGGGTGGAGAAACGTGAAGGCGGGGAAGACCGTTGGGTGCAGGCCGTCACCGAGGGCGGCGAGGGCGGCACCTTCCTGCAGTGCAACCGCAACAAGCGGTCGTTGACGCTCGACTCCACCACGGCCGAGGGCGCCGAGATCACCCGACGTCTGGTGGCGCAGGCCGACATCGTGATCGCCAACATGCCGGCGGCCGGGATGCGGGCCAGCGGACTAGATTACGAGACCCTCAAGGCGGTCAAACCCGACATCATCCTGGCCAGCGCCACCGCATACGGCGAGGGCGGCCCGTACAGCGACAAGATCGGTTTCGACGGGGCCGGGCAGGTGATGTCGGGTGCGGTCTACCGGCAGGGTCTACCTGACCTGCCGATCCGAACGGTGGTGCCCTACGCGGATTTCGGGACCGCGCTGACCTTGGCGATCGGCGTCATGATGGCGCTGTATCACCGTGACAAGACGGGCGAGGGACAGCACGTCGAGGGTGCCCTACTACCGACCGCGCTGATGCTGTCGAACGCGTTCTTGATCGAGCGCGAACTGCTGCAGGTCGACAAGCCCAGGATGGGCAACAAGGGTGCGTCGGTCGCGCCGTGCGACCTGTATCGCACCGCTGACGATCAATGGGTTCTGCTGCAGGTCGCCGGACAGCCCATGTTCAAACGCTGGTGCCGACTCGTGGGCCGCGAGGAACTGTTCGACGATCCACGATTCGCCAACGACGACATCCGCTGGGCCAACGGCGACATCCTCAACGACATCATGTCCGACTGGTGCGCCGACAAGACCAAGGCGCAGGTGCTGGAGCTGCTGGAGAAGGCGAAAATGCCTGCTGCCCCGTTGCATTCCACCCAGGATGTCCTCGATGACCCGCATGTGCAGGCCATGGGCTACCTCCAACGGATGCCGTTCCCCGGGGCCTCCCGGGACGTGCCGATCATCGAAACACCGTTCCGGATGTCGGCGACGCCCGGCACGATCCGACGGCGCGCCCCGCTGCTGGGCGAGCACACCGACGAGGTACTGGTCGAGATCGGCTACGACGCAACGCAGATCGCGCAGCTCCGGGCGAACGCGATCGTCTAGCGCAGCAGTTCGCGCGACTCCGGGCTTCCGTTCAGTGCCCGGGTGGTGCGGCGCTCGATCTGCCACCGGCCGTCGATGCGACGCAGCGTGAAGTGGTTGGCGCCGGCGCGTGCGACGATCCACTTTCCGTCGCGGTGCACCACGAGCAGCGATTCGCACACCGCCTCCGCGGTATTGCCGTCGACGGTGACCCGAGCCGGACCGAGAAAGTGACAGGCACCGCGCGAGATGAGCGTTTGATGCGCATCCGAGTTCACCATGGCGGCCACGTCGGCGCGACTGCGCATCTGCCAGCCTTCGACGTCGTAGCCGCCGTCCTTGCTCCATAACGCCGCGACGTCATCGGCGGCACCGGCGTCGACGAGGGGACCGTAGGAGGCGATCAGCTGCGTCACCTCGACCTGGTCGGTCAGCTCCTGCAGTCGCCGCTCCAGGTCGTGCAGCCGGGATTCGAAGGGATCAGTCATAGTCCGGTGCCGATGGTGTGCAGGGCTTCGAGCTGATCGCAGAAATGCTCGGCGCTGCGGGCCTGCAGTGTGCAGTTGGCGATCGTGGCCCCGACGTCGCGCAACCGGCTCAGCCGAGCGTGGGTGCTGCTCGGATCGCCTTGCGGGTCCAGCGGCACCCCCGGGGACAGCACGACATCGAAATTTGCCGGCGGGCGCCGTTGCGCGAGGAAGTCGGCGATCGTATCCGGCGGCAATCCGAAAGGCATCCAGCCGTTGCCCAACTCGACGGCTCGGCGCAGCGAGCGCTTGGTGCGTCCGCCCACCCAGATCGTGAGATCGGTGCTGGTGGCATGTGGTTCGATGGCGAACCCGTCGACCACCGGCTGTCCCCACGCGGCACGCAGCCTGGCGATGTCGCGGTCCGCGGCGGCCCCACGCCCTTCCCATGGGGCACCGAGCAACTCGAACTCCTCGGTGAGCGATCCGACCCCGACGCCGAGGACGACTCGCCCGCCGCTGAGCCGGTCGAGAGTCCCGTAGCTCTTGGCCAGCGCGACCGGGTGGTGGTACGGAAGCACCACAACGGCGGTGACCAGTCGGATCCGTCGAGTCCTGGCGGCCAGGAAGGACAGCGTGGCCAGCGGGTCCCAGTACACCGCCCCGCGCACCGCCGCCGCTGAGGCGGGGATGCCGGTGTGCTCTGCACAGGTGATGTGGTGAAACCCCAGGGCTTCTGCTTTCTCGGCGATCAACGACAACTCGTCGGGGCCGGCGGTCGTTTCCCACGGGGAGAACTCACCGGGGTGTTGCATCACGACGGGGGTGGAGAGCCCGAGCTTCACTGTGCGGACCCCTCTTTCGATCCCATCAGCTGCCGCATCATCTTGTCGGTACGCAGGATGGTGGCGGCGCGGTCCGGATCATTGTGGGCATGAGCGACTTTCGCGTGTCGCGACACGACGTGCACGGGGCCCTGGCCGAGCGCGGCGAGACCTTCGCCGGCGACGTCGTCAGGCTCGGACACCACCATTCCTGGAACGTCGAAGTTGAGTCCGACCCGGTCCATCGCCGGGGTGCGGGTCACGCCCAGGACGAGCTCGAGCACGTCGACGTTGTCGTCCCGCAACTCCAGCCAGAGGCTCTCGGCGAAGATCCTGCCGAAGGCCTTGACGCCGCCATAGACCGTGTGCCGGTTCGAGCCGAGGTATCCGGCCATCGATCCGACGAGCAGGATGCCCCCGCGGCGACGGCTGCGCATCGCCGCCCCGAAATGGTGGACCAGGGCCAGCGGGGTGGTGATGTTCAAGTCGATGACCCGCTGAAACGCGGGGAGGTGACCGTCGAGAAACCGTGCGCTGTGGGTGTTGGCGCCGGCATTGTGGACCAGCAGGCCCACCTCGACGTCCCCAACTGCTTCTGCCACGGCGCCGGCCGAGGACGGCTCCGCGAGATCAGTGCTCAGGGTACGGACCTCGACCCCGCGGGCGCGGCAGAGTTCGGCGCACTCTGCCAGCGGCCCGGGCTTGCGGGCGACCAGAAGCAGATTCACTCCCGCCGCGGCGAGTCGTAGCGCGAAGGATCTACCGACCCCTTCCGAGCCGCCGGTGATGACGGCCCACGGGCCGTACTTCTGCGCATCGAACGCCGTCGCGTCGAGTTGGGAGTCTTCTTCGATCACCAGTCTGTTGTAGCATCACTGCGTACTGATTTCTAGAAGCAATTCTAGTTTTGCGAGGAGTTCGTCCGGATGGCGCGCATCGGAACACCCCGGAAACCCGGGCAGGCGTCGACGCCTCGCCAGCAGGCGCGCATCGCCGCGATTCTTCGGGCCGCGGACCGGTTGGGGGCGGTGCACGGGCTCGAGCGAGTGCAGATGTCCGACATCGCCGCCGAGGCCGGGGTCGCTCTCGGCACGCTCTATCGCTATTACCCGACCAAGCATCACCTCTATGCCGCATCGCTCAATGCATCCATTCGGTCGATGCCGGAATCGGGTGGTATTCCAGACGATCCGGTGGCAGCGGTATGCGACTTCCTGGGGGACGCCGCCGAGCGGTTGCTGGCACAGCCGTCGTTGGCCAGGGCAATGCTGGTTTCCATCAACGCTATTCGGTCCTCTGCCGATGCGCCTGCCGATCTGTCCATGCGGGAACGGATCCTGGCCGAGGCAGGGATTGCCGAACCCACTGCCGAGGATCATCGACTGACCAGGATGGTCGAGCAGTGCATGTACGGCATCCTGACCTGGGCCACTGCAGGGCAACTCGACACGGACAACGCGGTCGCCGATGTGCGGTACGCGTGCCGACTGCTGCTGGCCCCGTGGGACCAGCGGTGGCGGCGTTAGTGCGGAGCCGCGATTCAGGTCCGTGCCCGGATCATCGCGAAACTGACCGTGGCGATGACAGCCAGGTCATCATCGGGCATTGCGCGGATCTCGACTTGCACCACCATGGATCGTTTGCCGGCGTGGACAATTCGTGCCACCGCTCGGGCGGCGCCGTCGGTGACCGGTCGTAGGTAGCGCAGGCTGAGGTCCGACGTCACGACACTGTGACCCGGTGGCAGTCGCCGCATTGCCAGCTTCCCGGCCGCGGTGTCGACGAGGGTGGCCAGCAGACCGCCCTGCAATCCGCCGTTGGTGTTGATCACGTGCGGGGCCACTGGGAGCTCGACCACCGCCTCATCGTCCGCGCCCGCGGCATCGCGGTATCCGATCAGCTGAAAAAGTTCGAAGATGTCAGCGGTCATCGGTCAGCCTCGGTGTAGCGGATGACACCGCGGATGTTGCGCCCCTCCAACATGTCGCGGTAGGCCTCGTTGATTTGATCGAGGCGGTACTCGCGGGTCACCATGTCGTCGAGGTTCAACTTGCCCAGCTGATAGAGGGCGAGCAGTTCAGGAATGTCGAACTGCGGGTTGCCGCCGCCGAACAGGCTTCCTTGCAGGCTCTTCTGTAGCAGGGTCAGGCCGGCCAGGTTCAATGTGGTGTCGGAATCGACCACATTGCCCATCGCAGTGAGCACACACGTACCACCTTTGGCCGTGAGCCGCATCCACGACTCCACATCTCGCCCCTCGGTACGGCCAACGGTCACAATGACCTTGTGGCACATGCGGCCGCCGGTCGCTTCGGCCACTCCGGTCAAGGCAGCCGCTACGTCCGGGTAGCACTCGCGCGCACCGAATTTGAGTGCCTGGTCCCGCTTCCATTCGACCGGGTCGACGGCGAATATGCGGCGGGCGCCGGCGATCGCCGAACCCTGCAGGGCTGCGACACCGACACCGCCGATGCCGATGACCGCTACGTCCTCGCCCGGCCGGACGTCCGCGCTGCGTACTGCCGAACCGTACCCGGTGGTCACCCCACACCCCACCAAACAGGCCACCTCGAAGGGGATTGCCGGGTCGATCTTCACCACCGACGTCCGATGCACGACGACGTATGGAGCGAAGGTGCCGAGCAGTGACATGGGAATCACGTTCTTCCCATTGGTCTGTATGCGGAATGACCCGTCGGAGACCGAAGCGCCCGCGAGTAGTCCCATCCCGAGGTCGCACAGATTGCGCAGGCCAACCTGGCAAGCCGGGCAGGTTCCGCAGGAAGGGATGAAGGACATCACCACGTGGTCGCCGACCGCTAGACCCTCGGTTTCGGGCCCCACCTCCACGATCACTCCGGCACCTTCATGCCCACCCAGGATCGGAAAGTCGGCCATCGGGATGTCTCCGGTCATCAAGTGATGGTCGGAGTGGCACAGCCCCGCGGTTTCCAAAGCCACCTTGACCTCGCCTGTGCGGGGGTCGCCGATCTCGATCTCCTCGATCGACCACGGTTGACCGAAGTCCCATACAAGGGCACCTTTGGTTTTCATCGTCGGTTACCTTCCCTCAACATGGCGCGTAGTGCGGCATTGTCGATCTTTCCCGTGGCTCCGCGCGGCACGGCATCTTCGTCGTCCAACAGCAGCCACAGCGTGGGCACCTTGAACGGACTCAGTACGTCCCGTGCGGCGGTGCGTAGCGAATCGGCCGCGAGGCTGTCGCCGACGAGTACTGTCCCGACCTGATTGGTCTGACCATCGGGAACATTCACGACATGAGCGGTTCGGACTCCGGGAAGAGACCGAAGCTCCCGCTGTACTTCACTCGGATACACCGAGGCGCCGCTGACTTTGAACATGTCATCGGAGCGGCCGCGGTAGAACAGGAACCCGTCGCCATCGAGGTAGCCCAGATCTCCGGTGGGGTAGTAACCGTCGGGCGTGAAGACTTCCTCGCGGCTGCGGCGGCAGATTCCACGCATGACATGCCGCCCGCGGATCTGGATCTCGCCGGTGACGCCCGCGGGTTGTGGTGTGCCGGAAGCGGTGTCGACGATGCGAATGTCCATTCCCGGGAACGGTTTACCGCAGCTGCCCCACGCGGAGCGGGGCATGTCGGCATCTGCCGGGTAGCCACAGTACGGCCCGAACGATTCGGTCATCCCGAACAGCGACGCCCGCGCGCCGGGCTCAGCACGCAGGTGCACCGGGAGCAGGGCCTCCAGGCTGCCCGGCCGTAGCGTCGAGAGGTCGGCGCTCGCGGGATGACGAGCGAGAGATTCGGCCTGCCCGGGCCATCCGCGGAACAACGTAACCTGTTCACGCCGAAGGAGTTCCAAGGTGGCTTCGGGGTGGGGAACAGGCTCGGTCACCAGGGTGGCCCCGGCCACCAGCGCCGACAGGATGCCTGCACCGAAACCGCCCACCCAGAAGAACGGCATCGGCAGGTAAAGGCGTGTCTCGGCGGTGATGCACCGCGCACCGAGCCCGGAACGGACCGCAGCCAAGGCGTTTGCATGGGAGTGGACGACGCCTTTCGGTGCGCCACTGCTGCCCGAGGTGAACATGACGACGAGTGGGTCGCTGGGCCGTACCGGTGGCAACGGTGCGGTGCCGGTGAAAGCGAGGACGTCCTCGGGAGTCCACGTGTGGCGCAGCGACGGCACCGGACCGTGTGGGTAACGGCGGCCGCGGAACTGTTCGATGGCGATCAGGTACTGCACGGAGGCGGTCCGCAACTGGGCCGTGAGTTCCTGGCTGGTCAGTAGTGTGCTCAACGGGACGAGGATCGCCCCGATTCTGGTGATTGCCATGGCAATCCGTACCCAGTCCGTCGAGTTGGGCATGATCAGACCGACCCGGGACCCCTTGGCGACCCCGGCCGTCATCAGCCCGGCCGCCAGCTTCCGAGTGCTGGTGTCGAGCTCGGCGTAACTAATGCGGGTGTCCGGATCGATCACCATGGGTTTGGTGGACGGCGCACGGTGACGCAGCAGCGCATCGACGGTGTCCGGCATCGAGTCAGGCAGAGAGTCAGGCATCGAACAGCCCCGCCAACGCCGGCATATCGACCTTGCCACTGGAAAGCGTCGGCAGCTCGGCGGGTGGGCAGACTGCGAATTCCCGCGGAATTTTGTACGCCGACAACATGTCGCGCAGCGCCCTACGCATCGCGTCGAAGTCAACCGGCGTGTCGGTGACGATCACGGCGGCGACGGTCTGACCGCGCACGGCGTCGGGAAGGCCGAGCACGTGCGCGGTGAACCCCAATGTCGCGAGGGCTTTTTCCACCTCTCCAGGTGTCACATTGGCACCCGCCGTCTTGATCATCGAGCCCGCGCGACCGAGGAAGTAGAAGTATCCGTCCCGGTCCACGCGCACCAGGTCTCCGGTGTGGAACCAGCCGTCGGGGTCGAAACAGTCCTCTCTGCTGCGTCCGTGGTAGCCCTGCATCATGTGCGGGCCGCGGATACATAGTTCGCCCGTCTCGAGCAGCTTGGTCTCGAACCCGGGCGCCGGCCTGCCGTAGCTGCCGCGTCGGCGCTCGGGTTGATCGGTCTCGTCGCCGTCGAGCAGCACGACGCTGCCGGACTCCGTCATGCCGAGCATGTTGTGGCGTAGCTCGGGATCCCGCGGACGGACATCCGGCGCCATGATCGGATAGAGGTTGCCGCGGCGGGCCGTGAACTGCCGGCCGGCGTAGCTCGGGTGGTGCGTGAGATGTGCGATCCCGGCGACGAAACCATTGGTGACAGTGGGTCTCTCGGCCTCGATGAGGTCGAGGGTGAGCGCCGGGTCGGTGGCGTTCGAACAGATCAGGGTGGCACCGGCGGACATGGTGGCCAGCAGACCGAACGCGAAACCTCCGATCCAGAAGAACGGTGAATTGCAGAAGAGCCGATCAGAGCTCGTCAGCCCACGGATCGTGTTGAGGTTGCGTTGATGGCCGATCAGCGATGCGTGAGTATGCACGGCCCCTTTCGGCGGCCCGGTCGAGCCTGAGGTGTAGACAATGGCCAGCGGGTCGCAGCCGTCGACGTCGTCTTCGAATTCGGCCAGTGCCGGAACATCGGCGTGGGGCATCTCGAACAACACGTGTCGCAGGCACGGGCCGTCGATACCGGAAAGCCGTTGCGCATAGTCGTGATTGCGGTAGGAGCGTGCCGACAGCAGGATCGAGGTATCGCTGTCGCGCAGTTGGGTCTCCAGCTCGGCTGCGGTGAGAAACGTGGAGTACGGCACCACGACGGCGCCGATTCGCGCCGCGGCCAGCATGGCCACCACGAAGTCGACCCCGTTGGGATAGAGCAGCCCGATATGTGTGCCCTTGCCGGCCCCCAGCTGGATCAGGCCTCGAGCCGCCGAGGCAGAACGGCTCTCGGCTTCTGCGTAGCTGATCCGGCTGTTGTCGCAGATCAGCAGGGGATGAGCACCCCGGCCGCGCAGTCCGGCGAGCATAGCGGCCAGCGTGTCAGCCACCGGTGGCGAAGTGCTCGCGGACGGCACCCAGGTCGGCCTTGCCCGACGGCGTACGCGGGATGGTGTCGACAATCGCGATCCTGGTGGGGATCTCGTACCGCGCCAGCCGTCCCTGCAGATAATCGGTGAGTTCTGCCGAGGGGGCAGGCGTGCGCAGTTCCACCATGGCTACCGGCGTCTCACCGAGGCGCTCGTCGGGAATGCCGATCACCGCGGCGCCGCGCACGGCGGGGTGGCTCTCCAGGGCGGTGCGCACGTCGTCGGGCATCACTTTGAATCCACCGCGGATGATGGCCTGGTCGGCGCGGCCGAGTATCCAGACGAATCCGTCGGCATCGATGCGGGCCAGGTCGGTGGTTCGTATCCAGTCCGCGTCGGCGTCGAGCTGCGCCGGTTTGACCTCCAACAGCCCCTTCTCATCGGACCCCAGCGGGGTGCCGTCCTCGTCGACGACGCGCAGCCGGGCCCCCGGATTGGCGCGGCCGACACTGCCCCGCTTGTCCTTCCAGTGTTTCTGGTGGTCGGCCAGCGTCCAGCTCGCCACCCCGCCACCGAACTCGGTCGCGGCGTACGAGGTCAGCACCGGGATGCCGAACTTCTCGGTGAACGCATCGGCATCGTCGGCCGACAGCGGGGCGGTGCCGGAGGTGACTGCGCGGATGCCGGCGAGGTCGTCGCGGGTGAGGTCGGAGTGCAGCACCATGCGCAGTGCGGCCGGCACCAGTGACACCGCTCGCGGCTGGTGCTCGCGCACGGCGTCGGCCCAGCGTTGGAGCTCGAACTTGGGCAGCAGCACGAATGGCCGTGCCTCGGCGATGCACAACAAGACCCGGAACACGCCGCCGACGTGGACCAAAGGCGAGTTGACGATGGCCACCCCGCGTCGCAGTTCGGTTGGTGCCGGGGAGTTTTCGGGATCGCGGCCGATGACGCTGCGGGTGAGCATGTCGTACGTCAGGTCCACGCGTTTGGGAGGGCCGGTGGTGCCGCTGGTCAACATCCACACCGCCACCCCCGGACGCCCGGCGTCGTGCGCCGGATCCGGGGCGGTAACCACCCCTGGCGCGGTGTCGAGATCGCGGATCGTCACGGTCGTCGTCGTGGGGGAGGGTGAGGCCAGCGCGGCGATGTCCTCGGCCAGGCCTACGAGTACCGGCAGGTTGAGTGTCTCGATGTCGGCCCGGGTGCGCTCGTCGCCGCGGGAGGGATTGATCACCACGACGGTGCCGCCGGAGGCCAGCACCCCGAGTAGCGCTGCCACGTGGGCGGGTTGGTTGCGCAGGAGGATGCCGACGCGGGTGCCGGCTGTCGATGCACCGATGCCCCGCGCGAGCGTCGCGACCTGTCCCCAGGTGAACCACTGGCCGTCGTACTGGATGGCCGGTGCGGCCGGGTCGAGATCGAGTACGTCGTCGATGCGCCGTGAAAGCGGGTGGGGCATCAGCGGGTCCGGGGCTGTGTCTTGGGCATGGGACGCTCGCACAACTCGGCCTTGGCGATCGGATTGCCCAGTCGCGTATAGATGAGGCCCTGGTCCATCGCGGCACGGTACGGCTTGTCCAGGGACTCCCAGATGGCCTTCACCGTGCCCTGGGTGGCAGTCGGCGGTTTCGCCGCGATCGTGGCGGCGATCTCGTGTGCGCGGTCCCACAGCTGATCTCTCGCTACCACTTCGGTGACCAGTCCGATGCGCAGTGCTGTCTCGGCGCTTACCCGTTCGTCGTTGCCCATCAACGCCATCCGCAACGTATCGCCGAGACCGACCCGGCGCATCAGGCCGATCGGCTCCAGCGCCGAGACCAGTCCGGCGCTGACATGAGAATCGAAGAAGGTGGCCTCCTGGGAGCAGATCACGATGTCGGCCTCGTTGACGAAGTACAGCGCCCCGGCGGTGCACATGCCCTGCACCGCGCAGACCACCGGCTTCCACATCTTCTGCCACTTGGGGCTGAGCAGTTCACCGGGATCCTCGTGGTTCCAGACGATCTCGGGCTGTCCGTAGCTTGATTTCACGTCCAGCCCGGCGCTGAAAGCCCGGTCGCCGGCAGCCCGTAGCACCACCGCGTTGATGCCTTCGTCGTCCTTGATTGCATGCCACGCGTCGCGCATCTCGTGGCACATGGCGCGGTTGAACGAGTTCAGGGCCTCGGGGCGGTTCAGCGTGAGCGTGGCCACCCGGGATTCGTGGTCGAAGTCGAGGAGCAGTGTCTCCATCGCCCGTTACCGTGCCTGCCAGTTGGGCTTGCGCTTCTCGACGAAGGCCCGCGGTCCTTCGAGCGCGTCTTCGGTGCGGACCACCCGCTCGCGGAACGTCTCGGCCAGGATCTCTCCTTCGTGCAGCGGCAGATCCAGGGTCTTGTGAATGGCCAGTCGGGTTCCTCGGACCGCCAGTGGGGCATTGAGACACACGGTGTCGGCGATCTCGTGGGCACGTTCCAGCAGTTTGTCGTGCTCGACGATCTCGGTGATCAACCCGAGTTCGTACGCACGCTCGACGGTCATGCGCTCGTGCTTGCCCATCAGTGCCATCCGCAGCGCCACCGATCGGGGGAGGGCACGGGCCAGGCGCACCATTTCGCGGGCGGCGACCAGACCGATGCTGACGTGCGGGTCGAAGAACGTCGCCTTGTCCGAGGCGATCACGATGTCGCCGGTGGTGACCCAGTCCAGTCCGGCGCCGCAGCAGATTCCGTTGATGGCCACCACGACAGGCTTGGCCATGGTGCGAAACGGCGGAGTTCCCTCCTGCGGCGCCTCCCACTGTTCGTACGTGGACAGGTAGGGGCGTTCGTTGACGACCTTTCCGTCGCCGGGGATCTCCTTGACGTCGGCGCCGGTGCAGAAGGCCCGACCGGTCGCGGTGACGATCATCAGCCAGACGTCGTCGTCGTTCTCGGCTTCGGTGTAGGCGGCCCGCAGTTCGGTGATCATGTGCGGGGACAACGCATTGAGCGCGTCGGGCCGATTCAGGGTGATGGTGGCCTTGTGGCCGTCCACCTCGTATTTGATGGTCTCGTAATCTGTCATCGATTCCTCTTATCGCCCGGTGAAGTCGGGATCGCGGTGTTCCCGGAACGCAGCCAGGCCTTCTTTGAAATCGCCTGTACGGCAGGAGAGTTCCAGGTTGGACAATTCTTGGTTCATGGACTGGGTCAGGGTGGCGTGCTGGCCGTAGGCAATGGCCTGTTTGGCCAGTCCGATCGCGACGGTCGGCCCGGCCGCCAGGCGTGCCAATAGCGAATCGACCGCCGTATCCAACTCGTCGGCGGGCACCGCGCTGTGGATCAGTCCCCAGTCGGCCGCCTGTGATCCGTTGACCTTCTCACCGAGCAGCAGCATGCGCTTGGCCCGGGCCACCCCCGCCAGTCGTGGCAGCAGCCAGGTCGCCCCCGAGTCGGGGGTGAATCCCCGGTTCATGAACGGTTCCCAGAACGTCGCCCCGTCCTCGGCGATGGTGAAGTCGGCGGCGAGGGCCAGGTTGCAGCCCAGGCCGACCGCCCAGCCCCGCACTGCGCATACCACCGGTAGCTGGATGGTGGACACCAGCTCGATGATCCGGTGCGCGGTGTGCGGGATCCGCCGGACCAGGTCACCGGTACGGGGCCGTTGTCCGGTGCTGTTGGTGGCGACCCAGTCGGCTCCGGCGCAGAAGTTTTCCGCCGCGCCGGTGATGGCGACGGCGCGCAGTGAATCGTCGTGTGCGGCTGCCGACAGGGTCGCGACCAGATCGTCGATCATCTGATGGCTCAACGAGTTACGCCGCGCCGGACGGTCGAGCGTGATGCGCAGGGTGGCGTCCGCACGGGACGTGGTCACCGAACCGTCAGTCACCTGGAAACCAGCCTTTCCGAATCCATACAGTTGCCCATACAGTAGGCGATGCGGTTACTATCTTGTACAAGTTAGCAAGGAAAGGTCGTTGATGGAAGGACGCGTACGGCGCATCCGGCAGCCTCGGGTTGCCGAGATCGTGGCGTCCAAACTGCGCGACGACATCCTGTCCGGCCGCCTGCGTGAGGGTGACATCCTTCCCACCCAGGAGAGCCTGTTCCAGGAGTTCGGGGTCAGCCCGCCCGCGTTGCGTGAGGCGATCCATCTGCTGGAGACGGACGGGTTGATCTCGGTGCGCCGCGGAAACGTCGGCGGTGCCGTGGTGCAGATGCCCTCGGCTGACCGCACCGCCCACATGATCGGCATGGTGCTGCAGACCCGCGCTGCCACGCCCGCCGATGTGAGTGAGGCGCTGCTGCGTCTCGAACCGATCTGTGCGGGCATGTGTGCGGACCGAGAGGACCGTGCCACCGAGGTGGTGCCTTACCTGCAGGCCGAGATCGACCTTCAGGCAGCACAGTTCGAGGACACCTCGCAGTACGTGCCGAACGCCCGGAGGTTCCACGAAGCCCTGGTGTCCCGATGCGGCAACGAGCCGATGATCCTGCTCATCGGCTCGCTGGAGTTGATCTGGTCGACGCACGAATCGTCGGTGTGGACCGGGGAAGACGGCGCCGGCATGTCCGAGAAGACCATGAGGGCCGCGCTGCGCGATCACCAGCGGTTGTTGGATGCGATCGCCGACGGCAATTCGGCGCGGGCCACCAAGCTCGCGGCCGACCATCTCACCGCCGCCCGGCGCACCACGCTGGCCGCCGGTAACGACAAAACCATTGAAGCGAGGTTGATTTCGCATGACAGATGACCGGGTGCTGTTCGAGGTCGATGCGGACCACCGCATCGCCACCATCACGCTGAACAATCCCAGGCAGCGCAACTCCTATGACGCGGCGATGCGCGACGAGGTGGCCCGTTACCTCGACATCGTGGCGGACGACGACGACCTGACCGTGGTGCTGCTGCGCGGTGCGGAGGGCGTGTTCAGCACGGGTGCGGACATGAACAATGCCTACGGCTGGTATGGCGATGAGCGCTCGCGCGAAGAGCAGAGGGCTGGAGCTGAAGGTCCTTCCGCGCCCAAGAAGTCCCGTCCGAGCCAGCGGCGCCGACTCACGGTGGACCGCAAGTCGTTTGGCTTCTACCACAACTTCATGGGCTTCCCGAAGGTCACGGTGGGCGAGATCAGCGGCTACGCGCTTGGCGGGGGGTTCGAGATGGCGTTGATGACCGACATCTCGGTGATCGCCCGTGACACCAAGATCGGGATGCCCGCGACGCGGTTCCTCGGCCCCGCCCTCGGCAGCCTGCACATGTTCTTTCACCGCCTCGGTCCGGTGCTGGCCCGGCGGATGCTTCTTACCGGGGACATCGTCGAGGCCGGCTCGATCGAGCACCTCGGCATCTTCACCGACACCTGCGATGCCGACCAGGTGACGGCGCGGGCGCAGTACTGGGCGGCCAAGGCGGCCAAGATGCCCGCCGACGGGGTGGTGATCGCCAAGGAGGCGTTCCGGCTCGTCGAGCAGAGTCAGGCCTACCAGGGCGAGGAGGTGGCCAGCTACATCTTCCATGCCTACGGCACCAACCTGCAGTTTTCGCCAGGTGAGTTCAACTTCGTCAAGACCCGCGCGCAGCATGGCACGAAGGAAGCGTTCCGCCTGCGCGACGAGCATTTCCACGTCCCCGAACCGCAGTAGAAACCCGTCCTGATACCGTTACAGAAACACGATATAGCGTAAAGGTGGAACCATGCCAACACCCGTCATCGTGGGCGCTGCCCGCACAGCGATCGGCCGTTCCTTCAAAGGGACCCTGGTCAACACCCCGCCGGAAACCCTGATCACCACCGTCCTGCCCGAGGTCGTGCGTCGCGCCGGCATCGCCCCGGAGGCGATCGACGACCTGATCTTCGCCGAATCCAATTACGGCGGCGGCGATATCGCGCGCTACGCCGCCGACGCGCTGGGCTGGGAGTCGGTGCCCGGCCAGGCCGTCAACCGGCACTGTGCGGGGTCGCTCACCGCCATCGGTAATGCGTCGGCCCAGATCGGCTCCGGCATGGAGCGGGTCCTGGTGGCCGGCGGTGTGCAGTCGCTGTCCTCGTCGCCGCTGATGAAGTGGCGGGTGCCCGGGTTCGGGCCCGAGATCGAGTTCATCGAGCCGTGGATGACCCCGACGCACGTCGAGACCCCGGACGCACCCATGCGCGACATGTCGATCACGGTCGGCTGGAACACCGCACAGGCCGCCGGGATCACCCGCGAGGACATGGATGCCTGGGCCGCGCGGTCGCACCAGCGCGCCATCGCCGCCATCGACGCGGGCAAGTTCCTCGACGAGATCGTGCCGCTGAAGGTGAACCAACCCGACGGGTCGGTCATCGAGTTCAGCGTCGACGAGCATCCTCGCCGCGGCACCACCGCCGAGAAGCTCGCCGAACTCAAGGTCCTGCACCCGGAGATCGAAGGATTCTCCATCACCGCGGGCAACAGCAGCGGCACCAACGACGCTGCCGCTGCTGTCGCGCTGGTCGGTGACGACTATGCGGCCGCGGAGAACCTCAATGTGCTGGCCACCGTCAGGGCCTGGGGCGCGGTCGGCGTGCCCGCCAAGGACACGGGTCTCGGCGGCGTCGAGGTGATCGGCAAGGTCCTCGGCCGGGCCGGACTCAAGCCCTCGGATGTGGCGCTGTGGGAGATCAACGAGGCGTTCGCCTCGGTGCCGATCGCCGCGGTGCGCAAGTACGGGCTCGACGAGGAGCTGGTGAACTTCTCCGGCAGCGGCTGCAGCCTCGGCCATCCGATCGCCGCTTCCGGTGCCCGCATGGTCACCACGCTCGTCTACGAATTGCAGCGCCGTGGTGGCGGCATCGGCGTCGCCGCGATGTGCGCGGGTGGCGGCCAGGGCGGCGCGGTCGTCATCGAGGTTTAGATCGCTTGACCTGAGCCCGGCGGGGGCGATCCGGCGTGGTCTCCCCGTCTGGCTCAGGTTCGGCAGCGGTCTCCGGGCCGGATTCGGCCTCGGCCTTGCCTGCTGCCTGATACTCGTGCAACTCGGCACGAACAGCTTCGTCGAAGGCGCGGTCCAGGCTGGCATGCGCAAGTCGTCTGGCGGCCCTCCGCATGGTGTCCACCAGGTCGGCGGCCCAAGCGAGCTCGGCATCATTGGTGGGCAGCCAGCCCGGACCCCGCTGGCGGACAACTTCGGTATGACCGCCGCGGGTCAGCTCACGGGCGGCGGCGTCGAGCTTCTTGTCGACCGCGGTGCTGGTTTCCAGAAGTATCTCCAGCGGCATTCCGCGGGATACGAGTGAGCCGAAGTCATCGATGAGCCGTACATCGGGGACCGAGTAGATATTCGCATCGGCCGTCGGCGCGATCATTCCGTGGTTGGTCAGCCGGCGCAGCATCGATGTGTCCAGGTCGCCGAGCCGTCCTTCCAGCTCCTCGAGGGACATGGTGCGTGGCTGCGGGTGCGACCACGGTGCGGTGACCAATTCTTCGAGGTCGGACAGATCCAGCACATCGACGAGGTTCTGTCCGGGCTGCAACCCGGTCAGGAATTTCATGATGTGCTTGAGCGTGAAGCCCTCACTGAGCAACCGGGTGATCGCGCGCAGCTGGCGCAGGTGGCGATCGGTGTAGATGGCCACCCGGCCCCGACGCTGGGGCCGGGGCAGGAGCCCGTTGTCCTGGTAGACGCGAACGTTCCGGGTCGTCGTCCCCGCCTCCCGAGCGAGGTCGTCAATCCGATACTCGGTCACCCCGGAATCCTATCCGGTGGCCGCGGGGCTGCCGCTGACCTGCGCCAGGGGGCTCATGTCGCGGCCCGCCGCGGTCTCGTTGTCGCGACGCGCAGTGATCCTGTAGTCGTGCAGGTTCACCGTCTTCAGCTGATTGACGTATTGGGTGGCGAACCCCGGATACATGGTCGCGTTGAAACCGTCCTCGGTCAGATACCAGCTCTGGCAACCGGAGTTCCAGGTGGTGGAGCCCAGGCGCCGTTGGATGTCCTCGTTGTACCGGTTCTGGGCCTCGATACGGACATCCAGCGATTTCCAGTCGTACCGCAGAAGCGTCGAGATCGCCTCGACGATGTAGTTGATCTGAGCCTCCATGTACACCAGTGCCGAACTGTGTCCGGGGCCGGAGTTCGGTCCGAAGGTGAAGTACAGGTTGGGATAACCCGATACCGCGACGCTGCGGTACGCGTAGGCGCCGCGGCTCCATTCGGCGGCGAGCTCACGGCCGTCGATGCCGGTGATCGGGAACGGGGTACCGGTCTTGCAGACATCGAACCCGGTGGCGAACACGATGCAGTCGAATTGGTGCTCGATGCCCTCGACGGTGCGAATCCCGTTGGGGGACAGCCGAGCGATGGGCCAGGTGACCAGCTTGCAGTTGTCGGCCTGTAAGGCGGGGTAGTACTCGCTGGTCATCAGGAGCCGCTTGCATCCGGCGGAGAAATCCGGCGTCAGCTGGCGCCGCAACCACGGATCCTTCACCTGCAGACGGAGATTGGCGCTGCTGACCGCCTCGACCAGCCGGGTGAACGGGGTGTCCCAGACGACGCCGAGGGCAACCGACTCGTGTCCCCAGTACCAGGCGCTTCTCATCAGGCTCTGGGTCACCGGGAGGTTGCGGTAGAGGCGCTTCAGCCGGCCACTGGTGGGAGTGTTGATCCGCGGCAGTACCCACCCGGGGGTCCGCTGAAAGACTTTGACCGTCTTCGCCGTCTTCACCAGTTCGGGCACGATCTGCACGCCGCTGGCACCGGTCCCGACGACCGCGACCCGTTTGTCGGTGAAGTCGTAGTCGTGATCCCACCGGGCGCTGTGGATCTTGTGGCCCTCGTAGGTGTCGATCCCGGGGATGTTCGGGAAGCTGGCGTTGGCCAGCGGACCGGCAGCGACGATCACACTTCGGGCCCGTACCGGTTCGCGGCCTTCGAGGGCGACGGTCCACTCGCCGGCCTCCGCGTCGTAGGAGATACCGACGACGGTGTGCCCGAACCGGATCGTCGGGGCGAGGCCGGACGACTCGACCATGCCGTCGATGTACTCCAGGATCTCGGCACTGCCGGAGTACGTGTGTGACCAGTCCGGGTTGGCAGCGAAACTATACGAATACAGCCGGGACGGAATGTCGCACGCCGCACCGGGATAGGTATTGTCGCGCCAGGTTCCTCCGACTCGGGAATCGCGCTCGAATATCACGAAATCCTCGACGCCCTCGGCCTTGAGCCGGATGGCGGCGCCGATTCCGGCGAATCCGGCACCGATGATGGCAACGGAGATGGATGAAGAAGTCATGTCAGGGCTTCCTTCAGGCGACGGGTTCGTAGGTCAGTTCCTGCGACCAGGTGGGGGTGTTCTCGACCAACGACATCGGGATCATCCCGGTGATCTTGACCAGTGAATCGGCCAGCCAGTGGTACTTGGAGGTCCGGTCGATCACCTTGCGGCTCTGCCACGAGATGATTCGGTACATCGGCAATCGGCGGGCGAATTCGCTGCGTTCGCCGACGCTTTGGAACCTGCGCATCGCCTGGTACAGCCGGTCCTCGTTGACACCCATCTCGACGATGTTGTCGCGCATCTTGTTCAGCAGCGGGAAGTAGCTGAGCACTCCGACCAGGAATGTGGGCTTGATCCAGCCGCCCACCAGCTCGATCAGCAGCTTGCGCATATCGGCATGCCCGAGGATGTCCATCACCTCGAAGTCGACGGCCAGGTGCCGGGACTCGTCGGAGTTGATCCGCTTGAACACCTCCTGTGCCACCGGATCTTTGACCTCGTCGGTGATGAACTTGATCAATGCCCCGTCCAGCGCGACCTCGAGCATGGGGATGACGGTGCCGAGGAACGTCAGACCCATTCCGTCGGAATGCTTGTCGAGCCAGTTGATGACCAACTGGACGTTGACGTTCGGCGGTGGGATCTCGTCGTCCTCGAGCATGCCCCACCTGCGCATCAAGGCGAGTTCGGCATTGGCGTGCTTCTGTTCCTCGGCGTGGAAATGCTCGTAGATGCTCTTGAGCGTCGGATTCGGTGCCTTCTTCGCCAGCGCGGCAAAGCCGCGGGCGCCGACGTTCTCGATCCACATCAGGTCGGTCATGAACGGCTTGAGCTTGGCGTGCAGTTCGGGTTCGATCAGCTCGGCTCCCGGTGCGTCCCAGTCGATGTCGATCAGAGCCCATTGCCGGTCTTTGATCATCTGCAGCATGTTGTCGAGATCCATCGCCATGGTGCGTCCTTTCGGTAGAGCGGGTGTCGGGAAGGGTTCAGTCTTTGGGGAGAACTCGGCCGAGCAGTCCGGCGCCCCGGACGTAGAGACCGGGGAAGTGCCGCTTCAGGTGCCAGATGACAGTGGCGTCGATCTGGGGCACCACGTACAGGCGGCCGCTGTCGTGCGCGTCCAAGGTGCGGGCTGCGACGTTCTCGGGAGACAGCCCGGTCCACCGGGCCAGTTGCTGGCTGAGGTTCATCGAGCCGGGGGTGATGCGGCCGTCCTGAAAGACGTTGGTCTTCACGAAGGTCGGGCACAGCACTGTCACCGCGACACCCGTGCCCGCGAGCTCGGCGGCCAGTGTCTCCGACAGCGACATGACGCCCGCTTTGGAGACGTTGTACGGCGCCATCGACGGTGCCGCAGCAAATCCCGCTGCCGAGGCCACGTTGATGATCCCGCCTCGGCCGGCCTCGCGCAGGATCGGCGTGAAGACCTCACACCCGTACACCACACCCCACAGGTTGATTCCGAGCGCCCAGTCCCAGTCCTCGAATCCGATGGCGCCGACGGGCTTGCCGCCGACGCCGACGCCGGCGTTGTTGATCACCAGGGTCGGTGGACCGCCGAAAACACTGGCGGCCTGCTTGGCCAACTGCTCGACTGCGCTGCGATCGGATACGTCGCAGACCACGGCGTGGCCCTTCCCGGTGCGGAGTTCCTCGATCAGTGCCACCGTCTCGTCGGCCCGGTCGGAATCGATATCGGCACAGATGACCTCGCCACCCCTCCGGGCGAGCTCAAGGGCGAACGACCGCCCGATGCCGCTACCTGCGCCGGTCACGACCGCCTTCGCATCGGTGCAACGCCGATCGCCACGAAAAGCGTTGAGCAGCATGTCGATTCCGAACATCAGCACACCTCCATCTGGGTATCGGGTCGGTCGTCCGCGAGCACGGCGGAGAAGAACCCCGCCGCCCGCCGCAGCGCCGTCGCTGCTTCGGGCGCCAGCCGGGGCAGTGCCTGGAAAACGTGCACCATGGCGGGCCAGACCTCGAGGGTGCTCACCCCTCCGTTCCGGGTGACCTCGGTATCGAGGTAGCGCGCGTCCGCGCTGAGCATTTCGAACTCGCCGACCTGGATCAGCATGGGTGGCAGGCGATCCGCCTTCTCGAAGTCGAGGCGCAGCCGCGGCTGGTCCGGGTTCTGTGCCGCCGTGTACAGCCCGACCAACTGCCGCGCCGCCGTCGCCGACATCGCCGGATCACGGCGCACCTGTTCCTGCTGGAGCGCGAGTGCCATGGTGAGGTCGATCAGAGGGGAGAACAGCACGACTCCGGCGGGCTGGAAACCGGGTTCGTCGGCGTGCTGGAGCAGCAGGTCGCAGGTCAGGTGGCCACCCGCGGAGTCCGCGCCGATCACGACGTCCGATGCCGAATATCCCTGCGCGAGTAACCACCGATAGCCCGCTTCGACGTCGTCGGCGGCGGCCGGGAATCGGTGTTCGGGAGCCAGACGGTAGTCGACCGAGAAGAACGGGATGCCGGTGGCCTGGGAAAGCCGTGCCACCAGCTTGCGGTGCGTGTGTGCCGAACAGATCACGTAGGCGCTGCCGTGGATGTAATAGCCGGCGCGCGTGCCGAACTTCACGCCCGGGCCGATCACCCATTCGCCGCGCAGTCCGGGCCGGCGGACCGGGATGACCCTGGTGCCGTCGGGCATCGATCCCAACGTCCCCATGATGGTGGCGATCAGTCCGCGGGAGAACCACACTCCCGGACGGTTCATCGGGATCACGCCGGTGAGGCAGCCCAACGTCCACCGGGTGGTGGCGGCCGCGACGACGGCGCGCAGGGAACGGCCACTGGGCACAGCCGGCAGGTCGGGTGAGGCAACTGCGGTCACGAGGGTTACGTCACCACAGACTGTTACATTTGTCAATGTAACAATCGGCGATGACGTCACGGGCCCGGTGAGCTGGGTGCCGGCTCACCGGGAAGCGGTGGGTACGCGAAATCGCCCGGCCGCGAACGGAATTCCGGATTGGTGGCGCACGGAAGTGGCCGGAGTGCCAGGGGCGACTTCGGCTCAGGTGAAGGTTGCGCTTATTTGCGCTTGGACTTGGTCGCCGTCGGTTGTGCGATCCGTGCGGCCGCGTGGTCGAGGATGCACTCAAGGCCGTACTCGAAGTTCTTCTCGTCGGCCGCGCCGATGCGGTGTCCCTCGGTGGTGACCTGTGCGAGCAGAGGCGTCACTTCCGGGTCGATGACCATGGTCTCTTCGTAGTCGCCCGGTGCGTTGTCGTTGGCCCGGTTCTTTTCGTAGAGGCGGTGCAGCACCACCGAGCCGCGCACGTGTACGGAGACGGCCGAATAGGTGTCGAAGGCGTCCTCGACTGGCAATCCGGCCTCCACCAGGCCGGAGATCGCGGTCTCCATCTCTTGCACGCCGAGGCGTGCGGCACGCGGGCTCAGGGCGGAGCGAATGAGAATGAGATCACACAGAATCGGGTTGCCCATGAAGGCTTTTCGCATGGTCCTGGCGTGGTTGGCCAACGACTCGCGCCAGTCCTTCGCTTCGACGTAAGGAGTGGCGACCACGAACTCGCGGAGTGCGCGGTCGGTCATCGCGTTGAGCAGGTCATCCTTCTTGCGGAAGTACCAGTAGATGCTGGTGACGCCGACGCCGAGATGTTTGCCCAAGAGCGGCATGCTGAGGTTGTCGATCGACACCTGCTCGGCGAGTTCGAATGCACCCTTGATGATGTCTTCGGGATTGATGGACCCGCGTTCGCGCCGTTGACGTTTCTCAGCGGTCGGTTGCTTTGCCACTGCGGGCACCTCCATCGAAATCGATCTTGCTCAAGCCGTCCTGTGGCGCGGGTCAATCGCAGGTGAATTTACCGCCGGCCACCACCTGAACTGCGCCAATGTGCGCGTGTCGCGGGGTCTTGTCGCTGTCGAGCTTACCGGTAGCCTCTCTGTTGCTGCCGTCCACAGTGGGCGCCGAGGCGTCGCTCGGAGGTATTGGACGGGGTTCCGGCTTTTTACTGTAACCCCTATAGTAGGCTTTTCCGGGTAATTGGGCCGCAAGCGAAGGGGCAGTTGGTGTCGGAAGTAGTTCTGCGGGAGCGTCGGGGTCGCACGCTCATCATCACGATCAATCGTCCGGAAGCACGCAACGCGTTCAATCTCGCGGTGGTCCAGGGCCTCGCCGATGCCATGGACGAACTCGACGACACCCCAGAACTGTCGGTGGCCGTCCTGACCGGCGCGGGCGGAAACTTCTGCGCCGGCATGGACCTCAAGGCGTTCGCATCGGGGGAACTGCCCTACGTGCCCGGTCGCGGCGCCGGCTTCACCGAGCGCCCGCCGCGCAAGCCACTGATCGCCGCGGTCGAGGGGTTCGCGCTCGCCGGTGGTACCGAGCTGGTTCTGGCGACCGACCTCGTGGTCGCCTCCAAGGTCGCCAAATTCGGTATCCCCGAGGTCAAGCGGGGTCTCGTGGCAGGCGGCGGTGGACTGCTGCGACTGCACCAGCGCATTCCGTACCAGAAGGCGATGGAACTCGCCCTCACCGGCGACAGCTTCACTGCCGAGGAAGCCGCCGCGTGGGGTTTCGTCAACAAGTTGACCGAGCCCGGTGAGGCACTCGACGGTGCCCTGGAACTCGCCGATCGAATCACCGCCAATGGCCCCTTGGCCGTGGCCGTGACCAAGGAGATCATCGCTTCATCCTCGGAGTGGTCGGCCGACGAGATGTGGAAGAAGCAGGGCGAACTGCTCGGACCGGTGTTCTCCTCCAATGACGCCAAGGAGGGGGCGATCGCCTTCGCCGAGAAGCGGGCGCCCAATTGGACGGGTTCCTGAGACCGGCGGGCAGGAGCGAAGCGACCGGGGAGTAACTGGCCATGGATCTCGGTTTCGCAGGTGCGGCCACCGTTGTCGTGGGCGGTGGCCGTGGGATGGGTTTCGCAACCGCCCAGTGCCTGGCCGAGGACGGCGCGCGCATAGCGATCGTCGGTCGGTCCCAGGACGTACTCGATGCTGCCGCAACCGAGCTGGGTCGGCTGGGATCGCCGGAGGCGGTCGGGATCGTCGCCGACACCTCGGACAGCTCCCAAGTCGAGCAGGCTTTCGCCGAGGTCGGCGACCGGTGGGGTGAGCTGAACGCGTTGATCAACACGGTCGGCCCGGGTGCTGCGGGCAACTTCGAAGAGCTGACCGACGACCAGTGGCGGGACGCATTCGACACCGGTCTGATGGGCATGGTGCGCTGCGTACGGGCGGCATTGCCGTTGCTGCGCAACGCCGAATGGGCTCGCGTCGTCAATTTCTCCGCGCATTCGGTCCAGCGGCAGAGCACTCGGCTGCCGGCTTACACGGCGGCAAAGGCGGCGCTGAACAGCGTGTCCAAGAATCTATCGCTGTTGTTGGCCAAGGACGAGATCATGGTCAACGTGGTCTCGCCGGGCAGCATCTCCTCGGAAGCGCTGCGAGGCTGGGCCGACACGGTTGGTGTCGACGGCAACGATCCGTATGCGTTGATGGCGGCCATCGATGAGCATTTCGGACATCCGGCCCACCTGCCGCGTGCCGGCCTTCCTGGTGAAATCGGTCCCGTCGCAGCCTTTTTGGCGTCCAAGCGCAACTCGTACATGACCGGGGCCAACGTCAACGTGGACGGCGGATCGGACTTTATCTAGGGGGCGGTATGGCAACGGCAGCCGAAGCGCGGGACTGGGCTCGCTCAGCCTTGCGGGGGATCGGTGACTCGCTCTACACCCCGTTCTGCGGAACCGATGGCGACGACATCGACTGGGATGCCTACCGGCACCTGGTGCGCTACTGCGTCGGCGACCTCGGTCATCAGATGCTCTGGTGTACCAGTGGTTTGGCCGAGTTCTGGGCGCTGACTCTCGCCGAGCGTAAGCGGCTGCTCGAGGTGGCGATCGACGAGGGGCGCCGCGCCAACCCGGGTGTGGTCGTGCAGGCCTGCACCGCGGCCACGTCGGCCAAGGACTGTCTGGAGCTCACGCTGCACGCACAACATGCGGGCGCCGACATCGTCTACATCCAGACCCCCATGATGGAGGCGCACGCAGGGGAGGGCGTCCTTCGCTTTTTCTCCTACATCGCCGAACGCACGGATATCGCCCTGGGCATGTTCAATTCCCCGTCCTCGGGCTATGTCCTGGCACCGGACGAGAGCGCCCGGATCGCCGAGGCGATCCCGGCGGTGTGCGCCACCAAGGAGGGCGCCTTCCGGCCGGCCGCGAGCCGTCGGCTACACGAGCTGGTGCCGTACCTGGCGGTCTGGGAGTGCGACACCACGGTGTACCGGGCCGGCTGGTTGCGTGAGGGCATCGTCTGCCCGGCCCAGTTGGGTACTGCCGGATACCTCTACGAGACGCCGCAACGCCGCATCTTCACCGAGTACTGGGACCTCGTGTACGCCGACCGGCTCATCGAGGCGATGGACTTCGGCCGGGAGTCCGGATTGGACCAGTTCGGCCTGGACATGGGTTCCTGGTTCACCTGTTATCCGGGTCGGGCCGACTATTTCACCCATTGGGCCGGCGCGTTCAAACACGCGGCCTCGGTGCTGGGATTGCCTGTCGGCGAGTACCCGCATTCCCGTCCGCCCCAGGAATTGTTGCCGGATGCGGCCAAGGCCCAGATCGAGACCGCTTATCGCAAGCTCGGTTTGATCGATTCCTGAACCGTCTTTGTGCAGGTCGCGGCACCAACGCCGAGCTTGCGGAATGCACTACCGATAGGTATACAGTATGTATGTCTGAACGGCTGGTGTGGCATCGGGGAGGTATCGGCGGATGACGGTCGCTGACAGTGTCGGAACCGAGGCTGTTCTCTACGAGGTGACCGACGGCGGGGTTGCCGTCATCACCCTCAACCGTCCCGATCGGTTGAACTCCTGGGGCGCGGACATCTCGGCCGGCGTCTACGCGAGTTTCGATCGCGCCGAAGCCGACCCGGCGGTCCGGGTGATCGTGCTGACCGGGAGCGGCCGCGGATTCTGCGCGGGCGCATACATGGGCGCCATGCAGGATCTCGGCGCCAGCATCAACGAAGACACCGATGTCAGCAAGATCGTCGGCGAACGCCACCCGCATTTCCTGACCGAACTGCGCAAGCCCGTCATCGCTGCCATCAACGGGGCGTGCGTCGGCATCGGGCTCACGCACGCACTGATGTGCGATGTCCGGTTCGCGGCTGCCGGTGCGAAATTCGCCACTGCCTTCCCGCGCCGGGGGCTGATCGGCGAGTACGGCATCACCTGGATCCTGCCGAGGCTGGCCGGCTGGGGTGCGTCGGCGGACCTGCTGCTGAGCGGACGCACCTTCTTCGCCGAGGAGGCCGTGGCGCTCGGTTTGGTGAAAGAGGTTGTGGCGCCGGAGGATCTGCTGAGCCGGGCGCTGGAGTACGCCGAAGATCTGGCGCGCAACTGTTCACCGGCCTCGATGGCCGTCATCAAACGTCAGCTCTACGGTGACGCCCACGACGACGTGCGCGATGTCAGTGCCCGCGCCGAGACCCTGATGCACGAATCCATGGTGCGGCCCGATCTCGTCGAGGGCATCACCGCGTTCTTCGAGAAACGACCCCCGAACTTCCCGCCGCTGAAAGAAGGTTGATGACATGACCGACACCCCAGAGCGTCTGCCCTACCTGGCCGTCGATGTCGACAACCATTACTACGAACCGACCGACGCGTTCACCCGGCACTTGCCCAAGGAGTTCCGGAGCCGTGGGGTGCAGATGGTGCAGGACGGCAAGCGGACCCTGGCCGTGATGGGCGGAACCGTCAACCACTTCATCCCCAACCCGACCTTCGACCCGATCATCGAACCGGGTTGCCTGGATCTGCTGTTCCGGGGAGAAATTCCCGAGGGCGTCGACCCCGCTTCCCTGATGAAGGTCGACCGGCTCTCCGAGCATCCCGAGTATCAGAATCGCGATGCCCGGGTGAAGGTGCTGGACCGGCAGCGCCTCGAAACCGTGTTCATGTTGCCGACTTTCGCCTGCGGTGTGGAGGAGGGGCTCAAGCACGACATCGAGGCCACCATGGCCTCGGTGCACGCCTTCAACCTGTGGCTCGATGAGGACTGGGGGTTTGATCGGCCTGACGGCCGCTTCGTATCGGCACCCATCATCTCGCTCGCCGATCCCGAAAAGGCAGTAGACGAAGTCGAGTTCGTGATCAGCCGGGGCGCCAAGCTGGTGTGTGTGCGCCCGGCCCCGGTGCCGGGCGCGGTCAGGCCGCGCTCCCTCGGTGATCCGTTGCATGATCCGGTGTGGGCCCGGTTGGCCGAGGCCGGCGTCGCCGTCGTCTTCCACCTGTCGGACTCCGGCTACATGGCGGTCCCGGCGTTGTGGGGCGGCAGTGGGGTATTCAAGGGATTCGGCCGGCGTGATCCGCTCGACATGGTGATCATGGATGACCGCGCCATCCACGACACCATGGCCTCGATGATCGTGCACCAGGTGTTCACCCGGCATCCCAAGCTCAAAGTGTGCAGCATCGAGAACGGCTCCTACTTCGTCTACCGGCTGATCAAGCGGTTGAAGAAGGCCGCCAACAATGCGCCGTACCACTTCAAGGAGGATCCGGTCGAGCAGTTGCGCAACAACGTCTGGATCGCGCCGTACTACGAGGACGACGTAAAGCTGCTCGCCGCCACCATCGGGGTGGACAAGATCCTGTTCGGGTCGGACTGGCCACACGGCGAGGGTCTGGCCGATCCGACCACCTTCACCGCGGACATCCCACAGTTCCCCGAGTTCAGTCTCGAAGACACTCGGAAAGTGATGCGCGACAACGCCCTCGAACTACTCGGCGACCCGACCCGGACTGCGCCCGGCGTCGCAGGCCTGGTGTCGGTCTAGCCGCCGCCATGGCCGAATGGACGATCGGCGCCGTCGTCGACGCGATTGCCGAGGCGGTACCTGACCGGGAGATGACGGTGTGCGGCACTCGTCGCACCACCTTCGCGCAGGGAGCTGACCGGACCAGTCGGCTGGCCAACTTTCTGGCCTCGCGCGGATTGGGCGCGCACCGCGAACGTGGCGACCTGAACCGCTGGGAATGCGGCCAGGACGTGGTCGCGCTCGTCATGCACAACGACCTGTATCCCGAGATGGTGATCGGCTGTCTCAAAGCGCGCACCGTCCCGGTGAACGTCAACTACTACTACTCGCCGGGCGAGGTGGCCGACCTGCTGGCGTACCTGAAGCCACGGGCGGTGATCTACCACCGCTCCTTGGGTGCCAAGTTCGCTTCTGCACTGGGGGATGAAGCGCTGCAAGCCGAACTGCTCATCTCGGTCGACGACGGCGACGGCACCGAGCTACCCGGGTCGGTCACGTTGGAAGACGCTCTGGCGCAAGGTGATACCGACACCACGCCGCTGGGTTCCCCGGACGATCTGCTCATGGTCTGTACGGGCGGTACGACCGGGCGTCCCAAAGGGGTGATGTGGCGGCAGGGCGACATCTACGTGTCCTCGATGAACGGTGCCGACCACGAGCAGGTGAGCGAGATCCACGACAAGGTGGTCAACGCGGGCCCGCCGTGGTTCGCGGTATCGCCGTTGATGCATGCCGCCGGGATGTGGACCGCGTTCTCCGGCCTGCTGTCCGGTCAGACCGTGGTGCTGCACGACACCAAGCCACGCTTCGACCCGCGCTCCGTGCTCGAAACCGCGCAGCGGGAGAAGATCGGGCTGATGACGATGGTGGGCGACGCGTATGCTGCGCCGATCGTCGAGGAGCTGGGCCGGCGATCCTATGACCTCTCGTCGATGTTCGCGATCGGCACGGGTGGGGCGGCAACCAACCCGAAACATCAACGCGCGCTGTTGGAACACATCCCGCAGATCACCATCATCAACGGGTTCGGCTCTTCGGAGACCGGCAACATGGGCTTCGGCCACACCCAACGCGAAACCCCCACCGCCGAGACCTTCCAGCTGCGGGCCGGAGGTTTGGTCCTGGCCGACGACTACTCCCGGTTCCTGGATCCCGGCGACACCGAGGTGGGCTGGGTGGCACGTAACGGCCGAATCCCGCTCGGCTACTTCAACGACGAAGCGGCGACGGGGAAGACCTTCCCCGAGGTGGCCGGCGAACGGGTGGTGGTCTCGGGTGACCGCGCCTCGCTCGACGCCGACGGCACCCTGCGCCTGTTGGGCCGGGATTCGTTGGTGGTCAACACCGGTGGAGAGAAGGTGTTCGTCGAGGAGATCGAGGAAGTGCTGCGCGCGCATCCGCTGGTAGTCGATGCGCTGGCGGTGGGCCGGCCCAGTGAGCGGTGGGGTGAAGAGATCGTGGCCCTGGTGGCTGTTCGCGACGCGGTCGCCGCCGATGCCCTCCGGGAGCACTGCGCCACCCGGCTGGCCCGGTTCAAACTTCCCAAGGACGTGCTGTTCGTCGAGGAGATTCGCAGACTCGGCAACGGCAAGGCCGACTATCGCTGGGCCAAGGGCCTGGCCTCGGAACAGGCGGAGATCAAGGCATGACACGCACAGAGAATCGGGTGATCGACTGTCTGGCCAACGTGCATTTCGGCGAGACGGAGAACCAGCCGACCTTCATGAAGAAGGTGCGCGACGATTATTTCAAGGGCCCGCAGTCGATGTACGACCCCATCGACCTGTCGGAGCTGCTCGACGAGATGGACACCCATGGTGTGCAGAAGGCCATCCTGATGGATTCCCTGGCCAAACCGTCGGTGACGGCGCGAAAGTTCGTCGAGGCCCAACCCGACCGCTTCGCGTTGGCGATGGGCGGGGTCAACCTGTTGCGGCCCATCCCGGCGTTGCGTGAACTCGCAGCCGTCGTGGCCGACCTTCCGGTCGCCTATACCGTTGTCGGACCCAGCTTCTGGGGAGACGGGCAGTACCCGCCGAGCGATGCGGTGTACTACCCGCTCTACACCAAGTGCGCCGAGATGGAACTGCCGCTGTGCGTCAACACCGGTATTCCCGGCCCGCCGATTCCGGGCGAGGTGCAGAACCCCATCCACCTCGACCGCGTGTGCGTTCGGTTCCCGGAGTTGAAGCTGTGCATGATCCACGGCGCAGATCCGTGGTGGGACATCGCGATCCGGATGCTGATCAAATACCAGAACCTGCGGCTGATGACGTCGGCCTGGTCACCCAAGCGGTTGCCGGAGTCACTGCTGCACTTCATGCGGACCCGGGGGAAAGGCAAGGTCATCTTCGCCTCGGATTTCCCGGTGTTGCGCATGCAGCGCGTCGTTCCCGAGGCACTGGCGCTCGACCTGCCTGCCGATGTGCTGGACAACTACCTCTACAACAATGCCGCGGAGTTCTTCTTCGGCAGAGACGACTAGGACGCCCTCGGCGAAGCCGAGAAAGGAGCACGGATGGACCGCTACGAACTGCGCAGGCTGGATTACAGCCTGACCGAGGACCATGTCGACCTGCAGACCGCGTACCGGCAGTTCTTCAAGACGCACTCCGACATCGAGGCCGTGCGTGCCGCCGAGCCTTCGGGTTTCGACAAGAGTCTGTGGGAACGGTTGTGCGCCATGGGCGCCACCACGATGGCACTCCCGGAATCCGTCGGCGGTGACGGGGCGACCCTGGTGGACCTGACCTTGGTGGCAGAGGAACTCGGCCGCTCGCTGGCGCCCGTGCCGTGGATCGACCATGTTGTCGCGGCGCGGTTGCTGGCCCGGCTGGGAGCATGCGAGTCCGAAGAGATCGTGCAGGGCACCCAGATCGTCGGGCTCGATCCGCAGCAGGTGGCGCCGAGCGGCGCCCGGCTGATCCCGATCGGATCGATCGCCGACCACATCGTCGTCCGCGACGGACAGGATGTGGTGAAGCTGGAATTCTCCACGCGGCCTGCCCGGGTCGACAACATCGGCAAGCTGCCGATGGCGTGGGTGGATCCAGCCGCCGCAGACACCCGCGTCGTGCTGGCCAGTGGTGCCGATGCCCTGGCGGAATATCAACGGGCGCTGGATGAATGGCGTCTTCTGACCGCGGCGGCGCTGGTGGGTCTGGTCGAGGAGACCATGACGATCGCCGCCGAGTTCGCCAAGTCCCGGTACACCCTCGGGGTACCGATCGGGACGCTGCAAGGCATTTCGCATCCGTTGGCCAACATCGCGATCACGGTTCAGAGCGGGCGCGGCCTGGCGCGTCGGGCGGCGTGGTTCCTCGACAACGAGCCGGACGAGCGGCCGGAGCTGGCTCCTTCTGCATTCGTCTTCATGGCCGAGGAGGCCGCCAAGGCTGCCACCATGGCGGTGCATGTACAGGGCGGACTCGGGGTGTCGGCGGAGGCGGCGGCCACCGCGTACCTGGTGCGGGCGCGCGGTTGGGCGCTGGCAGGCGGTGACCCGGGTGCCACCGCGGTGCACATCGCTCAGATCGTCTCGGCTCGTGAAAGCAAGGTTTAGATATGGATTTCTCAACAGTCGAACTGTCCGCTGAGGACGAGGCATTCCGCACCGAGGTGCGCGAGTTCCTTTCGAGTGTCGTGACCGAGGAGGTCATCCGGCGGGACCGCGAGACCGGTGACAACTTCGACGAGGGCGTCCATCTGGCCCTCGGCGCGGCCGGGTACCTGGAGAAGGAGTTCAAGTCCGAAGCCGATGGTGGGTTCACCCGGGTGCAGTCGCGGATCTGGCAGCTGGAGAAGCGCCGGGCCGAGGTGCCGTGGGTGACCTGGGGAACGACGATCATGATCGCTCGTTCCGTCTCAAAGTTCGCCGCCCCGGAGATCCGTGACAACGTGCTGCGCGGGGTGTACGACGGCACCGTCCGGATGTGCCTGGGCTACACCGAACCCGAGGGCGGCTCCGATGTCGCGACGTGTAAGACCCGCGCGGTGCGGGACGGCGACCAATGGGTGATCAATGGATCGAAGATGTTCACCACCGGCGCGCACAACTGCCAGTACGTCTTCCTGATCACCAACACCGATCCGGGCGCGCCGAAACACAAGAGCCTCACCATGTTCCTGGTGCCCCTGGACTCCGACGGTATCGAGATCCAGGGCATCCGAACGATCGACGGTGACCGCACGAACATCGTCTACTACTCCGATGTGCGGGTCGACGACAAGTACCGGCTCGGTGATGTGAACGGCGGCTGGACGGTGGTCCGGGAGCCTCTCGACGCCGAGCACGGGGCGGTCGCGGCCGCCGATGATGGTCTGGCCGATGTCGCGATCATGATGCATCAGGCCGGATTCATGGCCGAGGCGGCAGACAACGTGGCCGCGCTGGTGGGTACTCCCGATGCCAGTGGTCACGTCGCGGTTGACGATGGATCGGTCGCATATCGACTGGGGCGCAGTGTGGCTCGTCTGGAGGCGTCACTGTCGTCGCCCAGCATTTTCGGCCGAGTGGCGTTGGCTCAGACCATGCGCGACATCGCCCCGGATCTGATGGACATCGCCGGATCAGTGGCCGCACTGCCGATCGGGGCCGACGGGGGAGCCGATGACCGCAGTGAGTACGTGTACCGGTTCGCGCCCTTGGTCGGCATCTACGGCGGCACGCTCGAGGTGTTCCGCAACATGATCGCCCAGCACGTGCTGGGCCTGGGCAAGCCGAACTACTCGGCGCCCAAGGCGAAGGCTTCCTGACTGGTCCAGCTCCAGCGCCGAAACGGCATTCCAGCAGGGCTTTACTCGCACTTTTCCTTCTGGAATGCCGTTTCGGCGGAGGGGATCGGAGGGGATCAGACCTCGGCCAACTGCTTGTTGAGCTGGTCGCCCTCGATGTCCAGGTTGGGCAGGAAGCGCTCCAGCCGCTTGGGAAGCCACCAGGCCTTGTCGCCGAGCATCGACATCACGGCAGGCACGATCGCCATCCGCACCACGAACGCGTCGATCAACACCCCGAACGCCAGCGCGAAACCGATCTGCTTGATCATGGGATCGCCGTTGAACACGAACCCCGCGAACACCGACATCATGATCACTGCGGCGGCCACCACGACCCGGCTGGCCTGGGTGAACCCATGTGACACCGCGTCATCGCCGCGGTGCCCGTGCACATGGGCCTCCTTCATCGACGACACCAGGAACACCTGGTAGTCCATCGCAAGGCCGTAGAGCACCCCGATCACGATGATCGGGAGCAGGCTCAGGATCGGCCCCGTCGCGCTCAAGCCGAACAGCTGTTGGAACCAACCCCATTGGAACAATGCGGTGGTGGCCCCGAACGTGGCCAGCACGCTGAGCAGGAATCCGACGGTCGCCTTGACCGGTATCGCGATCGACCGGAACACGACCAGCAGCACCAGCAGTGACAGGCCGACGACCACGCCGACGTAGAGCGGTACGGCTTCGGCGAGGCGATCGGTGGTGTCGACGCCCATCGCGGTGATACCGGTGACGCCGAGGTCGACGTTGTGCAGTTCGGTCAGCGGGCCGGCGTGTGCGCGGATGTCGCGGACCAGTTGGGCGGTGGCATCATCGGTTGGCCCGGTGTCGGGCACCACCGAAAACAGCGCGAATTCCTCGTTGTCGCTGACCTTTTGCAGACTGACCGATTCGACGCCGCTCAGTCGGCGCAGGTCGTTGTTGGTGTCCACGAGGTCGGCGATGGTGAGCTTGCCATTGCCCGCCGCGGGTTCGGCCACTACGATCAGCGGCCCGTTGTAGCCCTCGCCGTAGTGGGTGGAGACCAGGTCATAGCTCTCGCGTTGAGGTGTGCCCTGGTTGTAGCTGGAACCGGCGGGCAGACCCATCGACATGTTGAGGGCCGGCAGCGCGAGCAGCGCGGCGATCACCACACCCCCGACGGCGACTGGCACCCGGTGCCGCAGGACCGCGCCGACCCAGGCAGTCGCGAAACGGTGATTGGTGCCCTTCTCGGTGGACTGCGCGCGCCGGGTCTTGTCCGAACAGATGCGCTCGCCGACCAGACCGAGCAGGGCGGGTAGCAGCGTGAGCGCTGCGATCACGGCAACGACCACAGTGGCCGCGGCGGCCAACGCCATCGGGGTGAGCAGCGAGATGCCGACCACGGTCAGCGCCACCAGCGCGATCACCACCGTCGTTCCCGCGAAAATGACTGCGCTACCGGCAGTTCCAAGCGCCCGCCCGGCCGCCTCGCCGGCACTGAGACCCTGGTCGATGATCAGCCGCCGCTGTCGGTTGACGATGAACATCGCGTAGTCGATGCCGACGGCGAGGCCGAGCATCAATGCCAGTACGGCTGTCATCGACTGCATGTTGACCAGGTGCGAGAACAGGAATGTTCCGCCGACACCCACGGCTACCGAGCTCAGCGCGGTGGCCAGGGGCAGCCCGGCGGCAACCAGTGAGCCGAGGGTGACAACCAGGACCAGGGCGGCGACGGCCAGGCCGATGACCTCGCCGGCACCGACGATTTCGGGCATCTCGACCATGCTTGCCGAGGGCAGCACGTCGATCCCTGTGCCCGAGACCGCGTCGCGTGCAGCGGTCACCGTGTGCTCGACGGTGCCCGACGGCAATTCCGCGGTCTGCTTGTCGAATTGGAACTGGTACAGGGCCGCGACGCCGTCAGCAGACACCAGCACACCGGGCACGGGTTGGCCGTTGACCATCATCGGGTGCGGGGCGTCAGGTCCGGCAACAGCCGGCACCTCGGACCGTGCGATGGCCGCCGAGGCGGTCAGGGTGGGGCTGGCCGGTCCCTTGGCCAACTCGGCCTGGGCCAGTGCGCGGGGGTCGAGCACGTGCTCGGACCGCGAAATGGAGTCGACAGCGCGCAGCACTGCGGCGCTGTTGTCGTGGTCGTCGATGCGCTGGCCCGTCGGGACGGCAAAGGCAATGAGCCCCTGTCCGCCCGAGGATTCGGGCATGCGCTGCGCCAGGTCGTCGATGACCTCCTGGGCAGGTGTGCCGTTGATGCGCATCTCGTTCGAGATCCTCGGTGGATTGGTCACGAGCAGTCCCGACACCACGGCGATCAGGGCAAGCCAGCCGCCGATCACGAGCCATGGACGACCGAACGCAAAGCGCCCCAGCCGGTACAGATAGGTGGACATATAAGTGAGAGTAGGCTCTCAATATGGGAGTCAGCTATCGTTTGTTGCGAAGCCCATCCCCGGTGCACGAACATGACCTGCGCCACGTCCCCCCGGAACGGATATGCCTGCTCGTACCAGCCGCCGTCGTACCGACGCCTATGCCAATGAGAGCCGTATCGTCGCGGCTGCTCGCGAGGTCTTCGCCGCGCGCGGTGCGGCAGCGACGTTGACGCAGATCGCCGGGCACGCGGGCGTCGGCAATGCGACGCTGTACCGCCACTTCCCGAACCGGCAGGCGCTGGCGGCGGCCGTGTACGAGGACGCATTCGCCACCGAGGTCGAGCCGGTGATCCTCGCGCTCATCGACAGCGACGCCCCACGTGAGGCCTTCATCGATGTGATCGAACGGCTTGCCGAACTGATGTATCTCCAGCGTCCGCTGCTGCCCTCGCTGGACCACCTCACCGTGCTGACTGCCAGATTGTTCAACCGAAAGCGTGATCTGCTGGAGGCGTTGGTGACGCAGGGGCAGGCCTCCGGCGATCTGCGCGCCGACCTCACGGTCGACGACGTCCCGACCTTCGTGGCCATGGTCACTGCCGCCTCGGTGGCGCTCGACCAGCCGCCGCAACTACGCAGGCGTTACCTGAGTTTGATGCTCGACGCCCTCAATCCGGCAGACGCCCAGCCGCTTCCGCCGTTGTCCGAGGGCAGCGTCTGACCGGACGGCAACAGGTTCGGTTGGAACCGGTACAAGATCCCGGCAAAACTTGCTCAGGCCGTGGTGAATGCAGGGGGCTTGACCGCACCCGGGTCGGGGTTGGCGATCGGCAGGCCCATGAACCGCCGGGCGTTGTCGCCCATGAAGTCGTATGTGCGCCGGATGTCCATGCCCTCGGCGTACTTCCAGAAACCCTTGGGTTCGGCCAATCCTTCGGGATGCGGATAGTCCGAGCCAAACAGCACCTTGTCCCATCCGACCGTTTCCACCACATCGGACACGCAGCCCTCCCAGAACGGGCTGACCCAGATGTTGCGCCGGAACACATCATGCGGATGTTCGGGGAAGTTCTGCGGCATCTTCTTGTAGAGGTCCGCAAAATCGTGGAACAGCGGGAAGATCCAGCTGCTGCCGTTCTCGACGCTGGCGATCCTCAGCTTCGGGAACCGGGTCAGGGTGCCGTGGCAGATCAGCGCCGTCAGCATGTCGGCGATCTCCCGGTGACCCAACACCATCCAGCGGAATGCGCTCTGCGCCATGAAATTCTGGGTGTACGGCGGCTCCCACTTGTTAACGTAATCATCGAGTGGGGGATAGCTGGCATGCAGGACGATGGGCAGGTCGGCGGCCTCGACGTCGCGCCAGAACGGATCGAACTCCGGCAGGGCGGGGGAGCGCCAGCCATGCAGGCCGTTGACCGGCCCCGGTTTGATCAACGCGACCTTGCCGTCGTGCTCGAGGATCCACTCCAGTTCCCGTTGCGCTGCATCGACTTCGGACAGGTTGATGATTGGTGTGGAGAACACCCGGTCGGCGTGGTTGAAGCCCCAGTGTTCGAAGATCCACTCGTTGAGAGCGTGGACGATGGCCAGCGTCAGCTGTGGGTCATCGGCACTGGAGTGCTCGACCAGGCTGCCCAGAGTGGGGTAGTTCAGCGCCTCGACCACGCCCTGCCGATCCAGTTCCTTGACCCGGTCTTCCGGGTTGCGGGTGGCCTCGGGCGCGTCGATGGCCTTGCCCTGCATCTCGCGCAGCGTCAGGCCTTCGGTGTTCTCGCCGGCGAAGAACTTCTCGTGCGCGCCCGGTGCGGCGACGCGCTCGAACGTCGGGTTGGGGATGAAGTCGGTGACCCGGTTGTTGATCACCACCCGGGTCTGCCTGCCGAACTGCGCGTACTGCACGGCGCGGCTGTACTTCTCGGGCAGGAACTTGGTCAGTGCGTCCCCGTTCTCGTACATATGCTGGTCGGCATCGAAAATCGGTGCGTCCCTGAACTGTTCAGAGGAATTCTCAGGCATGTTGGTGGTTCCTTTTCTCCCGCGAGCAGACACAAAACTGCCCATTTCGGCCGGAAAATGTGCAGTTTTGTGTCTGCTCGGCCATGAAAGTCAGAGCGTCAGGACAGTGGCGCCGGCGGTGCCGGGTGCGCCGTAGAGCTGGGCGAAACCGACGCGCGGGTTGCCGGGCACCTGCCGGTCGCCGGCCTCGCCGCGCAGCTGGCGCACCAGTTCGTGGATCTGGCGCAACCCGGAGGCGCCGATGGGCTCGCCGTTGGCGATCAGGCCGCCGTCGGTGTTGACCGGCAGCGATCCGCCGATCTCGGTGGCGCCGTCGGCCAGCAGCTTCTCCTGGTCGCCGTCGGCGCAGAAGCCGCATTCGGCCATGTGGATGATCTCCGCACCGGCATCGGTGTCCTGCAGTTGCACGACGTCGACGTCTTCGGGTGCCACCCCGGCCTTCTCGAACGCGGCGCGGGCGGCGTACACCGTCGGCGCCACATCCTCCTCGACTGGCGCGCAGGTGGTGTTGACCTCGTAGGCACCGTAGCGGCGGGTCCGGACTTCGACGGCCTTGAGATAGACCGGCTTGTCGGTGTAGCGATGGGCGATGTCGGCGCGGCACATGACCACCGCGGCCGCGCCTTCGTCGGGGGCGCAGAACATGTATTGCGTGAGCGGGTAGTTGAGCATCGTCGAGTTGAGGATGTCGTCCTCGCTGATCGGCTTGCGCCGGAACGCGTTCGGGTTCAGTGCACCGTTGCGGAAGTTCTTGTTGGCCACCTTGGCCAGCGTGCGCTGGGAGATGTTGTGCTCGTGCAGGTAACGGTTGGCCTTCATGCCGAAGAACTGGGTGGTCAGATACTGGCCGTTCTCGGCGTACCAGCTGGGCATCCCGACCAGTGACGGGTCTTCGGTGAACGCGCCGCGGGGGTGCTTGTCCAGACCGACGGCGATGCCGATGTCGTAGTCCCCGAGCCGGATGCCGTCGGCGCAGGCCTTGGTGGCGCTGGCTGCCGTCGCGCACGCATTGAACACGTTGGTGAACGGAATGCCGGACAGTCCGACCATCCCGACGATGGCGTCCGGGTTGGCGACGGTCCAGCTGCCACCGGTGGCAGCGCCGACGTCCTTCCAGTCCACTCCGGCGTCCGCGACAGCGGCGAAGATGGCGTCCACACCCATCGCCATCGCGGACTTGCCCTCGAAGCGGCCGAACGGGTGAATGCCGACGCCGATGATGGCTACATCGTTGGTCATGTTGTTGCCTCTCTACACCGGCTGGAAGGCGAAGGTGACAACTTCGTTGCCATCTTCATCGGTGGTGAACGGGATCATGGTGAGTTCGACGTCCATGCCGAATTGCAGTTTGGCGGGGTCGTTTTCGGTGAGTCGTCCTTCGACGCGGATGACGGGTCCGGTGTCATCGGCGAGCTCGACGAGGCCGACGCCGAAGGGCACGAAGTTCTTACCGGTGGGGCCTTTGTAGGGGGCGCCGGGTGGGAAGCCCTGGGTGGTCCAGGCGATGACGGTGCCGCGTCGGGGCAGTAGGGCTTGTTCGGTGTTGCCGCCGGAGCACTTGGGGCAGCGGGCCTGGGCGGGGAAGGTGGTGGCCGCGCAGTCGGTGCAACGGCTGCCGATCAGCTGGGGTTCGGCGTCGGGCCAGGTCGAGATGTCCGGCGCGAGGGCCTTCTGCATGAGTCCGATTCCTCCGTGTTCGGCCAAAATGTCTAGCAACTGTAACTCTTACAGTAACGTAGACCAAGTGACCGAGAGTCAGGTCGAGTCCAAGGCCGAGAACAAGCCCACGTTCTGCCGGATCTGCGAGCCGCTGTGCGGCATGATCGCCACCGTCGAAGACGGCCGACTGACCGCCCTACGGCCCGACAAGGACCATCCGCTGTCGGCGGGATTCGCCTGTCAGAAAGGCATCGCGTTCACCGAGGTGGTCAACGACCCGGACCGGGTGACCACTCCGCTGAAGCGCACCGGGGACGGATTCGAACCGGTGAGCTGGGATGCTGCGCTCGACGACATCGCCGCCAGGCTCACCCAGATCCACCGCAGGCACGGTTCCGGAGCGTTGGCCTGGTACATGGGCAACCCCGCGGCCTTCAGCTACTCACACCTGTTCGCCGCGATGACGTTCGCCAAGGGCATCGGCGGCGACAGCCACTTCTTCAGCTCCTCGACCCAGGACACCAGCAGTCGCCTGTTGGCCAACCAGTTCCTCTACGGAGCACCGTTCCCGGTGCCGATACCGGACCTGGTGCGGACCGAGCTGCTGATCATGCTCGGCGCGAATCCGGTGGTGTCCCATGGAAGTTTCCTGACCGCACCGCGGATCAAGGACCGCATGCACGACATCGTCAAGCGGGGTGGACGGGTGGTGGTGGTCGATCCCCGGCGCAGCGAGACCGCCGCCCAGTTCGAATGGCTCGGGATCACTCCGGATGCGGATGCATACCTGCTCCTGTCGATCCTGCAGGTGCTCTTCGAGGAGGGGTTGGTCAGCGGCAGGGCCCGGGTCCAGGCTGACGGATTGGATTGGCTGCGTGAGCAGTGCACGGTGTTCACCCCGGAACACACCCAAGGCCATACCGGTATCGAGCCCGAGACGGTGCGTACGTTGGCACGCGAGCTCGCGGCCACGGAACGGGCCGCCGTATACGGCAGGCTGGGCACGTGCGTCGGACGCAACGGCACGCTGACCACGTATCTGCTGGACGCGGTCAATCTCGTGGCGGGAAACCTCGACGTGCCCGGCGGCAGTGTGTTCAGCACCCTGGGTATCCCCGGCCAGAAGTGGGGTTCGATGGCGATGGGTGTCTCGTTGCGCCGGAGCTACCGCACCAAGCGCACTCGGATCGGCGGCCTGCCGTTGGTCATCGGCGCCGAGCCTGCGGCGTTCATGGCCAAGGAGATCACGACGCCCGGCCGGCGACAGGTCAGGGCGATGTTCATCGGTGCGGGGAACCCGGTGCTGTCGGTCCCCAACGGCGTGGAGTTGGAAGACGCGTTGGAGGCGACAGACCTTTCCGTCGGGCTGGACCTCTACGTCAACGAGACCACCGCGCACTGTGATTACGTGCTGCCGGTAACGACGATGTACGAGCGCGACGACTTCGCCGTCACTTTCCAGATGTTCCAGGCCACCCCGTTCCGCCAGGTGACCGACGCGGTGGTGGCGCCACGCGGTCAGGCCCGCACGGAGTGGGACATCGTGGTCGACCTGATCGGCCGGATGAAGGTGCGCACACCGGTTTTCGTTGCGCTTCGGCTGGCCGCCAGGCGAGCCGTACGACGGGGCAGGCGGCTCAGTCCACGGTCGATGATCGACATGATGATCCGGATGGCCGATGGCGGTGACCGTTTCGGGCTGCGCCGCGGCGGGCTGACATTCCGCCGCCTGGCCGAACAGCATCCGCACGGGGTGGTGGTGGCACCGAACATCCGGACCGGGGTGCTCGGTGAGGTTGTGGTGTATCCGAAGGGCCGGATACGGCTCGCGCACGAGGACATCGCATCGGAGATCACCGCGATGTCGCGGCGCGCGGCGCCCGACGGCTACCCACTGCGCGTGATCGGGATGCGCGAACCGCGTTCGGAGAACTCCTGGTTGCACAATTCGCCATTGCTGATGCGTGGCAAGAGGATTCAACGAGCCCTCATGCATACCGCGGATGCTGCCGCCCGTCGCCTGGCAGACGGTGACGAGGTACGGGTGCGTTCACCGTACGGCCAGATCGACATCGAGTTGGCGCTCACCGACGACATCGTGCGCGGCACCGTGGCGATACCGCACGGATGGGGCCACAAGGGAACTGGTCGCTGGCGGATCGCCAATCAGGCCGGCGGTGCCAACGTCAACCAGCTCATGTCGAGCGATCCCGCCGATGTCGAGGCGCTGGCTGGTATGTCTTGGCTGACGGGTGTGCCGGTGCAGGTGGAACCGACCTGTTGACCCGTACCTCCGCCGAAACGGCATTCCGGCAGGCCGCTACTCGCACTTTCTCTGCTGGAATGCGGTTTCGGCGACTGGGTACTCTACTGTAAGTGTTACAGTTGTCCGCGTGAGTGAAGTCGTGGAGCAGGCCGTCACCAGCGTGGAGGTCGGTCGGCGCGCTGCGGGCCGGGCCGAAAAGCGGATGCTGATCGACGGTCAGCTTTTGGCCGCGGCGTCCGGAGCCGAATTCGACAACCTCAGCCCGGCCACGGGTCTGGTGCTGGGGACGACGGCGGCCGGTGGTGCGCAGGACATGGACGCCGCGATCGGCGCCGCTCGGCGTGCATTCGACGAATCCGACTGGAGCACCAACCGGGGCTTGCGGCAGCGCGTGCTGGGCCAGTTGCAGGAAGCCATCGAAGCCGAAAAAGATGACCTGCGTGAGGAATTGATCGCAGAGGTCGGTTGCCCGGCGATGACCACGCAGAATGCCCAGCTCGACTGGCCGCTGGCCGACGCGCTGCGCTACCCGGCCCGGGTGATCGACGAGTTCGAATGGGAGCGCACGCTCGACGGCGGTGGGCTGTTCGGTGAGCGCAATGCCCGCACCGTGGTCAAAGAGCCGGTCGGTGTGGTCGCCGCGATCACCCCGTCCAACTTCCCGATCGAGGTGATCCTCAACAAGCTCGGCCCAGCGCTGGCCGCGGGCAACACCGTGGTGCTCAAACCCGATCCGAACACGCCGTGGAACGCCACCCGGCTGGGCCGGCTGATCTCCGAGCGCACCGACATGCCGCCCGGCGTCGTCAACGTGGTGCCGACACCGTCCAACGAGGTGGCCGGACTGTTGGGCACCGATCCTCGTGTCGACATGGTGTCGTTCACCGGGTCGACGGCTGTCGGCAGGCATCTGATGCGGGTCGGCGCCGACACCATGAAGCGCACCTTCCTCGAACTCGGTGGCAAGTCCGCGATGATCGTGCTGGACGACGCCAAGCCCGGCCACATCATCCCCGGCGCCATCGGGGCGTGCGTGCATGCCGGGCAGGCCTGCGCGGCCAACACCCGGATGCTGGTGCACCGCAGCCTGTTCGACGAGGCGGTCGCGAATGTCACGATGGCATTCGGTGCGGTCCCGGTGGGCGACCCGGCACTGCCGACGACGTTGGTCGGTCCGCTGATCACCGCCGCGGCCAAGCAGCGCGTGCTCGAAGCGATCGAGGGCGCCCGGCGTGACGGCGCCGAGATCGTGGTGGGTGGGGGTGAACCCGCCGGGCTGGCAGATCACCTGCGCGACGGGCACTTCGTCGCACCCACCGTCATCGTCGGGGCCGACCCGGGCTCGGCCATCGCCCAGGACGAGGTGTTCGGACCGGTACTGGTGATGCTGCCGTTCGACGATGACGACGAGGCGGTACGGATCGCCAACGACAGTGCGTTCGGACTGGCCGGGGCGGTCATGTCGGCGTCACCCGAGCGCGGGATGGCGATCGCCCGACGGATCCGTACCGGGGCCATCGGTGTGAACGGTGGCATGTACTACGGCGCCGACGCGCCATTTGGCGGGTACAAGAACAGCGGTGTCGGAAGACAGTGCGGCATCGAGGGGTTCGCGCAGTACACCGAGACCAAGACCATCGGCTGGCGTCTGCCGCGTGGCTAGCCCTTTCCGCGAGCAGACGCGAAAGTACCCGAGATCGCGCGTTTTGCGTTACCTACGCGTCTGCTCGGCAAAGGAACTCGGCACGATCGAGGATGCTGTCGAGAATGTGGTCGAAGTTTCCATCGTCGGCCATACCGATCCGGTAGCCCTGTCCGGGGATCGAGGCGATCAACGGCATCGACTCGGCATCGATCACCTGCTCCCAGTACTCACGGGGGAACTGGACCTCGTCGGTACGGCTCTGTAGCCGTTGCAGCACAGCCGAACTCCGCACCAGTACCGAGATGGCCGTATATGTGTCGAATGCCTGCCTGGCAGTGAGTCCGGCCGTCACCAGGGCGGCCACCGGCTGTTCGATCTTCTCCAGCGCGGTGCGTGCTGCGGGAATTCCGCGGGTGCCGCGAATCAGGATCAGATCGCACACAATCGGATTGGTCGTGAACATCTCGCGCATGCGGTGCGCATGCGCGCGCAGGGATTCCCGCCAGGTGCCGGCCTCGATGGACAACACGCTCATGTCGTAGTCGATCAGGACGCGTTCGGTCATCGCGTCGAGCAGCTCATCCTTGCGGCGAAAGTACCAGTAGATGCTCGTGACACCCACATCGAGATGGCGGGCCAGCTGCGGCATGCTGAGGTTGTCGATCGATACCTCGTCGGCGATTTCAAATGCGCCACGGACGATTTCGTCGACACTGATCGACCCGCGTTCGCGGCGCCGGCGACCGCTGGTGCCCGCGGGCCTGACCATGGCAGCAACCCCTTCTAGCGGATCGGCTCGAACGTGACAGGAATGGCCGTGGGGGAGCGGAACGGCTGACCGAAGATGTGCGGATCGTCGTCGGTAATCAGCTCGAGGTTGTGCACCCGCGACAGCAGGCTCTCCATGGCTACGCGGGTTTCCATCCGGGCCAGGTGCAGACCCATGCAGGTGTGTTCACCGGCGGCAAAGGTGATGTGTGGCACCCGCTTCCGGAAGATGTCGAACTCCTCGGGCCGTTCCCAGCGGTTCTCGTCGCGGTTGGCCGATCCCATGCAGACGTCGATCACAGCGCCGGCGGGCAGTGCCACACCGTCGAGTTCGGTGTCCCGGGTGGTCGACCGTTGCACTGTGGTGAGCGGGGTTTCATAGCGCAGCCCCTCCTCGATGGCCTGACCGATCAACTCGTGGTCGGCCTGCACCGCGGCGAACTGGTCGGGGTGGGTGAGGAGCAGATAGATCAGATTGCCCGAGGACCGATAGGTGGTCTCCAGCCCGGCCGGTAGAAGCAACCGGAGGAATGAGTAGATCGCCTCGTCGGTCAGCTTCTCGCCGTCGATCTCCGCGGTGACCAGGTCACCGATGATGTCGTCGGTGGGCTCGGACCGGCGCAGCTCGATCTGGGTCAGGAAATAGTCCTTCAGCGCCGCGGAGGCTTCGAACGCGCGCTTCCACTTCACCGTGTAGCTGATCAGTTCGACGGCGCGTTGCCGGAACCAGGGCAGGTCTTCCTCAGGCAGGCCGAGCAGCTTGGAGATCACCCGGGTGGGGAACTCGAAGGTGAAGTCGCGCACCAGATCGGCACTGCCGGCTTCGATGAACTCATCGACCAGCGCCTCGCAGATCGGACGGACGATCTCGGGTTCCCACCGCTGCAGGGACCGTGACTTGAACGCCGCCGAGACCAGGTTGCGATGGTCCCGGTGGGTCTTGCCCTCCATGGCCAGGATGGTGGGGCCGATGAACAGCCCGATGGTGTTGTCGTAGATCTTCGAGTTGAAGGACTTGCCGTCCCGGAACACGGTGTTGACCGCTTCGTACGACACCGCGGCGAATTGGTGTTCCGGCAGAAGGGATTCCGGTGTCTTGGACCAGTCCATCACCGAGCCGCGGAACACGCCGTGCTTGGCTCGGTGCCGCGCGAAGATCGGATACGGATCGCGCAGCAGGGTGGCCGTGTCGACGACGGATTCCTCACCCGCGAAATCCTGCACTTGACTATCCACAGCTCACCCCACCTGTCGGCGTCGACCGATCACTCTGATGCATATTACTGTAAATCTTACAGTAACTGAATCCGTGCGGCGCTCAGAGTGCGATCGGGGCACCGTTGCTCATCGCGGCGATGAAGCCGGCGTCGACCTGGATGTCCTGACCATTGATCCAACGTGCCTCGGGGGAGGCGAGGAAGGCGATCAGTGGAACCACATCGTCGACAGTGGCGTGCCGGCCCACGGTGGCCCGCACGAGGTCCAGGACGTCCTTGCCCATGGTCTGCTCGAAGTCGGACAGGATCGGCGTCTCGACCGGGCCCGGACTGACCGTGTTGACCCGCACCCCGTACTTGCTCCAGGCCGGTCCGGCCACCCGCTTGACGAACAGGATCGCGGCCTGCTTGGAGGTCGTGTAGACGGGAAAATCCGGATCCTGCCCGGTCTGCCATTGCGCCACCGAGTCGCCGTCGGTGAGTTCGAGAAGTCCGTCGAGGATGTCGATGCGCTGCTGCCAACCCAGTGCCGCGGTCGACGCAACGGTGACGACCGAGCCGCCGTGGCGCAACAGCGGCAGCATCCCTTCGGTCATGAGTCGCATGCCGAGATAGTTGACCTTGAGAACATCGGCGGCCGGCGCGGTGCCCGGTACGCCTGCGACGTGCGCCAGCAGGTCCCAGCCGTCGCCGATCTCGCCCAGTAGCCGGGTGATGTCGGCGGCATCGCGGAGGTCGCAGGTGGCGTGTTCGGAAGCCGGAGTGTCATTCGGGCGGAGATCCACCGCGAGCACGTGGTCGCCGCGGCCGAAGAAGTGCGCCGCGGTTGCCGCTCCGATCCCGGATCCGGCTCCGACGACGACGATTCTGCGTGCGGTTTCCGACATGCCCCAACCCTTCACCGAATGAACGACAGTAAGCATGACTGTAAACAATTCGGGCTGGTTGGACAATCGTCTTCGACCTGTCGGTGGAGTGCTACCGTTAGCCTTCCCGGAAGGATCTCCGGGAGATGTCATGCGTGCCCCTGGCGAGGAGACGGATTCGATGAGCGCGATCGAGGAGCGTGCGGCAGTGCAGTCGCAGCGCGACGACCTGGAGGAGCTGCTGGCGGCCCAGCGTCGGTCATTCGTCGCCGACGGTCCGCCCGATGTCGCGTTGCGCCGCAACCGCATCGACCGGCTGCTCGCGATGGTCCTGGACAACTCCGAGGGCTTCGTCGCTGCCACTGCTGCCGATTACGGGTCGAGGTCACGGTCGGCGGCGTTTCTCTCCGAGATTCTCGGCATGCTCTCGGTCGTCGAACACACCAGGGCGCACGTGCCGCAGTGGATGCGCGCGACGAAGCTGCTTCGAGCGACGCGCTTCGCGGGCTTGCGTGCCGAGGTGCTTCCCAGCCCGCTCGGTGTGGTCGGGGTGATCGGACCGTGGAATTTCCCCATCCAGTTGACGGTGTTGCCGGCGGCCGCGGCGTTCGCTGCGGGCAACCGGGTGATGATCAAGATGTCCGAGGTCACTCCGCGCACCGCCGAACTGATGGCGACCACCGTGCCGAAGTACTTCGACGCGACCGAGCTGCAGGTGGTCACCGGCGGGCCGGAGGTGGCTGCGGCGTTCGCCGGCCTCCCGTTCGATCATCTGTTCTTCACCGGTTCGCCTTCGATCGGGAAGCTCGTCGCCCGGGCCGCCTCCGACAACCTCGTCCCCGTCACGCTGGAGCTGGGCGGCAAGAACCCGGTGGTGGTGGCCCCCGGCGCTGATCTGGAACGGGCGGCAAGCCGAATCGCCCAGGCGCGCATGGTCAATGGTGGCCAGGTGTGCGTGTGCCCGGACTATGTCTTCGTACCCGATGCGCAAGTGGACCGGTTCGTCGAGGTCGCACGGAGAACCTTGAGCAACCTGTTCCCCAGCATCGTTGGCAATCCCGACTACTGCTCGTCGGTGAACCAGGCCAACTTCGACCGGGTCGTGGGGTTGATCGCCGACGCCCGCGCCCAGGGCGCCCGGATCGACTCCGTCGTGCCCGCGGGTGAGGTGCTGCCCGATCCGGGCTCGCGCAAGATCGCCCCGACCATCGTGCGTGACGTCGACGACCGGATGCGGATCGCGAGCGAAGAAGTGTTCGGGCCGGTACTGGTGGTGCGCGGGTACTCGGCACTCGACGAGGCCGTCCGCCACATCAACACCAACCCGTCCCCGTTGGTGGCCTACTGGTTCGGGCCGGACGATGCCGACTTCCGGCATTTCGTGAGCCATACCCGCAGCGGCGGCGTTGCCCGCAATGACTTTGCCGCGCACATGATCCCGTCCGACGCCCCGTTCGGCGGAGTCGGGCACAGCGGGACGGGCGCCTATCACGGTAAGGCCGGCTTCGATACGTTCAGTCACTACCGTTCGGTGGTGGGCAACGACCTGCCGTTCAGCGTCACGGGTCAGGCGGCCAAGCCGTTCAGCACCTCGATGCGGGTCAGCACCGACCTCATGCTGCGGCGGGCCCGCAGCCGAACCGCCGCCCGGCTCAAGAAGTTTCGCTGACCGCCTGCTCACGCGCCCAGCGGTAGTCGGCTTTGCCGGCGGGGCTGCGTTCGATGACGGGGCGGAACACCACGGCTTTGGGCAGCTTGTAGCGGGCGATCGAGGATTCGGCGTGCCGGATCAACTCGTCGGCTGCGGTCTCAGCACCCTCGGCGAGTGCCACGACGGCCACCACTTCCTGGCCCCAACGTTCACTTGGACGTCCCGTGACCACCACGTCGCGCACCGCCGGGTGCGAGGCAATCGCGGATTCGACCTCCTCGGCAAAGATCTTCTCGCCCCCGGAGTTGATGGTCACCGAATCGCGGCCGAGCAGCTCGATCGCGCCGCTGTCCAGATGGCGGGCCCGATCGCCAGGCGTCGCATAACGCACGCCGTCGATCACCGGGAACGTCGCCGCTGTCTTGGCGGCGTCGCCCTTGTATCCCAGCGGCACGAACCCGCGCTGCGCCAGCCAGCCCAGCCCGTCGTGACCGGCGGGCAGGACTGCGGTGAAATCCTCGGTCACCACACAGGTATCGGGTCCGGCGTTGAAGGTGCCGGTCGACACCGCCCCCGGGGCCGACATGTGGCTCATCTGGGCACCCGTCTCCGACGAACCCACGCCGTCGACGACGATGAGATTGGCCTTGGCATCGATGAGTTGCTGTTTGACGTAAGGGGTGAGTTGCGCACCGCCGTTGGCCACGACGGACAGAGATGACACGTCCGCAGCCCCTGACTTGATCGCATCCAGCAGGGGGCGTGCCATCGCGTCACCCACAACCGTCGCCACCAGCACCTGCTCGCGTTCGATGGTGCGCACCACGTCGCCGGCGTCGAAGCGATCCACCACGGCTGGAAACACCAGCGTCTGTCCCGTGGTGATCGCGGTCATCGCGGCCCACTGGGCCGCACCATGGATCAGCGGCGGCAGGATCATCAGCTTGGTGCCCGGATTGTCGACTGCACGCCCGACGATCTCCTCGACGGACTGCGCTTTCTCGCCGGTCACCATGTTGCGTCCGCCGAATGCGGTCATGAAGATGTCGTGCTGGCGCCACAACACGCCCTTGGGCATTCCGGTCGTACCGCCGGTGTAGAGCACGTAGAGGTCGTCCGGGCAAGGCTCGGCGGGCACCTCTGCCGAAGCGTCCTCGGCGACGATGGAGTCGTAATCCACTGCGCCGTCGAGCAGCTCGTTGCCAGAGCCGTCGGCGATCTGGATCAGCACCCGCAATGCCGGCAGGTCGGGCAGAACCTCGGCGACCCGTGGTGCGAACGCGGAGTGGTACACCAGCGCGGATGCACCGGAGTCGGCCAGCAGGTACTGCAGTTCGTTCTTGACGTAGCGGTAGTTGACGTTGAACGGGGCGACGCGAGCCCGGAAGGAGCCGAGCAGGGATTCGACGAACTCGGGTCCGTTGTAAGCGTAGATCCCCAGCAGATCCTGGCCCACCTCGTGACCGGCCAGTGCGCCACGTTCGGTCTGTGCACCCAAACCGCGTGAATGCAGATACGCCGCCAGGCGATTCGAGCGGTCCACGATCTGGCGGTAGGTGAACCGCCGGTCGCCCTGGACGATCAGCGGACGATCTCCGATGGCGGTGGCGACGGCCTCCGCGATAGCCGGAACGGTGAACTGCACGGGCTTCTCCTCTTGAGCGGTCAGCGCTGCCAGGCGTGCAGCAGGTCGTCGGTCGTGGTGACGGTAGCGAGCAGGGACAAGGTGTTGTCGATGACCGCGTCGGCATAGGCCGTCGGAATTCCGGCCACCGCATCGCGCGGCAGCACCACCCGGTATCCGGCGTTGACCGCGTCCATCACCAGGTTGATGATCGCGATGTTCACCGAGACACCGACGGCCACGATGGTGCTCACGCCGAGGTTGCGAAGAACGGCGTCCAGGTCGGTGCCGCCCATCGGTCCCAGACCGTGCCAGCGGGACAGGACGAGATCTTCTGGCTCCGGGCCGAACTCGGGAAGAAGGGTGGCGCCGGGCGTGCCGGGCAGGATGCCGACGTCGTTGCGGCCGATGGCGAAGATCTTGGCGTTGTGGTTGGAGCCCAACCCGTCCGGGCGTCGTTGCACCAGACAGTGCACCACTCGGGCCGAGGCGGCCCGCGCCGCCGGTAGCAGCCTGGCGATGTTGGGCAGCGCCTCCCGGCGCGCCTCGTCGGCGAGGGCGGCCAACCCCGCGTCGGGACCGACCACAGCGCCCTGGCATTCCTGGGTGACGATCGCGGTGTGCTCGGGTGCGACCAGTTCTTTCAGATCGGGTCTCATACGCCGGCGACAGCGTTCTCGACCGGAGGCACCTCGTAAAACTGGGTCGCCCACTTACGCATGGCCATATACGGTTTCGCGTCGATCTTGGCGAGTGGCGGATGCTCGACGTACTTCTGGTAGCGCCAGATGTCGCAGTCCTCCCACACGGTCTTGAGGAACTGCTTCTCGACCTTTGCCCGCACCTGCTCGGGAGGAACATCGGAGGTCTCGCCCGGAACCTTCGGCCACCAGATCGAATAGAACATGTCAGACACATCGTCGTCGACCGGGGTGCAGGCGAAGATCAACCGGTGGTTCGACGACCCCTCGAAGGCGCTCATTGCGAAGCCGAGGCCGGAGAAGTGGCTGTGAATCCGCAGCGCCATCTTGTCTGGATCGTCGCTGCGGGCGTCGGGCCAGCCGGTCAGGAACCGCCATTCCTCGTCGACATGCTCCCAGTGCAGGCACACCGGCGTGACCGTCGCACCGTGAACATAGCGGAAATGTGAACTGTCGGGCCCATTTTCAGCCACGATCTGTGGATGGACCGGGATCGCGTCGGCCCGGCTGGAGAACTCCGGGTATGGCCGGTAGTACGCATTCGGGTCGGTGTCGAACTGCGGGAACTTGTGGAAGATGTCGGGCAGTTCCCACTGCGGTTCCTTGCCCTCGGGCTGGTACCACATGAAGATGCAGCCGTACTGCTCCTTGACCGGGTAGGACCGCAGTCGCAGGCCACGGTTCGGCTTGTCGGGTTGATACGGGATGTAGGTGTTGTTGCCTTCGGGGCCCCACCGCCAGCCGTGGAACGGACACTCGACGCAGTCACCGACGACCTTGCCGCCGTGACCGATGTGGGCACCCAGATGCTTGCAGTGGGCTTCCAGCACATGCAGCTCGCCGGACTCGTCGCGGTAGGCGGCGAGGTCCTCACCGAAGTACTTCAGTGCCTTCACATCGCCGACCTCGTACTCAGCCGACCAGCCGATCATGAACCAGCCGGTGACCTTCCAGGTGAACGGCACTTTCATGGCCCGCTGCCTCCCGTTTCACTGCTCGCGCGATACGTACGGAAGACATTACAGTATCCATTTCTGCACCGGAAGCGCCGGACGACGACGTGCGTGTCCAACCCGAAAAATTCCCGTCTCAGGCCGACCCGGGGAGCGCCTAGGGTTGGAACGTCAATGATGAATGTCGTTCATGTTTTTCAGGGCATGGTTAGGGGTAGGCGTGGGTCCGGATTTCTCAATGGTCGATTCTGTGCAGAAGGCCGAGGAGCTCTATGCGCAAGGCCAATTGGAGCTAATGCTGCTCTTGCCTGCCGAATTCGGTGGAGGAGACTTCGACCAGAACGTGGTGTACGTGCCGGTGGGCTTCACCGCGGCCAAGGCGGAGATCGACAACAACGTCATCTCTCCGCTGATCCAGGAAGGAAAGGTGCAGGCGTATTCGGCAGTGCCTGAGTACGAGGGCGCCAGCTTCGTACCCATCGCCATCCAGATATCTGCTTGGCACCCCGACTCCCCTGAAACAAGCACGGTCGCCGGAACTCTCGCCGCGTGGGGGTCGGCTCTCGAGCGCGGCTGATTCGGGGACGACCGGCCACGGATCGTAACTGAGGTGCTTACCGTATAGTTCGCCGCAGTCGATCAGGAGGTGACCCGTTGTCCGACGACATCGAGGCGATCAAGCAGCTCAAGGCCCGCTACTGCCGGTTTCTGGACACCAAGGACATCGACGCCTGGCGCGCATTGTTCGTCGACGACGTCGTGGTGACACTCGACATGGCCGTCTCGACCGGCGGCGCCGATCCGCAGACGGCGCCTCCGCTGAAGAGCTTCGATGAGTTCTTTCCGGTGGTGTGGGGCGGCGTCGAGAATGCGGCGACAGTGCACCATTGCCACACCCCGGAGATCATGCTGACCTCCGACACGACGGCAACGGGTATCTGGGCCATGGAGGACATGTTGTTTTTCGCCGACGGCAATGAGTTGCACGGGGCCGGCCACTACCATGAGACCTACGAAAAGCGTGACGGCACATGGCAGATCACCAGTCTGCACCTAACCCGTACCTTGCTGAAGTTCAAGACCGGCTAGGCGGTGAATCGTCCGCGTGAGTAACGCTGTGGCGAATTATCTGGCCGAGCACTGCCGTGGTGTTACCTGCGTGCACCCGAGACACCCTGGTCGGCAACGAGATTCATCGCCTCGCCAAACGCCTTGATGTAGTCGAGCGCGGCGGCCGGGCTGCTGCCGTCCACGTGCACCACGGCCCAGGTGGCGCCGTGGCCGGCGAGCTCGGCAAGAACCTCCTGCGCGTGGCGCAGCGAGGTCGCGTCGTCCAGATCGGTGTGTGGACACACCACCTGGATGTCGGCGGACGACGGGTCACGACCGGCATCGGCGAGTCGCTCGCGCAAGCGCTGTACGGCGGTGCCGAACTGGTCGGCGTTCTCGATGGCGGTGGTCCGCATGGTCGACGCCATGCCTGCCGCGGTGATGATGGGCATCCATCCGTTGCCGTGCTCGACCACACGCCGGATCGCGGCGGCGCCGTTCCCGCCGATCCAGAGCGGGGGATGGGGCTGCTGAGCCGTGCGCTGCAGCGCAACGGGTCCGACCGCCCCGAAATCCTGTCCGGAAAACGGTGTTTCGGGATCCGTCCAGATGGAACGCAGCGCCGCCAACGCTTCGTCGAGCAGTTCGGCGCGACGGTCGATGTCCACGCCCACTGCCGAGAACTCGGATCGCAGGTAGCCCGCACCGACGCCCGCGATGAGTCGGCCACCGGAGATCAGGTCCAGGCTGCCCAGTGCCTTGGCTGACAGGTACGGGTTCCGGAAGGGGAGCACGTAGAGGTTGGTCATCAACCGGATGTGCGAGGTGGCTGCCGCCATGAAGCTCAGCGCGGCGATCGGGTCGAGTGTGTTGTGGCCCCCGTTGTTCCGCCACTTGACCGAGGGGGCCGGATGCTCGCTCAACGCGATCGCCGAGAACCCCGCCGCTTCAGCCTGGGTGGCTACCGCGCGGATGGCCTCGGGTTGCAGGAAATCGTCAGGTGCGGTGGGCAGCTCGCTGGGGTATTCCAGGGTGTACTTCATCGATCTCCCCGTTTCTGACCCATTCTCGGGACGCTACTGAAAGCGTTACCGTAACATCGATCGCCAATTACCGATTCGGATGGAGTGGTGATGGATCGCCGGCGAAAAGTACTGGTCATGGGCGCGAGCGGAAACGTGGGTGCCTGTGTCACCCGCCAGCTTGTCGAGCGCGGTGACGACGTGCGGGTACTGCTGCGACGGAGCAGTTCGACGAAGGGTATCGAGGGCGTCGAGGTAGAACGCTGCTACGGAGACATCTTCGACACCGAGGCGGTGACGGCTGCGATGGCCGACCGCGACGTGGTGTTCTACTGCGTCGTCGACACCCGCGCACATCTGGCTGATCCCACGCCACTTTTCAATACGAACGTCGAGGGCCTGCGCAATGTCCTGGACGTCGCGGTAAATGCGGACCTGCAGCGTTTCGTGTTCCTCAGTACCATCGGCACGATCGCCGTCGGTGACGACGGGGCAACCGTCGACGAGGACACCCCGTTCAACTGGGCAGGTAAGGGCGGCCCCTACATCGAATCCCGCCGTCGGGCTGAAGATCTGGTGCTGTCGTACGTGCGCGAGCGTGGGCTGCCGGCCGTGGCGATGTGCGTGTCCAACCCGTACGGTCCGCCTGACTGGCAGCCCAGGCAGGGTGCGCTCGTCGCAATGGCGGCGTTCGGACAGTTGCCGGTCTACGTCAGAGGCGTGGGCTCGGAGGTGGTCGGAATAGACGACGCTGCCGATGCTCTCATTCGGGCCGCGGAACGGGGCCGGATCGGCGAGCGCTACATCGTCTCCGAAAGGTATATGTCCCAACGGGAAATGTTCACCACGGCCGCGGAGGCGGTCGGTGCCCGACCGCCCAGATTCGGAATACCGATGGCTCCGCTCTATGCCTTCGGGTGGTTGGCCGGTATGTCGAATCGATTGTTCGGCACCGACTTCCCGATGAACCTTACGGCGGCGCGGCTGATGTGGCTGACCTCGCCGGCCGATCACGGGAAGGCTGCCCGCGATCTGGGTTGGAAGCCCGCTCCTACCGCCGAATCGATCAGCCGGGCAGCACAGTTCTACGTCGACCGGAAGAGCCGCAACGAAAAGGTCATCGACTTGTGAGCGCCACAGATTTCGATGTGATCGTCGTCGGCGCCGGATTCTCCGGCTTGTATGCACTACATCGCCTACGAGATCAGGGCCTGCGGGTGCGGGTCCTGGAGAAGGCGGATGACGTCGGCGGCACCTGGCTGGTCAACCGGTACCCGGGCGCCCGCTGCGACATCGAGAGCATCGAATACTCCTACAGCTTCAGCGAGGAGATCCAGCAGGAGTGGGTGTGGACGGAGACGATGCCGGCGCAGCCTGAAATCGAGGCGTACCTGAACTTCGTCGCCGACCGGCTGGACCTTCGCCGTGACATCGCCTTCGGTACCGAGGTCGTGGCCATGACCTTCGACGAAGGCGCCGCGCAGTGGACGGTCACCACCGCCGAAGGCCAGGTTCTACGCACACCGTTCGTGGTCGCCGCCACCGGAATCCTCTCGGTGCCACTGGAACCCGACATCCCCGGGATGGCCCGATTCACCGGCACCTCGCTGTATACGAGCCGCTGGCCGCGCGAGGGTGTCGACCTCACCGGCAAGCGGGTCGGGGTGATCGGCACCGGCTCCACCGGTGTGCAGCTGATACCGGTGGTGGCGGGGCAGTGTGAACATCTCGCGGTGTTCCAGCGGTCCCCGGCGTTCACGCTGCCGTGGCAGGTCCGGTCCTTCGAACCTGGGGATCTCGACGCGCTCAAGGCTGACTATGCGGCCATCCGCGCTGCGCAGCGGGAACATCCGGTCGGGGCGGCGCGGCTCAGCGCCTTCTCGGTGCTGCTCGAGATGCTGGTCCGACCGCCGGTGAAATCCGCTTCACCCGAGGAGAAACGACGCGCGGTCGAGGAACACGGCGTGATGGGCGCGCTCAACTGGGGTGATGTCTTCTTCGACATCGACGCCAACCGGATGGCCACCGAGCTCTACGGGCAAGCCGTGGCCCGCATCGTCTCAGATCCGCAGACCGCGGCGTCGCTGACACCGAGCCATCCGTTCGCGTGCAAGCGGCCCATCATCGACCAGGGCTACTACGAGACGTACAACCGTGACAACGTCACGCTGGTCGATCTGCGCAAGGGCGCCATTCGTGAGGTGACGGCGACCGGGATCTCCACCGAACAGGGTGACTTCGATCTCGATGTGATCGTGTATGCCACGGGATTCGACGCCATGACCGGGGCGTTGAGCCGGATCGACGTGCGGGGTCGCGACGGCATGGTGCTGGGGGAGTACTGGTCCAAGGCGGGCGCACTGTCTTATCTGGGCGTGGCGGTGGCCGGGTTCCCGAACCTGTTCACCATCCAGGGACCGGGAAGTCCCTCGGCGGCAACGAACTTCGTAGCAGCACTGGAGCAGCATGTGGAGTGGATCGCGGACTGCATCGGGTACCTGAGGTCCAATGGGCGCCGGAGCATCGAGGCGACGCCGCAGGCGCAGGACGAATGGGTCGAGCACACCACGGCGCTCGTGGAGCCCACGGTGCTGATGGATCCGAGCTGCAACTCCTGGTACAACGGCGGCAACGTGCCCGGTAAGAAGCGGATGTATCTCGGCTACACTGCGGGCATCCCCGAATACCGTCGCCGCTGTGACCAGATAGCCGCTGACGGGTATACGGGATTCACCGTTGCATAGGGCCGTCCGGATCGCGTGGGAGCTGGGTGGCGTGGTGCCGCGCTCGGTGGGCGCGCTGGCCGGGCAATGGAATCCATTGTCGGTCAACGGCCTTCGTCAACTCGGTGAGGTCACTCTCGACGAGCTCGTCGTCACCGGTATGACGCTGACCGGTCCACCGCCGGAGCTTCCCCGTCCACTGGGCGAATACCAGTGGGCAGCCGACCAACTCGGCTTACTCGGTATCGACGCGGCGCACCCGAAGCCAGATGCTCTGCAGGTCAAACACATCCGGCCACGTAGGTTCGGTGCGCTGACGTTCGAGGAACTGGTCTTCGACCACGAACCCGCCCTGCCCGCCTCGGTGCTGGCCGACGGGCACGGTGGCGTCGCCACGGCAAGAGCGCGGCTGTACCGGAGTGGAGACGACGCGCGACCCTGGCTGATCTGGGTGCACGGGGCGGGCCAGGGCGACCCGATGGACCTCCTCGTTGCCCGGGTGCGTCGTCTGAGGGACCTCGGCTTCAACGTCGCCTTACCCGTGCAGCCGGGGCACGGGCCGCGGCGCCGGTCCTGGCCGGAGTATCCGGCTCGGGATCCGCTGGCCAACGTGGCCGGCATGATGCGGGCGGTGTCGGAGGTGCGGGCGCTGATCGGTTGGCTGGAACCACAGGCGTCGTCGATCGCGGTGGCCGGCTTGTCGCTGGGCAGCGCGGCGGCGGCGCTGGTGTCGCATCTCGACGCTCGGGTGGACGCGGTGGCGCTGTACACGCCGATCCTCGGCCTCAACACGATGATCGGGATGCACCTGGGACGCTGGGGATCGGCGGGGCAGCAGTCGGCGCGCCAGTTGCAGTCAGCCACGGTGGCGGCGATGACCTCCGTGATCGACCCGCTGCGTACCCGACCGTGTGCCGAGCGGCGTCTGATCGTGGGCGCCTGGCATGACCGGATGGCAATGCGCAGTTCGGCCCTGGCCATGCACGAGCAATGGGGCGGCGAACTCTACTGGCACGACGGAAGCCATGTGGGGCACCTGTTCTCCGGTGCGGTGCAGGATGCGACCGAGCGGTTCTTAACGACCGTAGCTTGACGTGATCCGGGCCCGTACGCAGTCGATCTCGTGGTCGAGATCGTGGTCCTCGGGCAGGACCACCCACTGGAACGCGATCCCGAAGATCGATCCGGTGATGTCCCGCGACGCCATGTCGACGTCGATGTCGGGGCGCAGTGAACCGTCGGCGATACCGGTGCGTAGCCCGGCTTCGATCTTGACGGCTGCCCCGGCCAACTGTGCGCGCACCCCGTCGCGCAGCGGCGACGTGGTTTTCACCGCTTCGAATGCCGACACGAACATGGCCCTTGTCACCGCGGCATCCTCGGCATGAATTTCCTGCACGCGGTGGAAATGCGCGAGCACCTGCTGCAGCCCGGTGGCGCCCGGTTCGGGATCTGGGTTCAGGCGCGCCACGTACACCTCCTGGAAGGCGTCGAGGATGGCGTCCTTGCTGCCGTAGCGGGCGTGCACCATGGCCCGGCTGTACCCGGCTCGTCGTCCGATCTCAGCGGCAGTCGTTGCTTCCCAGCCCTTTTCGACGATCAACTCAGCGGCAGCCTGCAGCAGCCGACGCGAGGACTGTTCCACGCGCTCCGGCTGGGTGAGGCCCTGCGCTGGGGAAGGCACCCTTGCATATTAGACGGTCGACAACTAACTTAGTTGTTCAGCGTCAAATTTGTGTGCGGAGGTCGACGATGACATCAGTCGCAGTGCCGGTTTCCGGACCGGTGCCCAAGGGCATCGAGGAGGTGACCGCGTCCTGGTTGACCGAGGCGCTGGGCACGAAGGTGACGGCAGTGCGGGCCGAGCGGATCGCGCTGGACACCGGCTTCTCCGCTGCGCTGTACCGGATCCATCTGAACGGATCCGATGATGTTCCAGAGACTTTGATCGTCAAACTGCCCGCCGACTCGTTGGCGCGTGGCGGCATGGAGATGCTTGGGGGTTACCACCGCGAACTGTACTTCTACCGGCATGTCGCGCCAGATGCGCCCATCGCAACGCCGCACTGCCACGTCGCTCGCATGTCGGGACCCGACTTCGTGCTCGTGCTCGAAGATCTGCGGGACTGGGAGAACGCTGACCACCTGGCCGGGCTGTCGCTACCGCGCGCCCAACTCTGTATCCAGCAGTTGGCCGGCCTGCACACCTGGTCGGCCGACGTCGATGAGGCTGTACTGCAGGAATTCCCGAGCATTGACAGCACGTTGACCCGGGACTTGTTCCTACCCGCCTTTGCTCCTGGTTGGCAGCTCTACCGGGACCACACGCGCCGGCCGGTGCCTGCAGCCACCGCCGCGTTCGCCGAGCGGTTCGCCGATCTCGCACCCGCCGCGCTTACCGCGCTCGCGGACCGAAACATGCTGCTGCACGGAGATATCCGGGCTGACAACATGTTCTTTCGCGAAGATGCTCTCAAGGTGGTCGACTTTCAGCTGACGGTCCGCGGCGCGGGTGCGGCCGATATCGCGTATCTGGTCAGCCAGGGTCTGCCGACCGAGGTGCGTCGCGGCCGGGACGAGGAGCTGGTGCGTGAGTACGTCAGCCAGGTTGACGGGTACACGTTCGACGAGGCGTGGCGGCATTACCGTCTCGCGACCGCGCTGCTGCTGTACATGCCGGTGGTCGCCCTGCTCACCTGGGATGTCGCGCCCGAACGGTCCCGGCAGCTGTGCCTGACCCTCATCGACCGGGCTGTCGCGGCGATCGAAGACATCGACGCCCTTGAGGTGTTCGCGTGACTGTTCGCACTGCGCGCGAAGTGGTCGAACAGTACAACTGGGTGGTCTGGAACGAGAAGGACTTCGCCCTTGCCGATGAACTGTTGGGAGAGACCGTCACCCGCCACGATGTAGGCGAGGCGAAGGTGCTCACCCACGAAGAGGCGGTGAACAGGGTGATCGAACACTGGGCGATGTTCGACACGATCCGGTTCGACCTCAACCTGGTCGTCGCCGGTGACGACGGCGAGCACGTGGCGATCGTTTATGAATCCCCGATGACGTTTCCTGACGGTAACGCCATGACGGTCAGCAGCATGGAGATCTTCCGGGTGGTCGACGGCCGGATCACCGAAGTGTGGAACTGTGGTTACAAACAAGGAGTTTGGGTATGACCGACGAGCGCTTGCGCGAGGAGCCGAAATGACCGACCGATTCCTGGACGAACTCGGTTACTACCTGCTTGCCGGTGCAGGCGGTGAAGGCCCGGCCACGTTGATGGACGAGGCGCGCCGCGGCGAGGAACTCGGCTTCGGCACCGCATTCATCTCGGAGCGGTGGAACGTCAAGGAAGCCTCCTCGCTCGTCGGCGCTGCCTGTGCGGTAACCGATCGGATGCAGATCGCCACGGCGGCAACCAATCACAACACTCGACACCCCCTGATCACCGGATCGTGGGCCACCACGATGCACCGGTTGTCCCGGGGCCGATTCACGTTGGGCATCGGGCGCGGCGTGGCGACCATGTACAACGCGTTCGGGGTTCCCGCGGTGACCACCGCGCAGATGGAGGACTTCGCACAGGTCATGCGCAAGCTGTGGCACGGCGAGGTTGTGTTCAATCACGACGGCCCGATCGGCAAGTATCAGGTGCTGTTCCTCGACCCCGACTTCAACGAGGACATCCGGTTGGCGATCGTGGCCTTCGGTCCGCAGACACTGGCGCTGGGTGGGCGGGAGTTCGACGACGTCATCCTGCACACCTACTTCACCCCCGAGACGCTGCAACGCGCGGTCAGGACCGTCAAAGACGCCGCCGAGCAGGCCGGCCGCGACCCCGACAGTGTGCGGGTGTGGTCGTGCTTCGCCACCGTGGGCGATCACCTGCCCGAGGAACTGCGCCTGAAGAAGACCGTGGCCCGGCTCGCCACCTACCTGCAGGGCTACGGCGACCTGTTGGTGAGCACCAACGGCTGGGATCCGGCAGTGCTGCAACGCTTCCGGGAAGACTCCGTCGTCACCTCGATACCGGGCGGCATCGACCACAAGGCCAGCGCCGAGCAGATCGAGCACATCGCCACGCTGATCCCCGACGAGTGGTTGGAGCCGTCGGCCACCGGATCGGCGAGCCAATGCGTGGACCGCATCCGCAAGGAATTCGACTACGGTGCCGATGCCGTGATCATGCACGGGGCCACCCCGGACGAGCTCGAGCCGATCGTCACGGAGTACCGCGCCACCAAGGTTTGACCCGCGAGAAGTCCCCCGCAAGCGGGGGACTTCTCGCGGAAGGCGTTACGGCGTGATCACGGTGCGCGACACCGGTTCCGCGACTGCTTGACGGCTGAAGATGCCGTGCTGCAGGGTGACCAACAGGGCATTGCGGGTCTCCTCGGGGGAGATGAGCTCGTCGAAACCGAGGTGGCCTGCTGACCGGAACGATGCCTCGAGTTCCATCCGCTTGAGCACCTCGGTGTAATCCTCGCCGGCATGGGTGGCGGCGCTGAGCGCCGCCGCACCCATCGCACCCATCGTCGCGCCGGGATAGGCGAACGTCGCGACCTGGTCGTCGAAGCCCAGCAGCGACATCACCATCGAGCCGAAGCCGAAGGCCTTACGCAATGTCACGTGCAGTTTGAGGGTGGTGGCGGCAGTCTGGGCGGCGAACATCCGCGCTCCGCTGCGCAGCACGCCGCTGCGTTCGGACTGGCTGCCCGGCAGCATGCCGGGATTGTCGGCGAGGAACACGATCGGCAGGTGGAACGAGTCGGCCACGGTGATGAAATGGGCTGCCTTGTCGGCGGCATCGGCATCGATCGAACCGGCCATCACCTGTGGCTGGTTTGCCACCACCGCGACCGGATAACCGCCCAGATGGGCGAGAGCACAGATGATCGCGCGGCCGAATTTCGGCTGGACCTCGAACCAATCGGGCCGGTCGAAGATCTCGTCGATCACCGCGCGCATGTCGTAGATCTGGCGGTTGTCGCGGGACACGATATCGAGAATCTCCGGGGTGAGCCTCGGGTCTGCGGTGTCGTCGGCAAGCCGCGTCGGCGGGTATGACCATGCACTGGACGGGAAATACGACAGGTAGCGCCGGATATCGTCGATGACCGTCTCGTCGTCCTCGGCGTAGTTATGAATCACACCGCTGGCCAGTGCCACGTTCGGGCCGCCGAGATCCTCCTTCGAAATGTCCTCTCCGGTGGACTCTTTCACCACAGGCGGCCCGGCGGTGAAGATCGCTCCCTGATGGCTCATGATGCTGAAGTCGCACACCGGGGCCACCAGGGCACCATGGCCGGCGGACGGACCGAGGATCGCCGATACGGTGGGCACCTTTCCCGAGCATTTCGCCTGGGCGATCAGATCGGTCGGGGTCCGTCCGTAGTGCTCGCCGCTGGGGCGGAAACCTGCGCCCTCCAACAACATCACGAGTGGAATCTTGTTGCGCAAGGCCAACTCGGCGAGTCGATACCGTTTGGCGTTTCCGCCCGGGCCGATACTGCCGGCCAGCGTGGTGAAGTCCTCGGCCCCCACCATCACCGGTGTGCCGTCGATGCGGCCCGCACCGGCGACGAGGCCATCGGCGGCGATGTCGCCCCCGACCAGCGTCCCGAACTCCTGAAAAGTGCCGGGATCCAGCAGCCGCGCGATCCGCGCACGGGCGTCGAGCTTGCCCTTGCCGTGGTGCTTGGCCAACCGCTCGGGACCACCCATGCCGTGGGTGTGCTCGCGTCGACGAGCCAGGTCCTCGAGCGTTTCCTTCCACTCCGGGTCGTTCGTCATGCCGGCGTCCTTGTCATGCCACTGTCCTCACTTGTTGCGCAGTGCCCTAGGGGCCTCAGCGTACCGCCGTTGACCATACTGAATTGCTTACTGTAGCGTCGATCAGGTGGGGTGTTTGTGCATGATCGAAGAAGCTGGCAAAGGTGCGAGCCGCCGATGAGCGACCCAGTTCCCCGCGACGTCAAGATCGATCGAGGCGTCCCCAGTCGGTTGGCCGATGTCCCGGACATCGCACGTGAGCTCGAGGCCAGCGGTTACGACGGATGTTGGACCGGCGAGATCAACCACGACCCGTTCCTGCCGCTCGCGCTCGCGGCCGAGCACACCGAACGGATCCAGATCGGCACCAGCATCGCGGTGGCTTTCGCGCGCAATCCGATGACCATGGCTCAGCTGGGTTGGGATCTGCAGACCTACTCGGGCGGACGCTTCATCCTTGGCCTGGGCACCCAGATCCAGCCGCACATCGAGAAGCGTTTCAGCATGCCGTGGAGTCACCCGGCGCGCCGCATGCGCGAGTACATCGAAGCGCTGCACGCGATTTGGCAATGTTGGCGTGACGGCACCAAGTTGAGGTTCGAGGGCGAGTTCTACACCCACAAGATCATGACGCCGATGTTCACCCCGGAACCGTCGACGCTGCCGTTCCCCAAGGTGTTCCTGGCCGCTGTCGGTGAACTGATGACCGAGGTGTGCGGTGAGGTGGCCGACGGACTGCTGGCGCACGCGTTCACCACGCGGCGGTATCTGGACGAGGTGACCACGGTCGCGTTGCAGCGCGGAATGGACCGCGCCGGGCGCGACCGTCGTGACTTCGAGCTGTCTTGCCCGGTCTTCGTCGTCACCGGCGCCGACGAACGGGAGATGGCCGCGGCGTCGGTCGCCACCCGCAAACAACTCGCGTTCTACGGCTCGACGCCGGCCTACCGCAAAGTCTTGGACCTGCACGGCTGGGGTGATCTGCACACCGAACTGCACCGGCTCTCGCTGGATGGCCAGTGGGACGCGATGGGCGAGCTCATCGACGACGAGGTGCTCGCCACGTTCGCCGTGGTGGCACCGATCCCCGAATTGGCCGCCGCACTGCGGCGCCGCTGCGACGGCGTCATCGACCGCGTGCTGCCCGGCTTTCCCGCCGCTGTATCCCCGGAAACTGTCAACGCGGTGTTGCAGGAGTTTCGCGAATGCCCGCCAGTGAGGAGCAAAGTATGACCGTCCGCACCATTGACGATATCGCCAAGATGTTCGCCAACCCGTCGGCGTACGCCGACGAGGTGACTCTTCACGCGGACCTGACCCACCTCCGAGCCAACGCCCCAGTGTCCTGGGTCGAGGTGCCCGACTATGCCCCCTTCTGGGCGATCACCAAGCATGCGGACATCATGGAGATCGAGCGTGCCAACGACATCTTCACCAACTCTCCGCGCCCGGTGCTGGTCACCCGCGAGGGCGACGAGCAGCAGGCCGCGATCGGCATCCGGACGTTGATCCACACGGACGATCCGCTGCACCGCGATCTGCGGGCCATCGGAGCCAACTGGTTTCGGCCAAAGGCCATGCGCGCGTTGAAGGATCGCGCCGATGAACTGGCCAAGCGGTTCGTCGACAGAATGGTCGACGAAGGACCGGAATGCGATTTCGTGCAGCAGGTAGCCGTGAATTATCCGCTGTACATGATCATGACGCTGCTCGGTGTGCCCGAGTCCGACTTCGCGTTCATGCTCAAGCTCACACAGGAACTGTTCGGCAGCGACGACGACGAGTTCAAGCGCGGCACCAGCATGGAAGAGCAGGGCATGGCGCTGCTCGAGATGTTCCAGTACTTCACCGAGCTGACCGCCTCGCGTCGGGCGAATCCGACCGACGACCTGGCCTCGACGATCGCCAACGCCACGCTGGACGGGGAGCCGCTGTCCGATATCGACACGGTTTCCTATTACGCGATCATCGCCGCTGCCGGCCACGACACCAGCAGTGCCAGCATTTCCGGCGGTATGCACGCGCTGCTGCAGAATCCCGACCAGCTGGCCCGGCTGCAGAACGACATGAGTCTGATGCCGCTGGCGGTCGAGGAGATGGTCCGGTGGACGACACCGGTCAAGGAGTTCATGCGTACCGCGCAACAGGACTACGAGATTCGCGGTGTACGCATCGCCAAGGGCGAGTCGGTGCTGCTGTCGTATGTCTCGGGCAACCGTGACGAGGACGTCTTCGTCGATCCGTTCCGCTTCGACGTCGGGCGAGATCCCAACAAACACATCGCGTTCGGCTACGGTGTGCATTTCTGCCTCGGTGCCGCACTGGCCCGGCTGGAGATCAACAGCTTCTTCTCCGAACTGCTGCCGAGGCTGCGCTCCGCAGAACTCGCCGGCGAACCGCAGCACATGGCCACCACGTTCGTGGGCGGTCTCAAGCACCTGCCGGTGCGGTACTCGCTGCGCTAGCCACGCCGAGCAGACACAAAACTGCCCCTTTTCGCATGAAAAGCGGCAGTTTTGTGTCTGCTCGCGGGAAAACGGGCCCTAGTCGGAACCCGAGTTTCCCCGCGCCGCGGCGTGCAATGCGTCGCCGCGGGAGCCCTGCTCGTGATGGCTCAAGGCCTGGATCGAAACATCATGGCCCTCAGCGGCTTTGCGCAGAGCCCCGACCGTGGCCTGCTCGCGCGGGATGTGGCTGAACGGATCGAACGAGTACCACCGCATGGCGTTCTCGTGGGTCATCTTGTTGATCTCGTCGTCAGGCACGTTGTTCTCGGTCAGCACGTCCCACAGCTCTTCGGGCGCGCCCGGCCACATCGAATCGCTGTGCGGGTAGTCGGCCTCCCAGCAGATGTTGTCGACGCCGATCTTGTCACGCAGGGCCACACCCACCGGGTCGGAGATGAAGCAGGTCAGGAAGTGCTCGCGGAACACCTCGCTGGGCAGCTTGCCGCCGAAGTTCTGATGGGTCCACGTCGAGTGCATCTCGTAGGTGCGGTCGACGCGCTCCAGGAAATACGGAATCCAGCCGGTGCCGCCCTCGGACAGTCCGACCTTGAGATCCGGGTAATCCTTGATGGGCTTGGACCACAACAGATCCGCCGCGGCCTGCACGATGTTCATCGGCTGCAAGGTGATCATCACGTCCAGTGGTGCGTCCGGGGCGGTGATGGCCAGCTTGCCCGAAGACCCGATGTGCACGTTCAGCACGGTGTTGGTGTCGCACAACGCCTTCCACAGTGGCGTCCAGTAGTCGTCGTGGAAGCTGGGGTATCCCATGGCCGCCGGATTCTCGGTGAACGTCAGGGCATGCACGCCCTTCTTGGACACGCGCCGCACCTCGGCGGCGCACAACTCGGCATCCCAGATCACCGGAATCGCCATCGGGATGAAGCGGGCCGGATAGGCGCCGCACCATTCGTCGATGTGCCAGTCGTTGTAGGCCTGGACCAGGGCCAGGGAGAACTCGGGATCCTCGGTGGCGAACAGGCGGCCGGCGAAGCCGGGGAAGGACGGGAAGCAGATCGAGCCGAGGATGCCCCCGGCATTCATGTCCTTGACGCGCTCGTCGACGTTGTAGCAGCCCTTGCGGATCTCATCGAGACCCTGGGGCTCCAGACCGTACTCCTCCTTGGGCCGGCCGGCGACCGCGTTCAGCGCGACATTGGGGATCACGATGTCGCGGAACTGCCAGGTGTCGCTGCCGTCGGGGTTGTGCACCAGGCGTGGTGCCTCGTCGGCGTATTTCTTGGGCAGGTGGTTCTTGAACATGTCAGGTGGTTCGACGATGTGATCGTCCACGCTGATCAGGATCATGTCGTCTTTATTCACGAAACGCGCTCCATTCACGACGGCCTTACCGTATGGACGACAGTTTAGCCGGGCGTGGCAGGTTCAGGCCAGGCGATCAGCAGATTCGCCGACTCAGCAGCAGCGTGCGCCGGGATTGGCCTCGGTGTTGCGGTGCCGCATCTTCCAGTAGTCGCGCTCGGACAGCACCGGTTCGTCCGGATGCGTCCGCTCCCGATGCGCTACGTAGCGCCGGTAGTGGTTGTCACCCATCAATGTTGACCAGTACCAGCCGATGTGGCGTGCGGCCTGGCGTGTGCTCCGGGTAAGGCGTCCCACTGCTTCTGCACCTCCTTCTCAACCTGGGTGGGTATCAGTCCCGAGGGTGCGAAGATGCGCGACGGCACCTCCTCATCCACGGCCAGCGGCCTCGCGGCGCCGCGCAGCGCCTGCAGCGCCATCACCACACCCGCGATGAACACGATCAGCACCAGCACGGCGAAGACGATCGACAACGTGCCCTGGATGAAGGTGTTGCGGATGACGGCGTCGATCTGATCGGGGGTCTTCGCTGCGCCGAACGTCGACTTTCCAGCCTCCTGGGCCGCGACGTACTGCGAATGCTGCTTCCAGTAACCGACTTTCGGGTCGGCGGAGAAGATCTTCTGCCACGATGCCGTCATCGTCACCGTCAGATCCCACAACAACGGAAGCCCCGGTATCCAGGCCCACTTCACCAAGCCGCGTTTGATCACCACGACGGTGACCACCGTCAATGCGATCGCGGCCAGCAGCTGGTTCGCGATGCCGAACAGCGGGAACAAGGTGTTGATGCCGCCCAGCGGATCTGTCACACCCATCAGCAGGATGGAACCCCACGCGGCGACCACGATGATCGAGCAGGCCCACGCTCCGACGCGCCAGCTGGGATCGCGCAACTTCTTCAGCGGCCCACCGAGATTGCCGAGGCCGTCGGACAGCATGAACCGGGCCACCCGGGTGCCGGCGTCGACGGTGGTGAGGATGAACAACGCCTCGAACATGATCGCGAAGTGGTACCAGAACGCCTTGAGGCTCTCTCCACCGAACACCTGGTGGAGCACCTCGGACATGCCGAAGGCCAGGGTGGGAGCGCCGCCGGTGCGCGACACGATCGACTGCTCGCCGACGCCATCGGCGGCTGCGGTGATCTCCTGCGCAGTGATCGGCTGACCGGACAGGCCAAGGCCGTTGACGTAATCGGCCGCGGTCTGTGCGGTGGTGCCGGTGGCCGCCGTCGGCGCGTTGATCGCGAAGTACAGGTGCTGGTTGAGGATCGCCGCGGTGATGAGGGCCATGATCGCGACGAACGACTCGGTGAGCATGCCGCCGTAGCCGATCAGCCGCATCTGGCTTTCCTTCTCCAGCAACTTGGGCGTGGTGCCCGAGGAGATCAGCGCGTGGAAGCCCGACAGTGCACCGCAGGCGATGGTGATGAACAGGAACGGGAACAACGAGCCGGCGAACACCGGGCCGGTGCCGCTGGCGGCGAACTGCGAAATCGCCGGTGCCTGCATCACCGGGCGCGCGATCAGTATGCCGATGGCCAGCAGGGCAATGGTGCCGACCTTCATGAACGTCGACAGGTAATCGCGCGGGGCCAGCAGGAACCACACCGGCAACACCGAAGCGGCCAGGCCGTAGATGATGATGCACCACGAGAGGGTGACCTTGGAGAGCGTGAACCAGTCAGCACCCCAGTCGGTTTCGGCCACCCAACCTCCGGAGATCACCGCGAGCAGCAACAGTGCGACGCCGATCAGGGACACCTCCGACACGCGGCCGGGGCGGAAGAAGCGCAGATACAGACCCATGAAGATGGCGATCGGAATCGTCATCGCGATCGAAAACACGCCCCAGGGACTCTCGGCGAGCGCGTTGACCACGACCAGGGCCAGCACCGCCAACAGGATCACCATGATCACCAGCACGCCGACGATCGCGGCCACGCCACCGACCAGGCCGAGCTCGTCGCGTGCCATCTGCCCCAGCGAGCGGCCGCGGCGGCGCACCGAGATGGACAGCACCAGGTAGTCCTGGACGCAGCCGGCCACCACCGCGCCGATGATGATCCAGATGGTCCCGGGCAGATAGCCCATCTGCATGGCCAGCACCGGGCCGACCAGCGGGCCCGCTCCGGCGATCGCGGCGAAGTGATGACCGAACAACACGCGCCTGTCGGTCGGCATGTAGTCGGTGCCGTTCTCGAAAAGCTCAGCCGGAGTGGCATTGTCGTCGCGAGGCCGAACAATCTTCATCTCGATCAGCCGGGCGTAGAACCGGAATCCGATCACGTAGGTGCAGATCGCGGCGATCACGAACCAGACCGCGTTCACGGTCTCACCGCGGAAGAAGGCGATGACCGCCCAGGCCACTGCGCCGAGAACCGCGACCGCCGCGAAGATCGCCTTGTGTTTGACGGTGATCGGAGAGCGGTCGACGATCGCCACCGGCGGAAGATCTTTGTCGGTGCGGATGTAGGTGATGTCGCCGTCGTGGTCCTCGATGCGATCCGCCGGTGGGGCATCTGGTGTTGCCACGGTCTCTCCTTGCTCGCCCAGTGTCATACGCGTCGGGTGTGATCTTTTCATCGAGCCAAACAGGACGGCATCGAATCCCGGTTTCCGCACCCTAACGAGGTGAACGGCGCCGCGTCAGGTGAGGAATGCGCGCACGGTGTCGATCGTGTCGGCTTCGCCCGGGGTTTTGTCGTCTCGATAGCGCAGGACCCTGGCGAACCGCAGCGCGACACCGCCCGGGTAACGGCTCGAGCGCTGGACGCCGTCGAAGGCGATCTCGACGACCTGCTCGGGCCGGACGGTGACTACCCAGCCGTCGTCGTCGACCTGCAGTTCCCGGAAGCGCTCGGTCTGCCATGCCAGCACCGCGTCGGTCATGCCCTTGAAAGTCTTGCCCAGCATCACGAATCCACCGGTGTCCGGATCACGTGCGCCCAGATGGATGTTGGACAGCTTGCCGGTGCGTCGGCCCGACCCCCATTCCACTGCCAGCACCACCAGGTCCAGGGTGTGCACCGGTTTGACCTTGAGCCAGCCTGCGCCGCGACGGCCGGCCTCATACGGTGCCGTCGGCGACTTCGCCATCACGCCCTCATGGCCGGCGGCCAGGGTGCGGTCCAGGAAGTCCTGCGCGACCGCGCCGTCTGAGGTGACGACGCGGTCGACGCGCCGGTCCTGAGGTACCAGCGCATCGAGTGCGGTCAGCCGCTGCCCGGTGGGCAGGTCGAGCAGATCCTTGCCATCGATGTGCAACAGATCGAAGAAGAACACCGACAGCGGTTCGAGGTCAGTTGCGTTCTTGCGGCCGAACCGGGCGGCGGTGACCTGAAACGGCTGTGGGCGCCCGTCGGCCCGCAGCGCGATGGCCTCCGCGTCGGCGATCAGATCGGTGGCCTGCAGGGCCAGTGCCGCCGCGACCACCTCGGGCAGTCGGTGGGTGACGTCGTCGAGGCTGCGGGTATAGATCGAGACCTCCGAGCCGCTGCGGTGGATCTGTACGCGCGCGCCGTCCAGCTTGGCCTCCAGAACCGCTGTACCGCCGAGCCGTTCGAGCGCGTCGACGACACCGGTGGCGGTCTGTGCGAGCATCGGCCCGACCGGACGGCCGACCTGCAAACTGAACTCGGCCAGGGCGGCCCGGCCACCGGTGAGCGCCGCCGCGGCCACCGCTGGTAGGTCACCGGCCAGCATGGCCGCACGCCGGACCTCGACCGCCGGGATGCCGGATGCACGGGCCACCGCGTCCGCCATCACGCCTGCCAGGGCGCCCTGACGCAACTCGCCGCCAAGGAGCCTCCGGAGGAACGTCTGCTCTGTGTCGGTGGCCGCCGCGAAAAGGTCGCGCACCGAATCGGCGCGCAGCGACTGAGAGCCCTTGCCCGCGATTCCTTTGATGTCGGTGAATGCGGTGTCGACGCTGCTGATGGTCAACGTGGGGACCTCCGCCGGCGCCGGCAGTGAGCGCAGAGCGGCCCAGCCGACACCGATCTGGCGTTGGGGGAGTTCCCCGGACAACCAGGACACCGTGACCGCCACCGTGCGGGCGTGCCCCTGCGTGGCGGCCACCGACAGCAGTGCAGCGATACGTTCGATCTTGGCCAGTCGCGCCGAGGCGGCCGCGATGTCGGCGGATGCGGCGGCGACGTCAGCGAGCAACACGCCTTCAGCGTGCCACGGAGCTCAGACACCCTCCGGCGGTTGGCCGAGAACCTGGGCCAGGACAGCGGCCTGCGATTGCAGCTCCGACGCCCGTTCGTGATGCCCGTTCGCGATGTATCCGCTTGCCGCCGAAAGCCGTTCATCGATCTCGGCCCGGAGGAGGTCGCGCACCTCGTCGTCGCTGAGAACTCGGCGCGCCACCTCCGTGGAGCCGACGCCCGACACCGCGCCGGCGATCGCTCCGCCGATGCGGGTATCGGTCTGATCGGCCTGCGGTGTCTCGGCGTTGTCGATGGCGCTCAACGCCGACCGGATCGCGGCGGTGCGGTTGGTGTCGCGGGCCTTGCGTGCCGACAGCAGGGATTCGCGGAGACGGTCGCGCCAAAGCTCTGCCGGGGTCATGGCAGGCGAACCTATGCGGTCTCGGAGGCGGCGTCGAGGGATTTACGCACGGTCAACGACGGCGAACGTGCGGCGCGCGTCGACGAAATGCGGCGTGTCGGGGGACAAACCCGCACGCTCGCGGTGCAAAGGGTGGCCCAGGGAACCAGCACATCGAACCCGAAAGGCTTACGGGAAGGGTTGATGGGATAGGTTGCTTTACGATTTCGGTCATTTTTGGAAAGGAAGCTAGATGGAGATCGAAGGCAAGAAGGCTATCGTCGTCGGCGGCGCGTCGGGCTTCGGCCGCGCGACCGCTGAGGCACTGGCCAAGCGCGGCGCCAGCGTGGCTGTACTGGACCGGCCGCAGTCCAAGGGCCAGGAAGTGGCCGACGCGATCGGCGGTTCGTTCTTCGCGGTCGACGTCACCGACTTCGACGGCACCGAGAAGGTGCTGGAAGAGGCTGTCGCGGCACTGGGTGGTCTGCACATCATCGTGACCACCGCAGGTGGCGGCATCGGCGAGCGCACCATCAAGAAGGACGGTCCGCACAGCCTGGATTCGTTCCGCTCCACCATTGACCTCAACCTGATCGGCACGTTCAACATCAGCCGGCTCGCCGCCTGGCACATGAGCAAGAACGAACCCGTCGACGAAGAGGCCGAAGAGCGCGGCGTCATCATCAACACCGCCTCCATCGCGGCGTTCGAGGGCCAGATCGGCCAGGTCGCCTACACCGCGTCCAAGGCTGCCATCGCCGGGATGTGCCTGACCATGGCGCGCGACCTGGGCAGCCTGGGTATCCGCGTGCTCGCCATTGCACCGAGCCTGTTCGCCACCGGCCTGACCGAAGGTATCCCCGACGAGTTCGCCGCGGTGCTCACCAAGGACGCCGCGTTCCCCAAGCGTCTGGGCAAGCCCGAGGAGTACGCCAAGCTCGCCGTGGCGATCGCCGAGAACCCGATGCTCAACGGCCAGTGCCTGCGCTTGGACGCCGGCCAGCGCTTCGCCCCCAAGTAGAGTGAATTCCGGCGTGATCGATGGCGCTCAGCGTCACCGATCACGCCGGGAATCGCATACCGGGAGGCGTCATGGCGACGATCGCAGACCAAGTCATCTCCGCACTGTCGTTGAGCGGGGTACGGCGGGTCTACGGACTTCCCGGTGACAGTCTCAACGGATTCACCGACGCCATCCGGCGCAGCGGCGAGATCAGCTGGCAGCACGTCCGCCACGAGGAGACCGCCGCGTTCGCCGCGGCCGCCGACGCCGCGCTGACCGGCCAGCTGGCGGTGTGTGCGGGCAGTTGCGGCCCGGGCAATCTGCACTTGATCAACGGGCTGTTCGACGCCCAGCGCAGCCGGGTCCCGGTGCTGGCCATCGCCGCCCACATCCCACGCACCGAGATCGGGTCGGAGTACTTCCAGGAAACCCACCCGCAGGACCTCTTCCGCGAGTGCAGCGTCTACTGCGAACTGGTCAGCACCCCCGAGATGGCGCCGCGCATCCTGGAGATGGCGATGCGAGCGGCCGTCGAGGACAACGGGGTCGCCGTCGTCGTCATCCCCGGCGAGATCTTCCTGCAGCGCACGGGGGAGACCGCCTGGGCGACCTGCCCGGTGCGGCCGACAAGATCGATCGTGCGTCCCGATGACGAGTCGGTGCGTCGAGCCGCCGACATTCTCAACGCCGCAGAGCGCGTCACGATCCTGGGCGGCGCGGGCGTGGCCGGTTCGCATGATGCCCTGATCGAGCTGGCCGCCACGCTGCAGGCGCCGATCGTCCATGCGTTGCGCGGCAAGGAATTCATCGAGTACGACAACCCGTTCGACGTCGGCATGACGGGGCTGCTCGGTTTCGCCTCCGGGTACAAGGCCATCAAAGAGGCCGACACGCTGTTGATGCTTGGCACGGACTTTCCCTATCAGCAGTTCTATCCCGAGGCCGCCACCGTCATCCAGGTCGACATCCGCGGCCGCAATCTCGGCCGGCGCACCCCGATCGATCTCGGGCTGCGCGGCAGTGTCGCCGACACCCTGGCTGCACTGCAACCGCTGTTGCGACCCAAGACCACTCGCGAGCACCTCGACCGGTCGCTACGCCACTACCGCAAGACCCGCGCCACGCTCGACTCGTTGGCCGTCAACGATCGTGACAAGACCCCGATCCGCCCGGAATATGTTGCTGCACTGGCCAACCGGTTGGCCTCCGAGGATGCGGTGTTCACCTGTGACGTCGGGTCACCGGTGGTGTGGGCGGCCCGGTACGTGACCATGAACGGCCGGCGCAGGCTGATCGGTTCTTTCAACCACGGCACCATGGCCAACGCGCTGCCGCACGCCATCGGTGCGCAGACCGCGTTCCCGGGCCGGCAGGTGGTGGCCTTGGCCGGGGACGGTGGACTGACCATGTTGTTCGGCGAGCTTGTCACGCTGAGCCAGAACAAGCTGCCGGTGAAGCTGATCGTGTTCAACAACTCGTCGCTGAACTTCGTCGAGCTGGAGATGAAGGCCGCGGGCATCGTCACGTTCGGCACCGACCTGGTCAACCCGGACTTCGCCGCGGTGGCCCAGGCCATGGGCATGTTCGGCCGCCGTGTCACCGAACCGGGTGAGTTGGAACGGGCCCTGACCGACGCCTTCGCTCATGACGGCCCCGCGCTCGTCGACGTGCATACCGCACGTCAGGAGCTGTCGATACCGCCGGCGATCACCGTCGAACAGGCAAAGGGCTTCTCGCTCTATGCAATTCGCACCATTCTGGCTGGGCGCGCCGACGAACTCCTGGACCTGGTCACCACCAACGTCGCCCGTCGCATCCTGGACTGATGGCTCAGGCCGGCCGGGGAATCGCCGCGGCCGTGCTCTGGCCCAGCCATCTCGGGATGGCCCGGCGTACGTCGGCGGAACCCGACAACGCGACACTGCCGTCGAGTACCGCGCGGGCCCAGCCGACATCGCCGCGCCAGATCTCGACCAGCGTGCGCAGGTCGGTCTGCACGGTCCCGGCGACCTCGTAGCCGGGGTCGAAATCGCACACGTCGGCCTGCCCGTCGTTCACCGTCAGCCACCACCTCGAGGCCTTGGGCGCCACTCCGTCGAGGACGAACGCGATCGTGGTGCGCGACCGCGGCCACTCTTCGATGGGAATGGTGCGGCGCATGTCCCACATCAGCAGGTGCGGGTCGAGATCCTGCTCGCCGAGTTCACCGATCCACCGCACGCCCCACGAGCCGAGCGCGTCGACCACACCGGCGAGTTCCTGCCCGCACGGGGTCAGCGAATAGCTCGTCCGCCCTTCTATCTCGGAACGCTCGATTACCCCGGCGCGGGTCAGCGACTTCAGCCGCTTGGACAACAGCGCAGGAGACATCTTCGGCACACCGCGACGCAGGTCGTTGAAGTGCGCGCTGCCTCGCAGCAGTTCCCGGACCACCAGCAAGGTCCAGCGTTCATCGAGCAATTCCATGGCCTTGGCCACTGGACAGAACTGGCCATACGTCGACATCGGCGGTCTTCCTCCCCGGACAGTACGCAGCTTTCTAAGTACACCGCTGTCGGAGCGTCGAAGCCAGTACAGATCCAGAACCCGGTCCGCTACAGATCTGGTACTGGAATGTCCGGGCCGGATGGGATGACGATGAAGCCACGCCGCGAGAGGAGCCCGCCATGAACATCACGACCACCGACAGGGAACTTGAGGCCAAACACCGGGCGCTGTGGGCGCTGGGTGACTACGCAGCGATCGCCGCGAACATCGTGCGTCCACTGGGGCCTGTCCTGGTCGACGCCAGTGGCATCGGGCCCGGTGACCGCGTACTCGACGTGGCCGCGGGGACCGGCAACGTCGCCATCCCCGCCGCTGCGACAGGCGCGCGGGTGACTGCCAGCGACCTTTGTCCGGAACTTGTCGAAGAGGGACGCCGGTTGACTGCGGAGGCCGGGTTGACCATCGACTGGGCCGAAGGCAACGCCGAGGCATTGCCCTATGCCGACGATTCGTTCGACACGGTCCTTTCTTGTATCGGGGTGATGTTCGCCCCGCACCATCAGCAGGCCGCGGATGAACTGCTGCGCGTGACGCGCCCGGGCGGACGGATCGGCCTGATCTCCTGGACGCCAGAGGGATTCATCGGCCAGTTGTTCGCCACTATGAAGCCGTACGTGCCCGCGCCGCCTGCCGGTGTGTCCCCGCCGCCGCGGTGGGGCGACGAGCAGTACCTGCGCGCACTGCTGGGCGAACAGGTCGGCGAGTTGACCTGTGAAAGGCGGGAACTGGACGTCGTGTTGTTCCCAGACGGCGCCGCGTTCCGCGACCACTTCAAGGCCAACTACGGTCCGACGATTTCGGCCTACCGGGCCATCGCCGCCGACGCCGACCGGGTCGCGGCACTGGACGCGGAGATCGCTGCGCTCGGGGACAGGTTCCTCACCGGTTCGGCGATGCCGTGGGAATACCTGCTGACGGTGGCGAATACGCACTGACCGGAGCGGGCAGCTGGCACCATGGCTGCATGCCCGACGACGTACAGGAATTACCGACGCTCAGTGCTGCCGATCAAGACGCCATCGGGCGCTGGCTGCGAGAGCAGCGGATCGGCACGACGCTGACCGACGTGGCCCCGCTGACCGGCGGAACCCAGAACATCGTGGTGGGCATGTGCGTCGACGGTCGTCGAATGGTCTTGCGGCGCCCTCCATTACACCCACGCCCGACGAGCGACAAGACCATGCTGCGGGAGATCGCCGTACTGCGGACGCTGGCCGGATCGGCGGTACCGCATCCGGGATTCATCGCCGCCTGCACCGATCTCGACGTGATCGGCGTGGTGTTCTACCTGATGGAAGAGGTCGACGGGTTCAACCCCGGCACAGAGGTGAGTGACGCCTACCGCGACGACGCCGACCTGCGCTATCGGGTCGGGCTGTCCTACGCCGGGAGTCTGGCGGAGCTGGGCAATGTCGCCTGGGAGAACAGCGAGCTCGCCGCGATCCGCCGGCCGGGATCATTTCTGGCCCGCCAGGTTCCGCAGTTCCTGGGACTGCTCGACAGCTACCGCCACGAGCACTACTCACCCGAGTCGTTGACGGGCGTGGGTGATCTGGCGCAGTGGCTGGAGGACAACCGCCCGTCCGACGCCGAACCCGGGATCATGCACGGCGACGCGCATCTCAACAACGTCCTGCTGCGCCGGGAGACCCCTGAACTGGCTGCGTTCATCGATTGGGAGATGTGCACGATCGGCGATCCGCTGCTCGATCTCGGGTGGATGCTCGTGTGCTGGCCCGACGATCCCAATCCGATCAACGCGGGCTCGGCACTGGCCGCGCTCGGCGGACTGGCTCACCGCAGTGAACTGATCGAGGCGTACCGGGCGGCCGGAGGCCGACAGACCGACCGGCTGGATTGGTATGTGGCGCTGGCCTGTTTCAAACTCGGGATCGTCATCGAGGGCACCTGGTCGCGATACCTGGCAGGCCGGGCCAGCCGTGACGCCGGTGAACAACTGCACGCTTCGGCGGAGAACCTGCTGACCCTGGGAACGCGGGTCGCCAAGGGGGACAACCCGTTCGGCTGAGCTTCTTCGGCGAGCAGACGCGGCGGTACCCGGAATTGCGCGTTCTCGCGTACCTACGTGCCTGCTCGCGCTAGAAAATCAGTACGTGTCCAGCGCGAGCTTGACGGCAAGGGCCACGCCCGCCGCGCCGATCAGGAACCGCAGCGGGGTGGCCGGCGCATGCCGCACGATCACCGGGCCCAGCCGTGAGCCGATCAGACACCCGGCGCCCAACGGCACCACCGCCGGCCAGTACACCGGCGCCACCACGATGAACGCGACCGCAGCAACCGCATTGGCGACACCGAGGATCACGTTCTTGGCGGCATTGGCATGTGCCAGCGACGCACCTCCGGTACGGAGCAGCAGGGCCAGCAGCAGCACGCCGGCCGCCGCGCCGAAATAGCCGCCGTAGATCGTGATCAAGAAGATCGCCCCGGCTTCCAGGGCGACCTTGATCCGATGGTCGCGATGGTTGGCCACCCGCGTCTCCCGCTGACGACCACGCGGCAGCAGGATCGCCACCGACGCGAACGCCAGCAGGAACGGGACCACCCTCTCGAAGCCCTCGGCTGGGGTGCACAGCAGCAGTGCCGCGCCGACCGCCCCGCCGGCAATGGCGATCGGGATGATCCGCTTGATCCAGGCTCGCTGCCCGGCCAGTTCGGGCCGGGACCCCAGCACCGAACCCACGCCGTTGAACACCAACGCCACGGTGTTGGTCACATTCGCGGTGACCGGAGGCAATCCGATCAGCAGGAGAGCGGGATAGGTGGCCACCGAGGCCAGCCCCGCGATGCTGCCGGTGAGTCCGCCGCCGATACCGGCCACCACGAGCAGGACGATCTCACCGACGCTCATGAGCCATCCACCCCGCCGAGACTACGTAGTCGGAAAGTGTTTGCGTGACCGGACAGGGTGCGTCTAGCATCGCCAACGTGCCAAGGCGACTTGTAGTAGCAACCCGCAGCGGGGTCTGATCAGACCGACCCCCCGCTGTGGGTCGTTCGCTACTTCGTCGGTCACTTCCTCTGAGCAAGAGAAGACCGGCACATGTATCTCACTTCACAGGCACCGCAATCGGGTGATCCGATGTCATTCTCGGCCCACTTCTCCACCCCGTTGCCGCGTGACCTCCGCGACGCGGGCGAGTCGACATCCTGGGAGCAGTTCCTGGGCGAATATTCGCCGTCGGCGGGCCCACTGCGACTAGGGCACTTCAGTTGCGCCGATGAGCGCTCGACAGGCAGTCGCCTCGGCCCGCAGGCCCGCAGCTACCGGGCGACGCTTGCCATCGGCGACGAAATCGCCACCTCGACCATGGCGGCCAGTGGGCCGGTGGCGGCACTGACCGCGATGCTGCATGACCGCGGCGTCAGCGTCGAGACCACCTCGTTTCACCAACTGCCCGCCGCGGGACAGACCGCCACCTTCATCGAAGGCTGCGACGGCCTGCACCGCCGATGGGCCGTGGGACTGTCCGACGACCCGGTGCAGTCGGCCCTGTCCGCGGTGATCGCGTGCGCCAATCGGCTGATGGCGGCCTGAGCGAATTAGCCGTCGACGACGGTGACCGTTTCGTCCAGTGGCGCGCGGCCTGTCCGAACGTAGGGGACGGTGGGGTCCTCATAGCCAATGGACATGCCGCAGAACAGGATTAGTTCAGGCGGAGGGGACAGGACGTCGGCGACGGTGCCGCGGACTTGAGACCACGCCATCTGAGGACAGCTGTGAAGTCCTTCGGCACGTAGCAGCAGCATGACGGTCTGCAGGTACATCCCGAGATCCGCCCACTGTGCGGGGCCCAGATCACGGTCGATGTAGCAGAACAGCGCGGCCGGCGCGCCGAAGCAGTCCCAGTTGGCGATCGCGGCGCGTTGGCGGCCATCCCAGTCGTCGCGGACAATGCCGAGGGCGCTGTAGCGCTCCTTGCCGAAGGCCGCGCGACGGTCGCCGTAGAGCGCTTTCATGTCGGTGGGGTACATCTCGTACTCCCGCTCGTCCCAGGGCTCGCCGTTGGCCACGCGTTCAGTGGCCCGTTTCTTGAGCTCGGCCAGCGGAGCTCCGGTTACCACGTAGATGTGCCAGGGCTGGATGTTCGAGCCGGACGGTGACCAGGCGGCTGCCGTCAGCACACGCTGTAGAACCTCGGTGGGGACGGGCTGATCAGTGAATCCGCGTACCGCCCGTCGGCTGGTGACCGCGTCGTAGACGTCAATCATGGCGTGCCTCCCGGATAGATTGTCGCGTTTGCGACTATCTCATTCAAGACGATATTGGCACGAATTATTCCCGGTGTGGTTGCGTGAGGTTGACTACGGCTCCGGTGGCGGGCTCAGCCGGATGAGGAGTTCTTTCAGTTGGTCGACGTCGCCTGGCGGCATCGCGGCGACCAGGCGTTCGGCCAGCGGCCGTGCCGCCACATGTGCGGCATCGAAAAGCTCCAGGCCTTTCGGGGTGACCTCAACCGCCCGCACCCGCCGGTCACCCGGAACCGGTTTGCGCACCGCCAGGCCCTTGTGTTCCAGGTCGTCGATGACTCGCATGATCGCCGACTTGTCGGACCCGGTGGCCTCTACGAGATCCCGTTGTTCTGTCGGGCCGTGATTGACGAGCTCGAGCAGGACCGCGAAATGGCGCATCTCGATGCCGAGGGGTGCAAGTGCCTCCGACATCACGGCCGACGCATGCCAGTGGGCCCGCCTCAGCAGCAATCCGAGGGCGAACGGCGAGGTATCGCCGGCGCGATCGGTCGCGCGTGGCGTCGATGCCTCCTTGACTTCGTCGGCGGTCATGTCGCGACGTTAGACGCCTGGAACGCCGAATGGCCAGTTATTGCACGGCGATACGTCGGACGCGTGCAACAACTGGCCAACGGGCCGTCGAAATGCCTCAGTGCAGCGGGCGCAGCACGATCGGCATGCCGTCGATCGGGACCGGCATGCCGCCGTAGTCGTAGCGCGGCTGATAGCCCGGGCTGGCGAGCTCCAGCTTGTAGCGGCGCAGCAGCCGGTGCATCACGGTCTTGATCTCCAACTGGCCGAACACCATGCCGATGCACTTGTGGGCGCCGCCACCGAACGGCGCGAACGCATACCGGTGACTCTTGTGCTCGCTGCGCGGCTCGGCGAAGCGGTCCGGGTCGAACTTGTCCGGGTCGGTCCACAGCTCAGGCAGCCGGTGGTTGATCGACGGCCACGTGACCACGCTCGTGCCGGCCGGGATGAAGTAGCCCAGCAGCTCGGTGTCGCGCACGGCCTCGCGGAAGTTGAACGGCAGCGGCGTCATCATCCGCAGTGACTCGTTGATCACCAGGTCGTAGGTTTCCAGCTTGTCCAGCGTCTCGAAGTCCAGCGGTCCGTCACCGATGCGCGCGGAGTCGTCGCGCAGGCGTTCCTGCCATTCGGGATTGGCCGCCAGGTGATAGGCCATTGTCGTCATCGTCGAGGTGGACGTGTCATGCGCGGCCATCATGAGGAAGATCATGTGGCTGATGATCTGGTCGTCGGTGAAGGTCTGGCCGTCCTCGTCGGCGGAGTGACACAGCACGCTGAACATGTCGGTGCTCTCCGACTGGCGCTTCTCGCCGATGCGGCTGGCGAAGTAGTCCTCGAGGGTCTTGCGGGCCTGGATGCCGCGCCACCATTTCAGCGGCGGCACCGACGTCCGCACGATCGCGTTGCCCGCCCGCGTGGTGGTGGTGAACGCGTTGTTGATCGTGGTGACCAGCGCGCGGTCGGTGCCCGCGGGGACGCCCATGAACACCTCGGAGGCGATGTCGAGCGTGAGTTCCTTGATCGCCGGGTGGAACAGGAACCGAGGGTCGTTGGCCACCCAGTCATTCGCCAACACGGCCGAGGCGACCGAGTCGATGTGCGAGATGTAGCCGGTCAGCCTGGTGCGGGTGAACGCCTCCTGCATGATCCGGCGATGGAACATGTGCTCGTCGAAGTCGAGCAACATCAGGCCGCCTTCGAAGAACGGGCCGATCACCGGATCCCAGGCCCGCTGGGAGAAATCCTTGTTGCGGTTGGAGAAGACCGCCTGGGTGGCGTCGGGACCGAGCGCCATCACCGAGGACAGGGCGGGGGACTGCGCGTAGTAGAGCGGGCCGTTCTTGCGGTACTGCTCCAGGATGAAGTCGGGACCGCCACGGAAGATCTCGATCATGTGGCCGATGATCGGCAAACCGGAGTCGCCCATGATCGGCTTGAGGCCGCTGCCGGCGGGCGGTTCGGCGAAGACGAACTGGTCCCACTCCTTGGCCTTGAGGCGCTTTTCCAGCGCGCCCATTCCCGGCAACGTGTTGGGCGTCGGGGTGAACCGACGCTTGGCCTGATCGAGCAGGTAATGCGGGGTGCTGATGGTTGTCATGGGCCGCTCCTGACCAACAAAGTCCGACGAAGTGTGGTCGATGTCACCACTTGAGGCCATCCTGACTGTCAGACTTGACGCATGTCAAGTTTTGAACTGGCGCGTCGTGGATGCAAAGGTCTAATGCCATGACCGCCGAATCGATACCGGGGAGCAGCAATGGCTCCACCGGGCGTCCGCAGGCCCGTCGCAGCCGTGGTGACCGGCAACGCGAGGCCATCGTGACGGCTGTGCGGGAACTGCTCGAGGAGCAGTCGTTCGCCGATTTGTCGGTGAGCACCATCAGTGAACGCGCCGGGGTGGCCCGGTCGGGCTTCTACTTCTACTTCGATTCGAAGTACGCGGTGCTGGCAGTGATCGTGTCCGACGCGATGGAACAACTCGCCGCGTTGACCCACAACTACGCGCCCCGCGACGCCGGTGAAACTCCTGCCGCCTTCGCCAAGCGGATGGTCGGAAGCGCGGCCACCGTGTTCGCCACCAACGATCCGATCATGTCGGCCTGCACCGTCGCGCAGAACACCGACGCCCAGATCCGGGACTTGATGAACGACTACGAGGACGCCGTGATCGACCAGATCGTGGGCCTGGTCGAACAAGACGCCGGTGCCCGTCCGATCTCGGACGACCTCCCAGCCCTGGTCCGCACCCTGGTCGCGACCACGGCGATGACGCTTTCGCACGACTCCGCCTTCGTCGGGCGGGGAACCGACCCGGCCCGTGCGCTCGACGTGGTCGAGCGACTGTGGCTCAACGCACTGTGGGGCGGCCAGGACGCTTAGCGCCACAGGTAAGGTCACCGCTATGGGGAGTGATACCGCGGGTAACGCCCGGGCGGACTTTTCGGGGAAAAAGTGCTTGATCACCGGCGCAGCCAGCGGCATCGGACGGGCTACCGCCCTTGCTCTGGCGGCCCGGGGTGCCGAGTTGTACCTGACCGACCGCGATGAGGTCGGGTTGGCCCAGACCGTCGCCGACGCCAAGGCGCTCGGCGCCGAGGTGCCCGCGCACAGAGCGCTGGACATCTCCGACTACGACCAGGTGGCGGCATTCGGCGCCGACATCCACGCCGCACATGCGTCGATGGACGTGGTCATGAACATCGCCGGGGTATCGGCCTGGGGGACCGTCGACCAACTCACCCACCAACACTGGCGCTCGATGATCGACGTCAACCTGATGGGTCCGATCCACGTGATCGAGACTTTCCTGCCGCCGATGGTGCAGGCTCGCCGCGGCGGGCACCTGGTGAACGTGTCCTCTGCCGCCGGCATCGTGGCGTTGCCCTGGCACAGCGCATACAGCGCGAGCAAGTACGGGCTGCGCGGACTGAGTGAAGTGCTGCGTTTCGACCTGGCGCGGCATCGGATCGGGGTGTCGGTGGTGGTGCCGGGAGCGGTGAAAACCGGTCTGGTCCAGACGGTTCAGATCGCCGGTGTGGACCGGGAAGATCCGAACGTGCAGAAATGGGTGGACCGGTTCGCCGGCCACGCCATCTCGGCGGAGAAGGCGGCCGACAAGATCCTGGCCGGGATGACGCGCAACCGGTTTTTGATCTACACGTCGGTCGACATCCGCGCCCTGTACGCCTTCAAGCGCATCGCGTGGTGGCCCTACAGTGTGGCCATGCGGCAGGTCAATGTGCTCTTCAGTCGAGCACTACGGCCGAAGTCCGTGCAGCGCTAGCGTTTTCCCCAGTGCCACGAGGGGGTGTTGAGCATGCCGAACCCGTCCACCTTCGTCTCACCCCATTGCTTGTAGAGCTCTATCTCGATCGCGGTGCTCCGCTGCTCATCGGCCGCCGGCGTGGTCTCCAGGAAGTCCAGTAGAGCGCGCGAATGCGTCACCACGACCACCTGGGACTGTTTGGCTGCGGACGTGATGAGGGCGGCCAGCGGCCGGACCAGATCGGGATGCAGCGAGGTCTCCGGCTCGTTGAGCACCATGAGTGACGGGGGACGGGGGCTGGCCAGTGCTGTTGCCCAGAGTAGGAAACGCAGTGTGCCGTCCGATAATTCGGCAGCACGTAACGGCCGCAGCATGCCGCGCTGACGCAACTGCAGATCGAACAGCCCGTCGTTGACCGCCACGGAGATGGTGGCCCCGTCGAAAGCGTCGGCCACTGCACGGGCCAGATCGTCGAAAGTCGTCTCGATGATCGTCTGAACCGCCGCGGCCAGATCCGAGCCGTCGTCGGAGAGCACCGGGGTGCGCGTACCCACATGGGGTTGGCGGGCAGGTGCGGCGGCATCGACCCGGAACCCGTCGTAGAACCGCCAGTCACGCAACCGGTCCGAGACGGCCGACAGTTCCGGCAGCGCGTCCGGGTGTGCGTATTCGGCGAGCACGCTGCGGTAGGAAGGCAACGAGCGGGTCAGCTCATCGAAACCCCGGCCCGATTGCGCGGCCACCTCGGCGTACTCACGGGTGCGGCTCACCAGCGTCGAGGCCGGACGCAGCACCGGCCCGGCGAAGACCACCTCACGTTTGATCTCGGGATCCTGGGCGAAAGCTGACGGCTCGCCACCCGACCCGGCCATCTGCGGCAGGCCCAGATCCACCAGGTAACCGAAATCGTCTGCGGAGAAGCCGAGTTCGAGTGAAACCGGGCGGGTCCGGACAGTGCCCTGGGTCTGCTCGTTCGGTTGTTCGGGGCCCGCCCACAAGACCGACTGCAGGCCGCCCTCGCGGGCCAGTGAGCCGATCACCTGGCCCCGCCCACAGTCCGCCAGTAGCCTCAGCGCCCGATAGATGGAGGACTTTCCGGTGCCGTTGGCGCCGGTGACCACGGTGAGCTCGGTCAGCGGCAGGATCACCTCCCGCAGCGAGCGGTAGCCCCGAACAGCGATGGTCTGCAGCATGGGTTCGAGGCTATTGGTCTGCTGTGACAACCGGGCCGGTGGGAATCCCGTCCATGGACAGTTCCAGCCGAACACCCAACAGCCGGATCGGTCGGTCCAGCTCGAACTGGTCGAATACCGCCAGCGCGGTGTCGGTGATCGCGTCGGCGTCGGTGCTCGGTGTGGCCAGCTTGCGGATCTTGGTGCGGGTGTAGAAGGTGCTGGTACGCACCGTGACGGCCACTCGAGTGACGATTCGGCCCTGCTCCACCACCTCGTCGAGGGTCCGCCGGGTCAACTCGCGGATCGCGTCGTCCATCTCACCGCGCTCGGTGAGGTCCTCGGCGAAGGTGATGACGTGGCTGCGTGACCGTGGAACCCAGGGCTCGGAGCTCACCTCGGTATCGCCGCCGCCCTTGGCCAGCAACAGGATCCACAGCCCGGTACTGGGCCCGAAGGCCGAGGTGAGCACTGTGGCATCGGTGGCGGCCAGATCCGCCACCGTGGTGATGCCCAGCGCGGCAAGCTTTTTGGTGGTCTTGGGGCCGACACCCCACAGCGCATCGGTCGGACGGTCACCCATCACCGACATCCAGTTGGCCTCGGTGAGCAGGTAGACGCCCGCAGGTTTGGCCAGGCCGGTCGCCACCTTCGCGCGTTGCTTGTTGTCGCTGATACCCACCGAGCAGGACAAACCGGTCTCGGCGGCGATCACCGTGCGGATCCGCTCGGCCAACTCGACCGGGTCGTTGACGTCGGCGCCCAGATAGGCCTCGTCCCAGCCCCACACCTCCAGCGGGTGGCCGAGATCGCGCAGCAGACCCATGACCTGTTCGGAGGCCGCGTCGTAGGCATCGGGGTCCGACGGCAGGAAGGTGGCGTCCGGGCACCTGCGCGCCGCGGTGCGCAGCGGCATCCCGGCGTGCACCCCGAATTCACGCGCCTCGTATGACGCGCAGGTGACCACCTTGCGGGGTTCGGTGGGATCGCCGCTGCCGCCGACGATGACCGGCAGGCCTTGGAGTTCAGGGTGGCGCCGCAACTCGACCGAGGCCAGAAACTGGTCCAGGTCGACATGCAGCACCCAGGCGGTCATGGTGCTAGTGGCCACACAACTTGCGGGCGGTGTCCTGCCAGGCAGTCGTCAGGTGGTCGAGGCTGCGCCCGGCGGACAGTTGGTGCTCCAGGTAATCGGGGTTCAGAAGTGCGATCAGGGCATCGGTTTGGGCATCGAGATCACCTGTGGTGCCGGCGGTTTCGAGCAGCATTCGGACGTGGGTGCGGTGCAGCGTGAACGGGCCCGAGAAGCGCAGCGCGGGATCACGGATGGCGTCCGACAGCAGCGCCCGATGACTGTGGACGAATCGGAGGCGGTCCGCGCCGTAGGCCAGCAGCCGTTCCAACGGGGGTGCGCCGGGGCCCAGCGGAGGTGGGCCGAACATGAAGGCGTCCTGCTCGGCGGTCTCGTCCTCGTCGAGCAGGACCATCATCAGACCGGCCCGGCTGCCGAACCTGCGGAACACCGTTCCCTTCCCGACGCCGGCCTCGACCGCGATATCGTCGGTACTGACCGCGTCGGGGCCGCGTTCGGCGATGAGCCGGCGCGCGGCGTCGAGAATAAGGGCGCGGTTCCGGGCGGCATCGACACGCCCTGGGCCGCGTTCCTGTGGCGCCGGGTCGATGCCCATGAGCCGGGTCGGGCGGTCGGAGGCTGCCACCACTGAACTTTAACTCAGCCGGAATTAATCGGACCACAGTCCGGTTGATCGTTGCGAGAATCGAGCGAGTCGAATAGAAGGAGCGTGAACATGGCCGATATCAAGGTGCTGGTGTTGGTAGGGAGCTTGCGGGCGGCGTCGGTCAACCGGCAGATCGCCGAACTGGCGGTGGAGCAGGCGCCCGACGGAGTGGAGCTGCGCATCTTTGATCGGCTGGGGGAGCTGCCCTTCTACAACGAGGACATCGACACCGCCGAGGTGGCCGAGCCGGTGGTGGCCCTGCGGGCGGCGGCCGGCGACGCCGACGCCGCGCTCGTCGTCACCCCCGAATACAACGGCAGCATCCCCGGCGTGTTGAAGAACGCCATCGATTGGCTGTCGCGCCCGTTCGGAAACGGCGCGCTCAAGGACAAGCCGCTGGCGGTCGTCGGGGCGGCGCTGGGGCAGTACGGCGGTGTGTGGGCGCACGACGAGACTCGTAAATCCTTCGGCATCGCCGGGCCGCGCGTGGTCGAAGATCTGAAGCTGTCGGTGCCGTCCAAATCGCTCGACGGTAAGCACCCCAGGGAGAACGCCGAGGTGGCAGAGACGCTGCGCGACATTGTGAGCAAGCTCACAACCGAGGTTGGTTGAGGGGTCGTCTTCGCGTTTTGCCGTTTGCGCCGCTTTCCGGCAAAATCTTGCCGCCGGCTGGGTCGTTCCGACCCGGCCGGCGGCTTTGCTATTAGGGGGGCCTCGCGCTGTGTGGCGGCCAGACTTGTCGGTGGCTGGTGGTACATCTAGGGCCGCGGCGCGACACGGTCTGTCAAGTCGGGTACGACACGCCGTGAACGTGGTTGCTGGCAAGCTTACGACCAGGGAATTTCAGAAATGTTATTCAGAACATGTTGTATGGCTTCGAACTGTCGGCCACTAGGTGTAGTGTCTGTGAGACCGACAGGCCACCACAGTTCGGGAGCCGGCCGGAGCGCAGCGAATCCGGCCGAGTCGGTTTCAAGACCAGCCGGAGAGCGGCTTCGACCGGCAGGAATTTTGGCGGCCCGAAGGTCGCTGAACTTAAGCGAAACGTAAGACCCGATCAGTTGCCAGTCACCTGTCTAGTTTTTTCACTTTCCGCAAGAGGAGCCGTACCGAAGATGACCGTCACCGTGTACACCAAGCCCGCATGCGTGCAGTGCAACGCCACCTACAAGGCGTTGGAGAAGCAGGGCATCGAGTTCGAGAAGGTCGACATCACCCTCGACAGCGAGGCCCGTGACTACGTCATGGCACTCGGTTACCTGCAGGCCCCCGTTGTGGTGGCCGGTAACGACCACTGGTCGGGCTTCCGTCCTGATCGGATCAAGGCACTGAGCACGGTCGCGGCGACCGCGTAACGGAAGGCATCACCACCACGGGGGAAGGACGGAGGACACAATGAGCCATCTCGTCTACTTCTCCAGCGTCTCGGAGAACACCCACCGCTTCGTCCAGAAGCTGGGATGGCCCGAAGATCGCGTCACCCGGATCCCGCTGCATGGCCGCATCGAGGTGGACGAGCCCTACGTTCTGGTCCTGCCCACCTACGGTGGCGGCCGTGCCACTCCCGACATCGACAACGGTGGCTACGTCCCCAAGCAGGTCATCGCCTTTCTGAACAATGAACACAACCGGTCGTTGATCCGCGGCGTCATCGCCGCGGGCAACAACAACTTCGGTGCGGAGTTCGCGTACGCGGGCAATGTTGTCTCGCGCAAATGCGGCGTGCCGTACCTGTATCGCTTCGAACTCATGGGAACCCCGGACGATGTCGAGGCTGTCCGTGCGGGGTTGAAAGACTTTTGGAAGGACCAGACGTGCCACCAACCGTCACAGCTGCAGAGCCTGTAACCGCTCCCGGGCACACCCTGCCCGGAGAGACTGATTACCACGCGCTCAACGCGATGCTGAATCTGTACGACGCCGACGGCAAGATTCAGTTCGACAAGGATGTGCGGGCTGCGCGGGAGTACTTCCTGCAGCACGTCAACCAGAACACGGTGTTCTTCCATAGTCAGGACGAGAAGCTCGATTACCTGATCGAGAAGGAGTACTACGAGCGCGAGGTGCTCGATCAGTACAGCCGCAACTTCGTCAAGAGCCTGCTCGATCGGGCCTACGCCAAGAAGTTCCGGTTCCCGACCTTCCTCGGTGCGTTCAAGTACTACACCTCCTACACGCTCAAGACCTTCGACGGGAAGCGCTACCTCGAGCGTTTCGAAGATCGCGTCGTCATGGTGGCGCTGACCCTGGCTGCCGGTGACACGGTGCTGGCAGAGAAGCTCGTCGACGAGATCATCGACGGCCGCTTCCAGCCGGCCACCCCGACGTTCCTCAACTCGGGCAAGAAGCAGCGCGGCGAGCCGGTGTCCTGCTTCCTGCTGCGCATCGAGGACAACATGGAGTCCATCGGGCGCTCGATCAACTCGGCCCTGCAGCTGTCCAAGCGCGGCGGCGGAGTCGCCTTGCTGCTGACCAACATTCGTGAGCACGGCGCCCCGATCAAGAACATCGAGAACCAGAGCTCGGGCGTAATCCCGATCATGAAGCTGCTGGAGGACTCGTTCTCCTACGCCAACCAGCTCGGCGCCCGCCAGGGTGCCGGTGCGGTGTACCTGCACGCGCACCACCCCGACATCTACCGGTTCCTCGACACCAAGCGTGAGAACGCCGACGAGAAGATCCGGATCAAGACGCTCTCGCTCGGTGTCGTGATCCCGGACATCACCTTCGAGTTGGCCAAGAAGAACGAGGACATGTACCTCTTCTCGCCGTACGACGTCGAGAAGGTCTACGGCGTCCCGTTCGCCGACATCTCGGTGACCGAGAAGTACTACGAGATGGTCGACGACGCGCGCATCCGCAAGACGAAGATCAAGGCGCGCGAGTTCTTCCAGACGCTGGCCGAGCTGCAGTTCGAGTCGGGCTACCCGTACATCATGTACGAGGACACGGTGAACCGGGCGAATCCGATCGCCGGCAAGATCACCCACTCCAACCTGTGCTCGGAGATCCTGCAGGTCTCGACCGCCTCGGAATTCAACGACGATCTGTCCTACTCCAAGGTGGGCAAGGACATCTCGTGCAACCTCGGGTCGATGAACATCGCCAAGACCATGGATTCACCGGACTTCGCGCAGTCCATCGAGGTGGCGATCCGGGCCCTGACCGCGGTGAGCGATCAGACCCACATCTGGTCGGTGCCGTCGATCGAGCAGGGCAACAACAGCTCGCACGCGATCGGCCTGGGGCAGATGAACCTGCACGGGTATCTGGCCCGTGAGCGGATCCACTACGGCTCCGAAGAAGGCATCGACTTCACCAACATCTACTTCTACACCGTGCTGTTCCACGCATTGCGGGCATCGAATCTGATTGCGATTGAACGCGGTACGAGCTTCGGTGGGTTCGAGGACTCGAAGTACGCGTCGGGGGAGTTCTTCGACAAGTACACCGATCAGGTGTGGGAGCCGGCCACCGACAAGGTCCGGCAGATCTTCGCCGATGCGGAGATCCACATCCCGACGCAGGACGACTGGAAGCAGTTGAAGGAGTCGGTGCAGAAGCACGGAATCTACAACCAGAACCTGCAGGCCGTCCCGCCGACCGGGTCGATCTCGTACATCAACCACTCGACATCCTCGATCCACCCGGTGGCGAGCAAGATCGAGATCCGCAAGGAAGGCAAGATCGGTCGGGTTTACTACCCGGCGCCGTATCTGACCAACGACAACCTGGAGTACTACCAGGACGCGTACGAGATCGGCTACGAAAAGATCATCGACACCTATGCCGCAGCCACCCAGCACGTGGACCAAGGGCTGAGCCTGACGTTGTTCTTCAAGGACACCGCCACCACCCGCGAGGTCAACAAGGCGCAGATCTACGCCTGGCGCAAGGGAATCAAGACGTTGTACTACATCCGGTTGCGTCAGATGGCCTTGGAGGGCACTGAGGTGGAGGGTTGCGTCAGCTGCATGTTGTGACGATTCGTCGCTGACAGGGGCCCGGGGCCGCGCCGCCGGCGTGGTCGGCACGAGCGTTCACACGACACCATTGGCGTGCATGGTGGCGATGGCGTCCGAGTCGTATCCGAGATCAGTCAAGATGTCATCGGTGTGCTCGCCGAGCAACGGCGACGCGGTGATCTCAGGGGTAAACCCGGAGAACTTGACCGGGCTGCCCACGGTCAAGTAGCTACCGCGTTCCTTGTGCGCCACCTCTACGATGCTGCCGCTGCTCCTGAGCGCGGGATCGTGAGCGATTTCTTTCATGCTCAACACCGGCGCACACGGCACCCCGTAGCGATGGAGAATCTCGAGGGCTTCGTATTTGGTCTTGTCGGACAACCAGGTCTCGATCTCATCGAAGATCTCGAAGATGTGCAGTTGACGGGCCGCCGCGCTGGAGTATGCCGGGTCGTCGACCCACTCGGGGTGCTCGACTGCCGCGCATGTGCGCGCCCAATTCTGTTCCTGAATCGTGAAATACAAGTATGCGTTGGGGTCTGTCTCCCAACCCTTGCACTTCAGCATCCAGCCGGCCTGCCCTCCGCCGCTGGCGTTCCCGCCGCGAGGCACGGTGTCGCCGAAGGTTCCGCGTGGGTACTGCGGGTATTCCTCGAGGTAGCCCAGCTCCTCCAGCCGCATCTGGTCACGCAGCTTAACCCGGCACAGGTTGAGCACCGAATCTTGCATCGACACTGAAACCTTCTGACCCACACCGGTTTTGGCCCGACTCATCAGTGCGGCGAATATGCCGATCAACAAGTGCATGCCAGTATTGCTGTCCCCGACGGCGGCTCCGCTCACCGTCGGCGGGCCGTCCCAGAATCCGGTGGTCGAGGCGGCGCCTCCGGCGCACTGCGCGACGCTCTCGTACGTCTTCAGATCGGCCCAAGGGGATTCGTCGTTGAATCCTTTGATGGAACCGAAGATCAGCCTGGGGTTGAGCTCGTGGATATGCTCCCAGCCCAGGCCCATTCGGTCCATTGCCCCCGGGGCGAAGTTCTCGACGAGCACGTCGGCGCCACGGATCAGCTGCTCCATCACCGCTCTGCCTTCCGACGTTTTGGTGTTGACGGTCAAGGAGCGCTTGTTGCTGTTGAGCTGTGTGAAGTACAACGAGTCGACCTCGGGGCGGTCACGCAGCTGCCGGCGGGTGATATCGCCACCGTCAGGCCGCTCGACCTTGAGCACTTCGGCGCCCAACCACGCCATCATCTGGGTACACGCCGGGCCTGCCTGCACTCCGGTGAAATCGATGACTCTTATGCCACCCAGAGGTAGTTGATTCATGAGGATGTCCTGTCTGTGCTTCTCGCGAATGTCCGTACGGCGGCGACGAACTCATGCTTGTCCGACGCCCCTGGGATTGAGGTTTGTCAGATGGCCGCTCTCGGTACCTGCGGTCGGGTCGATCACGCAGTCGATCAGTGCCGGACGCCTGGCGGTCAGGGCCGTGTCGAGAGCCGTCTTGAGTTCGGCCGGGGTGGTGGCGCGGTAGCCATCGCCGCCGAACGCCTCGATGAGCTTTTCGTGGTGAGTTCCGACCGTCAGTGCGGTTGGTGCGGGATCGGCCGAGACGCTGTTGACTTCGTCGCCCTTGTAGATCCCGCCGTTGTTGAACACCACGACGACGATCGGAAGTCCGTAGCGGCAGATCGTTTCCAACTCCATGGCGGAGAATCCGAAGGCACTGTCGCCCTCGATCGCCACCACAGGATCGCCCGTCTCGACAGCCGCGGCGATCGCGTAACCCATGCCGATGCCCATGACTCCCCAGGTGCCGCTGTCCAGGCGATGGCGTGGGCGCCGCATATCGATGACGTTGCGTGCGATGTCGAGTGTGTTCGCCCCTTCGTTCACCACGTATGCCAGGGGGTATGAATGCAGTACGTCGCGGATCGTGTGAAGTGCGCCGTAAAACTCCATCGGCAGCAGATTGGTGTCGAGTCGCTGCGACATCCTGGCCCGGTTCTGGGCTGATCTGGCCGCCAATTCCCGTCGCCATGATTCGGGTGCCCGGATCTTGCCGCGGTTGTGTTCGGTCAGCGCTTGCATCACCGAGCCGATGTCGCCCGCGAGCGGCGCGGCGATCGGCTGGTTGCTGTCGAACTCGGTGGCCTCGATGTCGATCTGGATGAACTTGGCATCAGGGTTCCACTGCGGCGCCTCACCGTGGCCGAGTAGCCAGTTCAGCCGGGCGCCGGCAAGAAGGATGACATCCGCTTCGCGGAGCGCCAGCGAACGCGCCGTCGCAACACATTGAGGATGGTCGTCGGGGAGTATGCCCTTGGCCATCGACATCGGGAGGAACGGTAGGTGGGTGCCTTCGAGGAACTGTCGAATCTCGTTGTCCGCCTGTGCGTATGCCGCACCCTTGCCCAGCACTACCAACGGTCGCTGTGCGTCGGCAAGCAGCCCGACAGCGCGCACCGCCGCGTCCGGTGCCGGAATCTGCCGTGGAGCGGGGTCGACCAGGCGCCACAGCGATGAAGCGCCCCGATCGGCATCGATGATCTCGCCCAGCACGGCAGCCGGGATGTCCAGATACACACCTCCCGGCCGGCCCGAGATCGCGGTGCGGATCGCGCGGGCAATCCCTCGGCCGATGTCTTCGGCGCGGTCGACGCGATAGGCCGCTTTCGCGAACCGTTCCGCCGCGGCGATCTGGTCGAGTTCTTCGTAGTCACCACGTTTGAGGTCGACGATGTGGCGCTCGCTGGAGCCCGAAATCTGCACGACGGGGAAACAGTTCGTCGTTGCGTTCGCCAGTGCGACCAGGCCGTTGAGAAACCCCGGTCCGGAGACGGTCAGACACACACCGGGTTTCCTCGTGAGGAACCCCGCGGCGGACGCCGCATGGGCGGCATCGCTTTCGTGGCGGAATCCGATGTAGCGGATTCCTGAGGACTGTGCAGTGCGTGCCAGGTCGGTGATCGGAATGCCGACCAATCCGTAGATGGTGTCGACGTTGTTCAACTTGAGCGCATCGACGACGAGATGGCTGCCATCAGTGTGTGTTTGGCCGCCAGGCTCGCAGCTCGCGGCGTGCGTCGGAGTTTGTGTGAGCGTCATGATGTGCCTTTCCTCTACGGTCGTCAATCTCGGTGTGTTCAAGCACCTTTCAGCTGACCAGGGCGACGACTGCGCAACGGTCTGCGCGCCCTGGTCAGCTGGATAGGGAGATGCTCGAGAACGTGGGCGGGACGCCGACGGTCACGCCGCTCAGAACGGCAGGTCGACCTGCCCGTTCGTGGTGTTCGCCTCGTCGTGATTCGAGACGTGGTATCCGAGGGAGGAGTGCACCTGCGGGTTGGTGCCGTACGGCACGAGTGGATCGGTGTTGGCGCTGGCGATGGGCGCGAGAACGATCGCGCCACCGATTGCGGCGATGGCCAACCACGGTGCGACGTATTTGGCTGCAGATTTCATGGTCTTCTCCTTTGGTGTTCGCCCGTTTTGGACTGAATCAACAGTCGCTCTTGAGCGCGCTGATGTCCTCACCGCTGACGCCTATTCGGTATTCCGGCTAGCTGCAATTCAGCAGGTAGCGTCCGCCGTACCAGCTAGGTCCAGGAGCGGACCGTCGCCGGTATCGTTGACCATCTACGTCCGAGGACAACCCCGTCCTGGGGCCGTGTTTGGCGGAGGCCTGGATGCGACTCGGCGACGAGCTGCAGGCGCAGCGGCGTCGGCGGAACGTCGTTGCACGCGACGTTCCCGTTGCCCGAGGCGTAGCGCTTTCGAATGGCCAGTTGTCGCGCGCCATTCTCGAAAATGCGTGTGATAACTGGCCATTCGGCGCTAGCAGTTAGTTGCCCGGCTGACACGCTCGATCAGATCGGCACCCAGGACGGTTCCGGTCCAAGGGCGGCGTTGAACTCCTCGATCTGCCCCGGGGTTGTGAATGTGATGTCCATATCGTCGACGACCCACGAGACATAGAAACGTCCCATACTTTCGGAGGGGGCGAAGATCGGTGCCAATTGTTCGATCAGCCCGTCGGGCAGGTACTTGGCGTACGTGGTGAAGGGCAGCGAGTATCGGGCCTTGCCCATCTCGAATTCGATGACGGCGTTAGGGACGGGGGTCAAGCTGGGACTCTGCCAATCGCCGGTCATATCGCACCGGATCTGGCGCAACGGACCGTCATATCCGCTGATGCGGGCAAACTCGCGCACGATCCCGAAGGCATCGTCCTCGTAGAACTCCGCATGGGTGGTGAAGAACGCCAGGTGGCGAAGCGGTGGGTCCCGTTCGTCCCCCAGCATTTCCAGAACCCTCATCACGGAGTAGATGCCCATGTCTTCGAACACGTCCATGTGTTCGGCGCACTCGACGACCTCCTCATCGGGCATCTCGTCAGGGTCGAGGATCCCGGCAGCCACCAGCAAGGCGAACGTCGTCAGAAGTTGTTCCCGCAACTCCGGTGTGAGCGGGTGCCGCCACGCGGGCCTATCGGCCTGGTCCGGGTCGGGTAGGTCGGGTAGCCACGCCGGCGGCTCGGCATCCCGGGCCTCCCGAAACTCCTTGTAGGACTGTCGCAAGGACCAGAGACCAACCGCTAGAAACCCCCACCCGAGTAGCTGGGTGGATAGGGTGGCGTCCGAAATGAACTCAATCCCGATCCAGCCCATGTAGAGGGCAAGCCCCAGATATGCGGGCGGACCGATCCAGCGCAGCTGGTACAGGGTCCGATCGAACAGCCTCCACCACCGCGAGTTCATCGCGCCATCATGCCCCACCGACGGATGCGTCAGTAAGGCAATTCGGGTGGGGGTGCCGGTCCCGGCAGCAAGGGAGTCTGACGCAGATACCAGGTCGGCGGATGGTGTTGAGCGACGGTGTCGGAGATCATGTTCCGATGTCGACAACCGTCGAGGCCGTCCTTGTCACGGCTCTGGTGTTCGGGATCGTCGCCGCCATATTCGGTCTGATCTACGCATGGGAGAAGTGGGGGAAAGGGACTCGACTGGAACAGCGCATGGATCGCTTCTTCGATCGCGTCAGCGACATGTTCGACCGCTAGCAGAGGGACAAAACCCGGTCGCGACGTGTCGGGCTGGCCCGCTACCGTCCGCGTGTGGATTTTTTCACCGCCGACCTGCACCTCGCGCACCCGAAGCTGGCGGGCTTGCGCGGGTTCGACACGGTGGCAGCGCACGACGCCGCGGTGATGGCGTCGCTGTACCGGCTCGATCCGAAACAGGACACGTTGTGGGTGCTCGGTGACATCTGCGCCGGTGGGGTGGCGTCGATGGAATCAGCTCTGGCGCAGCTGAGCACATTGCACGTACCGATGCACCTCGTGACCGGCAATCACGATCCGGTGCATCCGATGTACCGGGGCGCTCAGAAGCATTTCGCCGCCTACGCCGCGGTGTTCGCGAGCGTGCAGCAGGTGGCGCGGACGAAGGTGGGTGGAGAGGGCGTGATGCTCAGCCACTTCCCGTACGTCGACGTTCCGGACAGGCTCTCGCGCAGAAGCTTCGATCAATATCAGTTGCCGAACCTCGGGATGTGGTTGATCCACGGACACACCCACTCCGATGAGCCACGGTCGGGAAAGCGATCGATCTGCGTGTCGCTGGAGGCGTGGGATCGGCAGCCGGTGTCGGCCGACGAGATCGCTGCGGAGATGCAGCGGTGACGCCTCGTCCCCATGAGGTTCTGTCAGCTGGGTGTCACGGTATCGCCGCGCGCAGGTAGGCCGGCGGCCCGGATCGCCTGGTCGATCTCCGCGAGCAACTCGCTCTCGCTGAGGCCGTCGATCTCCTCCGCGTAGAGGTAGCCGGCTTCGAGGGCGCTGCCGTCGGCGTATTCGAGAGACACCAGTACCGAGCCGTCATCGAGCTCGTGCAGGGTGTAGATCGTGCCGGCGTATTGCGGGTCGCCGCTGTCGACTGCGTACGTGGCCCGTGACGTCTCGTCCATGTCCGAAGTTTGCCTGAGTCAGCTCTCGCGGGCGTGCTCGGCAACCCGATCGAGGTGGCTGCGGCCCTCACGCTGCTCAGTGTGCGCGGGGCTCGGTAACCGGCGGCTCAGGCGAAGGCGTACCGCACGACGACGGGCGCGTGGTCAGACAGCCGCGCGCCGGGTTCGGGTTCCTTGTCGACGGTCACCGACACGGCGGTCCGCGCCAGCCGCGGCGTGGCCAGGTGGTGATCGATGCGCCAGCCCACGTCCTTGACGAACGACTCGCCGGCCCAACTCCACCAGGACAGCGGCCCGGGGCGGTCGCCGTGCAGCGTCCGCACCACGTCGACAAGCGTGCGCGGCCCGATCTGTCTGTCCAGCCAGGCGCGTTCCTCGGGGAGAAAGCCCTCCATCTTCTGTGCGGGCCGCCAATTGGTCACGTCGTGCGGAAGATGAGCGAGGTTCAGGTCTCCGAGCAGCAGGAACTCGCGACCCGCATCGAGCGCCGCCCGGCGGTTCCGGCTCAGCTCGCGCGCGAACGCTCCGAGGAAGCGCATCTTCCGGTCGTACTTGGCGCCGCCGTCAGGCGTATCGCGCATGGTGCCGGGCCGCTGCAAGTGCGCGGGTAGGCCGCCCTTCGGCAGGTAGAGGCACGCCACGGTGAGGGGAACGTCCGCGAGGTCTACCTCGAGGTACCGGCCCTCGCCCGCATGGGCCCCGAGGCCCCGGCTGCGCGGCGGATGCGAGACCCAGGTCCGCACATCCGACGGTGCCTCGCGCGTCAGGATCGCGACACCGTTGCGGCCCGGGATCGAGCCGCAGTCGATTGCCGCGCGATAACCGTCGAACGCGCCGACCTCCTCGCGTGGGCAGCGCAACTCCTGCAGGGCCACCACGTCGAGCCCCCGCCCGGCGAGCCAGGCGTCGAAGCCGCGACGGCGTGCCGCCCGGATTCCGTTGACGTTGAACGTGGCAATGCCCAGCGGAGGGTTTGGAGTGTCAGGCATCTGGTGCTGGTGCTTCCGTTCGGAGTGCATCATGTGCGTCATCGTCTTCGGCCCACGCGGTCCAGACAGTTCGTCCGATCCAGGGTGCAGCGTTTCGTCGCCGCCAGGCTTGTCGATGTGACATTCCGAAAACCGCTGCGATTTCAGCTCAGTTCCGCGTGGCGCGCTCTTTGCGGCGGTGGCGGCACGTGGCAGCGCCGTCAGCCTTCGCGGGCCTGATCCGTGTGCAGGGCCTTGATACGGCGCTGCTCGCGCAGCACGCTCTGGTAGCTCTCCCGTTCGGCGACCAGCCACTCCGGGTTCTCCTCGAGCAGCTGATTGATCTGCTCGGTGGTCAGCGCATCCCCGACCGCGCCGCGCGCGAGACCGGCGATCGAGATGCCCAGCTTGGCTGCCACGAGATTCTTCGGGTGTGGACCGTTCTTGCGGAGATCCTTGAGCCACTGGGGCGGGTCGTCCTGCAGAGCGGCGAGCTCGGCGCGGGTGATCGCGTTCTCCTGGAACTCGGCAGGTGTCGCGGGCAAGTAGACGTCCAGTTTCTTCGCCGCGGTGGCGGGTTTCATGGACTGCGCGTTCGGCCTGCTCATGCAATGAGCGTATCGGTAACCTGAGGCGGTGACCCCGCAGTCCCTGACCCTCGGGTATGTCCCCGGTGGGACGCCCGCGAAGTGGGCGCGGATCTGGGCGGAGCGCCACCCGGGGGTGCCACTGCAGTTGTGCGCCGTCACCGCGGCAGACGCCGCCGCCGCAGTGCGGGAAGGCACCGTCGACGTGGTGTTGCTCCGGCCGTCGGCTGACACATCCGGGCTGGCCATCATTCCTCTCTACGAAGAGACGACGGTGGCGGTGGTGCCGATCGATCACCTTCTCACCGCCGCCGACGAGATCACCGCGGCCGACCTCGACGACGAACCTGTCCTGGTGCCGCTCGATCACGTCGTCGACTGGGCGAATGCTCCCGGCGTTGTCGTCGATCACCGACCCGAGACCACCAAGGATGCGATAGAGCTCGTCGCCGCCGGGATGGGGGCGCTCGTCGTTCCGCAGTCCCTGGCGCGCCTGTATCACCGCAAGGACCTCACGTACCGGCCGATCGCCGACGCCCCCAGTTGCCCTGTGGCGCTGGGTTTCCGGGAAGGTCCGCAACCGGAATTGGTCGAGGAGTTCATCGGGATCGTGCGCGGCCGCAAACCCGGCTCATCGCGGGGGCAATCCCAGCCGGCGCCAAAACGCACCGCCCGAGAGAAGACCCTCGCCAAGCAGGCCGCTCGCGCCGCTGCGGGCAAGGTGGCCCGTAAGCCAGGTCCGGCCAAACGCGGTCGACGCTGACGTACCGGGAATTGTGAGGCGGTGCGCAAGGTTGCCGCACACATGACCATTAACGGTGATGTTTCGTCGTTCGGTCCCAACGCGCCTGGATATGTCTGGAAGTCGGCTGCAGACGTCGAACCGATCGAAGTCTTTCCCGGAATCACTGTCCAACCGCTCTGGCAGGGCGCCAACGGTGCCAAAGCAGCCGTCACCACCATCGCGCCGGGAGCGGTCTGGGCGGGCGAAGATCTGCATGACCCCGGTCCCGAAGAGGTCTACGTGGTCTCCGGAGTGTTCAACGATGGCGTCAACGACTACGTCGCGGGCACATTCCTGCACGCCCCGGCCGGGTCGTGGCACGTACCGCAGTCCGCCGTGGGTTGTGTGCTGTTCCTGTTCTATCCAGAAGGGTAGATGCTGCCGGGCGCGCAAGTTGCCGGCCCGGCCGAAAAGCGTATGGCCACAGTCGGATTGATTCGACGCGTGGGTCCAGCGCTAGGGCATTTCCGCCTGTGCCGGTGGCGCAGGCGGTTCTGGGGGTGCCGGTGGCGCGGGCACGGGGTCGGGCATGTGCCCGGGTTCGTCGGGAGGAATGGTGTCGGCACGCACTTCGTAGGTGTCGTTGTTCGCGACTTGGTCTTCGACCCAGCCGCCGGGGTAGTAGGTGCAGTTGGTGCCGAAATAGGAGTTCGAGCAGCTGCTGGTCGGATTCTGATAGTGGCGGGGGACTCCGATGAGTCGGTGCCGTGTCCAGGACCCGTCCGGACGGAGAGGTTCGTCGCAAATTTGACGTGTTTGCGAACCCAGGAAGCCCCATGGGCGCTTCTCGCAGTTCGGCGGAATCTCGGCATTGGCGACGGGCGCGTACATCGTTGCGCCGAAGGCCGTTGCCAATCCGAGTAAGAGGAGCTTGCGGCCAATGGCGCCAGCGGTCATCGGGGTCCTTCTCTGGTGTCAAGTATTAAAGGCAGCGTCAATTTACTCGAAGTGAATTCATCCCGCGTCGGAATGACGGCAAATTTCTACCTGCTCGACGACGCGGGCCGAACTCGCGTGTCAGACCCCGGCCCTAGCGTTGCCCTCATGTTCCTTCAGAGTCGGCGCAATCGGTGGTTGAGCGCTGTCAACCTCGTGGAATCGAGCATCGAATGACCTCGGCTGCCGTGCCCGAAGGCTCACCGCGCAGGTGGTTTGAGGCAGTGGCTCACCGGCTGCCCTATCTGCTCATTGCCGCGGTGGTGGCCAGGGTGGCGGTTTGGTTCGGCTTACTCGTCAACGTCGGCTACGCCGTCATGGTGGTGTTTGTGGTCGGTTCGATGATCACGCTGCTTCATCACGCTTCGGGGCGCATGTGCATTCGCTGCATGAGAGATGTTCCCGCCGACGCGCCGGTACGGGCCCAGCGCCAGAAGATGATTCTGCGTTTCTCGCACTTCACCATGACTCCACTCGCAATTCTGGTTCTGCTGGTGCTGACCTTCGCCCCGATGTTCATCGCTCGTCTGCTCCCCACCGAGTCCCAGTTGCCGTACGTTCCCCAGTCGTTGTGGGTATTCATGCTTGCCTATGCGGAATTGGTGCATCACCGGCTCCGGCCTTGGTGCCCATACTGTCGCGACTGGGATGACGAAGGAGATCCCGAGCCATCGCCGGACCCAACGGCTTTCGGGACGAAGTCGCTTCAATAGGCGAGCATGGCCAGTCGGGGACCGTGCGAGCAGGCGGTGGCAAACGCGAGCGCGCCGAGCGGCACGGCCGACGCGGAGTTCCTGCCGAGACGACCCCGCCGATGCACGATGGCACGCTAGCCACTGTGCGGGTGCAGCGCGGTGGGGTCGAGTCGCTGATCCCGTCCATTAGCGTGATGGTCTATGGGGGAGAGGCAATCGGCGGCTCCCGAGCCGCGACGTTCCGGACTGCTCGATGTCGGCGACGGCAATCGCATGTATTGGGAGACACGGGGAAATCCTGCCGGCCGCACGGTGTTGATCGTGCACGGCGGACCCGGTAGTGGCCGGTCGCGCACCGCGCACCGGACGTTCGACGACACGGTGTTCCAGATCGTGTCGTTTGATCAGCGTGGCTGCGGTGACAGCCTGCCGAGTGCCGCCGACCCGGCGACCGATATGGCGCACAACACCACCGAACATCTCATCGCCGATATGGAAGCGCTTCGCACCTATCTGGGAGTACAGCGTTGGCTGCTGTATGGCGGTTCGTGGGCGTCCACGCTCATCTTGGCCTACGCCGAGCGCCATCCCGAACGGGTGGAGGGCATTGTTCTGGTCGGGGTGACCATGACTCGTCCCGGTGAAATCGACTGGCTCTACGGCGGTTTGCGTCTGTTGCTGCCGATGGAGTGGGAAAGGTTCCGCGCCGGGGCTCCCGAACACCTGCGCGACGGCGATCTGGTCGAGGCCTATCGGGTGCTGATGGAGCACCCAGACGCGGCGGTGCGCGACCAGGCTGCGCGTGATTGGTGCGAATGGGAGGACGCCGCGATTGCGCATGAGACACAGGGATCGCCCGGACAATACGGTGCGCGGCCGGATGCGGCCAAGCTCGCCTTCGTGCGCATCTGCACCCACTATTTCGCCCGTCACGCATGGCTCGAGGACGGACAGCTACTGCGAAATGCCCACCGACTGACCGGGATTCCCGCTGTGTTGATTCACGGTCGCCTCGATCTGTCCGCGCCGCTCCGCACCGCGTGGGAACTCGCCCAGGCCTGGCCGGCGGCCGAGCTGGTGGTCATCGAGGACTCCGGGCACACCGGCAGTCGAGCGATGGTCGCCGCCATCAAGCAGGCGGTTTCGCGATTCACCGTCGGCGATCTGAGTCCGCGCTGACCGAAAACCCATCAGCCCCAAAGAAAGAAAGTCCCTGCGAAGATCGGCAGATTCTTCGCAGGGACTTCACTCTCGGTCTAACGGTCAGGTGTGCTGCGGGCTCTGCGCCTTCTTGTACAGCGACTTGAGCAGGAGGTCACGGAAGGTGTGGTTGTCCAACGCCTTCAGACCCGCACCCGCGACCGCAGGCATCCCGGCCAGCTTGTTGAAGAAGCGGCCGCGTCGGTACTCACGACCCCACGCCGCGCGCATCCGCTGCTCGTAGTTCGTGAAGTCGTCGGGCCCGCCGTTGGTTAGCGCGGCGATCGCGCACTCGCCTGCGGTCAGACCGGACTCGAGCGCCTTGGAGATACCCGCACCGGACACCGGCTTGCCGGCGCCCAGCGAGTCCCCGACGAACAGCACGCCCGGACGCCACGGCGGCCACGCCGTGAAGCCCATCGGCAATCGCCAGGCCCGCACACTCTTGTTCTTCTTGAGTTCCTCGATCGGCGGCAGTTCCCATTCGGCGGGCAGGGTCCGCAGGAAGTCGCCGAGGAACTGGGTGGCGTTGATCGACTGCCAATTCTTGTAGCTATTCACGTAACCCAGGCCGATGTTGAACCGGCCGCCGCCCATCGGGAAGACCCAGCCGTAGCCGGGCAGCTGATCGCCCTGGAACAACAGCTTGAGGTAGATCTCGAACGCGTCCGAATCGGGACGGTTGGCGTGCATCTCGGATCGGATCGCGATGGCCGAGTACCCGTTGTACTCCGAGTCGATCTTGAGGGCCCGCTTGATGGGGGAGTAGGCGCCGTCGGCCGCGATCACCGCGTCGCCGTAGACCTTCTCACCGCTCTTGAGCACCACGCCGACCACGCGGCCCTTGGCATCGAATTCAGGCCCGGAAACCTCGGCGCCCTGGCGGACCTCGGCGCCCGTCGACTCGGCGTGCTTCAGCAGCAGCGTGTCGAGTTCGGTGCGGCTCACAGTGTGGCCGTGGTCAGGCATGCCGGGACGGCGCGGGAAGGACAGTTCCCACTCGCTGGGGCTGAATACGGTCACCTTGTTGACCCGATGGAACTTGGCCACCTCGTCGGCCAGGCCCATCTTCTGCAGATAACTCACCGCACGCGCGGTGAGTCCATCGCCACACGGCTTGTCGCGGGGGAACTCCGCTTTGTCGAGGACCAGCACCTTCGCGCCGGTCTGAGCGGCCTGCCACGCCGCGGCGGACCCTGATGGGCCGCCACCTGCTATGACCAGGTCGTATCGCTGCGTCATGAGCCTCGTCTCATCGGTTGACTGTGGCTGCGATAGTACCCAAGCCGGCTGTCGGCGGCGTGACGGGCGAACGCCCGGGTCAAACGGCAAAACCGCGTGTTGTAGGGCGGTCTGGGCAGGTCAGCGCTATCAGGACAGGTACAGTGATCGCGTGCGGCGAACGTCGAGATCACATTCCAGCGATGGGCCGGGCGTCAAGGTTGATGCCCGTAGCGAGCGCTGGCGTGAGCACCGTAAGAAGGTGCGGTCGGAGATCGTCGACGCCTCGTTCCGGGCGATCGACCGGTTGGGACCCGAGGTCAGCCTGCGCGAGATCGCCGAAGAGGCCGGTACTGCCAAGCCCAAGATCTACCGCCATTTCGCCGACAAATCCGATCTGTTCCAGGCCATCGGCGAGCGACTGCGCGACATGCTGTGGTCGGCGATCTTCCCGGCGATCAACCTCGGTGCCGACCCGGCCCGGGAGGTCATCCGGCGCAGCGTCGAGCAGTACGTGCTGCTGGTCGATGAGCACCCCAACGTGTTGCGGTTCCTGATCCAGGGCCGGTTCGCCGAACAGAGCGAATCGACGATGCGCGCACTCAACGAGGGCCGCGGCATCACCCTGGCGATGGCCGACATGTTCTCCAACGAACTGCGCGAGATGGAACTGGACGGGGCCGCGATCGAACTGGCGGCATTCGCCACGTTCGGTGCGTGCGCGTCGGCCACGGACTGGTGGCTGGGCACCGATGAGGACAGCCCGCGTCGGATGCCGGCCGAGGAGTTCGTCAACCACCTGACCACCATCATGGTCGGTTCCATCAACGGCACCTGTGAACTGCTCGGCATCTGGATCGACCCGGACCTCCCGCTGCATGAAGGTGTCCAGCGCCGCCAGCACGCCAGCTGATCATTTCTTTGACAGCGGCGTCGCGGGGCCGGAAACTGGGAACTATCCGGTACCGCCGTTCCCAGAAAAGGACCTGAGCTATGACGGCTGCCCAACCCTCACAGGGTCAGCAACCCATCCACACCCGCGCCCTGATCATCGGCAGTGGGTTCTCGGGGATGGGGATGGCGATCGAACTGCAACGCCGAGGCGTCGACTTCCTCGTCCTGGAGAAGGCCGACGAGTTCGGTGGGACCTGGCGCGACAACACCTACCCGGGATGTGCCTGCGACATCCCCTCGCACATGTACTCGTTCTCCTTCGAGCCGAAGGCGGACTGGAGCCACATGTGGTCGTTCCAGCCCGAGATTCAGGAGTACCTGCTGGGCGTGGCCAACAAGTACGGGCTGCGCCGGTACACCCGGTTCAACACCCATGTGGACCGCGCGCACTGGGATGAGCAGGAACTGCGCTGGCACGTGTTCAGCGACACCGGCCAGGAGTTCATCGCACAGTTCCTGGTGTCCGGAGCCGGTGGCCTGCACATCCCGCAGATCCCCGACATCGAGGGACGCGAGGATTTTGCCGGTGCGGCTTTCCATTCCGCGGAGTGGGACCACAGCGTCGACCTCACCGGCAAGCGGGTCGCAGTGATCGGCACCGGCGCCAGCGCCATTCAGATCGTGCCCGAGATCGTCAAGGACGTCGCCGAGCTGCACCTCTACCAGCGCACCCCGGCCTGGGTGATGCCGCGGGTGAACAACAAGTTCCCGCAATGGATTCGGCGCGTGTTCAGCTATGTGCCCGGCACCCGCGCGGCCATGCGTGCCGCCATCTACTGGATCCACGAGGGCGTCGGCTTCGCCATGACGCAGCAACCGCGGCTGCTCAAGATCGGCGAGGCGATGGGCCGCTACAACATCAATCGCAGCATCAAGGATCCTGAACTGCGCCGCAAACTCACTCCCAGCTACCGCGCCGGGTGTAAGCGAATCCTCAACTCCGACAAGTACTACCGAGGGATCGCCAATCCCAAGACCCAGGTGATCACCGAGTCGATCACGCGGATGACGCCGACCGGCATCGTCACCGCCGACGGTGTCGAGCATCCGGCGGACGTGGTCGTGTGGGCGACCGGCTTCCACGTCACCGACTCCTACACCTACGTCGACATCAAGGGCGCCGGCGGTGAGGACCTGGTGGACCGTTGGAACCGCGAGGGGATGTCAGCCCACCGCGGCATCGCGGTGTCCGGTATGCCGAACTTGTTCTTCCTGCTCGGGCCGAACACCGCACTGGGTCACAACTCGGTGGTGTTCATGATCGAATCGCAGATCCGCTACGTCGGCCAGGCGATCGCCGCCGTCGACCACGCCGGGGCCCAGGCGCTCTCGCCCAATCCCGCTGCCCAGGCCGCGTTCAATGCCGAGCTGCAGCACGATCTGGCCGACACCGTGTTCAATACCGGAGGTTGCCGGAGCTGGTACATGGACGCTCACGGAGTCAATCGGACCCTGTGGAGCGGCATGACCTGGCAGTACTGGCTGGCAACGCGCAAGCTGGATCCTGCGGAGTTCGACTTCATCCATGAGGCGAGCGACACGAAAACACTAGATACTGGGGTCCCCGCTGGGGCTTAGCCCCAGGGGTAGTGTCGTGGGTGCCGTCCGGCAAACAAAACAACCTGGTGAAATGGGGTTCTGGTGAGCGAAGGCATGAAGCTGATCGACCGTGTCTCAGCGATCAACTGGAACCGTCTCCAGGATGAGAAGGACGCCGAGGTCTGGGATCGGCTCACCGGTAATTTCTGGTTGCCGGAGAAGGTGCCGGTGTCCAACGACATCCCGTCGTGGGGCACCCTCACCGCGCACGAGAAGCAGCTCACCATGCGGGTGTTCACCGGTCTGACGCTGCTGGACACCATCCAGGGCACGGTCGGCGCGGTCAGCCTGATCCCCGATGCGCTCACCCCGCACGAGGAAGCCGTCTACACCAACATCGCCTTCATGGAGTCGGTGCACGCCCGCAGCTACAGCAACATCTTCTCCACGCTGTGCTCGACGGCCGAGATCGACGACGCGTTCCGCTGGTCGGAGGAAAACCCGAACCTGCAGCGCAAGGCCGAGATCGTCATGCAGTACTACAAGGGTGACGAACCGCTCAAGCGCAAGGTGGCGTCCACACTGCTGGAGAGCTTCCTGTTCTACTCGGGCTTTTACCTGCCGATGTACTGGTCGAGCCGGGCCAAGCTGACCAACACCGCCGACATGATCCGGCTGATCATCCGCGACGAGGCCGTACACGGCTACTACATCGGCTACAAGTACCAGCGCGGGCTGGCCCTGCTCGACGAGGAAAAGCGTACGGAGCTCAAGGATTACACCTATGAGCTGCTCTTCGAGCTCTACGACAACGAGGTCGAATACACCCAGGATCTCTACGACGAGGTCGGGCTGACCGAGGACGTCAAGAAGTTCCTGCGTTACAACGCCAACAAGGCGCTGATGAACCTCGGCTACGAGGCGCTGTTCCCCAAGGACGAGACCGACGTGAATCCGGCGATCCTGTCCGCGCTGTCACCGAACGCCGACGAGAACCACGACTTCTTCTCGGGCTCGGGTTCGAGCTACGTGATCGGCAAGGCCGTCAACACCGAAGACGAGGACTGGGACTTCTAGCTAGTTGGCGTACGGGTTGCGGCCCTCGCCGGTGTTGAGCAGCAGTGGGTTGTTCACGTCGAGGACATAGCTGCCGCCGGGACTGAGGACGAACCCGGCCCCGTCAAAGGAGTTGCTGCACACCGTCACCGTGCCGTCGGTCCCGCAAGTCACATTGCGGAAACTGATGCGCGATCCGGGCAGCAACCGATTGGGTAACCCGTCGAAGATGAACAGCGGCCGGTTGTCATTCATGAACGTGGGCGGTCCCTGTTGTGCGCCGGTCACCGCGTTGGCCCCGTCCGGCGCTGCGGGCAGTGGCCCGCTGCAGCCGTATTTGCCTGATCCGCGACCGATCGCGCACGCGATATCGCCAGGCACCGCGAACGCGTAGTACTCGCCGTTGTGCATCGCGAAGTCTGACGGCTTCACCGGCGTCAGCGCGTTGAGATCGAGTGGCGGCGGGGGTGGAGGTGGCGGCGGGTCTGCTGCAGCGATGCCGGGGCAACCGACGCCGGCGGCGACCGCCACGCCAATCAGGGCCAACGGAATTCTCATGCGCATCACGTCACCTTAAGACGCGACATCCTGGGACGCAGGGAGATACCGCCGGTGCGGGTGCCGCTCACTCAGCATCCCTCCAGTGAGCTGACAGCTGGCGCTGATATCAAGAGAGCTGATGCACCAGCTCATTGCGCAGATCTCGCTGATCCACGGCTGGTTCCCGGTTGTCGTTCAGCTGATCGCTGCGTTGCTACTGGGAGCCGCCGTGGGCTGGCGCACGCCGCGATGGCGCACCCGGTTGTTGCCCGCACTGGTGCTTGCGTCAGCTGTGTTGGCGGGTGTGACGTACTGGTACATCGACTCGATCGGAGTGGCAGGCAACGCCGGACCACCAGAATTGTGGGTCTGGATCGCGTTGACCGCCCTGGCATTCGGTGTCGCCGTGGCGGGTTGGGTGACTGCGCGATGGTGGCGCCGTACCGCATCGGTAGCCGCGATGGGCGTGTGCGCGCTGGCATGCGGGCTGACGCTCAACATGTGGGTCGGATACTTCCCGACGGTGGACGGCATGTGGAAGCAGCTGACCTCGAGTCCGCTGCCCGGGCAGACAGACCGCCTGACCGTGACGAAGATGCAGCTGGCGCACTTCAGGCCACCCAGCGGCGTCCTGGTCCCGGTGACCATCGATTCGCATGCTTCCGGGTTCAACCACCGCACGGAACTCGTCTACCTCCCGCCGGCGTGGTTCGCCAGCACTCCGCCGCCCGAACTTCCGACGATCATGATGATCGGCTCGCAACTGAACACCCCGGCCGATTGGCTTCGCTCCGGCAATGTGCTGGGCATCCTCGACGGATTCTCGGCTGCGCATGGCGGCAACGCTCCGGTGTTCGTGTTCGTCGATGCCACCGGATCGTTTGCGAACGACACCGAGTGCGTCAACGGAAGCCGGGGCAATGCCGCCGACCACCTCACCAAGGATGTTGTGCCTTACCTGATCTCGAACTTCGGGGTGCGCTCTGACCGCGATGGTTGGGGGATCGCGGGCTGGTCGATGGGCGGCACCTGCGCGGTGGATCTCACTCTGATGCATCCCGACATGTTCCGGTCATTCGTCGACATCGCCGGTGACCTGCGCCCGAACGCGGGGGACAAGACGCAGACGATCAACCGTCTGTTCGGTGGCGACGCCGACGCCTGGGCGGCTTACGACCCGGTCACCATCATGCAGAAACACGGTCCGTACTCCGATGTGACGGCGTGGTTCGAGGTGCCGCACCACGGCGGCGTCACGCATGACCCCACGGCCAATCCGGAGGGCCAGGATGTCGCCGCGACCACGCTGTGCGACGCAGCCCGCGCCGCAGCGATCACGTGCTCGGTGCAAACCGCGCCGGGTCGCCACGACTGGGTATTCGCGGCCAACGCCCTGGGCGCCGCCCTGCCGTGGCTGGCCGGTCAGCTCAACACCCCCGGTGTGGAAGAGACCCGATTGCCGGTGTCGACGTTGGAGAAGCAGCCGACGTCAGTCCAGGCTGCCCCGCGCTAGAGTTTTCCGGGCGAGCAGACGCGAAAGTGCCCGTAAATGGCCGATTTTGGGTGCTTTCGCGTCTGCTCGGCGGGTTGGAGGGCCCACGCTGAGCGGCGAGCCTACCGGCCCCGGGCGGGCTGGGCAGCCGTCGACGCCGACGAGGACGGCAGGGTAGAAGGGCGCTCGGTGATCGTCGAATTCCGACCGCCCACACGGTAACTGGCGCCGCGGTGTTCCTCGGCCAGGCGGTCACCGTTGCCCAGTAGCTTGTTGCGCAGGGTGCCCGGGGCATAGTCCGTCTGATAGGCGCCGCGCGCGGTGAGCTCGGGTACGACGTGGTCGATGAACTCGACGAACGACCCCGGCGTGATCGCATACGCCAGGTTGAAGCCGTCGACGTCGGTCTCATCGACCCACTCCTGCAGGGTGTCGGCGACGTGCACGCCCGACCCGACGATGCGCGGTCCCATGCCGCCGATCTCACCCCATTCGGCGATATCGCGTACGTTCCACTCGCCACCCTTGTCAGATGCGGACTGAAATGCCTTGACCGCGGACAGAATTGCGTTGGAATCGACATTGCCGATCGGCTCGTCGAGACCGTAGCGGGCCAGGTCCACACCCATCCACCCGGACATGAACACCAGCGCGCCCTCGGGATCGCCGTAGGCGAGATACTCCGCGTGCCTGGCGTGGGCCTCCTCGTCGGTCTCGCCGGTGATGATGGTGGTCAGGTTGAAGATCTTCGCAGAGTACGGGTCGCGGCCGGCCAACTCGAGCTCGGCACGGATTGTGGAAACCGTCTCGCGCAGAATCGCTTTGGTGGGAGCTGCGGTGAAGATGGCTTCGGCGTTCTCGGCAGCGAAGCGGACCCCGCGCGGCGAAGAGCCGGCCTGGTAGATGACCGGGGTTCGCTGCAGCGACGGTTCGGCCAGATGCACCCCGGGGACGCTGAAATGCGTTCCGGAGTGACCGATGTGGTGCACCTTGGCCGGGTCGGTGAAGACGCCGCGTTCGGCGTCGCGCACCACCGCACCGTCCTCCCAGGAGCCCTCCCACAACTTGTAGAGAACTTCGAGGTACTCGTCCGCGTGGTCGTAGCGCGCATCGTGCGCCGGCTGATCGGTCTGGCCCATATTGCGCGCCGCAGCAGGGAGATACCCGGTGACGACGTTCCACCCGACCCGACCATTGGTCAGGTGATCCAGTGTCGACATCCGCCGCGCGAAGGGATACGGATGCTCGAATCCCGTTCCCGTGGTGATGCCGAAGCCCAGGTTCTCGGTCACGAGTGCCATCGCCGACACCAGCAGCATCGGGTCGCCCACCGGGATCTGCGCGGCCTGGCGGATCGCCGCTTCATCACTGGCCCCGTACACGTCGTAGGTGCCCAGCACGTCGGCGATGAACAGGCCGTCAAAACGCCCGCGTTCCAACAACTTCGCGAGTTCGGTCCAGTAGGTGATGTCCTTGTAGCGCCAGGACTGATCCTTCGGATGGCGCCACAGTCCCGGGGACTGATGGGCGACGCAGTTCATGTCGAAGGCGTTGAAGCGGATCACACGAGTCACTGTGCCGAGGATGCCCGGGCGCTGGGGGAGGGTCACCGGTTGCGCTCAGCGGGATTGCTTTTGGTGGTGAATCACGAATGAATGCCCTGCCAACTGTCGGCGCGTCCAGTGGTGGGTTGGCCGGGGAGCCGCGAAACTTACCGGGTGTCAACCAAGTCGTTGCTGATCTCGGTTCTGAACTGGCTGCGTGCCGGCTACCCGGAAGGGGTCCCGGGCACCGACCGGGTGCCGTTGCTCGCACTGCTGCGGGCCACCCCGCTCACCGAGGAGCAGGTGGCCGAGGTGGTACGCAACCTCGCCGAGGCCGCAGCGCCTGCCGACATCGACCATCCCATCGACCGCGACGACATCGCGGAGTTCATCGCCGAAGTCACCGACCACGACGCCGGCCCGGAGAACATCGCGCGGGTGGCGGCAAAATTGGCCGCCGCGGGCTGGCCGCTGGCCGGTGTCGAACTGCAGTCCGGCACCGATCAGGACCCAGAGGCCCGATAACGCACAACGCCGCGGATTGCGGTCACCAGGTGACCGCAATCCGCGGCGTTGACGAAATGCCGACTCAGCCGCGCAGCGAGGCGGTATCGATCACGAAGCGGTACCGCACGTCACTGGCGAGCACGCGCTCGTAGGCCTCGTTGATGTAATCGGGCTGGATGATCTCGATCTCGGGGGTCACGTTGTGCTCGGCGCAGAAGTCGAGCATCTCCTGGGTCTCCGGGATTCCGCCGATCATCGAACCGGACAGGCTGCGGCGGTAGGCGCCCAGCGGGAAGAACGGCACCACCAGCGGCTTTTCCGGCGCGCCCAGTTCGACCAGGGTCCCGTCGGTCTTGAGCAGGCCCAGGTAGGCGCCGAGGTCCAGATTCGCCGACACGGTGTTGAGGATCAGATCGAACTGACCGGCCAGCTTGCGGAAGGTGTCCGGGTCGCTCGTCGCGTAGTACTCGTCGGCGCCCAGTCGGAGGCCGTCTTCCATCTTCTTCAGCGACTGCGACAGCACGGTGACGTGCGCGCCCATCGCGTGCGCGAGCTTGACGCCCATGTGGCCCAGTCCGCCGAGGCCGATCACGGCGATCTTCTTGCCCGGCCCGGCGTTCCAGTGGCGCAGGGGCGAGAACAAGGTGACGCCCGCGCACAGCAGGGGAGCGGCCTTGTCCAGCGGGATGCTGTCGGGGATACGCAGGACGTAGTTCTCGTCGACCACGATCGCGCCGCTGTACCCGCCGTAGGTGGGGGTGCCGTCGCGCCCGGTCGCGTTGTAGGTGCCGATCATGCCGCTGCCGGTGCAGTACTGCTCAAGACCGGCCTTGCAGTTGTCGCACTCCCGGCAGGAGTCGACGAAACAGCCGACGCCGACATGGTCGCCGACCTTGTACTTGGTGACGTCGGAACCAACCTCGGTGACCACACCGGCGATCTCGTGCCCGGCGACCACGGGGTAATTCGGAGTGCCCCATTCGCCCTTCACCGTGTGGATGTCGGAGTGACAGATGCCGGCGAAGTGGATGTCGAAGGCCACGTCGTGCGGCCCTACCTCGCGGCGGGTGATGGTGGTCTTGGCCAGCGGTTCGGTCGCCGAGTTGGCGGCATAGGCGTAAACAGTGCTCATCAAAGCCCTCTTTGCTCGTCGTCTGTACGTATCCCGGAAAGATTAGTCCGGTTAACTGATCACTGCCTGTGACGGCAGTCCGCAGCATGCAACGACGCGGGCGGCAGCGGTAATCCCGCTATCGCCTGTGACATATCTCCCGGCTCACCACCGGAAGGGATCACAGCCCGGGTGCGCGGAAGGACCCGTTGAAGGAGACCCGCTCGCAGCGGATCAGGCCGGCCAGGGTGTACGGATCGCGCGCGATCACGTCCTCGACCTCTTCTTCGCTGAGGTCTCCGGTGATCAGCACGGCGCCGGTCGCCGATTCCAGACGCCCCGCCAGCACGACGCGACCTGCGGCGACCTCCTCCTCGAGCCACGCGAGGTGGGCGGGACGGGTCTGGTCGACGACGTCGGCGGGTTGGGTGTACGTGGTGGTGAGGACGTGGAACACGTTGGTGAGATTAGTTGATCGGTGCGTTGACCCAGCGCAGGTCGTCGAGGATGCCGCGGGCGGCAACGATGTTCTGCCCGGTCTGCCAGACCTCGTTGTTCACCACGAACACCCGGTTGTCCTTGGCCGCAGACAAGTCGCGCCACGCCGTGCTCTGGAGAATCTTGGGCGCGTTCTCCCGAGCGGCCGCGGAGGTGAACGAGACGTAGACGATGTCGGCGTCGGCGCTGCGGTAATCGGGGTCGGTGGTACCGAGCTCCTCGTAGGGCTTGTCGGTGAATCGTTGCGCGGCAGGGCGATCCAATCCCACCGCGGCGAGCACGCTGCCGGGGAAGGTGTCGGCCCCGTACACCCGGACGCTGTTCTCGGTCAGCTGCACCACCGAAGCTTGGAAGTGTGCGGCGTCGTTCTTCGCGCCGGTGTCGCGGGCGGCGTCGTCGAACTTCCCGATCAGGTCAGCAGCGGCGTCAGCGCGACCCGTTGCCGCACCCACCGCGCGCAACGTGTCCCGCCAGGCGGCGCCCGGGGCACCCGTGAACACCGTCGGGGCGATGGCCGACAGCGCGCCGAAGGACGCCGGCGTGAGCGCCGCCGAGCCCAGGATCAGATCCGGGTCGGCCGCCTTGACGGCATCCAGGTCCGGCGCGTTCCGGGAACCGGCCGGCGCCACCCCGTGGACCACGCCACCCAGGTAAGAGGGTTGCTCGGACGAACCCTCCGGGAGGGCAGCGGCGACGATTCGGGACTGCAGGCCCAGTGCGCACAACGCGTCCAGTTGGTCGCCGGACAGCGCGACGATGCGCTGAGGGTCGCCGCGTACCTCGGTGGACTCCGGGATGTCACCGCCCTCGGCGCGCGCGTTGCGGACCTCCCGCGCCGATTGATCGGCGGCGGCGGGCTCGGCCGCGCAGGACTCGTCGGGCTTGCGCTGATTCCCCAGCACGCCGGAATCGGCGATCTTGGTGACGCTGGTAGAGATCGACGTCTGCGACTGCGACGTCTGCTCCGCCGAACCGCATCCACTGGCGAGTGTCGCGGCCGCAGCGATCACCGCGACTGCGGCGCGGGGTCGGTTCATCAGCACCGGCCGACCGTAACATTCACAGCTTTGCCGCTGGTCAGGGCCTCGCCGTCGAAAGTCGTGACTCCGCGGGGCGACTCAGTACGACAGTTTGTAGGACCCAGGGGCGCTCAAGCCTTCGGGAGCGTTAGGATTCAGGTCGATATGCGGGATTTCCCGACGAATCTTTGGAGGATCTCTTGGTAGCCGAAGCGCCCCCAATCGGAGAACTCGAGGCACGTCGTCCTTTTCCGGAACGGATGGGCCCCAAGGGCAACCTGATCTACAAGCTCATCACGACGACCGATCACAAGCTGATCGGCATCATGTACTGCGTCGTCTGCTTCGCCTTCTTCTTCATCGGCGGTCTGATGGCTCTGTTCATGCGTACGGAGCTGGCGATGCCCGGGTTGCAGTTCCTGAGCAATGAGCAGTTCAACCAGCTGTTCACCATGCACGGCACGGTGATGCTGCTGTTCTACGCCACCCCGATCGTGTTCGGGTTCGCCAACCTGGTGCTCCCGCTGCAGATAGGTGCGCCCGACGTGGCGTTCCCGCGGCTGAACGCCCTGTCGTTCTGGCTGTTCCTGTTCGGTGCGCTGATCGCCATGGGCGGCTTCATCACCCCCGGCGGTGCCGCGGACTTCGGTTGGACGGCCTACTCGCCGCTGACCGATGCCATTCACTCGCCGGGTGCCGGTGGTGACCTCTGGATCCTGGGTCTCGCCGTCGGTGGTCTTGGCACCATCCTCGGTGGCGTCAACATGGTCACGACCGTGGTCTGCATGCGTGCGCCCGGTATGACGATGTTCCGGATGCCGGTGTTCACCTGGAACATCCTGGTGACCTCGATCCTGGTCCTGATCGCCTTCCCGATCCTGACCGCCGCGCTGTTCGGCCTGGCCGCCGACCGCCACCTGGGCGCCCACATCTACGACCCGGCCAACGGCGGCGTCCTGTTGTGGCAGCACCTGTTCTGGTTCTTCGGCCACCCCGAGGTGTACATCATCGCGCTGCCGTTCTTCGGCATCGTGTCCGAGATCTTCCCGGTGTTCAGCCGCAAGCCGATCTTCGGTTACACCACGCTGATCTACGCCACCATCAGCATCGCCGCCCTGTCCGTGGCCGTGTGGGCACACCACATGTACGCCACCGGCGCCGTCCTGCTGCCGTTCTTCTCCTTCATGACGTTCCTGATCGCCGTCCCGACCGGCATCAAGTTCTTCAACTGGATCGGCACGATGTGGAAGGGCCAGCTGACGTTCGAGACGCCGATGCTGTTCTCGGTCGGCTTCCTGATCACCTTCCTGCTCGGTGGCCTGTCCGGTGTGCTGCTGGCCAGCCCGCCGATCGACTTCCACGTCACCGACAGCTACTTCGTCATCGCGCACTTCCACTACGTGCTGTTCGGCACCATCGTGTTCGCCACCTACGCGGGCATTTACTTCTGGTTCCCGAAGATGACCGGCCGGCTGCTCGACGAACGCCTGGGCAAGCTGCACTTCTGGCTGACCTTCATCGGCTTCCACACCACCTTCCTGGTGCAGCACTGGGTCGGTGACGAGGGCATGCCGCGTCGCTACGCCGACTACCTGCCGTCCGACGGTTTCACCACGCTCAATGTGATCTCCACGATCGGTGCCTTCATCCTGGGCATCTCGACGTTGCCGTTCGTGTGGAACGTGTTCAAGAGCTGGCGCTACGGCGAGCCGGTGACGGTCGACGACCCGTGGGGTTACGGCAACTCGCTGGAGTGGGCTACCTCCTGCCCGCCGCCGCGGCACAACTTCACCGAGCTGCCCCGGATCCGTTCGGAGCGCCCGGCGTTCGAGCTGCACTACCCGCACATGGTCGAGCGGATGCGCGCCGAGGCTCACGTGGGCCGTGCGCATCACCCAGAGCTCGAGTCTGCGGACCGCTCCAGCTGACGGGTGGCGGCATCCGGGGGAGAGCACGTCGAAGGTGACTCGATGAACGGTGCTCCACGCGAGCGCTCGTCGGTATTGATCACCGTCACGGGAGTCGATCAGCCCGGCGTCACCTCGGCACTGTTCGAGGTGCTCGCCCGCCATCAGGTGGAACTGCGCAACGTCGAACAGGTCGTGGTCCGCGGCCGGCTCACCCTCGGTGTGCTGGTCGCGGCGCCGATCGAGACGGTTGCCGGGGAGTCGCTGCGCGACGATGTCGAGACGGCCATTCACGGCCTCGGTCTGGACGTGACGATCGAGCGCAGCGACGACATGCCCGTCATGCGCGAGCCGTCCACGCACACGATCGTGGTGCTGGGGCGTCCGATCACAGCTGAGGCGTTCAGCGTGGTGGCCCGCGCCGTGGCGGGTCTGGGCGTCAACATCGACACGATCCGTGGGGTGTCCGACTACCCGGTGACCGGTCTGGAGCTTCGCGTCTCGGTGCCGGCGGGGGCGGCGTACAGCCAGCTGCAAACCGCACTGGCCCAGGTGGCCGTCGACGAAGGCGTCGACATCGCGCTGGAGGATTACAGCCTGGCCCGTCGGGCCAAGCGGCTCATCGTCTTCGACGTGGACTCCACCTTGATCCAGGGTGAGGTCATCGAGATGCTGGCCGCCCGGGCCGGGATGGAAGCCCAGGTGGCCGCCGTCACCGAAGCTGCGATGCGCGGCGAGCTCGATTTCGCCGAATCGCTGCACCGCCGGGTGGCGACATTGGCGGGCCTGCCCGCGTCGGTCCTCGACGATGTCGCCGAGCAGGTCGAGCTGACGCCCGGCGCCCGGACCACCATCCGGACCCTGCGGCGACTCGGTTTCCACTGCGGCGTCGTGTCGGGCGGCTTCCGCCAGGTCATCGAACCGCTCGCGCATGAACTCATGCTCGACTACGTGGCCGCCAATGAACTGGAGGTCGTCGACGGCAAGCTGACCGGGCGGGTCATCGGTCAGGTCATCGACCGGCCAGGAAAAGCCAAGGCGCTGCGCGATTTCGCGCAGCAGGTCGGCGTCCCCATGGAGCAGACCGTGGCTGTGGGCGACGGGGCCAACGACATCGACATGCTGGCGGCTGCCGGCCTCGGTGTCGCCTTCAACGCCAAACCGGCACTGCGTGAGGTTGCCGACGCGTCGCTGAGCCATCCCTATCTGGACACCGTGCTGTTCATCCTCGGCGTCACCCGCGGCGAGATCGAAGCTGCCGATGCCCAGGACGGCGTGTTGCGTCGCGTCGAGATCCCCGAGGACTGACCGCCGGCTCACCCCTGAAGTAGGGTGTGGGGCATGGCGAACTTGAAGCACACGGTTGTGGTTGGCGTGTTCGCCGTTGCGGCGGTCCTGGGTCAGTTGGCGGTTGCGGCCCCGGCCGAGGCCAAGCGATGCCCGTCGGGAACGGTGCAGACAAAGTTCGAGGGCGTGTGCGTGGCCGGTTCGTCCGGCGGCGGGATGGGCGCGGTGGCACCGCCGGTGATGGCGCCCAGCGCCGGGGGAACCAACATCACGAACCGGCCCGGCGAGCTGCCGACGGTGAACGGGATTCCCTGCACCATCGAGCACTACAGCACCTGCTACGCAATGTCGCAGCAGCCCTGAATCGCCTGACTAGACCACCAACGTCTGAGGTTGCGCGCCGAGCGTGCCGGTGATGCTGTGCCAGGCGCGCACCAGCAGGTGCACGGCCTCTTCGAGTTCAGGTTCCGGCAGCGCATAGGGCAGCCGGACGAACCGCTCCAACGTGCCGTCCACGCCGAACCGCGGGCCTGCGGGCACATCCAGACCCAGCCGCATCGCGGCGGCCGACAACGCGGTGCTCATCGGCGCGGGCAGCTTCACCCACAGTGACATCCCCCCACGGCCGTGCCCCGGCTGCCAGTCCGGCAGCTCTCGGGCCAACAGGGCCACCAGGAATTCCCGACGGGCGCGGATGATCTCGCGGCGTTCCGGAAGTACCTCGGCACGCATCGCGAGGAGTTTGGCCGCGGCGAGTTGTTCGAGGATCGGGGTACCCAGGTCCACCGAAGGCCGGATCGCCGCGATGGTGGCCAGAGTTCCTCGCTCGGCGCGGATCCAGCCGACCCGCAGGCCACCCCAGAACGATTTCGACATCGAGCCGATGGTCAGCACCAGATCATTACGGGGCACCGAGGCGGCCAGCGGCTCGGGCGGCGCCTCGTCGATCCACATGTCGGCGATCGATTCGTCGACGATGGTGCGGGTGCGCGTATCGGAAATGATCTGTCCCAACCGCTTTCGCTCAGCGGCGGGCATGGTGAACCCGGTGGGGTTGTGGCTGTCGGGAACCAGGTAGGCCAGGCTGGGCGCAAGCTGACGCAACGCGGCCTGTACGGCGTCGAGTTCCCAGCCGTCCTCGGTGAGCGCGACCGGAACCGCCCGCGCCCCGGCAGTCGAGATCGCCGACAGCGCACCGTGATACGTCGGCTGCTCGACGAGTACCCGGTCCCCGGGCTGAGTGTGGCTGGCCAGGATCAGACCGATGGCGTGCTGGGCGCCGCTGGTCACCATGATCTGGTTCGGTTCGGTGGGTAGCCCTCTGCTGCAATACCTTTCGGCGATGGCCGCACGCAGGGGGCCGACGCCCATAAGTTCGTGACCGGGCTCGCGCAGATACGGCGCGATGTCGCGGGCGGCGTCGGCGAAGGCTTCCAACACGGCGGTGCCCGGCGCGGAGAGCGCGGCGGCGGCCAGGCTGACCGTCGGCGTGGTGGCCTCGGTCTGGATGTGACCTGCGGTGGGCAGCGCGGTGACGCTGCGGGCTCCGCGGCGGGCGTGCAGATAACCGTCGTCACGCAGCTGGGCGAAGGCCGCGGTGACCGTGGTGCGTGACACCCGCAGGGTCTCGGCGAGTGCCCGCTCGGAGGGAATGCGTGACCCGACCGGAACGCGGCCGTCCACGATCAGCAGCCGGATCGCATCGGCCAGGCCGAGGTAGGCGGGTCCACTTTGGCTGGAGGTACGCCAGTTGCCTAGTTCGCGGGCCAAGAGGTCCACATCAAGGGCTCTGGTTGCCATATCTGCTGACATAATGAGGCCAGTATGGTCTAACTGGCTATTGATGGACAAGCCACATCGCCGAGATCATGGCTGCATGGCACGGAACTGGATTTCCCGATTGGCAGAGAATCTGCGCCGTCTGCACGATCCCGACAACTACGCCGGGGACCGCGATGTGGACGCCCGCCGGGTGCGTAGTGAGCTCGACGCGATCCGCGTCCGATTCCCTGACCACGCATGAGGACGGCGTTCACCCGCGGTGCGCTGCTCCTGATCGGACTGTGCGGCTACGGCGTGTCGATGGCCGTGATGGTGCGCGCCGGGCTCGGACTCGATCCGTGGGACGTCTTCCACCAGGGAATCACCCGGCACACGCCACTGTCGCTCGGCATGGCCTCCGCCGTCGTCGGTGTGGTGGTCCTGCTGGCCTGGATCCCGCTGCGCAACCGGCCCGGAATCGGGACCGTCGCCAACGTCATCGTCATCGCGCTCACCGTCGATGCCGCCCTCGCGGTACTTCCGGCGCCGTCGGCGTTGCCGGTGCGCATCGCCATGATGATCGGTGCCGTGGTGCTCAACGCCATCAGCACCGTGCTCTATATCGGCGCCGGCCTCGGCCCCGGACCCCGAGACGGTCTGATGACCGGGCTGGTCGCGCGCACCGGATTGTCGGTGCGGCTGGTGCGCACCGGGATTGAGGCGACCGTACTGGCCGTGGGCGCGCTGATGGGCGGCACCGTCGGGATCGGCACCCTCGTCTATGCCTTCGGGATCGGGCCGCTCGTGCAGCTGTTCCTGCGGCTGACACCACGGTCACTGTTGTTCCACGATTTCAGCGGCGGACGTGCCCGAGCGGATCGGGAGCCGGTCACTACGATGAGCGAGTGGCCGCAGGGGAACGCACCGACTCGACAATCACCGATGACGGAGACGGAACCGACCCCGACCTGTTGATCGACTTCGCCAGGGTGAGCCTGCGGCGAGGCGGCAACACGCTCGTCGGGCCGATCACGTGGACCGTCGAACTCGACGAACGCTGGGTGGTTATCGGCCCCAACGGTGCAGGCAAGACCTCGCTGCTGCGAATCGCGGCAGCCACCGAATACCCCTCGTCGGGCACCGCGTACGTGCTCGGGGAACGCCTTGGCCGAACCGACATGTCCGATCTGCGCGCTCGCGTCGGACTCAGCAGCTCGGCGTTGTCCCTGCGGATCCCCGACGACGAGGTCGTGCGTGACCTGGTGGTGTCGGCCGGCTACGCCGTGCTGGGCCGCTGGCGCGAGAACTACGAGGACATCGACTACGCCCAGGCCGTCGACATGCTGGAAAGCGTCGGTGCCGAACACCTCGCCGAGCGGACCTACGGAACACTGTCCGAAGGCGAACGCAAACGGGTCCTGATCGCCCGGTCGCTGATGACCGACCCCGAACTACTGCTCCTCGACGAGCCCGCGGCCGGCCTCGATCTCGGCGGCCGTGAAGAGCTGGTAGCCCGGTTGACCGACCTGGCCGCCGACCCCGATGCGCCGGCCATGGTGCTGGTCACCCATCATGTCGAGGAGATTCCGGTCGGTTTCAGCCACGCGCTGATCCTCTCGGAAGGCAAGGCGGTTGCCTCGGGTCTGCTGACCGAGGTGTTGACTGCTGAGAACCTGTCCAAGGCGTTCGGCCAGTCGATCGCACTGGACGTGATCGACGGGCGTTACTTCGCCCGGCGAACCAGGAGCCGGGCGGCTCATAGGAGGCGAGAATGAGCACAACGACCGACCCACTGGTGCCGCGCCCGGCGGCCACGGTGATGCTGGTCCGCGACGCCGCCGAATCGATCGAAGTCTTCATGATGCGCAGGCACGCGGCGATGGAGTTCGTCGCCGGCGTGATGGTGTTCCCAGGCGGGGGAGTCGACGACCGCGACCGCAATGCCGACATCGCCTGGTTCGGACCCGAACCGGACTGGTGGGCACAACGGCTCGGGGTTGACACCGGGCTGGCCGAGGCACTGGTGTGCGCCGCGGCCCGCGAGACCTTCGAGGAGTCCGGGGTCCTGTTCGCCGGGCCCTCCAACGACCCGGACGGGATCGTCAGCGATGCCTCCGTCTACGGCGATGCACGCGCCGCCCTGGCCAACCACTCGCTGTCCTTCGCCGACTTCCTGCGCGACGAGAAGCTCGTGCTGCGAGCCGACCTGCTGCGGCCGTGGGACAACTGGGTCACCCCGAAAGAGGAGCGCACCCGCCGCTACGACACCTTCTTCTTCGTCGGTGCACTGCCCGAGGGGCAGCGGGCCGACGGGGAGAACACCGAAACCGACCGGGCCTTCTGGAGCACTCCGCAGGCCGGCCTCGACGACTTCGAGCAGGGCAACACGTTCCTGCTGCCACCGACCTGGACCCAGCTGAATTCGCTGGCCGGCCGGTCCGTCGCCGACGTGCTCGCCAGTGAGCGCAAGATCGCCCCCATCGAACCCAACCTGTCCCTCGGTGAGGGCAGCTGGCAGATCGAGTTCTTCGACAGCGGTCGCTACAACGCCGCCAGGAACCACCGGGCGCCGCTCGGCCGGGGCGGGGCGACTGCCGGAGACGCAAGTCGGTGAACGAGTTCGTCAGCGTGATCGCCGGGGTGACGCCGGAGCAGGACGGCGTCGGAACCCTGATGTTGTCGCGGCCCCCGACCAACGCCCTGACCCGGCAGATGTACCGCGAGATCGTTGCGGCCGCCCACGAGCTGGGTGAGCGCACCGACATCTCCGTGGTGATCCTGTTCGGCGGTCACGAGATCTTCTGCGCCGGCGACGACGTACCCGAGCTGCGCACGCTGAACGCGGCCGAGGCGGCTGCCGCGGACACGGCGCTGCGCCAGTGCGTCGAGGCTGTGGCCGCCATCCCCAAACCCACCGTGGCAGCGATCACCGGTTATGCACTGGGCAGCGGGATGACCCTGGCGATGGCTGCGGACTGGCGCGTGAGCGGCGACAACGTCAAGTTCGGGGCGACCGAGATCCTGGCCGGACTGGCGCCCCGCGCCGGGGGCGGGGCACGGCTGGCCCAGACGATCGGCGCCAGCAAGGCCAAAGAGCTGGTTTTCAGCGGACGTTTCGTCGGTGCCGAGGAGGCGCTGGAGCTCGGGTTGATCGACCAGATGGTGGCGCCCGACCACGTCTACGACGAGGCGCTGGCCTGGGCGCGGCGATTCGTGGACCATCCCGTGGACGTGTTGGCCGCGGCCAAGGCCGCCGTCGACAAAGTGGTGGACCGGCCCTGACGCCGACTCGACCCGGGCAGTTAGGCTGCCCTGCATGACTGACATCAAGGATTCCGGCACCGACGCCGATATTGCCGGCATGCCGACTCCTAACCCGCACGCCACGGCCGAGCAGGTCGAAGCCGCGATGCACGACAGCAAGCTCGCGCAGGTGCTCTACCACGACTGGGAAGCCGAAACCTACGACGAGAAGTGGTCGATCTCCTACGACCAGCGGTGTATCGACTATGCCCGTGGCCGGTTCGATGCCATCGTGCCCGAGGCCGAGCAGCGTGAGCTGCCGTATGACCGGGCCCTCGAGCTGGGCTGCGGTACCGGGTTCTTCCTGCTCAACCTGGTCCAGTCCGGGGTGGCGCGCCGCGGTTCGGTCACCGACCTGTCCCCGGGCATGGTCAAGGTTGCGACCCGCAACGGTCAGTCACTCGGCCTGGACATCGACGGGCGCGTCGCCGACGCCGAGGGCATCCCGTACGAGGACAACACCTTCGACCTGGTGGTCGGGCACGCCGTGCTGCATCACATCCCTGATGTCGAACTCTCGCTGCGCGAGGTGGTCCGGGTGCTCAAGCCCGGCGGCCGTTTCGTGTTCGCCGGTGAGCCCACCACGGTCGGCAACAAGTACGCGCGTGAGCTGTCGACCTTGACCTGGCACGCCACCACCAACCTGACCAAGCTGCCGTGGCTGAGCGAATGGCGGCGCCCGCAGGCCGAACTTGACGAGTCCTCCCGCGCCGCGGCGTTGGAAGCAGTCGTCGACCTGCACACGTTCGACCCGGCCGATCTGGAGCGGATGGCCTCGAACGCCGGCGCTGTCGAAGTTCGTACCGCCAGCGAGGAATTCACCGCGGCGATGCTCGGCTGGCCGGTCCGCACCTTCGAGGCCGCGGTGCCGCCGGGGCGTCTGGGCTGGGGCTGGGCCAAGTTCGCGTTCAACAGCTGGACCACGCTGAGCTGGGTCGACTCCAACGTCTGGCGCCGCGTGGTGCCCAAGGGCTGGTTCTACAACGTGATGGTCACCGGGGTTAAGCCGACAGTAGATTGAGGCCGCCCGCTGTTTGATATCGGAGCCGTCGCATATCTGCGCTCGGAGGCGGGGGAGCAGGCCCTGGGTGAGGTGGCCGAGCGCCGCCTCACCGGAGCCAGCCTGGTCAGTGACATCGCCTCTGTCCGAGCGCAGTTCGGTGACCACGCGGCGGTGCTCGTGGAAACCGTGCAGCTGCGCAGGCGTGCGCAGGCCAAGTTCACCGACCCGGACCGGTGGTTGTTCACCGACGAAGCACTGCAACAGGCCACGGCCGCACCCGTTGCCGTCCACCGGGCTCGAAGGCTGACCGGCGCCCGGGTTCATGACGCCACCTGTTCGATTGGCAGTGAGCTTGTGGCACTGCGTGATTGCGCAGCGCAGCTGCTCGGAAGCGACCTCGATCCGGTGCGGTTGGCGATGGCCGCGCACAACGCCGAAGGCGTCGACCTCTGCCGCGCCGACGCGCTGGTGCCCGTCACCCACGACACGGTGGTGATCATCGACCCGGCCCGCCGCGCCGGCGGACGGCGCCGTTTCGACCCGCGGGCCTACACCCCGGCGCTCGATGCGGTCCTGGACGTTTACGCCGGCCGGGACCTGGTGGTGAAGTGCGCTCCGGGAATCGATTTCGACGAGCTCACCAAGATGGGCTTCACCGGGGAGATCGAGGTGACCTCGGTGGGCGGCAGCGTACGGGAGGCCTGCCTGTGGTCACCCGGGCTGACCGCGCCCGGGGTGCGGAGGCGGGCCAGCATGCTCGAGACCGGTGAGGAGCTCACCGACGCCCAACCGGACGACTGTCCCGTCGCCGAGGCAGGCCGCTGGATCGTCGACCCCGATGGTGCGGTCGTGCGCGCGGGGTTGGTGCGCCATTACGCGGCCCGGCACGGCCTGTGGCAGCTCGACCCCGACATCGCCTACCTGTCCGGTGACGAGTTGCCCGCCGGGGTACGAGGTTTCGAGGTCCTGGAACAGCTGCAATTCCAGGAACGTCGGCTCCGGTCCGCACTGGCGGCACGGTCGGTAGGAGCGCTGGAAATCCTGATCCGCGGGGTGGACATCGACCCCGACGTGCTCCGGAAGCGGATGCGGTTGCGTGGCACCGAGCGCCTGGCGGTGGTGATCGCCCGCCTCGGCTCCGGAGCGGCCAGTCGGGCAACGGCATTCATTTGTCGCCCGTCTCGATGACTGGCACGTACCCTGAACGAAACACGCCGGTGGATCCACCGGTGTGAGTTGATCGCCTGCGAGGACGACTGACGATGCGAATTTCCCATGTGACAGCGCTGCTGGCGGCCGGTGCGCTGCTCGGCTGGCTCGGCATGCCCGTGGCGGCTGCGCAGTCGGCCTGTGTCGACCTCGGCGGCACCGTCGACGGTGACCAGACCTGTCAGGTGCACACCGCCAACGCCACCTACACACTGGATTACACGTTCCCGGTCGACTATCCCGATCAACAGGCCGTCGCCGGATACCTGATCCAGACCCGTGACGGTTTCGTCAACGTCTCGGGCATGCCCGGCTCACGCGATCAGCCCTACGTCCTGGACGCCAAGGGCACCGCGTACAGCTCGGGGACCCCACCGCACACCCAGAGCCTGGTGTTCGAGGTCTATCAGAACGTCGGCGGCGCCCACCCACAGACCTGGTACAAGACGTTCAACTACAACGTGGCCACTCGGGCGCCGATCACCTTCGACACCTTGTTCAAGCCGGGATCCAAGCCGCTGGACGTCATCTTCCCGATCGTGCAGCGCGAACTACAGAAGCAGTCCGGCGTCGAACAGGCCATCACGCCGGCCGTCGGCCTGGACCCCGCGCACTATCAGAACTTCGCGATCACCGACGATTCGGTGATCTTCTTCTTCGGCCAGGGCGAACTGCTGCCCGAGGCCGCCGGCGCCAGCCAGGCCAACGTCCCGCGCTCAGCGGTGGCGGCGCTGCTGGCCTGAGCGCCGATCAGGCCGGCGCGAACCCGTACACCTGACCGTCACTGGTGGCGGTGACGATCCGGTGGTCGTGCCCGATCGACACGCCGACCGGCCAGCCCGTGGCCTCGGGCACGGGATAACTGTTGAGGGTGTGCCCGTCGCCGGTGTCGAACACCAACAGCGTCTGGCCGTGTCCGCCCTCCCGGGCCACCGTGTAACCCACCCCGTCCGCGCGGCTCGACGTGGTCAGCGGAACGACGTCGTCACGCGTCCAGGCCGCCTCGCCGTGATCGCCGGCGTCTCGCACCGCGGTCAGCTTGGCCTCCGGCCCGCCGCCGGCAACGATCAGTCCGTCCGGTGACACCGAAGGCGGGGTCTGCGCCAGATAGCTCAGCGGCACCGACCATTTGGCGGAGCCGTCGGCGGAGTTGAGCGCCCACAGCTTCTGGTCACGGCCGTTGACGTACACCGTCGAGCCGTCGGCCGACAGCACCGGGCTGGCCAGCGGCCCGCGGTCCACGGCGGTGCTCGTCCATTCCTGCGTCAGCAATGTCTTCTCGCCGGGGTGGTAGCGCAAACCCATCAGCACGGGCGCCTCGGCGCCGGGCTGCCACACACTGAGCACCACGAGGCCGGCCTCATGCGAGAACGCCGGTGCGGCCGCCACCGGGCAGCGGGACCGGGCCGGTTGGCAATCGCCGAGACCGCGCTGCGAATCAGTCGGGTCCACACCGGAGACCAGGTCCAGCGGCGTGCCCTCGACCGTGCCGCGATGCCCGTCGAACACCAGCACCTGACCCAGATGGGTGACCACCAGCAGCTGGCCGTCATCGAGAAGCCTGGGCGTGGTCGGCATGCCAATCACCGGCTGGCGCCAGCGGATCCACTGGGTAGGAGGGAAGGACAAGATGGTGCCGGGCTGGCCGACGTAGACGTTGTCGAACCCGTCGAACAGGGGACTGGACCAGCCACCGCCGAGGACCAGTCGCGTACACCAGCGCTGGCGGGCGTTGTTGTCGGCCTCCCACACCATCAACGAACAACCACCGGCGGTCTGCGCGTTCACGGCCAGGCGGCCATCCGAACTCAGCGCCACCTGGGCCGCCAGCTCACCCTTGACGGACCGGCTCCACTCCAGCCGGAGCGCTTCGGGACCACGAGATCGGATGTAGCTGCTGTTGGCGGCGTCTCCGTACTGTGCTGACCACCCCTGTGCGGCCTTTGCGTCCACCCATGAATCGGTGTTCTCGCAACCGGCGAGCAGGCCCGTGAGCAGCACCGCGACCGCCAGTGCAAGGTATCGCCGGAACACGATGTCCTTTCGTCGCCGAACACGCAGGGCGCGCGTAATTGTGACCCAGGTGAGGGTAACGCGACTGCGTAGCGGCGCAGGACCCGGAAGCCGTCGGAAGTGCTCAAGTAGGCTGTCCGGCCATGACGACGATGTGGGGCGCCCCGATTCACAAACGCTGGCGGGGCTCCCGGCTACGTGATCCGCGCCAGGCCGATTTCCTGACGAAAGCGTCGCTGAAATGGGTCATCGACAACCGCGCGTACACGCCGTGGTACCTGGTGCGGTACTGGCGGCTGTTGAAGTTCAAGCTGGCCAACCCGCACATCATCACCCGCGGCATGGTGTTTCTCGGCAAGGGTGTGGAGATCCAGTGCACCCCGGAACTCGCGCAGATGGAGATCGGTCGCTGGGTCCACATCGGCGACAAGAACACGATCCGCTGCCACGAAGGTTCGCTGCGTATCGGCGACAAGGTCGTGCTGGGCCGCGACAACGTGATCAACACCTACCTCGACATCGAGCTCGGCGACTCCGCGCTGATGGCCGACTGGTGCTACGTGTGCGACTTCGACCACAAGATGGACAACATCGACATGCCGATCAAGGACCAGGGCATCATCAAGGGCCCGGTGCGCATCGGACCGGACACCTGGATCGCCGCAAAGGTCACCATCCTGCGCAACACCTCGGTGGGTCGCGGATGCGTGCTGGGTGCCCACGCCGTGGTCAAGGGTGAGATCCCGGATTACTCGATTGCCGTGGGTGCCCCGGCCAAGGTGGTCAAGAACCGCAAGCTGGACTGGGAGACGTCGGCCGCCGAGCGTGCCGAACTCGCCGCCGCACTGGCCGACATCGAGCGTAAGAAGGCCGCCAACAGCAACTGAGGCGGCTCACGCCCCGTTGCACACCCCGGAGTCGCGGATCACGTTCCCGTAGACATTGGCCGTGGCGACGTTGGCGTTGATGACGCCGGACGGCTGCTGCTTGGCGATCTTGTCGCTGATCTGGGTCAGCTGGTACCACAGGTGATAGATCGAGTCACCGTTGTACAGCGGTGAATACTGGCTCTGGTCTGGGTAATTGGTGATGTACAGGGTGTGGGCGCGGGGATCCAGGAAAGCCGCCGACTGGTCGACGTTGGCCCTCACGGCGTCGCCGGCAGCCTGCACACCGGGCGCGGTCCAATAATCGTGCTGCCCGCCCAGGAAATTCTGGAAACCTACGATCTGCGTCATCAAAGTGCCGTACTGGGCGTTGAACCACTGGCAGGAGTCGCGCTGGGCGTCGATCTGCTCGGGAGTGACGCGGACCTGCCACAGGTTGTACGGGAACACCGTGTAGTTCGGCGCCCAGTCCGAGGGATGGGGCGCGAAGGCGGGCAGGCTGGGCGTGGCGCCGCTGGGTTCGCCGGCTGCCGGCGCCGCCAGACCGAGTGAGAGAGCTGCACCGACGAGTGCAGCGCAAGCCTTGCGTAGGTGTCTCCGGGTGGGGGTCACGGCTCGATTGTGCTTGGTGGACACCGCGACCGACAGGGGTTCGGCGATTCTCGAACGCGTGCGTCAACCCGTCCAGTCGATGTCGAATTGTTTGCTCAGGGCAGCGCGGCCGGAGCCGGTCACGGTGAGTGCGCGGTGACGCGGTGTGCGACGCAGCCAGTCCGCGGCCAGGAAATTATCCAGAAGCGCGCGGCCCAGCCCGCCGGCGACATGGTGACGCTGTTCGGTCCAATCGACGCAATAACGCACCAATGGCCTTGGGCCGGTGGGAAGTTCGACGCCCATCTGCCGCAACAGGTCACGGCCGTCGTCGGTGAGCTGGTAATCCACGTCGTGGCCGGGGCTGCTCAACCGGTCGGTGCCACCGGGGTGAAACCACCCGTCCCCTCCGGCGAGCACGCCCCGCTCCAACAGACTGCCCATGAGCTGCACACCGAGCCGGCCGGCGATGTGGTCGTAACAGGTGCGGGCCGAGCGTAGCCGCGCCGCGCGGGTCCCTTCCCGCAGCGAGGTGACCGGACGGGCCGGTGCCAGCCGGCCGAGCTGCTCGATGAGCGCGCCGACCTCGGGACTGGCCAACCGGTAATACCGATGCCGTCCCTGGGTGCGAACGGTAAGCAGGCCGGCGTCGGTCAACTTCGCGAGATGACTGCTGGCCGTGGGACGGCTGATGCCGGCTTCCTCGGCCAGCACACCGGCCGGAAGGGCACGGCCGTCGTCGAGCGCGAGCAGCACCTTGCAACGGGCCGGGTCGGCCAGCAGCGCGGCCACCGCGGCGATGTCCACCTCGGTTGCTCCGGCCAACTCCTGCGCCTCACGCATGGCAGGACTCCTTCCCGATGGCGACCGTGGGCGCCGGTGTGTGCCGCGTCAGCCGCAGGGCCAGCACCGCACCCGCCAACTGGCACAGCGCACCGAGCAACAGCGCGGTGCGCACACCCGCGGCGCCGCCGACGACGGTCATGGCACTACCCAACACCGCGACACCGACAGTGATACCCAGCAGCCGGGACAGATTCACCACGCCCGCGGCCAGACCTGCCCGCCGCACCGGGATCGCGGCCATGGCCAGTGTCACCGCCGGGCCGGTGTTGAGGGCCAGCCCGGCACCGGCCAGCACGAAGGACAGTTCCAGCCATCCGATCGCGGCGTGCGGCCCCGCTGCGGCGTACAGCAGTGAACCCGTCGCCATCAACACCAGTCCGGCCGCCATCGGAAGACGTGGGCCGGTGCGGCGGGCCAGTGCGTTGACCGCGGGTATCAGCGCCAGGTAGACGAGCGCCATCGGCAGGAACCACGCCGCGGTCTCCAACGCACTGAAGCCGCGGAGTTGTTGGAAGGCAAAGCTGTTCACCAGCAGCAGCCCGTAGATGCCGAACGTCATGGTGAAGGTCGCCAGCAGGGCGCCCACCAGTCGGCGGCCGGCGAACAGATCCAGCGGGAGCATCGGGTGTGGGTTGCGCCGCTGGGTGGCCAGGAACCCGCCGACCGCGGCCAGGGCGATCGCGGCGACCGCGACCGTCTGCGGCCAGCGCCAGTCATGCCCCTCGACCAGGACCAGAGTTGCCGCCCCGAGCGCCACCACGGCCAGGAGCTGGCCCGACAGATCGATGCGCGCGGCGTTCGGATCATGGGAATCGGGCAGATGCGTGACACTGGCGGCCAACGCCAGCGCACAGACCGGCACGTTGACCCAGAAGATCCAGCGCCAACCTACGGTTTCGGCCAGCGCTCCGCCCAGCAGTGGACCCAGCGCGGTGCTGCTCGCCGCGGCCATCGCCCACGCCGCGGTGGCGCGGGCCCGGCCGCGGGAGTCCGGAAACGCCGCGGCGGCGATGGCCAGGCCCTGCGGCAGCATCATGGCCGCACCGGCTCCCTGCGCCGCCCGCGCCAGCACGAGCCAGGTCAGTGACGGAGCCAGCGCGCAGGCCGCCGAGGCTGTGGCGAAGGTGATCAGTCCGATGCGGAGCATGCAGCGCCGGCTGAACCGGTCACCGAGGGAGCCCGCGGTGAGCAGGAACGCTGCGAATGTCACGTTGTAGGCGTCGATGGTCCATTGCGCGCCGGTCATCCCGCCGCCCAGGTCACCGCCGATGGCGGGCAGCGCCAGGTTGACTGCGTTGGCGTCGACCAGGCCGATGAACAGCCCGAGATACGCCGCGATCAGCGTGAGGACGGCAGATCGTTGTGGTGCCATATCCGCACGCTAGGTGCGGATTGATTCGATGCCGGTCGAATCAGCGGTCGGGGAGCGCGTGCTCGACGATCGGCCGACGCGGATGCGGTTCGCGTTCGGCGCGTTTGGCGGCCAGATAGACCTGGCTGGTCTCGGCGGCCACGGTGTGCCAGTCGAAGTCGGCGCTGAGCCGCTCGCGTGCGGCAATCGCCCGGTGCTGCGCGGCCTCGGGATCGTCGAGTACCGCGCGGACCGCTGCGGCCAACCCCACCACATCCCTTGGCGCGAAGGACATTCCGGTCTGGCCGTCGATCACCGCTTCGCCCAGCCCGCCGACGTTGGAGGTCACCAGCGGGGTGCCGGTGGCCGCGGCCTCCAGCGCCACGATGCCGAACGGCTCGTAGTGGCTGGGCAGCACGGCGGCGTCGGCCGCCTGCAGGGCCTGCAGCAATTCCTCGTGGCCGAGCCGTCCGACGAAGCGCGTCGCCTTGAGCACCTTGTGCTTTCGGGCCTGCTCCACGAGCCACTGCTGCTGGGTGCCGTCACCGGCGATGGTCAGTGTGGTGCCCGGATGTGCGCGGCGGATGCGGGGGAGGGCGGCAATCGCGTCGTGCACACCCTTCTCGTATTCAAGGCGGCCGAGGTAGAGCAGCTCGGGTGGACCCTGACGGGGGCGGCGGGGCGCAAACGGCCAGAGGTCGGCGTCGATCCCGTTGCGGATAACCCGGATCTCGGACAGCTCGGGTCCGAACAGCTCGGAGATCTCGTCGCTCATCGACGCCGAACATGTGATCAGCGAATCGGATTCGCGCACGAGCCAGGATTCCACCGCGTGCACCTGGCGGCTGATCGGCCCGGATACCCACCCGGAGTGCCGGCCGGCCTCGGTGGCGTGGATCGTGGAAACCAGTGGTACATCGAAATATTCGGCCAGAGCGATGGCGGGATGGGCGACCAGCCAGTCGTGGGCGTGCACGAGGTCGGGTACCCAGCGGTCGCCCGAATAGTCTTTGACGGCAAGGCCGGTGCGCACCATCGCATGCCCCATGGCGAGGGTCCAGGCCATCATGTCCGTACCGAACTCGAACTCGTGCGGGTCCTGTGCGGCGGCGACCACCCGCACGCCCTCACTGAGCTCGTCGGTCGACGGGTGGGTGCTCGGGTCGGTGTCGGTGGGCCTGCGGCTGAGCACCACGACCTCGTGACCGGCTTCGGCCAGCGCGGTGGCCAGGTGGTGCACATGCCGGCCCAGACCGCCGACGACGACGGGCGGGTATTCCCATGACACCATCAGGATCTTCATGACTGCGTGCCTTCGTGCCGGTGCGAGCGTGCGCACAATGCTGAGGTTTGGCGGGGTGTCGAGCGGCAGACACGCACGCTCGAGCTGGTGGTCATTTTGGCAGACGCCGGGCGTCGAGGGCGCCGAACAGGCCGTCGGCCTTGTTCCAGCCGTCGGCGAGGCGCTCGGCATGGTCGCGACGACCCGAGGCCAGAGCGTCCGAGATCTCGCGGGTCGCGTGGGCGTGCAGGTGAGCGCGGTAGCGCGCGTACTCGGCCGCCGAATCCTTGCTCACCATGAACGGCCAGTCGCTGGAGACCGTCAACAGGGTCTCCCGCAGGATCTGATCGGCCACCCGGTCACGCGCGGTGGGTGCACCGACCGCGGCGTGCTGGGTGAGCGCCTTGTCGACGGTGCTCAGGGCGCCGTCGACCACCTCGCTGTTGAGTTGCACCAGATCGGCCACCTTCTCGCCGTTCCAGACCTGCCAGTTCTTGCCCGAACCCCAAGAGCTGGGCGGCAATTCGACCGGAGCGCCGACGAAACCCTGGGCCTTGGCGTCGGCGAGGGTGCCCACCCGGACGCCGGCCTCGGGCAGGGCCCGCAGTACCCGGCCCAGCCACTCCGGACCCTCGTACCACCAGTGCCCGAACAGTTCGGTGTCGAACGCGGCCACCACGTGTGTCGGCCGGCCGAGCCGTTCGCTCTCGCTGATCAGGCGGCGGCGGACCACCCCGACGAAGTCGGCGACGTGCTCGTCGATCGCCCGGTCGGCGCGCTGCGGATCGTAGGGCGCCTTCTCCTCGGACGGGACGTTGCGACCGGTCACCCGGGAGGGTTTGAGGCCCGTGGTGTGGTCGTAGGTGTGGAAATCGCGGTAGGCGGCGTGACCGGGATACCCCGACTTGGGCGACCACACCCGGTAGCTGACCTGCAGGTCGCGGCCGAACGCCACCACGTCGGACTCGCCGACGGGCCGGCCCAGCGCGGTGTCGCCGTGCAGGGACGGACCGTCCACCATGAAATGGCCGACACCGGCTGCGGCGTAACCGGTTTCCATGCCGGGCGCGTACGCACACTCCGGCGCCCAGATGCCGGCGGGGGTGTGCCCGAAGCGCTGCTGCGCGTCGGCCAGGCCTTCGCGTAGCGCGAACTCGCGCAGCCGCGGGTTGAGCAGCGGCTGGAACGGGTGCGAGAGCGGGCCGCCGAGCAGTTCGATGGTCTCGGCGTCGATCAGTTGGCGCAACAGTCCGCTGGCGCCGTGCCGCCAATGGGTGGTGAATTCCTCGATGGCCGCGCCGGCCTCGGCGTACTCGCGAATCCCGAACTGCCGCAAACCTTCTGGCTCGCGCAGCGTCGTCGCCTCCTGGGCGCGCAGCTGCCAGTTGGACAGCCAGTGATGCATCCCGGTGAGGCAGTAAGGGTCATCGAGCTGGGCGGTGACCACCGGCGTCATACCGAGGGTGAGCAGGTGGCTGCGGTCCTCGGCGGCCAGGCCGCGCAGCACCCGCATCAACGGCAGGTATGCCGCCGCCCAGGACTGATACAGCCACTCCTCGCCGACCGGCCACCGTCCGTGATGGGCCAGCCAGGGGAGGTGGGTGTGGAGGACGAGCGTGAACAGGCCCGGAGCCGGGTCGCCGGCGACATTTGGCCGGGGTACCGGTTCGGGGTCGGGATTCGAGGTCACGGCCGCACCGCGATTGCCACCAGATCGAGGCTGTCGTCAATGTTGCGCTCGTCGGCGGAGGTCAGGTCGAAATCGTCGATGCTCACCGCCGCGACGTCGGCGAGCAGTTGCTCGGGCCACTCCGCGTCGGCCACCGCGCGCTGTACCTGAGCCTCGATGATCGAGCCACCGTGCCGGGCGTCGAGCTCGGCGAGCCCGGCACCGTGAAAGACCCCGAGCATCGACTCGACCGTGAATCCGGCGTCCTGCAGTAGCTCGGTCAACTCGGCGCCGTTGAGTTCACGGGTGTGGAACGGGTTGAGCGGGGTGTCGCGTCCGGGGGAGAAGGTGATGCGGTTGGGAGTGGACACCAGGAAAACGCCGCCCGGGCGCAGCACTCGGAAGCATTCGGAGACGAACTGCGCCTGGTCCCAGAGGTGCTCGATCACCTGGAAGTTCACCACGACGTCCACCGACTCGTCGGCCAGCGGCAGCTCGGCGAGGTTGCCGTGCTTGATGTCGACTCGGGGGTAGCGGGCCCGCACGTGTGCCACGGTCGCCTCGTCGTAATCCAGTGCCACGACTCGGCGAGCCACATCGGCGATCAGATCGGCTCCGTAACCCTCGCCGCAGCCCGCCTCGAGGACCTCGCGATCGACGCACCGCCCGGCCAATCGCTGATACACCACCTCATGTCGGCGAAACCAGTAGTTCTCCTCGGCCAGGCCGGGGATGGTCCGCTCGCCGGTCAGGGGTAGGGCGTGATCCGGATCGCCAACGAATGCGCTCATTGGAAGGCAGGCTAACCCAGGCTTACCCAGGTTGAAGGGTCGGTAGCGATTCGACCAACGGTTCCCTCACCCCGGAGGTGTGGTAGGGGAGGCCGGAATACAAACTCCGACCAGCTATGGTGTTCCTGCGAACCACTAAAAGTTACCGACCGGTAACATGGTGCTAGTTGCTCAGAACGTGATATGAGCCCGGGCCACCGGTCTCATCGAGGAGGACGAACCAGAGTCATGACGAACATCGTGGTCCTGATCAAACAGGTCCCAGACACTTGGTCGGAGCGCAAGCTGTCCGACGGCGATTTCACCCTCGACCGCGAGGCTGCCGACGCCGTGCTCGACGAGATCAACGAGCGCGCCGTGGAAGAGGCGCTGTTGATCAAGGAGCGTGAGGGTGGAGACAGCACCGTCACCGTGCTGACCGCCGGTCCGGAGCGCGCCACCGAGGCGATCCGCAAGGCGCTGTCGATGGGTGCCGACAAGGCTGTGCACCTCAAGGACGACGGCCTGCACGGCTCGGACGTGATCCAGACGGGCTGGGCCCTGGCCCGCGCGCTGGGCACCATCGAGGGCACCGAGCTGGTCATCGCCGGTAACGAGGCCACCGACGGTGTCGGCGGAGCGGTCCCGGCCGTGATCGCCGAGTACCTCGGTCTGCCGCAGCTCACCCACGTGCGCAAGCTGACCGTCGAGGGCGGCAAGGTCACGGCCGAGCGTGAGACCGACGAGGGCGTCTTCAGCCTCGAGGCCTCGCTGCCGGCCGTGGTCAGCGTCAACGAGAAGATCAACGAGCCCCGCTTCCCCTCCTTCAAGGGCATCATGGCCGCGAAGAAGAAGGAAGTCACCGTGCTCACCCTCGCCGAGATCGGCGTGGAAGCCGATGAGGTCGGCGTTGCCAATGCCGGTTCCAAGGTGCTGTCTTCGACCCCGAAGCCGCCGAAGACCGCCGGTGAAAAGGTGACCGACGAAGGCGAAGGCGGCACCAAGATCGCCGAGTACCTGGTCGCGCAAAAGCTGATCTAGCAGAAAGACATAACGAGAACTCATGGCTGAAGTACTTGTGCTCGCTGAGCACTCCGAAGGTGCATTGAAGAAGGTCAGCGCCGAGCTCATCACCGCCGCCCGCGCGCTGGGTGAGCCTGCCGCCGTCGTGGTGGGCAAGCCCGGCACCGCTGCTCCGCTGGTCGACGGCCTGAAGGCCGCCGGCGCGGCCAAGATCTACGTCGCCGAGTCTGACGACGCGGAGAGCTACCTGGTCACCCCCGTCGTCGACGTGCTCGCCGGGCTGGCCGAGTCGGCCGCCCCTGCCGGCGTGATCGTCGCCGCCACCGCAGACGGCAAGGAAATTGCCGCCCGCCTGGCCGCGCGTATCGGCTCGGGCCTGCTCGTCGACGTCGTCGAGGTCCGCGAAGGTGCAGTGGGCGTCCACAGCATCTTCGGTGGTGCCTTCACCGTCGAGGCCCAGGTCACCAGTGACACCCCGGTGATCACGGTGCGCCCGGGTGCCGTCGAGGCCGCCCCGGCCGACGGTGCCGGCGAGGTCGTCAACGTCGAGGTCCCGGCCCAGGCCGAGAACGCGACCAAGATCACCAAGCGCGAGCCCGCCGTCGCCGGCGACCGCCCCGAGCTCACCGAGGCCAGCGTTGTGGTCGCCGGTGGCCGTGGTGTCGGCAGCGCCGAGAGCTTCTCGGTCGTCGAGGAGCTGGCCGACTCGCTGGGCGGTGCCGTGGGTGCCTCCCGTGCCGCGGTCGACTCGGGTTACTACCCGGGTCAGTTCCAGGTCGGCCAGACCGGTAAGACCGTGTCGCCGCAGCTGTACATCGCGCTGGGCATCTCCGGTGCGATCCAGCACCGTGCCGGCATGCAGACGTCGAAGACGATCATCGCGGTGAACAAGGACGAGGAAGCTCCGATCTTCGAGATCGCCGACCTCGGCATCGTCGGTGACCTGTTCAAGGTCAGCCCGCAGCTGACCGAGGCGGTCAAGGCGCGTAAGGGCTAGTTCCCCCAAGCTGTCAACGCAGAACCCCGGTGCACCTGGTGCGCCGGGGTTCTGTGCTGTGTGGGGGCAATGATGTGGCGAAACGGTCTGGCGAAACGGTGTGGCGCAATCGGCGCCCACAACGCGTGCCGAGTGTCACGCTGGAGTGGCGCTCGAGCCCGAGAGCCACTCTCGCGTGACAAGGCGGCGGTGGGCCAGGCGACCGACTACGGACTTTCCAGGGTTTGGATCTCGGCATGCGGTGCCAGTGTTGGTTCTGTCAGCACGCCAGAGAAAAGGATTCGCACAATGAAAATCACAGTCATAGGTGCCAGCGGGCAGATCGGCTCGCGGGTGGTGCGGTTGCTCACCGAAGCCGGACACGACGTGGTCGCGGCCTCCCTTTCGTCGGGCGCCAATGTCCTCACCGGCGAGGGCCTCGCTGAGGCTCTCAGCGGCGCCGACGCACTCGTCGACGTGGTCAACTCGCCCTCGTTCGAGGACGGCCCGGTGCTGGACTTCTTCACGACGTCCTCGCGCAACCTGGTGACCGCCGCGAAGGAGACCGGTGTCGGGCACTACGTGGCGTTGTCGATCGTGGGGACCGACGGACTCCCGGACAGCGGCTACATGCGGGCCAAGGTGGCCCAGGAGAAGAACATCACCGAATCCGGACTGCCGTACTCGATCGTGCGGGCCACGCAGTTCCAGGAGTTCGCCGAGGCCATCACGGGATCGCTGGTGGTGGGTGACGAGGTGCGGGTCCCCGATGCGCGGATCCAGCTGATCTCGGTCGACGACGTCGCCGGTGAGGTCGCGAAAGTCGCTCAGGGCGCTCCGCTCAACGGGATCGTCAACATCGGTGGGCCCGACAAATTCTCGTTCGCCGACATGGCGCGTGCGGTGCTTGCCAAGCAGGGCGACGACAAGCCGGTCGTGGTCGATCCGCAGGCAAAGTACTTCGGTACCGCGGTCGACGACAACAGCCTGGTCACCGGTGACGACGGGATTCTCGGTGAAACCCGTTGGGCCGCATGGAGCGGGGCTCACTGACATGCCTGTGACCGCGGAGCAGGAAAAGGCCCTGCACGATGCGATGACCGTGATCGCCAGCGTGACACCACCGTTCATCCCGCCGAACGCCGAAGTGATGACGACGATCATCGAGTGGCCGGCGGGTTCACCCGGCGCACCGCCGCACCGGCACCCAGCCGGACCTGCCTTCGGCTACGTCCTCGAGGGCGAGATGCTGTTCGAGTTGGAGGGTGAGGCACCGCGCGTGGTCAAGGCGGGGGAGGCCTTCTGGGAGCCCGGCGGTGACGTCATCCACTACTCGGATGCCAACAATCGCGACGACGTTCCACTGCGGTTCCTCGTCAACATGCTGTGTGTGCCCGGCGAACCAATGCTCGTCATCGTCGAGGACGACGAACTCGAGGCCCGCAAGGACCGGCGAGTGCGCTGATGGCCGAGTTCGGAGACGTCGTCCGGTCGCGGCGGTCGTCACGGATGTTCTTGCCGGACAAGCCCGTTCCGCGAGAACTGCTCGACGAGGCACTCGCGCTGGCGATGCGGGCACCGTCGAACTCCAACACGCAGCCCTGGCACGTCTTCTTCGCCACCGGTGAGCAGCGCGTCCGATTGGTCGACGCGCTGCTCACCGCGGTCGATGCGGCCCCGCCGGCGATCGGCTCCGCGGGCCTGCCGCCTCAGTTCGCGCACCGGCGCAGGGAGAGCGGCGCCCTGGTCTACGGAGCCATGGGGATCGCCCGCGACGACGCCGAGGGCCGCTGGGCGGCCCAGCGGCGGAACTGGGAGTTCTTCCACGCCCCGGTCGCCGGGGTGTTCTGCATGCATCGCGATTTCACGAACGTCGACGCGCTCGGCGTCGGGATGTTCCTGCAGACCCTGCTGTTGGCGTTGAACGAACGGGGTATCGGCAGTTGCGTGCAGGTGTCGATCTCGTTCTATCCGGATGTGCTGCGTGAACAACTCGGTATCCCCGACGAGCTGACGGTCCTGTGCGGGGTGTCGATCGGCTATGCCGACCCGGACTTTCCGGCCAACCACCTGGACACACCCCGCGATCCGATCACCGAGAACGTGGTGTTCCTCGACGCCTGATCGCAGCACAAAACGTCACCTGGCGCTCACAGACATGTCATACGGGCGATGCCGTCTGGAGACCCGGCTGGGCGACCGTGCTCGGTATGAGCACTGCATCTGTACTCATCGCCGCTGATCACGCCGACAGTGCGACGCCCGATGCGCCGCGCTACACCCTGCTGTTGTCCGCCGACCCCGACCTCATCGAAGCCGCCCAGCGGCTCCGGCACGACGTGTTCACCTCCGAACCCGGGTTCGCTCTGGCCGGGACCACCGATGGACGTGACGCCGACCGATTCGACGAGCACTGCGACCACCTGCTGGTCCGGGAGGACCGCACCGGCGAGCTGGTGGGTTGCTACCGGATGCTGCCGCCACCGGGCGCCATCGCCGCGGGCGGGCTGTACACCGCCACCGAATTCGATGTACGCGGTCTCGACGCGCTGCGGCCGTCCCTGGTCGAGATGGGCCGCGCCGTGGTGCGCACCGATCACCGCAACGGGGCCGTCGTCCTGCTGATGTGGGCAGGCATCCTGGCCTACCTCGACCGTTCCGGGTACGACTACGTGACCGGCTGCGTATCGGTTCCGGTTGCAGGTAACGCCGACGGGCCGCCCGGAACCCAGATCCGCGGAGTCCGCGACTTCGTGCGGCGCCGCCACGCGGCCCCCGCCGAGCACACCGTGTACCCGTACCGGCCGGTGGTGCTCGACGGCAGAGGACTCGACGACATCGACCCGCCGTCGCGGACCACGGTGCCGCCCCTGATGCGCGGCTATCTGCGGCTCGGTGCGCAGGTATGCGGGGAACCTGCCCACGACCCCGACTTCGGGGTGGGGGATTTCCCGGCCCTACTGGACAAGCGCCGCGCGGACGTCCGCTACCTCAAGCGCCTGCGCTCGGTCTCGGCGGCCGCCGACATGGCCGGCGGGGTGGCCGGGGACGCGTCGTGACCGCCGCGAACGTCCAGCACCCATGGCTGCCCAGGGCGTCGTGTGACTCCAGCTGTGTGCACGTAGACGGTGCGGACGCCGGAAGGCGGCTCGTGGTGTGGGTACGCACCACGGTGCGGGTTGTCATGGCGGTTGTCCTGTTCCCGGGGGCGGTTCTGCTGGCAGTGCCGATGCCCGGACGCTGGCACCTGCAGCGGTTCTACTGTCGGCTGATGCTGCGTTGCTTCGGAGTGCGAATCGCCTTGTCGGGCGGCCCTATTCGTAATCTGCAAGGGGTGCTCGTGGTCACCGGTCACGTGTCCTGGCTGGACATCTTCACGGTCGGGTCGGTGCTGCCCGGCTCCTTCGTGGCGCGTGCGGATCTGGTCGAATGGCCCGCGCTGGGCCGGCTGGCCCGGGTGATGAAGGTGATCCCGATCGACCGGGGCAGCCTGCGCCGGCTGCCCGCGGTGGTCGACACCGTGGCCGAACGTCTGCGGGCCGGACATACCGTGGTGGCCTTCCCGGAGGGCACCACCTGGTGCGGGCTGGCGTACGGACCGTTCCGGCCGGCGATGTTCCAGGCCGCGATCGATGCGGCCCGCCCGGTGCAGCCGCTGCGGCTGGACTACCGTCACCGCGACGGCCGCCCGTCGACGATCCCGGCCTTCGTGGGCGAGGACACCCTGTTGCGGTCGGTGCGGCGGGTCATCACCGCGCGTCGCACGGTGTGCCATGTCCACGTCGGGTCGCTGCAGCTGCCCGGAGAAGACCGGCGGGTGCTGGCCGGACGCTGCGAGGCAGTGGTGCGGGGCCACCAGGAGCTTCCTGGAGCTCCCGCGCACATTCTGGTGGCCTGAGGCGGCTGGAGGGCGGGTCGCCTGCCAGCGGCTATCCTGGAGAGGTTATGAGCTCCTCCGCGGGCAGGCCGGTCTATCTCGATCACGCCGCCACCACCCCGATGCACCCAGCCGCCATCGACGCGATGACGGCTGCGCTGTCGAGTGTGGGCAACGCCTCCTCGCTGCACGGTTCAGGGCGCCTGGCACGGCGCCGGATGGAGGAGGCCCGCGAGACGCTGGCCCGCCTGCTGGGCTGCCGGCCGTCGGAGTTGATCTTCACCGCCGGTGGCACCGAGAGCGACAACCTGGCCGTCAAAGGCATCTACTGGGCCCGCCGCGATGCCGAGCCGAAGCGGCGCCGCATCGTCACGACCGCCGTCGAGCATCATGCGGTTCTCGATGCCGTGCAGTGGCTCGTCGACCATGAGGACGCCGAGGTGACCTGGCTCCCGGTCGACGCCGAGGGCGTCGTCACACCCGAGTCACTGCGCTCGGCGCTCGAGGCCGGTGACGGACCCGCTGACGTTGCGCTGGTCAGCATCATGTGGGCCAACAACGAGGTCGGCACGATCATGCCGATCGCCGAACTGGCTTCCATCGCGGCCGAGTTCGAAATCCCGATGCACAGCGACGCCATTCAGGCCGTCGGCCAGGTCCCCGTCGATTTCGGCGAGACCGGATTGGCGGCCATGAGCGTGGCCGCCCACAAGTTCGGCGGCCCGATGGGCATCGGCGCGCTGGTCCTGCGTCGGGACACCGCCTGCGTGCCGCTGCTGCACGGTGGCGGTCAGGAGCGCGACGTACGCTCCGGGACCCCGGATGTGGCCGGTGCCGTGGCGATGGCCGCGGCGGCCGAGGTGGCGATCGGGGGGCTGTCCGACCACAGCTCGCGGGTGCAGGCGTTGCGGGACAGGCTGATCGAGGGCGTGCTGTCCATGATCGAGGACACCTACCTGAACGGGCCCCGCGGAGCCGGCCGGTTGCCCGCCAACACACACTTCACCTTCCGTGGCTGCGAAGGTGATTCGCTGCTGATGCTGCTCGACGCCAAGGGCGTCGAATGCTCCACCGGCTCGGCGTGTACAGCCGGCGTGGCGCAGCCGTCACATGTTCTGATCGCGATGGGTGCCGACCCGGCCACCGCGCGAGGATCACTGCGGTTCTCCTTGGGGCACACCAGCACCGACGCCGACGTCGATGCGGTGCTGGACGTACTGCCCGCGGCGGTCGAGCGAGCCCGGCAGGCGGCACTGGCCAGTGCGGGGAGGACCTTCTCATGAGAGTCCTGGTCGCAATGAGCGGTGGCGTGGATTCCTCGGTGGCCGCAGCCCGCATGGTCGACGCCGGACACGATGTCGTCGGAGTGCACATGGCGCTCTCGTCGGCGCCCGGCACTTTGCGCACCGGATCGCGGGGATGCTGCTCCAAGGAAGACGCGGGCGATGCCCGCCGGGTGGCAGACATCCTCGACATCCCGTTCTATGTATGGGATTTCGCCGACAGGTTCAAGGATGACGTGATCGACGACTTCGTCGAGTCCTACGCCCGCGGCGAGACCCCCAACCCCTGCGTCCGGTGCAATGAGCGGATCAAGTTCTCCGCGCTGGCGGCCCGCGCCCTGGCTCTCGGTTTCGATGCGGTGGCCACCGGTCACTACGCGCGGCTGGAGGACGGCCGATTGCGGCGCGCCGTCGATGCCGACAAGGACCAGTCCTATGTACTGGGTGTGCTGACGGCCGAGCAGTTGGCACATGCGGTCTTCCCGATCGGTGACACGCCCAAGCCGCAGATCCGGGCCGAGGCCGCCGAGCGCGGCCTGGCAGTCGCGAAAAAGCCTGACAGTCATGACATCTGCTTCATTCCGTCGGGGGACACCCAGGCGTTCCTGGGCGCACGTATCGGCATCAGGCCCGGAGCGGTGCTCGACAACGACGGCACGGTACTCGCCGAACACGAAGGCGTGCACGGTTTCACGATCGGCCAGCGCAAGGGCCTGGGTATTCCGGGACCGGGAGCCGATGGCCGACCGCGGTATGTCACCGCGATCGATGCCGAGACGGGCACGGTGCGGGTCGGACCTGCCGAGGATCTCGAGGTGCGGGAGTTGTTCGGCGACAAGCCGGTATTCACCAGCGGGACCCCGCTGGACGGACCGGTGGAATGCCAGATCCAGGTGCGCGCGCACGGCGGCATCACCGACGCGGTGGCCGAGCTGTGCGACGGCAGGTTGGTGTTGTCCCTGCGGGCGCCGCTGCGCGGCGTCGCTCCCGGGCAGACGGTGGTGCTGTACCGACCCGATGCCGAGGGCGACGAGGTCATCGCCAGCGCGACCATCGCACGCGCGTGAGTGTTTTCGCCACAGCGACCGGTGTCGGTTCCTGGCCGGGGACAGAGGCGCGGACTGCCGCAGAAGTCGTCGTAGGTGAGCTGCACTCCCTGTCGCACCTCGTAGAGCTGCCGGCCAGGGGGATCGGTGCCGATCTGATCGGTCGGGCCGGGGCCCTGCTGGTCGACATCGGTATCGACACCGTGCCGCGCGGGTACCGCATCGCCCCGGGGCGTAGCGCTGCGCTGCGCCGAGCGGTGAGCCTGCTCGGTGAGGACATCGACGCGCTCGAGGAAGCGTGGGAGCGCGCCGGACTGCGGGGTAGTGGGCGTGCGGTGAAGGTGCAGGCTTCGGGCCCGATCACGCTGGCGGCTCAGCTGGAGCTGCCCAACGGACATCGCGCCATCACCGATCACGGTGCGCTGCGGGACCTTTCGGCGTCCCTCTCCGAGGGTTTGGCGGTTCACCGGGCCGAGGTGGCCCGGCGGTTGGAAACCCCGGTGGTGGTCCAGTTGGACGAGCCGTCACTGCCCGCTGCGCTGGCGGGGCGGCTGTCCGGGGTCACGAGTTTCACCCCCGTGCATCCGGTGGACGAGCCGCTGGCGATGAACCTGCTCGACGCGTGCGTGGCTGCGACCGGGTCGGAAGTCGCGCTGCACAGCTGTGCGCCCGATCTGCCATGGAAGGCGTTGTTGCGCAGTGCTGTTCACGCCGTCTCGGTCGATGTTTCGACCTTGACGCCCGCTGATCTGGACGGAATCGGGGAGTTCGTCGACTCGGGCCGGACCGTGTTGCTCGGGGTGGTGCCCTCGACAGCTCCCGAGGGCAGGCCCTCGGCCGAAGAGGTCGCCAAGGCGGCCGCGGCGCTGACGGACCGACTCGGTTTCGGCAGGCCGGTCCTTCGTGACCGGATCGGCATCACGCCGGCCTGTGGGCTGGCCGGCGCCACCGCGAAGTGGGCGCGCACAGCGGTGGAACTCGCGCAGAAGGCAGCGGATGCCTTCGCCGAAGATCCGGACGCGATCTGAAAAAAGCAACCAAAAGGTTGCGTGTGAGTGCGGATGCTCCTACGCTGAGAAGCAACTGAAAGGTTGCATATGAGTACCGACCGGATCGAAAAGGAAGTTCTGCTCAAGGCGCCGCTGGACCGGGTCTGGCGGGCCATCAGCAATTCGGAGGAGTTCGGCCGCTGGTTCGGCGTGCACTTCGACGGGCCGTTCGTCGCCGGGAAATCGGTCAACGGGGTGATGACCCTGACCGAGGTCGACGAGGATGTCGCCGCGATGCAGGAGCCCTACGCCGGGGAGGCCGACGCCTGGCACATCGTGGCGGTGGAGGCGCCGCACCGGTTGGCTTACCGCTGGCATCCCTACGCCGTCGAACCGGGCTCCCGCGAGCCCGAGGCGCCCACGACGCTCGTGGAGTTCACCTTGACCGAATCCGAGGGCGGCGTGTTGTTGCGCATCGTCGAATCCGGATTCGACGCGATCCCCGAGGCGCGGCGGAGGTCGGCCTTCGAGGCCAACAGCGATGGCTGGGCCCACCAGACCGAGATGGTGCGGAAATACCTCGCACTCGGTGAGCCGGTGTGACGGGCGCCGTCGCCGACCGCGCACCGCTGTTCGATGCGCTCGGCGATCCCAACCGGTTGCGCATCGTCACCCGCCTGTGCGAGGGCGGGCCCTGTTCGACAGTGCAACTGACGCAAGTGATTCCGGTGACGCGTCAGGCCGCGACCAAGCACTTGCTGCTGCTGGAGGCGGTGGGATTGGTGACCAGCGACCGCATGGGCCGCGAACGCATCTGGCGGATCCAGCCCGAGCCGCTGGTGCAGGCCAGCGACTACCTGACAGCGCTGTCGCAGCGCTGGGACGGCGCGATCGACCGCCTGCGGGCCTACGTCGAGGAGTAGCGAACGTCTCGCACGCCCGTTGTCACGCCAGCGTGGCTGTCGATGCCGAGTGCCACTCTGGCGTGACAAAGTGGTCTAGCCGCCGCGGAGTTCCCGGCGCAGGATCTTGCCGGCCGACGACTTGGGGATTGCGTCGATGAATTCGACCTGGCGCACCTTCTTGTAGGGAGCCACCAGACCGGCGACGAACGCCATCACCTCGTCGGCGCTCAATTCGGATGCAGGCTGTTTGACCACAAAGGCTTTCGGCACTTCCTCGCCGGATTCCTTGTCCTGGACCCCGATCACCGCGGCATCGGCTATGCCGGGGTGGCCCAGCAGCACGGCCTCCAATTCGGCCGGCGGCACCTGGTAGCCCTTGTACTTGATGAGTTCCTTCAGCCGGTCGACGACGTAGACACAGCCGGCGGAATCGACCTGCGCCAGATCTCCAGTGTGCAGGAAGCCGTCGGCGTCGATGGTCTCCTGCGTGGCCGCTTCGTTGTTGAGGTAGCCGGCCATCACGTTGGGGCCCTTGAACCAGAGTTCGCCGGTTTCGCTCAAACCCTCTGCGGGGATCTCGATTTCCTTACCGGTGTCGGGGTCGACCAGCTTGCTCACGCCGTTGGGGACGGTCCAGCCGCACGAGTCGAGCGGAGCCACCGTGCCCACCGCAGCCAGTCCACCGTCGTGCGGGGTGATGTGGCTGACCGGACTCAACTCGCTCATGCCGTAGCCCTGAGACACCGTGCAGCTCAATCGATCTGCGACCGCGCGACCCAGATCGGCGTCGAGGGAGGCCGCACCGGAGAGGACGGCCCGCAACGAGGACAGGTCGTAGGAATCGACCAGCGGGTGCTTGGCCAGTGCGACGGCCACCGGCGGGGCGATGTAGACGAAGGTGCACCGGCGGTTCGCGATGTTGCCCAGAAATTCGCCGAGATCGAACGACGGCATGATGACCAGTTGGGCGCGCGCATGCAGGGCGGCGTTGAGCAGCACCGTCATGCCGTAGATGTGGAAGAACGGCAGCACGGCCAACAGCCGGTCATCGGAGGTCAAACCCTGCAACGGGCGGATCTGAGCGACGTTGGCGGTCAGGTTGGCGTGGGTGAGCATGACACCCTTGGGGTTGGCCGTGGTGCCCGAGCTGTAGGGGAGCGCCGCGAGATGGGTGGCCGGATCGAAGCTCACCTCGGGCGCCGGGCCGTCGGCGCCGAGTCCGGCGCCGTCGAGTACCACCACCTGGTCCTCGGTGAGGCCGGCTCCCAGTGCTCCCTCAAGGGCCTGGGGTTGCAGCGCGCTCACCGTGACCAGCAGGCGGGCCTTCGAATCCTTGAGCTGCTTGGTGATGTCCCGTGCCGTGAACAGTGCGTTGACGGTGGTGGCGGTGGCCCCGGCGCGCAGGATGCCGTGGAACGCGATCGCGAAATCCGAACTGTTGGGGGACAGCAGTGCCACCACGTCACCGACACCGATCCCGCGGGCCGCCAACCCTCCGGCGAATGCGTCGATCCGGCTGACCAGATCGCCGTAGCTGGTTTCGGTACCGGACTTGGCATCCACCAAGGCGATCCGGTCCGCGTCGGCCGGCGACATGTCGGCGAACAGGTAGTCGTAGACGCTGACGGTCGGCAGGTCGACGTCGGGGAATGGGCTGGCGAAACTCATGGCTGTTTCCGATCAGTTCTCGTCGAGTTGTTTGATGAGGCGGCGTGAGGCGACCAGGCGGAACGAGGCGTCGATGAGTTCGCGGACCTCGCTCCAATCCACCTTCGCCGCAGTGAAGTCCAGACCGAGCCAGCCGAAGGGGCCCATGTAGGCCGGGAAGAAGAAGCGGCTGTCCTGTTCGAGTGCCCGACGGTCGCTCTCGTCCACCTTGATCAGCAGAGAATGTGGGTACGGCACCATCTCGCCGCGGCGCTCGGGTTTGACGTTCCCGCCGTACATGGCGAACATCTTCGGCGCGCAGAACACCGGGCGTCCCCACGAGATCTTCTCGAATGCCTCGGGAAATCCCAGGGCAATTGTGCGGAGTTCGGCCAGGCCCAAGTCGTCGTCGCTGAACATGATCGGGTGCGGCATGTCGACAGGGTAGCGGTAGGTGAGGACTTCCAGAATTGATTGTTAGGCTAGCCTTGCCTTATCGAGTAGGAAGGTGGACATGCCCACGACTTGGTTGGATTCCCTGACCCGGCAAACCCGCCGGACGGGTAGGTATCCGTATCCCCATCGGGCTGCCTACTTCTTGAACAATCCGTTGCGGCGACTCAGCGGCGATGACGACCGTGCAGTCAAACGGCTCGAGCTGACCGGGTTCGAGCGGGTGCTCGAAATCGGGCCGGGCCCCGGATATTTCAGCGTCGCGATCGCCCGCAACCTGCCCCGGGGCCGGCTGGACCTGTTGGACATTCAACTGGAGATGCTGGATAAATCCCGCAGCGCCCTGGACCGCGCCGAGTGCTACAACGTCAGCTTCCACATGGGCGATGCCGACGGAGAGCTCCCGTTCTATGACGACAGTTTCGACGTGGCATTCCTGGCTTCGTCGTTCGGTGAGATATCGGACAGGCGAGGGTGCATCCGGTCCTTGCACCGGATCCTCAAACCCGGTGCGCTGCTGATATTCCGGGAAGGGTTCCCTGACCCGGACCGCCTGAGTGTGGCCGAGCTACGTGAGCTGGTGGAAGCCGATGACTTCGAGTTCTGCGATGCCACCGGGAACCGCTGGCACGACATCGTGAAGTTCCGCCGGTTGCCGCTGCCCTGAGCTGTCGGCGCACTCGACTAGCCTGCTCAGGGTGAGTGAGAAGCCGCCCGTGGATACCGACGCCGTGCTGCCCGAACAGCCCGATGCCGACCTGCGACGGCGTTGGCAGGAGCTTGCCGACGAGGTGCGTGGTCACCAGTTCCGCTACTACGTCAAGGATGCGCCGATCGTCTCGGACGCCGAATTCGACACCATGCTGCGGGAGCTGCAGGCGCTGGAATCCGACCACCCCGAGCTGCGAACACCCGATTCCCCGACCCAGCTGGTCGGTGGCGCCGGGTTCGCCACCGAATTCGCCCCGGCCGAGCACCTCGAACGGATGCTGTCCCTGGACAACGTGTTCGATTCCGACGAGCTGTCGGCCTGGGCAGCCCGGATCAGCGGGGAGACGGGCGATGCCGCGCACTACCTGTGCGAACTCAAGATCGACGGCGTCGCGCTCGCACTCGTCTACCGCAATGGGCGGCTGGTTCGGGCCGCCACCCGCGGTGACGGGCGCAGCGGTGAGGACGTGACACTCAACGCCCGCACCATCACCGACATCCCCGAGCAGCTGATGGCCTCCGACGAGTTCCCGGTGCCCGCAGTGCTGGAAGTACGTGGCGAGGTGTTCTTCCGGGTCGCCGACTTCGATGAGCTCAACGCCGGATTGGTCGCCGAGGGTAAGCCGCCCTTCGCCAACCCACGAAACAGTGCAGCGGGCTCGCTGCGCCAGAAGAATCCTGCGGTCACGGCGCGCCGCCGGTTGCGGATGATCTGTCACGGGTTGGGCCATACCGAAGGCTTCAGCCCTGCGTCGTTGCACGACGCCTACCGGGCGCTGGGCCAGTGGGGCCTGCCGGTGTCCGCACACACGGCCAAGGTGTCCGGAGTCGCCGCGGTCGCCGAGCGGATCGCGTACTGGGGCGAGCACCGCCATGACGTCGACCACGAGATCGACGGCCTGGTCGTCAAGGTCGACGAGGTGGCGCTGCAACGTCGGCTCGGATCGACCTCGCGCGCCCCTCGCTGGGCGGTGGCCTACAAATACCCACCGGAAGAGGCCACCACGAAGCTGCTCGACATCCGGGTGAGCGTGGGGCGGACCGGCCGGGTCACACCGTTCGCCTACATGGAGCCTGTCAAGGTGGCCGGCTCAACTGTCGGGTTGGCCACACTGCACAACGCGACCGAAGTTCAGCGCAAGGGCGTGCTGATCGGCGACACCGTGGTGATCCGCAAGGCCGGCGACGTCATCCCCGAGGTGCTCGGCCCGGTGGTCGACCTGCGGGACGGATCCGAGCATGCGTTCGTCATGCCGACCAATTGCCCCGAATGCGGCACCGTGTTGGCCCCGGCCAAGGAGGGCGACGCCGACATCCGCTGCCCGAACACCCGCAGTTGCCCGGCGCAGTTGCGGGAGAGGGTGTTTCACGTCGCGGGCCGCGGCGCGTTCGACATCGAGGGGCTCGGCTACGAGGCCGCCACCGCGCTGTTGCAGGCCGGGGTGATCGCCGACGAGGGCGATCTCTTTACTTTGACCGCCGACCAGTTGCTGCGCACCGAGCTGTTCACCACGAAGGCCGGCGAACTGTCGGCCAACGGCAAGCGCCTGCTGGCCAATCTCGACAAGGCCAAGGCCCAGCCGTTGTGGCGGGTGCTGGTGGCCTTGTCGATCCGACATGTCGGTCCCACCGCCGCACGTGCATTGGCCACGGAGTTCGCCAGCCTCGACGCCATCGTCGCGGCCTCCGAGGAACAGCTCGCCGCGGTGGAAGGCGTGGGCCCGACCATCGCCGCCGCGGTAGTCGACTGGTTCACCGTCGACTGGCACCGCGCCATCGTCGACAAGTGGCGTGACGCCGGGGTCCGGATGGCCGACGAGCGCGACGCGAGCATCGAGCGCACGCTGGAAGGCCTGTCGATCGTGGTGACGGGCTCACTGCCCGGGTTCTCCCGCGACGAGGCCAAGGAGGCCATCATCAGCCGCGGCGGCAAGGCCGCCAGCTCGGTGTCGAAGAAAACCGCGTACGTGGTCGCCGGGGACGCGCCCGGATCCAAGTACGACAAGGCCGTCGAACTCGGGGTCCCGATCCTGGACGAGGACGGCTTCCGCACGCTGCTCGCGGAAGGTCCGCCGGCCGCCGACGAGGCCACGGCCGACGAAGGTTAGTCCGGTTCAGCGCAGGATCGTCGCGACGATCCCGGCCAGGTAACCCAACCGCGCCACCTCCGACGGCCGGAAACCCGGACCACCTGGGCGGCCCAACAGGATCGCGGTGTTGTGGTCGCCCAGTGGCGCGGCGGCCAGCGTGGTGTCCATGTCACTCCAGACCTGTGGCACCCATGGCTCGGTGCCGTTGAGCGTCGAAGCCCGTTCCAACGGCAGCCACGGCGCCGACTGTGCCTGGGTCTCGGGTGCGCCGTGGCTCGCGGCGACCCGTTCCACTGTGTCACCATTGGACCGGACCACCGTGCACCAGCCGACCCGCAGAACTCGTGGCGCTTCTTCGGCGAGCACCTGCAGCCGCTGTGCCTTCGAACGGGCCGCCGCGACGTGGTCGATCAATTCAAGTTCGCGGTGCGCCTCCAGCAGCCCGGTATGGGGCCGGATGCTGTCGACATAGACGCCGGACAGGTTTTCGGCGGCGGTGATCAAGCTGTCGGGCATCGAACCCTGCGGCAGGTCGACGACCAGATCGTCGATGGCGTAGCCGGTTCCACGCTCGACGACGTCGAGGGACAGGATGTCGGCGCCGACCGACCCGAGCGCCACGGCGAGCGAGCCGAGGCTGCCTGGTCGGTCCTCTAGCTGGACCCGGAGCAGATACGAAGGCACACGCATCACTGTTGCACAGGGGGAGTCTCAGGGCATGCCGGTAGGCCGCCGGGCGACGTCGCGACGCGGGCCGAGCCGAGGGGAAATTGGTGTCAGCTCCCCAGGCCAGGCCCGGTTACGATGCTCGCGCAGGGGTGTTCACAGGTAACTTTCACCGTGATCGGGGGGCTCGTCGCGCGATGACGCAGTGGGGAAGCGGTTGGCCCGCCGACAACGGCACATTCGGAAGCCCATTGCAGCCGTTCGGTACACCGCCGGATACCTCGCAGCCACCACCGACAGCGGGGTCCCGTTGGCCCTTGATTGCGTTGGTCGTCGGGATCTGCGCCTTGGCCGTCGCGCTCTTTCCCGCCGGTATCGGATTTGTGGCGATACCCGTCGGGATCTTCGGCATCGTCGCGGGCGTCTTGGGCCTGCAGGCAGCACAGCGCGACGGGCGCGGCGCGGGCAGCGCGATCACCGGAATCGTGGTGTCGGTGCTGGCGATGGCCCTTGCCGCGGTGATGTTCTTCATCGTGTATCGGACGCCGGCACCGGCACCGGCATCCGCAGCCCCCACGACAACGACCTCGAAGAAGTTGGCCCCGGCGACGGTGATCCCGGAGAACAACTACGACATCCAATCGGTCCTCAAAGACGAAGTCGACGTCAGCTTCGGCCCGTACAGCGACGACGGCGGCGACTTTATTGTGCGGGATCCGGTGGCCGAGATGACGGTGGTCAGCAAGCGCGACATCCCCCGCACGTGCCGCTTCACCGTACGGGCGGTCGACGGTGCGGGAGCCGAGATCCGGGGTGGATACCTGCTGGACATGAGGCTCAATCCTGGAACCACCGCTCGCGAGAACATCTTCAGTCTGGGCCAGAGCAGCATCAAACGCGAGGACGCAGATCGGTTGCGGACCGGGACATTCGAAGTGACCAAGGCAAGTTGCTCGCCTTACTGAGCATGTGGAGGGATATGCGATGACCGGTTTCGGGCAGCAACCGCCTGGCGGCGGGTTCGATTCGCCGTTCGGTGATCCGTTCGCGGCGGGTGGCCAGGCCCATGGACAACAGCACGGGTATCCCGATGCTGGGTTGGCAGCACCGCCGCCGATCGGTCAGCCGTTGTCGCCGCGAGCCGACTCGGCCGGTGAGCTGTGGCCGATCCTGTCCGTGGTGATCGGAATCATCGGCGTAGCACTCGTGTTGGTCCCGTTCTACAGCGACGCCCCGTTCTGGCTCGGCCTGATCGGGGCCGTCATCGGCTTGGCGGGTCTTGCTGCGGGGATCGTCGGTATACGCCAGGCTGGTCGCGATCGGGAACAGGTTCCGGCACTGGCGATTTCCGGTGTGGTGGCCGCGGGTGTTGCCGTTGTTCTTACGGTGAGTTCCGTTCTGGTTCACGTCAATTCGCCCAGCGGGAGCTCACCCGCCTCGTCAGCAGGGGCGGATGAGAGTGGCGCGACCAACACTGTCTTGCGCGACGAACTCGACGTCACGTTCGGGGCGTTCGAGTACACGCTCGACGGCGGCGCTAACAAGGTGTGGAGCAACAAAATACCGGTCACGTTCCATAACAAGACGAGCACTGCTCGCGACTTCGGGGTCGACATCGGAGCATTCGTCGACGAGCGCACCCAGATTGGTGGCACCTTCTTCAGTAAGGGCGGAAATCCGGGGACGTTGGAAGGCGACGCCACCACCACGGTGGAGTACTTCACTTTCGAAACCGATCCTGCAGTCGCCGAGAAGCTCAAGTCGGCAGAGTTCAAGGTCGTCGCCGCCCGGAGCAGGGAGGTCTGACGTGACGGGACCATTCGGCGGGCAACCGCCTGAATTCGGAAGCGGATTCGGCGCGCATCCGCCGAACATCCTCGGACAAACCGGCCAACCGGTATCGCCCGCTCCGCAGCAAACCCACGGTGCCACATCGGTACTCGCGATCATTTCGGTGATCGTGGGTGTCGGTGCACTACTACTGGCGTTTGTGCCCTATTACGTCGGGTTGGTTGCGTCGGTGGCCGGTATCGCCGGACTGACAGTCGGAATCGTTGCTCTGGTACGACGGGGAACCGACGGGCCGACTCTTGCTGCGATCGGCACTGCCACCTCGGCGCTCGCCCTCATCATGGGCATCGTCATGACCCTCGTCTATTCAGGTTCGGGCGATGGGGTCGAGACGCCCCCAGCGCAGACGGCGGCCCCGCGAGCAGACCGAGCGAACACACAAAACGTGCTCGCCGACCAGCTCGAGGTGGCAGTCGGAGACTTTGTGATGTCGAGCGGGAAAGGTGAGTTGTCGGTCACCGTGACGAATCGCCTGACAGAAGCACGGACGTTCTATGTGCTGATCGGGGCCTTCGAAGGAACCACCCAATTGGCGACGTCTTCGATCGAGGAAACGCTGAACGCTGGACAGACGAAGAAAACCAAGGCTTTTGACGGTTCCAAGAGTCCCGTGGACTACGACCAGATCAAGAACGCGACCTTCCGAGTGATCGAGGCGAGTTCCCGTGAACCGAAATAGCCGAGACGAGACGTTCATGCACTGTGGGGAGCCGATCCGATGACCGGGCCAGATCCGTGGGGCACTCCGCCCGACTATCCGCCGTCGGCGGGTGGCTTTGGCGGGCAACAGTTCCCACCCACGCCCGGGGCCCCGAATTCCGGTGGTGGTCCATCGTGGGGTTACGCCGCACCCCCATCTATGTACGGCGGTGGGGCACCGCAGTTGACCCCGGATTACGGAGTCCCGATGGCCGGGTACGGCGCAGCGCCCCGTGCGCGGAGCGCCGGGACCGGATGGCGGCGAAGGTGGCCGCTGGTCTCCCTGGTGGTCGGCGCCTGCGGAATAGGACTGGCCTTCGCGCCGCCACCGGCGGGCTGGGTGGGTGCGGTTGCCGGTGTCTTCGGGATCATTGCCGCCGCCATCGGATGGCTGCGGCGGGAACGCGTACACGACGAATCGGTGGTTCCATCGGTTCTCGGCGGCGGTTTGTCCGCCATCGCCATCGCCATCGCCATCGGTATGGGGTTCGTCTACGGCGGGTCCGAGGTCGTATCAGCGGCCGGCGACGGCCTTGACGTCGAAATCGGTAACTATGAGTTTGAGTTCCAACCCGCCTCCGACGGCTACGCGGATCGAGTCGTGAACAACCGATTGAAGGTGAAGGTGACGAGTAGGTCGGCAACCGGCGGACAATTCTCGTTGTCGATCGGAGCCTATGAGGGCGACTCCAACAATCAGATCCAGGCCGACCGGACTGTCTTGCATTTGGTTCCGGGTGCTTCGCAAGACATCGAGATGTTCACCGGGCCGGTGAGCAAGGAACGAGCCGACGAGCTCAAGGGCGCCAACTTCCGGGTTATCGATGTCACGACACCAGGTCTCTGAGAGGTAGACGATGTACACCGCCACACCGATTCCCGCGGCACCCACAGGTCCGAGCTCCGGTGGCAGCACACCGCACCTGTGGTCGGCTGCCGCGACCATCGCCGGATTGATCGGCATGGCGCTGGCGTTGTTCTCACTGGTTCCGGCGGCCACCGTCGTGGCCGGTATCGGCGTTGCCGCAGGCATCGTCGCCCTGCTCCGCACTGCCGCGGCCCACCCGCTACCGGCCGTTACGGGCACGGTGATATCCGCACTCGCGGTCGCGGTCAGCGTTGTCATGCTCGTGGCACCGGCACTCACGACGCCGACAACCAAGTCCGATGCGGCAGGTCCCTCTGCTGAGCTCGGTGGCGAGGAGTTCATGAATGAAAACCTCGAAGACGTTCTCGCGAATGAGCTGCAGGTCGATTTCGGCGAGGTCTCCGTCACCCCGTCCGGATCACCCAAGTTGTCCCTCACGCTGACCAATAAAACTGACCGGACACGCAGCTTCTTCGTGACGCTCGGTGCATTCGACAGCAGTGGCGTCCAGATCGCCACGGACTCGGGTGCAGGAGCTCTCCTTGGGCCGCATGCCATCCAGAAACGAACTGCGTTCGGGTCGGTCCATGACAAATCGACTGTTGAAAAAATGAAGTCGGCGACATTCAAAGTCGTGGCGGTCACGCGCACGCTCTAGCGCCACACAGCGGCGGGTGCTGCCGCTGTATGACACCTCTGGTGCTTTGACTAGGCTGCTTTGTCGTGTCGAAGATCTCCCGAGACGAGGTTGCCCATCTGGCGCGTCTGGCGCGTCTGGCGCTGACCGACGACGAACTGGACAGTTTCGCCGGCCAGCTGGATGCCATCCTCGGCCATGTCAGCCAGATCCAGTCCGTCGACGTCACCGGCGTGGAGGCGACGGGCAACCCGCTGAAGGACGTGAATGTCAGTCGCCCTGACGTCGTCGAGCCGTGCCTGACGCAGGAGGAGGCGCTGGCCGCGGCGCCGCGCGCCGAAGACGGCCGCTTCGCCGTGCCGCGGATTCTCGGAGAGGGTGAATGACGAGCATGAGTGAGCTGACCCGTCGCGATGCGGCGACCCTGGGTGCCCAGATCGCGGCCAAGGAGGTCTCCTCGACCGAGGTGACCCGGGCCCACCTGGACCAGATTGCCGAGACCGACGAGCGATTCAACGCCTTTCTGCATGTGGCGGCCGATTCGGCGCTCGCCACCGCGGCCCGGATCGACGCGGCCGTGGCCGCGGGCGAGACGCTGCCCTCGCCGCTGGCCGGGGTTCCGCTGGCGCTCAAGGACGTCTTCACCGCCACCGACATGCCGACCACCGCGGGATCCAAGATCCTCGAAGGCTGGCGCGCACCGTACGACGCGACCGTCACCGCCAAGCTGCGCGCAGCGGGCATCCCGATCCTCGGCAAGACGAACATGGACGAATTCGCCATGGGATCGTCGACCGAGAATTCGGCCTACGGACCGACCCGTAACCCGTGGAACACCGAGCGGGTACCCGGCGGGTCGGGCGGCGGTAGCGCTGCGGCACTGGCCGCGTACCAGGCTCCGCTGGCGATCGGCACCGACACCGGCGGATCGATCCGTCAGCCGGCCGCGCTGACCGCGACCGTCGGCGTCAAGCCGACATACGGCACGGTCTCACGCTACGGCCTGATCGCCTGCGCGTCGTCGCTGGATCAGGGCGGTCCGTGTGCGCGCACGGTGCTCGACACCGCGCTGCTGCACCAGGTGATCGCCGGCCACGATCCCCGCGATTCCACCTCCGTCGACGCCCCGGTGCCCGACGTGGTCGGTGCCGCCCGGGCCGGTGCGGCAGGCGATCTCAAGGGCGTGCGTGTCGGTGTTGTCAAGCAGTTGCGGGGCGAGGGTTACCAGCCCGGCGTGCTGGAGTCGTTCAATGCCGCAGTCGCCCAACTGACCGCGCTCGGCGCCGAGGTCAGCGAGGTCGACTGCCCGCACTTCGACCATGCGATGGACGCCTACTACCTCATCCTGCCGTCGGAGGTGTCGAGCAACCTGGCACGGTTCGACGCGATGCGATTCGGGCTGCGGGTCGGTGATGACGGCACGCACAGCGCCGAGGAGGTCATGGCGTTGACCCGGGCCGCCGGGTTCGGGCCGGAGGTCAAGCGCCGGATCATGATCGGTACCTACGCGTTGTCGGCGGGCTACTACGACGCCTACTACAACCAGGCGCAGAAGGTGCGGACCCTGATCGCCCGCGACCTGGAGCAGGCTTACCAGAGCGTGGACGTCCTGGTGTCGCCGGCGACGCCGACCACTGCATTCCGGCTGGGGGAGAAGGTCGACGATCCGTTGGCCATGTACCTGTTCGACCTGTGCACGTTGCCGTTGAACCTGGCCGGCCACTGTGGCATGTCGGTGCCCTCGGGGCTGTCGCCCGACGACGGCCTGCCGGTCGGTCTGCAGATCATGGCGCCGGCCCTGGCCGATGACCGGCTGTACCGCGTCGGCGCGGCCTACGAGGCCGCCCGCGGCCCGTTGCCCAGCGCTCTGTAATTCCCGGCGAGCAGACGCAGAGTCACATGAAAATCGTGTGTCTCGTGCAATTGTGCGTCTGCTCGGCCCACTGAAACGGTCGCCGGAGGGCAAGATGGGGCCATGCGCATCGGAGTTCTCACCGGCGGCGGTGATTGTCCTGGCCTGAACGCGGTGATCCGGGCGGTGGTGCGTACCTGCGACCAGCGCTACGGCTCGTCGGTGGTCGGATTCCTCGACGGCTGGCGAGGGTTGTTGGAGGATCGCCGAATCCAATTGGCCAACGATGATCGCAATGACCGGTTGTTGGCCAAGGGCGGAACCATGCTGGGCACCGCGCGGGTCAACCCCGACAAGCTGCGGGCGGGCCTGGATCAGATCAAGCAGACCCTCGAAGACAACGGGATCGACGTGTTGATCCCGATCGGGGGTGAAGGCACTCTGACCGCCGCGCACTGGTTGTCCGAGGAGAACGTCCCGGTGGTGGGGGTGCCCAAGACCATCGACAACGACATCGACTGCACGGACGTGACTTTCGGTCACGACACGGCGCTGCAGGTGGCAACCGAGGCCATCGACCGGCTGCACAGCACCGCCGAATCCCACCAGCGCGTCATGCTGGTCGAGGTGATGGGCCGGCATGCCGGCTGGATCGCGCTCAACGCCGGGCTGGCGTCGGGCGCGCACATGACCCTGATCCCCGAGCAGCCCTTCGATGTCGAGGAAGTGTGCCGGCTGGTCAAGAAGCGGTTCCAGCACGGATCGTCACACTTCATCTGCGTGGTGGCAGAGGGGGCGAAGCCGGCCGAGGGCACCATGCAACTGCGTCAGGGCGGCATGGACGAGTTCGGGCATGAGAAATTCACCGGTGTGGCACAGCAATTGGCGCTCGAGGTGGAGAAGCGCATCAAAAAGGATGTACGCGTCACGGTCCTCGGCCACGTCCAGCGCGGCGGTACCCCGACGGCTTATGACCGCGTGCTGGCCACCCGGTTCGGTGTGAACGCGGCCGACGCCGCGCATGCCGGCGAGTTCGGGATGATGGTGTCGTTGCAGGGGCAGGACATCGGCCGGGTACCGCTGGCCGATGCGACCCGCCACCTCAAACTGGTACCGCAGTCCCGTTACGACGACGCCGCCGAGTTCTTCGGCTGAGCGCGCGCGGGAACGTCATGCGCTCTTGAGCGCTTCGCGGCGTAACAGTTGCCACATGGACGGCGTGTCTACAGTCGTCGAAACCGTCACGGTCGCACCGGTTTCCGGTGAATCGGCCAGCTTCAGCAGGTAGTCGGCAAGGTCGGTGCGCGACGTGAACGCGCCCACCGGGTCGCACTGGCCGGCAATGTAATCGGTGACGTTCGGCAGGTCGAACAGGCCGGACGGCCGCACGATCGTCCAGTCCAGTCCGCTGGCGGTCACGACCTCTTCCATGCGACGCATGTCGGCGTAGAGGGTCCTGCCGAAGATGCGGCTGATGACGGGCTGGACCAGGCGCAGCGCGAACGGCGTAGCGGTGCGGCCGGGATAGTCGGCGATCGCGGTCGAACTCACGACGGCCAACCTCTCGACCCCGGTCCGGTGCATCGCGGTGACGATGTTGCTCACGCCGATCGAGTAGGTGTCGACGGGATCCATCGTGAACGTGACGCCCAGGGTGGACAGGACTGCGTCAGCGCCGTCGACGGCGGCGGCGACCGCGTCCGCGTCCCGCACGTCGGCCTCGGCCACGGTGAGTGCGGCGCCGGTGACGGGGAACGCCTCGGGGTGGCGGGTGACCGCCACGACGTCGTGCCCGGCGTCGAGGGCCCGGCGGGTGAGCAGACGTCCGGTTGCCCCGTTGGCGCCAAAGATGGCGATTCGCATGTTGCCTCCCAATTAGTCACTAATAGTGACAATCACGTTATATGACAATCACTAACAGTGCTAGTGTCGGCGGCATGGTTGAGGAACCGTCCGGTGTGTCCGCTCTCGACGAGCGCATCCCGTTCCTGCTGTCCCAACTCGGCGCATATGTGGCCGATGGCTTCAGAGCGAAGCTGGAGCCGTTGGGTCTGCATCCCAGGGCCACCGCGGTTCTGCTGGCACTCGCCGGTGTCGACGGGCAGTCGCAGCGCGAGCTCTGCGAACGCCTTGGGCTGCACCGCAATGTCATGGTCGCGCTGATCGATACGCTGGAGGCCGAGGGCCTCGTCGAACGCCGGGCGCATCCCGATGACCGGCGGGCATTCGCCGTATCTCTGACCGGGCGGGCGCGCGAGTTGGTCCCAGCCCTGGACTCCGCAGGTCGTGCACTTGAGGACGAGGTGACGGCGTCACTGTCCGACGACGAACGCACCGCGCTGCGCCACCTGCTGCGCCGGTTGTCGGCCGCGGCCGGCCTGATCCCCGGCGTCCACCCCGGACTGGCCTGAAACGGCCCCATTAGGATCGACACCATGTCTGTCGCTACCGCCGAACTCGTTGACTACGACGACGTCATCGCCACCTATGAGCCCGTGATGGGTATGGAGGTTCACGTCGAGCTGTCCACGGCCACCAAGATGTTCTGCGGCTGCGCCAACCGGTTCGGTGCCGAGCCGAACACCCTGGTCTGCCCGGTGTGCCTGGGGCTGCCCGGGTCGCTGCCGGTGCTCAACGAGGCGGCGGTCGAGTCGGCGATCCGGATCGGCCTCGCGCTCAACTGCGACATCGCGCCGTGGGGCCGGTTCGCTCGGAAGAACTACTTCTACCCCGACCAGCCGAAGAACTACCAGATCTCGCAGTACGACGAGCCGATCGCGATCGACGGATACCTCGACGTGCCGCTCGACGATGGCACCACCTTCCGCGTCGAGATCGAGCGTGCGCACATGGAGGAGGACACCGGCAAGCTGACCCATCTGGGTAGCGACACCGGCCGTATCGCGGGTGCGACGACCTCGCTCGCCGATTTCAACCGTGCCGGTGTTCCGTTGATCGAGATTGTCACCAGGCCGATCGAGGGCACCGGGGCACGGGCACCGGAGATCGCCCGCGCCTATGTGACCGCGCTGCGAGATCTGTTGCGTGGCTTGGGTGTATCGGATGTCCGGATGGATCAGGGGTCGATGCGGTGCGACTCGAACCTGTCACTGAAGCCGGTCGGGGCCACCGAGTTCGGCACCCGTACCGAGACCAAGAACGTGAACTCGCTCAAGAGCGTCGAGGTCGCCGTCCGGTATGAGATGCGCCGCCAGGCAGCGGTTCTCAATTCCGGTGGCACGGTCACCCAGGAGACGCGGCATTTCCACGAGGACGGCTACACCTCTCCGGGCCGCAGCAAGGAGACCGCGCAGGACTACCGGTACTTCCCCGAGCCCGACCTCGAGCCTGTCGCCCCCGACGCAGCGCTCGTCGAACGCCTGCGTCAGACCATCCCCGAGCTGCCGTGGTTGGCGCGCAAGCGGATTCAGCAGGACTGGGGCATCTCCGACGAGGTGATGCGTGACCTGGTCAACGCCGGTGCGGTGGAGTTGGTGGCAGCCACCGTCTCCCACGGCGCCTCCAGCGAGGCCGCCCGCGCCTGGTGGGGCAACTTCCTGGTGCAGAAGGCGAACGAATCCGAGGTCGAGCTCGAGACATTGCCGATCACCCCGGCCCAGGTGGCCGTCGTGGTCAAGCTCGTCGACGAGGGCAAGCTGTCCAACAAACTGGCCCGACAGGTCATCGAGGGAGTGTTGGCCGGCGAGGGCGAACCCGAGCAGGTGATGGCCGACCGTGGGCTGGCGCTCGTGCGCGACGACTCGGTGATCCAGGCTGCCGTTGATAAAGCGCTCGAGGCTCAGCCCGACGTCGCGGACAAGATCCGCGGTGGCAAGGTCCAGGCCGCCGGGGCGATTGTCGGTGCGGTGATGAAGGCGACCAAGGGTTCTGCCGACGCGGCCCGGGTACGCGAGCTGGTGCTGGCCGCTTGCGGCCAGAGCGGGTAACCGCGCGTTACTTGACGGCGCCGGCGAACATCGTCATCGCGGCGGCGGCATATTGCTCGAGCCGTTCGCGTGGGTAGCTGGCCGGGTCGTGCACGGCGAGGCGGCCGAGCATCTCCGCGAACGACAGCAAGGTGTGGCCGAGAAGCTCGGGATCCAGTGCGGACAGCCGGGGATCCACGGCTATGCCCGCCTTTGCCATTTGCTTGAGCTCCGCGAGGATCTGGTTGCGGGCGTTGCGGACCGCTGCGTGGACATCCCGCGGCGCGGTGTCGGGTTCGGTGAGGATGAGCCGCCAGCGGGCCGGATTCTCCAGCACGCAGCGTAGGAAACCGGTGACCGTCGCCGTGTAGGCATCTGCCGGTCCGGTTACCGACAGATTCTCGGGCAGGGTGGTCAGGACCTGGCTCAGGCCCCGCTGGTGCTCCCGGACGAGCAACGCAGCCACCAGTTCGGTGCGGGTCCGAAACGCGGTATAGAGAACGGGTTTGCCGACGCCACCGGCCTCAGCGACCCCCTCCATGGTCAGCTCGTGCAGGGGGCAATCGTGGAGCACCGTCAAAGCTGCGTCCAGCAGTTGCTCGCGCCGCTCTTCACGCGGTAGCCGCGGTGCGTATCTGCGGCGCTGGCGGTCAGGCACCCGGGTAATGGTACGTGATAGGCGAACCATTTCTAAGGGCACATTGTGGGCGTTGTATTCATATCAGCCGATTGACGCTGCCGGTCCCGGTCCGGGCCGGGGAGTCGATCTAGGCCGAAATGTCTTGTGTCCTAGGTGTTGTCAGCATTGCTGCGCGGGAAGCCGCCGCCCTGCGGGAAGAGCGGGAAGACGACGTCGTCGAAGTTCTCGGCATCTCCGGCGGTCCGGTTCACGGTTGCGCCCCACACGTTGCCGTCGGGGGAGAGCTGCAACGCCCAGGCATGACCGCGCACGTTCTCCCGGACCACCTCCGGGTCACCGGTGACCGCGCCGGTATCGGGCGCCAGGCGTACGGCGACGGTCTTCTTGACGTTGACCAGGTTCACCAACACCGTGCCCTCCAAGGCGGCGCACCCGGCGACGCCCGGCCGGTCCGGCCAGGTCCACACCGTGGAAATATTAGAATCCTTGGTGATGCGCTGCAGTCGATCGGCGCTCGGGGTGCGGTCGGTGACGTAGAGCGAGCCGTCCGACGAATCGACACACATTCCGCCCGCGCCACCCAGGCCGCTGAGCGCTGTGGTGACCGGGGCCTGGTTGACGGTGGTGGGCTGTTCGATGCGCAGTACCTTGCCTGCCAGCGATGCGGGATCGGCGGCCAATGCCGGGTCGCCCGCATCGCCCGTCTGCACCAGCAGGGTGGTCTTGCTTGTGAACGTCAGCGCCCCCATGTTGCCGGTGGCACCCTTCGGAATGCCGGTGAGGATGGGTTTCGGCACGTCGCCGTCGGCGATGCGGATCACGCGGTTGTCCGTCGGAGTGCTGACATAGGCGTACATCAGACGGTCCTGGCCGTAGGTCGGCGACAGCACGATGTCCATCAGTCCGCCGTCGCCGGACGGATCGACGGGGATCGTCACCTTGACCTTCGGCTCGGCCTTCACCGACACCTGCTTGACCGCGCCGGTGAGCCGCTCGGCGACCAGGGCTGACTGGCTGTCGGGCAGCATGATCAGACCGCTGGTGCTGTCGAGGCAGCCCTGCATGACACCTGTCGCCTTGCATTCCTTGGGGAACGGCTTGGCCGGCAGCGGCGGCGGCGGCGGTGGTGTGGTGGTCGGCCCCGGTGCCATCTTGGGCTCGGTGGTGAAAGGTTCGGACTGGGCCGCGTCGAACCGGGCACAGCCCGACCCGACAAGCATCGCGGCACACAGAACGGCGGCCACCCCCATCAGCCGGCGCGATTTCATGCCGCCAGATTACGGATCGCTCGGCGGTGCGCGCCACGTCGGGACCGCGCGTCGGATCCGTAGCAGGTCGATACCAGGCGGAAGCGCCGGGGTAAATACCCGGATCGGACCGAACTTGCACTTACCCTGGCAGCTGTGACCAGCCACCCACAGGACCCACAAGCCTGGCAACGACCGGGTTACTCGGACGATTCCGCCAGGCCGGCCGGGGCCAGCCTGGTCGACCCCGAAGACGACCTGCCGTCGGAAAACTACGGCGGCGACTTCGAGACCACCGCCATTCCCCGCTACGATTCGAAAGCCGGCGACCAGTCCGCATTCAGCCTGGTCTCCGACCCCGAGCCACTGCCGTACGTGCAATCCGGCGGGCCGGCCCCCATGGCCCCGTTCTCAGCCGAACCGGCCGAGATCGAACGCGACGACTTCATCGACGACCGGGTCCGGGCGGCCGGCCGACGCGGCACCCAGGACCTCGGCCTGCTGATCCTGCGCGTCGCGCTGGGCGGGCTGATGATCATCCACGGCCTGCAGAAGGCCTTCGGCTGGTGGGGCGGCCCAGGGCTGGACGGGTTCAACTCGTCGCTGGACGAGATGGGCTTCAAGAACGCCGACATCCTGACCTATGCCGCCACCGGCGGGCAGATCGCCGCAGGTGTGCTGCTGGTCCTCGGGTTGTTCACCCCGATCGCGGCGGCCGGCGCACTGGCCTACCTGATCAACGGGGTGCTGGCCACCGCGATGGCGGCGCATGAGCAGGCCCGCCTCGCGGAAGTCATCACCGACGGCACCGAATACCGGATGATCGTCGTCGTCGCCGCAGCCGCGATCATCCTGACCGGGCCGGGCCGCTACGGATTCGACGCCGGCCGCGGCTGGGCCCGACGCCCCTTCGTGGGTTCCTTCGTGGCCCTGGTGCTCGGCGTGGCCGGCGGCATCGCCATCTGGGTGTTGCTCAACGGCGGCAACCCGCTGGGTTGAGGCGGCGCTGAACGTCGTTTGAACCGTCAGGCGTACGGATTCGGTACGCGGCCGCCGCTCACCTCGGTGAGCAACGGCAGTGTTGCGAACGTCACGGCAGGCAGGCGCAGGTCCGTACCGTCGCTCAAATCTGCGATCGCCCAAGAGGACCGGTCGAACCGCAATCCCTTGATCTCGGTCCACGACACGGTGCGGCTGCGCGTCAGCGACCGCGCTGTGACGGTGTCGGCATCGGCGGTCGTGCGGTACCGAATGATGGCCGCCGACAACGCAATCGGGATCACCAGCAGCACCGAGAACCAGGTCGGATTGCTCAGGACCAGCGTCAGCAGGCCGAGCGTCAGGAATCCGACTGCCAGGTGCGCCATGGGCGATATCCGGATTACGACAGGGGCGGTTGCCGATCGTGCGCTCACAGGTTCATCCTTGCACCACCCGGCGGGCGGCCCCGCCGGCGTCACCGGGCGTCCGGCGCTCAGCGGAACCAATTTGACCTTTAACCTGTACGGCAGCTACCGTCGGGTGCTATGCAGAACCCCGGATTGCTCGTAGTAATTGGTTGGCGCGTTGATGCCGCGCTGGCCCTCTGCCGGGCATAGCCAACCGCATCGACGCGCCACCCTCGTACAGCTACCGGCTGACGGGGGTTTTTTATTTGCCCACAAGCGCGCCGTAATCAATGAAAAATTGAAACTTCCTGAAGAGGAATGTGAAGCAGACCGTGAAGAGGACATCGTGAGCGCACCGACAACGCGACCGCCAGCCCGGTCGGGAACCGCGCCTGCCAACGGCGCAACCACCGCCAAATCAGATTCGGGACAGCCCAACCGGGTTGCACCGCAGCAGCTCACCGGCGCCCAGGCGGTCGTCCGGTCGCTGGAAGAGCTCGGCGTCGACGTCGTCTTCGGGATCCCCGGTGGCGCCGTGCTGCCGGTCTACGATCCGCTGTTCGACTCGCAGAAGCTGCGCCACGTGCTGGTCCGCCATGAGCAGGGCGCCGGCCACGCCGCCAGCGGCTATGCCCACGCCACGGGCAAGGTCGGCGTGATGATGGCTACCTCCGGCCCCGGCGCGACCAACCTGATCACCCCGCTGGCCGACGCCCAGATGGACTCCATCCCCGTGGTGGCCATCACCGGGCAGGTGGGCCGCAGCCTGATCGGCACCGACGCCTTCCAGGAAGCCGACATCACCGGCATGACCATGCCGATCACCAAGCACAACTTCCTGGTGCGCAACGGTGACGACATCGCCCAGGTGATGGCCGAGGCCTTCTACATCGCCAGCTCGGGGCGCCCGGGCGCGGTGCTCGTCGACGTTCCCAAGGACATCCTGCAGGCCCAGTGCACCTTCTCCTGGCCGCCGCAGATGGACCTGCCCGGGTACAAGCCGAACACCAAGCCGCACAGCCGCCAGGTGCGTGAGGCCGCCAAGCTGATCGCCGCGGCGCACAAGCCGGTGCTCTACGTCGGTGGTGGTGTGATCCGTGGTGAGGCCAGCGCTGAACTGCTCGAGCTGGCCGAGCTGACCGGCATCCCGGTCGTCACCACGCTCATGGCCCGCGGCGCGTTCCCGGACAGCCACCCGCAGCACCTGGGGATGCCGGGCATGCACGGCACCGTGGCCGCGGTGGGTGCGTTGCAGAAGAGCGACCTGCTGATCGCTCTTGGCACTCGGTTCGACGACCGGGTCACCGGTCAGCTGTCCTCGTTCGCCCCTGAGGCGAAGGTGATCCACGCCGACATCGACCCCGCCGAGATCGGCAAGAACCGGCACGCCGACGTCCCCATCGTGGGTGACGTGAAGGCCGTCATCACCGATCTGATCGAGGTGCTGCGCCGCGATGGAACGACCAGTGCCGCATTGAAATTGGACGGCTGGTGGGAGTACCTGTCCGGACTGAAGTCGACCTACCCGCTGAGCTACGGCCCGCAGAGCGATGGCAGCCTCAGCCCCGAGTACGTCATCGAGAAGCTGGGTCAGATCGCCGGACCCGAGGCGGTCTATGTCGCCGGGGTCGGCCAGCACCAGATGTGGGCCGCGCAGTTCGTCAAGTACGAGAACCCCAAGACGTGGCTGAACTCCGGTGGCCTTGGCACCATGGGCTTCGCCGTCCCGGCGGCCATGGGCGCCAAGTTCGCCCGCCCCGAGGCCGAGGTGTGGGCCATCGACGGTGACGGCTGCTTCCAGATGACCAACCAGGAGCTGGCCACCTGTGCCATCGAGGGCGCACCGATCAAGGTGGCGTTGATCAACAACGGCAACCTGGGCATGGTGCGGCAGTGGCAGACGCTGTTCTACGACCAGCGCTACAGCCAGACCGATCTGGCCACGCACTCGCGTCGGATCCCGGACTTCGTCAAGCTGGCCGAGGCGCTGGGCTGCGTCGGGCTGCGCTGCGAGCGGGCCGAGGACGTCGAGGACGTCATCAACCAGGCCCGGGCGATCAACGACCGCCCGGTGGTCATCGACTTCATCGTCGGTGCCGATGCGCAGGTGTGGCCGATGGTCGCCGCCGGCACCAGCAACGACGAGATCATGGCAGCTCGGGACATCCGGCCGCTGTTCGACGAAAACGACGCCGAGGGGCACGCCTGATGAGCAACACCACGCCCACCCACACGCTTTCGGTGCTGGTCGAGGACAAACCCGGTGTCCTCGCCCGGGTGGCCACACTGTTCTCCCGTCGTGGCTACAACATCCAGTCCCTGGCTGTGGGTGCCACCGAGCAGAAGCACATGTCGCGGATGACGATCGTCGTCAGTGTCGAGGAATCGCCGCTGGAGCAAATCACCAAGCAGCTCAACAAGCTGGTCAATGTGATCAAGATCGTCGAGCAGGAGGACGACAGCTCGGTCTCCCGCGAACTCGCCCTGATCAAGGTGCGCGCCGACGCGAGCAACCGCGGTCAGGTCATCGAAGCGGTGAACCTGTTCCGCGCCAAGGTGGTTGACGTTTCGACCGAGTCCCTGACCGTCGAGGCCACCGGGACCTCGGAAAAGCTGGAGGCCCTGCTGCGGGTCCTGGAGCCCTACGGTATCCGTGAGATCGCACAGTCCGGCATGGTGTCGGTCTCGCGCGGACCCCGTGGTATCAGCGCAGTGAAGTAAGCACGTCAAGTAGCGTTAGTCGGCTGTAGAGCTAGAAAGAGAAGGAAAATTTCGCATGGCAGTTGAGATGTTTTACGACGCCGACGCGGACCTGTCGATCATCCAGGGTCGCAAGGTCGCCGTCATCGGCTACGGCAGCCAGGGGCACGCGCATTCGCTGTCGCTGCGCGATTCGGGTGTCCAGGTCAAGGTCGGCCTGAAAGAGGGCTCGAAGTCCCGCGTCAAGGTCGAAGAGCAGGGCCTCGAGGTCGGCACCCCCGCAGAGGTCGCCAAGTGGGCCGACGTGATCATGGTGCTCGCGCCCGACACCGCGCAGGCCGAGATCTTCAAGAACGACATCGAGCCCAACCTTGAGGACGGCAACGCGCTGTTCTTCGGCCACGGCCTCAACATCCACTTCGGTCTGATCAAGGCTCCGGCCAACGTCACCGTCGGCATGGTCGCCCCCAAGGGGCCCGGCCACCTGGTGCGTCGCCAGTTCGTCGACGGCAAGGGTGTGCCCTGCCTGATCGCCGTCGACCAGGACCCGAAGGGCGAGGGCCAGGCCCTGGCGCTCTCGTACGCCGCCGCGATCGGCGGTGCCCGCGCCGGCGTCATCAAGACCACCTTCAAGGAAGAGACCGAGACCGACCTGTTCGGCGAGCAGGCCGTGCTCTGCGGTGGCACCGAAGAGCTGGTCAAGGCCGGCTTCGAGGTCATGGTCGAGGCGGGCTACGCCCCGGAGATGGCCTACTTCGAGGTGCTGCACGAGCTCAAGCTCATCGTCGACCTGATGTACGAGGGCGGCATCGCCCGCATGAACTACTCGGTGTCCGACACCGCGGAGTTCGGCGGCTACCTGTCGGGTCCGCGGGTCATCGACGCCGACACCAAGCAGCGCATGCGCGACATCCTGACCGACATCCAGGACGGCACCTTCGTCAAGCGCCTGGTCGCCAACGTCGAGGGCGGCAACAAGGAGCTCGAAGGTCTTCGCAAGGCCAACGCCGAGCACCCGATCGAGGTCACCGGCAAGAAGCTGCGCGACCTGATGAGCTGGGTCGACCGGCCGATCACCGAAACGGCATAACTGCTGCGTTCACTGGCCAGTTATTGCACGCGAATCACTAAAAGCGTGCAGTAACTGGCCTTTCGGCGTTTCTAGACGATTCGGTAGCCGATCGCCGCGAGCGTGCGGGCCACATTTCTACCTTCGGCGCTGCCGGGAAGCTTCTCGGTGCTGTCGATCTGCAGGCCCTCACCGACGACGCCGAACAGCTCGGTCGACACCGGGTCGTCGGGCTCCGGCGGCTCGATGCGGCCGTCCGGGTAGATGCACTGCGCTCGCATGGCCCACATCGTCTGCGCGGCGGCGACGACGTTGTACCCGTGCAGCGGCGGGCTCACGTGATAGAGCTCCAGGTCGCCCACCGCGAACAACTTCATGACCGGATCCAGGTGTGGGACTGATCCCACCAACCGTGCGACGCCCCCAAAGTTCACGCATCAAATCTAAGCGGCCTCGGCAGTGCTGCAGCGCAGCAGTTTTCCCGGCCCCAGCCGTCGGCGGCTACGAACCCAGTCGCGCCGCCACACTGACGACCCGCCGGGCAAGGTGATCCAGCGCGTCGTAGGTGGTGTCGTCGAACTCGCTGATGTTGTCGTGGTTGGCCAGCAGGCTGGCGCCGTACGGGTTGCCGTCGACGAATTTGAGCGGATCGGTGTAGCCCGGCGGGACGATGATCCCGCCCCAGTGCATCAACGTCACGTAGAGCGTCAGCAGCGTGGTCTCCTGCCCGCCATGCGCGGTGTTGGTCGAGGTGAACCCGGCGTAGACCTTGTCGGCGAGCTTGCCTTGTGACCACAGGCCGCCGAGCGAATCGAGGAATGCGCGCAATTGCGAAGCGACAGAACCGAATCGGGTGGGGGAGCCGAAGATCACCGCGTCTGCCCAGACGATGTCGTCACCGGTGGCGCTCGGTTGATCCTTGGTGGCTTCGTAATTCGCGGTCCAGGCCGGATTGTGAGCGAAGGACTCTGGATCGGCGGTCTCGGCGACGGGCCGCAACCGCACCTCGGCACCTGCGGCCTCGGCGGTGGCGGTGACCCGCTGAGCCATGTGCGTGCCGTGGCCGGTCGCGGAGTAGTAGATGACGGCGACCTTGGGTGCAGGAGTGGTCATGGTGCCAGCTTAGGCAGATCCCGCATACCGAACTCGCGTTTGAGCACGGTGCGGGCGGCGTAGAACCCGGCCATCCCGTGCACGCCACCACCCGGCGGAGTGGCCGACGAGCACAGGTAGGCCTTGGGGATCGGGGTGGTCCACGGGTCGAACCGTGGAGTGGGCCCCAGCAGCGCGCTGGCCATGTTGTTGCCCCCCACACCGATATCGCCGCCGACCAGGTTGGCGTTGTGCTCGTCCATCCGCGACGCGGGCACGCTGCGGACCCCGACCACCAGATCGCGGAAGCCCGGGGCGAATCGTTCGAAGATGTCGGTGACCACCGTGGCCATGTCCCGCGTCGAATTGTTGGGTACGTGGACATAGGTCCACAGCGGGCGCCGGTCGGCGTCATCGATGCGGGATGCGTCGGCGACGTGGGGGAGCGCGCCCAGCACCATCGGCCACTCGGCGTGGCGGCCCGCGGCGATCTCGGACTCGGCCAGTGCCATCTGTGCCCGGCTGCCACCCAGGTGCAGGGTCGGCGCCTGGGCCAGACACGGGTCACGCCAAGGGATCTCGCCGCTCAGCACGAAATCGACCTTCGCCACTCCCGGTCCGTAGCGGTAGCGGCTCAACGCCCGCGCATAGCGAGGCGGCAGGGCCTTGCCGTAGATCGACAGCAGCGCGGTCGGTGCGGTGTCGTAGATGACCACGCCCGACGGTGGTTCAGTGACCTCGTGTCCGAGGACGAGTTCGCCGCCGTGCGCGGTGAGATCGGCGATCAGCGCATCCGGTATCGCCTGGGATCCGCCGATCGGGATCGGCCATCCCACAGCATGTCCCAGCGTCGCCAGCATCAGACCAGCGCCACCCGATACCAGTGACGGCATCGTCGAGATCGTGTGTGCCGCAACACCACTGAACAACGCACGGGCATCTTCGCCCGTCAGTGTGCGCCACAACGGGGTGCCTTGGGCGAGCAATCGGGGCGCGACACGCGCGGCCGCGGTCAGCGACGGCGGTAGCGACCGCTTGTCGCCGAGGATCAGGCCCACCACGTCATCGCACTCGGCAGCCAGCGGACCGAGCAGCCGTCGCCACGAATCTCCGTGGTCCAGTTCGGAGCACGTGCGCTCGATGTCGCGGTAACCGATCGCCGCCGGGCGGTGCTGCAACGGGCTGGCGTAGGAAATCTCGGGGACCGCCAGTTGCACCCCGCGGGCGGTCAGGTCGTAGGCGGCGAAGAACGGCGACGCCAACGCCAGCGGGTGCACCGCTGAACAGATGTCGTGGCTGACTCCGGGATATTCCGGGTCCGGCATGGTGCGTGCCCCACCGCCCGGGGTGGGTTGCGCTTCGATGACGCGTACGGCCAGTCCGGCCCGGGCACAGATGACCGCGGCGGACAGGCCGTTGGGGCCGCTGCCGACGATTGTGACGTCCACGCCCATCAGTACACCGCACGCGGTTCGGCTGTGGTAGGGCGCACACACTAGGCTGTCCGCGTGAGTCTCCCCGTTGTTTTGATTGCCGACAAGCTCGCGGAATCGACCGTCGCCGCTCTCGGTGACCAGGTAGAGGTCAGGTGGGTCGACGGTCCGGACCGCGAGAAGCTGCTCGCTGCCGTGCCGGAAGCCGACGCGCTGCTGGTGCGTTCCGCCACCACGGTGGACGCCGAGGTCATCGCCGCGGCCCCCAAACTCAAGATCGTCGCCCGCGCCGGTGTCGGCCTGGACAACGTCGACGTCGACGCCGCGACCGCCCGCGGGGTGCTCGTCGTCAACGCACCGACCTCCAACATCCACAGTGCCGCCGAGCACGCCCTGGCCCTGCTGCTGTCCACGGCGCGACAGATCCCCGCCGCCGACGCAACGCTGCGGGAACACACCTGGAAGCGGTCGTCGTTCTCGGGCGTCGAGATCTTCGACAAGACCGTCGGTGTCGTCGGTCTCGGCCGCATCGGTCAGCTGGTCGCCCAGCGCCTGGCCGCCTTCGGCGCCCACATCGTGGCGTACGACCCCTACGTCTCGCAGGCCCGCGCCGCCCAGCTCGGTATCGAGTTGCTGCCGCTGGAGGAGCTGCTCGGCCGAGCCGACTTCATCTCGGTGCACCTGCCCAAGACCAAGGAGACCGCCGGCCTGCTCGGCAAGGACAACCTGGCCAAGACCAAGCCGGGCGTCATCATCGTCAACGCCGCCCGCGGTGGTCTGATCGATGAGCAGGCCCTGGCCGATGCCATCACGAGCGGCCACGTGCGTGCCGCCGGTCTGGACGTGTTCTCGACCGAACCGTGCACCGACAGCCCGCTGTTCGAGCTGCCGCAGGTCGTCGTGACCCCGCACCTGGGTGCCTCGACCGCCGAGGCGCAGGACCGGGCCGGTACCGATGTGGCCGCCAGCGTGAAGCTCGCCCTTGCCGGCGAATTCGTGCCGGACGCGGTCAACGTGGGCGGCGGCGCCGTCGGCGAAGAGGTGGCGCCCTGGCTGGACCTGGTGCGCAAGCTCGGTCTGCTGGCCGGTGCCCTGTCCGATGCGGCCCCGGTGTCGCTCACCGTCCAGGCGCGCGGCGAGCTGGCGTCGGAGGATGTCGAGATCCTGCGGCTGTCGGCGCTGCGTGGGCTGTTCTCCGCGGTGGTCGACGAGCAGGTCACGTTCGTCAACGCTCCGACGCTGGCCGCCGACCGCGGCGTGGCCTCCGAGATCAGCACTGCCACCGAGAGCCCCAACCACCGCAGCGTGGTCGATGTGCGCGTCGTGCACGCCGACGGCAGCGCGGTGAACGTCGCGGGCACCCTGTCGGGGCCGCAGCTGGTCGAGAAGATCGTCCAGATCAACGGCCGCAACTTCGACCTGCGCGCCGAGGGCTACAACCTCATCGTCCACTACAACGATCAGCCGGGCGCCCTGGGCAAGATCGGCACCCTGCTGGGTGGGGCGAACGTCAACATCCTGGCCGCGCAGCTGAGCCAGGACGTCGACGGCGACAGTGCCATCGTGATGCTGCGGCTGGACACCGACGTGCCAGAGGATGTGCGTTCCGCGCTTGCCGCTGCCGTTGACGCCACGACGCTGGAAGTGGTCGACCTGTCATGAAACTCGCTGTAATCGCCGGTGACGGCATCGGTCCGGAAGTCATCGCCGAGGCGCTGAAGGTGCTCGACGCGGTGCTGCCCGGCGTGGACCGGACCGAATACGACCTGGGCGCGCGGCGTTACCACGCGACGGGGGAGACCCTGCCCGAGGGATTCGTCGAGGAGCTCAAGGGCTATGACGCAATCCTGTTGGGCGCCATCGGCGATCCGTCGGTCCCCAGTGGTGTGCTCGAACGCGGGTTGCTGCTCAACATGCGGTTTGCGTTGGACCACCACGTGAACCTGCGGCCGTCGAAGTTGTTCGCCGGGGTTTCCAGTCCCTTGGCCGGCAACCCGGAGATCGACTTCGTGGTGGTGCGCGAGGGCACCGAAGGTCCCTACACCGGCACCGGCGGCGCGATCCGGGTGGGCACCCCGCACGAGGTTGCCACCGAGGTGTCCACCAACACCCGGTTCGGCGTGGAGCGCGTGGTGCGTTATGCGTTCGAGAAAGCCCGCGCGCGACGCAAACACCTGACTCTGGTGCACAAGAACAACGTGCTGGCGTTCGCCGGCTCGCTGTGGAAGCGCACCGTCGACGAGATCGGTACGGAGTACCCGGACGTCGAGACGGCTTACCAGCACATCGATGCGGCCACCATCCACATGGTCACCGATCCCGGCCGGTTCGACGTGATCGTCACCGACAACCTGTTCGGCGACATCATCACCGATCTGGCGGCCGCGGTCTCCGGCGGTATCGGCCTGGCCGCCTCGGGCAATATCGATGCGACGGGCACGAACCCGTCGATGTTCGAGCCGGTGCACGGCAGTGCACCCGACATCGCCGGGCAGGGGATCGCCGATCCGACCGCCGCGGTGATGAGTGTGGCGCTGCTGCTCACGCACATCGGTGAGACCGACGCCGCCGCGCGGGTCGACAAGGCGGTCGGTGAGCACCTGGCCACCCGCGGTGACGCGAAGCTCTCGACCAGCGAGGTCGGCGAGCGGATCCTGTCGCTGCTGTAGCCGGTGATTCTGCGCTGAGTCGGCGGTGACTGCCCGCTTCGCCACCCTGACGAGGCAGTGTTGGCTGTTCGCCATCGGATCGTCGTTCTTCGCGGCCGCCACCGTGCCGGGTTTCCCTGCCTTGGCCGGTGCGGGCGTGACGAACACGCTGTGCTTCGTCGGCTCGTGGTTTTTCACTACGGCCGCGGGCATCCAGCTCGTGCTCGCCGGACGCGGACTCGACTGGTGGTCGGCGGCCACGCAATTCGCCGGGACCCTCTTGTTCAACCTCAGCACCGGCGCGTCGGTCTGGGCCCACGCGGTACTGGCCGAGCGCCGGTTCGTCTGGGCCCCCGACGCGACCGGCTCACTGGCCTTCCTGCTCAGCGGCGTGCTCGCAGTGCTGGCGGTCGGCGCGTGGTCACCGAAATCCGTTGGCTGGCAGGCCGCGTGGATCAACATGATGGGTTGTGTGGCGTTCGGGGTTTCCGCGCTCGCCGCATTCGTTCGCAAGACCGGCGTGACAGTCGACGAGCGGCTCGCCAATTTCGGCACCTTCATCGGGGCGTTGTGCTTTCTGGCCGCGGCGTTGATGCTGCGTCCCCGGTCTGACACGGCACCGACTCTGCGCTGAGGGCGCGGGTCACTCGCACATTCGCGCCCTGGACGCAGAGTCGATCACCGAGGCGATGAGTCTTTGGGCGCCGGTCGGTCTATACGGGCATGGGACTCATCGACATCGAACTGTTCGCGACCCTCGACCTCGTCGCGCAGGCGCCGGGCGGGCCTGACGAGGACCCCGAGGGGTTCTCGTTCGGCGGCTGGCAGGCGCCATTGATCGACGAGGTGTCGGGTGCACAGGTCGGCGCTGCATACGAGGGCACCGATGCTCTCCTGCTCGGGCGCCGGACGTACGACATCTTCGCCGCCTACTGGCCACACCAGACGGATGACTTCGGCACGCTGTTCAACAGCATCCCCAAGTACGTCGCCTCCCGCGGCACACCTGACCTCGCGTGGGCCGGTTCCCAACAGTTGGGCGCGGACCTGGGTGCCGCCGTGCGTGAGATCCGGGATCGGCATGAGCATGTGAAGGTCGTCGGCAGCCTGAATCTGGTCCAGACGCTCTTGCGCGAGAAGCTCTTTGATCGCCTCGACCTGTGGGTGCACCCGATCATGCTGGGTGCGGGGAAGAAGGTGTTCGACGGTGGCGCGGTGCCCACCAACGTCACACTGCTGCAACCGCCGGTCGCCAGCCCGAACGGCATCGTGCATCTGCGGTACGGACTTGCCGACGGAATCCCGGGGACAGGGGACATGAGCGCGCCCGATCAATGAGTTCGGTTGTGCGCGGTCAGGGCTGGGCCGGTGCAACGGCGACGCTGGTGGCGTCGACATCGGCGATGTGGACGCGCTGATCGCCCTCGCGGATGAACAAGCTTGTGACGGTAGGCGGTTGGTTGGCCTGCCGCTCATCGGGCGGTCGGGGCACCTTCGCGACGATCACCGCGTCTCCGTCGGGCAGCGGGTAGTCGCGGTAGGTTCCCGACGGCGCGACTTGTGTCCACTGGCCGCCGTTCAGCTCCCACACGCCGCTGTCCGACGTGGGCTCGGACCGATTCGTCGGACACTGCTCGGCACCCGCGGTGGCCCGCAGCCTCCCGTCGGATGTCCACCACACCGCGCCGCTCTGATTGCCATAGAAGTAGGGCCCGGGGGTCGCATCGAAGGGCCCCGGTGGAAATCCGGCAGCTTGGTGGCCGGTGGCGGAGTCGAACACTGTGACCTGGTGTCGGTCGCAGGAGCCGGTCTTGTCGATGGCACCGGTTTCGTAGGCGAATCTGGTGCCGTCGGGGCTGAAGACCGCAGATATCCACTGCGTGGTCGGTTGGTGCGCGACATCGCGGACGGTGCCGTCGGCATCGACGAGGAACAGGCGATCGGCCTGGGTGAACCTGTCCGAGCCGTACTTCTTGACGATGGCCACCCGTCCATGGCTTGCGCCGATCACGTTTCCGGTGAAGTCCTGGGTTTCGGCGGGTACCGCCTGTTGCTCGGGCGTTCGTGGCGGTAATTGAACGGTGCGCAACACACTGGGCGTCGGGCTCGGCCGGCTGAGGTCCAACTGCATCAGGGTTACCTGACCGTCGGGAGCGTCCGCTGTCGGCGGGGCCTGCCAGACGATTGTGCTGCCCTGCAACGGATACGGGACGCCGGGTCGACTCGGCCGTTGAGAGTCGGTGCGAGACTGAGCCGGAATGGCCACCTCGTGAGTTTGACGGCTTGCCACATCTATCCACACCAGCTCGGCGTGCATGTCGCCGCCGGCGTAGGGATAGCGCCCAGCCTGCTCATCGGCGTACTGCGCGAAGGCATAGGTTCCGTCGGTAGTGAAGGCAGGTCCGCTCAGGCCCGCGAACCGGGACGCACCAACTTGTTTTATCCAGGTGGCAATGGGATTCGAGCCTTCAGTCAGCACGAAACCCACGTCTCCCGAGTCGAACCAGGGGGTGGCTCTCGGCACGGTGTAGGCGATCAACGGGCCGTGAGTCTCCGGCAGGGCGGTTGGAGACGGCGGGCTCGACGGCTGGTCGTGCACCTGACATGCGTTTGTTGCCAGTGCGAACGCCAAGAGTGCGGATACGACACGGCGAGTTCTGGCCGGCCGGCTCGCCGCACCTACTCGAGTGGGTATGCCCGATCTCATCAGTGCAGCGTATGTCGGCCGAGACCCGCTGCCCTACGGTTCTTTGCGCACCGGATCCTGGGCCTAATGCTCTTCGCGCGAGCGCTCATCGGCCGGAACCAGTGGCACCGCCAGCAACGGCAACAATGCGCACACCGCGAAAGCCGCGGGGTATCCGGCCACACCGATCAGCGCGCCGAACAACGGCGCAGAGCTGGCGGTGGCCAGGTGCTGGCTGGTGTTCTGAGTACCGAGTGCGCGCCCACTCCAGAACGGGCCGGCGATCTCCGCGATTGCCGTGAACGCCAAACCGTTGTCGGACACCGTGATCACCGAGGCGATCACGATCAGGGCGACACTGATCGGGGAGCCCAGCCAGTCGGTGAGCGCCAGCAGCCCCATCGTCGCTGCCGCCGCCAACGCGATGGTGCGGATGGGACGCAGCCGTTGTCCGATCACATCGGACCAGCGGCCCGCGGCGATTCGTCCTGCCGCGCCCAGCAATTGGGCGATGGTCACCAGCGTGCCCGCCGAGGCCGCAGACCAACCCCGATCGCTCATCAGCCACACCAGGGTGAAGGTCCACACCAGGCCCTGGGGAACGACCAGCAGAACCGACACTGCGTGGATGCGCCACAACACGTTTGAACCGCGATACGGGTTGGCGAGGTGTTCGGCCGGTGCTTCGTGACGGGGTGGCCGTGGCGGATCCAGCACGCCCACAGCGCAGATCACCGCGGACAGCACGCATACGACCGCCGGAAACAGCAAAGCGGTTGCCACACCGTGGGATTCAGCCAGGCGCGGAATGACCAACGCGCCCAGTCCGACACCCAGAGGCGTTGCCGTCTGACGGATTCCCATGGCCAGGCCACGCTGGTCGGGTGGGAACCAGCCGACCACGACCCGCCCACTCGCCGAATTGCTGCTGGCCGCGGCCATTCCGCCCAGTAGCAGGAACACGCCGACGGCCACCAGGGAATGCGCGGCGGCCGCTCCGAACGCCGCCGCGGCGGTCAGGGCCGAGCCCACCGTCAGCACGATCCGTTCACCGACCCGGTCGACGACGTAGCCCCAGGCGATCAGCGTGACCACCAATCCGAAGCTCGGCATCGACGACAGCAGACCGGCCTGCGCCAGATCCAGGCCTCGCTCGGCGTGCAGGGTGGGGATGAGAAATGCCGCGCCGTTGATGAACACGTTGGCACATGTGGTCGCAGTCAGCGCGATCACCAACATCGACCAACGGCGAAATGTGCTGATCGACGAAACCGGCATGTCTGCATCGTTTCACGGATGTCCCAAAATATTGAACTGATATCCCAATATATGAGAGGCGTTCGGACTGTCCTAGGCTGTGACCGTGAAGATGTGGTTTGCGGTCACCGCTCTGCTGACGTGTGGATTCTTGACGGCGCCGACGGCGGTGGCGGCAGTCGCACCGGACTGGTCGGGCCTGGATGCCCGGCACTATGACGCACCGATTCCGGTGGCAGGCACCCTGATCGAGACGGTTCCGTTGGACCCGGCGCTGTCGGTACCGGGCGCGGCGAGTGCCTACCGCATCCTGTATTCGACTGTCGACCAGCATGATGCAGCCGCAGTCAGTACCGCTGTGGTGTTCATCCCGCACGGCCAGGCACCCGACGGCGGCTGGCCGACCATCGCGTGGGCGCACGGCACGGTGGGACTCGGTGACGATTGCGCACCGTCGGCGCAGCCCCGCAGCGCGCGGGATGCCGAATACCTCACGCACTGGCTCGACCAGGGCTACGCCGTCGTCGGCTCCGATTACGCCGGACTCGGCACCCCCGGGCTGATGAGCTATCTCAACAGCGTGGCCACCGCCCACAGCGTCGTCGACTCGGTGATCGCCATGCACCACATGGACCTGCCGTTGTCACCGAAATGGGCCATCGTCGGTCAGTCCCAGGGCGGCGGGGCCGCGGTCAACAGTGCGCGTTGGGCCACCGAATTCAGCCGGGGGACGGGTCTGGACTACCGCGGCGTGGTGGCCACCGGAACACCGTTCAACGTCCAGGGAATCGTCGAACAGTCCGGGCCCGATATGTTGCTGCCGCCGAATCTGGGACCCGCGGCCAACAGCTACACCGGCTACATCCTCGCCGGACTGCGTGAGGCGCGCCCCGATCTCGACATCGACAGCGTGCTCACCCCCGCCGGACTGGACGCGGTCAACAAGGCCGAGACGCTGTGCAAGCCGGATCTCGATCAGCAGCTGGCCGGTATGACACCGACGGCGTACTTCAGCGCGCCGTTGGCCACCCGGCCCGGCGTTCCGGAAGGTCTCGACGCCTACATGGGGACACCGACCAGCGGCTACGACCGGCCGATCTTCCTCGGCGTCGGGCTCTTGGACCGCGATGTTCCGCCGAACATGTCGCAGCAGCTCGCCGATCAGCTACGCGCCAACGGTCAGGACGTCACATTGAAGGTTTATCCCGACGAGGATCACTCGGGCACCGTGCTGGCCTCGGTTCCGGACTCCACGCCGTTCCTCGCCGCGCTGTTCGACGGGCACTGACGGAAGCCGACCGGAGGCGTCAGCGCTGGTCGTAAGACACTGCGCACTACCCTGGTCAAAATGCGCTTAGGTCGAATCGCCAGTCCCGACGGCGTCGCTTTCGTCAGTGTCGAAGGCGACGGTGCAGATGCCGTCTGCAAAGAGATCGCCGAGCATCCGTTCGGTAACCCCAACTTCACCGGGCGGAGCTGGCCACTGGCCGACGTCCGCCTGTTGGCACCCATCCTGGCCAGCAAGGTCATCTGCATGGGCAAGAACTACGAGGCTCACGCCGCGGAGATGGGCGGTGCGGCGCCCGAGGATCCGGTGATCTTCCTCAAGCCCAACACCGCGATCATCGGCCCCAATGTGCCGATCCAGTTGCCGGCCGATGCCAACCCCGTTCACCACGAGGGGGAGCTGGCGATCGTGATCGGGCGGCCGTGCAAGGACGTCCCCGCTGCGCGCGCCGCCGAGAACATCCTGGGCTACACCATTGCCAACGACATCTCGGCGCGCGACCAGCAGGCCAAGGACGGTCAGTGGATGCGGGCCAAGGGGCACGACACCTTCTGTCCGGTGGGCCCGTGGATCGTCAACGACCTCGATCCGTCCGATCTGGAGATTCGCACCGAGGTGAACGGCGTAGTGCGGCAGCGCAGCCGAACCTCGCTGATGATCCACGACATCGGTGCCATCGTTGAATGGGTCTCGGCCGTGATGACGCTGCTACCCGGTGATCTGATCCTGACCGGAACCCCGGAGGGGGTCGGTCCGATCGAAGACGGGGACACCGTGAGCGTCACCGTCGAGGGCATCGGCACCCTCACCAATCCCGTTGTGCGTAAGCAGAAATAGAGGCAAGTGATGACATCTCCCTCTCGTCCGGTCCGCGTGAGGTTCTGTCCGTCCCCGACCGGCACACCGCACGTCGGGTTGGTGCGTACCGCGCTGTTCAACTGGGCCTACGCCCGGCACACCGGCGGAACGTTCGTCTTCCGCATCGAGGACACCGATGCCGCGCGTGACAGTGCCGAGAGCTACGCCGCGATCCTCGACGCGTTGCGCTGGCTCGGGCTGGACTGGGACGAGGGCCCCGAGGTCGGCGGCCCCTACGAGCCGTACCGGCAGTCGCAGCGCAGCGAGATCTACCGTGACGTGATCAACCGCCTGCTCGAGGCCGGTGAGGTCTACGCGGCATATTCGACGCCGGAAGAGGTCGAGGCGCGGCACGTGGCGGCCGGACGCAATCCCAAACTCGGGTACGACAACTACGACCGGGACCTGACCGACGAGCAGCGCAAGGTATTCGTCGACGAAGGCCGCAAGCCCGTGTTGCGCCTGCGGATGCCCGACGAGGACCTCGGCTGGACCGATCTGGTGCGCGGGCCGGTGAGCTTCCCGGCGGGTTCGGTGCCCGATTTCGCGATCACCCGCGCCAACGGAGATCCGTTGTACACCTTGGTAAACCCGGTCGACGACGCGATGATGAAGATCACCCACGTGCTGCGCGGCGAGGACATCATGCCCTCGACGCCGCGTCAGATCGCGCTGTACCGGGCGCTGATGCGGATCGGCGTGGCTGAGCGGGTGCCTGAATTCGCTCATTTGCCAAGTGTTCTCGGCGAGGGCAACAAGAAGCTGTCCAAGCGGGATCCGCAGTCCAATCTGTTCTTGCACCGTGATCGCGGCTTCCTGCCGGAGGGTCTGCTGAACTACCTGGCGCTGCTGGGCTGGGGCATCGCCGACGATCACGACGTGTTCAGCCTCGAGGAGATGGTGGCCGCGTTCGACGTCGTCAACGTCAACTCCAACCCGGCGCGGTTCGACCAGAAGAAGGCCGACGCGATCAACGCCGAGCACATCCGGCTGCTGACGGTCGAGGACTTCACGGCTCGGCTGCATGCGTACTTCGAAGCCCATGGCCACGACACAGGTTTGGACGACGCCGCATTCGCCGAAGCGGCCGCGCTGGTCCAGACGCGCATCGTCGTCCTCGGCGATGCGTGGGGGCTGCTGAAGTTCTTCGACGACGGCTCCTACGAGATCGACGAGAAGGCCGCTGCCAAGGAACTGCGCGAGGAGGCCGCACCGGTCCTGGATGCCGCTCTGAGCGCGCTGGAGGCGGTCGGGGAGTGGAACACCGCCAACATCGAGGCTGCGCTCAAGGAGGCCCTTCTGGACGGTCTGGAGCTCAAGCCACGGAAGGCGTTCGGGCCGATCCGCGTCGCCGTCACGGGCGCCACGATCAGCCCGCCGCTGTTCGAATCCATGGAACTGCTGGGGGCCGACCGCAGCCTGACGCGGTTGCGGTCCGCCCGGGCCCGGCTGTGAGCGCCTGGGGTGGCGGGGCTTGGTAAAAAGCGCCGAAAATCTTTGGTAGTCTGCTCGTCGGCCCGAAAAGCAAAACGGGGAAGCCCCCGCTGAGCCGATCGGATCGAAATTGCCTGCCACCTGCGGTGATAGGCAATTAATGGGGTATGGTGTAATTGGCAACACAGCGGTTTCTGGTACCGCCATTCTAGGTTCGAGTCCTGGTACCCCAGCCATCCGGAGCGGTTCAGCCGGATTAGGCGAGCACCACTGCCTGAGCTATGCTGACCATCCGGAAGTTCTAGCCCCCGTCGTCTAGCGGCCTAGGACGCCGCCCTCTCACGGCGGTAGCGTGGGTTCGAATCCCATCGGGGGTACAGAAGGTGAGCGCCTCGGCGCGAACCGCAAAAGCGCCCAGTTCTCACGAACTGGGCGCTTTTGCGTTGTATGGGATTCGTCCGCCCGGTTTGCGTCGCTCTCCCGACTTGCGCTCCTCTTGCGTTCCTCCCGCCGGCTTTGTCACGCCAGAGTGGCTCTGGGTGTCGAAGGTCACTCGGGCGTGACGCTCGGTGAGACTCGGTGGTGCGGGCGGCGGTGGGCCGCCTGGTTTGTCACGCTGGAGTGGCGCCGGCGCTCGACAGTCACTCTGGCGTGACACACCGGGCTACTGAGATTCGCCTCACAGTCGCCGGGTCAGGGCGTCGGACGCGGCGAGTAGATCGGCAGCCCAACGGGCTCCCGGCCGGCGGCCCATACGGTCGATCGGTCCGGACACCGAAACCGCGGCGATCACGGCGCCGCGCCCGTCACGCACCGGCGCCGAGACACTGGCCACTCCTGGCTCGCGTTCGGCGGCACTCTGGGCCCAGCCGCGCTTGCGGACCTCGGCCAGCGCCCGATCGGTGAACTTGGCCGCCGGAAGCACGGCCTGCTGGGTGGCCGCGTCGGCGTAGGCCAGTAGCACTTTGGCTCCAGAGCCCGCGGTCATCGGGAGGTGGGTCCCGACCGGCACGGTGTCACGAAGTCCGGCCGGCGGCTCCAACGCCACCACGCAGACCCGTGATTGGCCCTCGCGCCGGTACAGCTGGACGCTCTCGCCGGTGATCTCGCGTAGGCGGGGCAGTACCGCGGCCCCGGCGGCCAGCAGCGGATCGTTGACGTGGGAGGCCAATTCGGTCAGTGCGGGGCCGAGGCGCCAGCGGCCGTCGCCGTCGCGGGCCAGCAGCCGGTGGGTTTCGAGTCCCGCGGCCAGCCGGTGCGCGGTCGCTCGGGGGAGTCCGGTCCGCTCGCAGAGTTCGGCCAGCCCGCAAGGTGACTCGGCCACGGTGTGCAGCACACCCACCGCTTTGTCGAGAACGCCGATGCCGCTATCATTTCTCACAGAGAGATACTAGCGTCTCGCATTGTGAGATGACAGGCGAGATGACGACAGTACCGCCCAGCCCTGGCGGACTCTTGATGCAAGCCCGCATATGCCGTTAATCGAATCGAGAAGTAGCGATGGACCAATCGACACAGACATCCGTGAAGCCGCGCACCCTGGCCGAAAAGGTTTGGGAAGACCACGTCGTGGCGCGCGGTGAGGGCGAGGGCGCATCCCGCGAGCCCGACCTGATCTACATCGACCTGCATCTCGTGCACGAGGTCACCAGCCCGCAGGCGTTCGACGGTCTGCGCATGGCGGGTCGGCCGGTGCGACGGCCCGACCTGACGATCGCCACCGAGGACCACAACGTGCCCACGGTCGACATCGACAAGCCGATCGCGGACCCTGTCTCGCGCACGCAGGTCGAGACATTGCGGCGCAACTGCGAGGAATTCGGTATCCGACTGCACCCGATGGGTGACGTCGAGCAGGGCATCGTGCACATCATCGGACCGCAGCTCGGACTGACACAGCCGGGCATGACGGTGGTGTGTGGAGACAGCCACACCTCGACCCACGGGGCGTTCGGCGCCATCGCTATGGGCATCGGCACATCCGAGGTCGAGCATGTGATGGCCACGCAGACACTGCCGCTCAAGCCGTTCAAGACCATGGCGGTCAACGTCGACGGCGTGCTTCCGCCCGGGGTGAGCGCCAAGGACATCATCTTGGCCGTCATCGCCAAGATCGGTACCGGCGGCGGCCAGGGCCACGTCATCGAATACCGGGGCAGTGCCATCGAAGCGCTGTCCATGGAAGGCCGGATGACGATCTGCAACATGAGCATCGAGGCCGGGGCGCGGGCCGGGATGGTGGCTCCCGACGAGACCACCTATGAGTTCCTCAAAGGCCGTCCGAACGCTCCCAAGGGAGCGGACTGGGACGCCGCCATTGCCGCGTGGAGCCAGTTGCGCACTGACGAGGGTGCCGAATTCGACACCGAGGTCTACCTGGATGCCGCCGCGTTGAGCCCGTTCGTGACGTGGGGCACCAACCCGGGGCAGGGGGTCCCGTTGTCCGCTTCGGTCCCGGATCCTGAGTTGATCGGCGACGACGGCGAGCGTCAGTCGGCGGAGAAGGCTTTGGCCTACATGGATCTGCGGCCCGGGATGGCCATGCGCGACATCGCCGTGGACACCGTCTTCGTCGGCTCCTGCACCAACGGTCGCATCGAGGACCTCCGAGTGGTCGCCGACGTGCTGCGCGATCGCAAGGTGGCCGACGGGGTGCGGATGCTGGTCGTGCCGGGCTCGATGCGGGTGCGTGCCCAGGCCGAATCGGAAGGTCTAGACCAGATATTCACCGCCGCAGGCGCCGAATGGCGGCAGGCCGGCTGCTCGATGTGTCTGGGAATGAACCCCGATCAACTGTCCCCGGGGCAGCGCTGCGCCTCCACATCCAACCGGAATTTCGAAGGCCGACAGGGTAAGGGCGGCCGCACCCACCTGGTCTCACCGGCTGTCGCGGCTGCCACCGCCGTGCGCGGAAAACTCGCGTCCCCTGCCGATCTGCCCGCCGCGACCCGCTAAAAAGCCAGAAGGAGAAGCGTGATGGACGCTTTCAGTACACACACCGGAATCGGGGTCCCGCTGCGGCGGTCCAACGTCGACACCGACCAGATCATCCCCGCGGTCTATTTGAAGCGGGTCACCCGAACAGGTTTCGAGGACGGATTGTTCGCCGCCTGGCGCACGGATCCGTCGTTCATTCTGAATCTCCCGCCATTCGACAAAGGCTCCGTGTTGGTCGCCGGCCCCGATTTCGGCACCGGATCTTCTCGCGAACACGCCGTCTGGGCGCTCATGGACTATGGCTTCCGGGTGGTTATCTCATCCCGATTCGCCGATATTTTCCGCGGCAACGCCGGCAAGGCCGGGCTATTGGCCGCCGAGGTCGCCCAAGACGATGTCGAGCTGTTATGGAAGCTCATCGAGCAGAATCCCGGCCTGGAAATCACTGTGAATCTTCAAGATCGAAATATCGTCGCCGGAACGGTTGTGTTGCCGTTCAGAATTGACGACTACACGGCCTGGCGGCTGCTCGAAGGACTCGACGATATAGGCCTTACGCTGCGGAAACTGTCTTCGATCGAGGATTATGAGAAGCGCAGGCCGAGCTGGAAGCCGCGTACTCTGCCGGCCTGATCGAGGCCTCCCGAGGGCGCTTCAGCGCCCGAATTCGCCGCCTGCCAAACCGGTTCTGGACCCGTCCCGGCGGAGTCCAAGTGGGGCAAGCGGATTGCCGGATTGTTCGCTAGCTACGCCTGAAATTGCGCGTGGCTCTTGGAAATCAGTGGTCACAGGGTTTACCGTGTCCTCTAGTCGGTCCAAAGAGGACCACTGGTTTCGGAGGTTTTGGATGAACAAAGCGGAGCTCATCGACGTACTCACAACCAAACTGGGCACCGATCGTCGGCAGGCTACCGCCGCGGTCGAGAACGTTGTGGACACCATCGTCCGCGCGGTGCACAAGGGTGACAGCGTCACGATCACCGGCTTCGGTGTTTTCGAGCAGCGCCGTCGCGCTGCCCGGGTGGCCCGTAACCCGCGCACCGGCGAGACCGTGAAGGTCAAGCCCACTTCGGTGCCGGCTTTCCGGCCGGGTGCACAGTTCAAGGCGGTTGTCGCTGGGGCGCAGCGTCTCCCGGCTGACGGTCCGGCCGTCAAGCGTGGCGTCACCGCAGGCCCTGCCAAGCGCACTGCCGCCAAGAAGACCGCCGCCAAGAAGGCACCGGCCAAGAAGGCTGCGACCAAGGCTCCTGCCAAGAAGGCCGCGACCAAGGCGCCCGCCAAGAAGGCCGCAGTCAAGAAGGCACCGGCCAAGAAGGCCGCGACCAAGGCTCCTGCCAAGAAGGCCGCGACCAAGGCGCCCGCCAAGAAGGCCGCAGTCAAGAAGGCACCGGCCAAGAAGGCCGCGACCAAGGCTCCTGCCAAGAAGGCCGCGACCAAGGCGCCCGCCAAGAAGGCGGCTGCCAAGAAGGCACCGGCCAAGAAGGGCCGCAAGTAATTACGGTAAAGGCGCGTCGTGAGCCGTAGATGAGCTCACGACGTGCCTTTCTCGTGTGGGTTTACTGCTGCTTGGATAGTGGACTGCACATGTGGTCGGCGGCCAGCAGCCGGCCGTCCGCGATCGACAACACCCACGCACTGCCCTTGCGGTTCCCAGTCGTGGCGGGTCGCACGCGGTCCCGTTCACACCACCAGGAGATCAACCCGGGGATCACCTTGCCTTGTGAGCAGATGACCGGTGTACCTGCGCGCGCCGCGATGTCGAGCAATCGATTGCGAGCGGCCTTGTGATCGTCGGCGTAGGCCTCTTCCGTCAGTGCCGGCTCGTTGTGGATGTCCACACCGAGCTCCTGGCCCAGAGGTTCCAAGGTCTGATGGCAGCGCAGCCGATCGGCCGCGTAAAGCGTTGTGGCACCGAATGCCAATAGTTGGGCGACCAGAGCCTCGGCCTGCGCCCGACCTTTCTTGTCGAGTGGTCGCTTGCGGTCGTCGCCCTTGAATCGTGACCGCCGCCCGGCCGATCCATGCCGCACCACGATCACAGTTTTCGTATCTGGCGGGTATTTTTCGAAGCGGCGCAACACTTTTCGGTCATGCGGATAGACGACCTGATCCATGGCCGCATGCACCGGCAGCCAGATGAGCTTGTCCACCTCGTCATTGGGCGTGAAGTCTCCTCCGGTGGCGCGAGCCGCCCAATACCAGACCCGTTTGGTGCCCTGCGGAATCTCGTACGAGATCGAGCCGAGCCGGCGGCCGAGCTGTGCCGCGTACCCGGTCTCCTCGTGAACCTCGCGTACCGCGGCCACCGGATCGGTTTCGTCCGGTTCGACCTTCCCCTTGGGAAGCGACCAATCGTCGTAGCGAGGACGGTGGATCACGGCTACCTCGGTGACGGTCGCGCCTGCGGCGTCCTGACCGCCGCGCCACAACACGGCGCCTGCCGCGGGCACCAGCTTGGTGCCCGGTTTGGCCGCCTTCGTGCTGTCGTCGGACACCTCAACTCCTGCAGGTCATTCACCGGTCCGGGCTATGGGCCCGGCCAAGTGGGGATCAGGGGTGCCGGTGACGTTCCATCAGCGACACCTGGTGGTCGCGGACTGTCTGCCCCTCCTGGGGCAGCGCAGTCCAATGGCCGTCGTGTCGTAACTCCCAGCACCGGGTGGCCGGATCCATCGCGGACTCGAACACCTCGTTGAGTTGTGCGGCCAGCCTCGGATCCTTGACCTGAGCCATCACTTCGACACGGCGGTCGAGATTACGATGCATCATGTCGGCACTGCCGATCCAGAACTCGTTGATGGCGCGGAAGTGAATAATCCGCGAGTGCTCCAGGAAGCGTCCGAGGATCGAGCGCACCGTGATGTTGTCGGAATAGCCGGGCACACCAGGGCGCAGTGCGCAGATACCGCGCACCACGATCTCGACCGGGATCCCGGCCTGCGACGCCCGGTACAGCGCATCGATCACCTGCTCGTCGACCAGGGCGTTGGCCTTCAACCGGATTCCGGTCGTCGCTCCCTCATGGTGAGCGGCAATTTCGCGGTCGATGCGCTCGATGATGCCCTTACGCACGCCGCGCGGAGCCACCAGCAGATTGCGGTAGGAGTCCTTGCGTGAGTAACCGGTCAGTGAATTGAACAGGTCGGTGAGATCGGCGCCGATGTCGGGATCGGCGGTGAGCAACCCCACGTCCTCGTACAGTCGCGCGGTTTTCGGGTTGTAGTTGCCGGTGCCGATGTGGCAGTAGCGCCGGATCGTCGACCCCTCGCGCCGCACCACAAGGCAGGTCTTGCAATGGGTCTTGAGTCCGATCAACCCGTAGACGACGTGTACGCCGGCCTGCTCAAGCGCTCTGGCCCACTTGATGTTGGCCTGTTCGTCGAAGCGGGCCTTGATCTCGACGAGCGCCACGACCTGCTTGCCGGCCTCGGCCGCGTCGATCAGAGCGTTGACGATCGGTGAGTCACCGGAGGTGCGGTAGAGGGTCTGCTTGATGGCCAGCACGTTGGGGTCGGCGGCGGCCTGCTCGATGAAGCGCTGCACCGTGGTGGAGAACGAGTCATAGGGGTGGTGCACCAGTACATCGCCGTCGCGCAGCGTCGAGAAAATGCTCTTGGGTGTCTCGCGTTCGCCGAAAGCCGGTGGGGTGGCAGGCACGAACGGCCGGTCCTTGAGCGCGGGCCGGTCCACGTCGTAGATCTGCCAGAGCGCGGAGAGATCCAGCAGCCCGGGCACCTCGATCACGTCGCCGGGGGCCACGTCGAGCTCCCGTAAGAGCAATTCGAGCATGCTCTCGGTCATGTCGTCGGAGACTTCCAACCGGACCGGCGACCCGAACCGTCGTCGAGCCAGTTCGCGTTCCAGTGCCTGCAGCAGGTCCTCGTCGCGATCCTCTTCGACCTCGAAGTCGGCATTGCGGGTGATCCGGAACGCGTGGTGCTCGACGATCTCCAGGCCGGGGAACAGGACCGGCAGGAACGCCGCGATGAGTTCCTCCATCGGCAGGAACCGCACCACCGTCGATCCATCGGCAGGGGGCGTCAGTTCCACGAAGCGACCGACATTGTCAGGCACCTTGATCCTGGCGAAGTGTTGTCCGCCGTCGTCGGGGTGCTTGACGGTGATGGCCAGGTTCAGGCTGAGCCCGCTCACGAACGGGAACGGGTGCGCCGGGTCCACCGCCAACGGGGTGAGGACCGGGAACACCTGTTCGTGGAAGTACGTGGAGAGCTTTGCGCGTTCGGACTCGTCGAGCTGGGCCCAGTTGACGATGACGATGCCCTCTTCGGCCAGCGCCGGGCGGACCGAGCTGAGGAACACCTTGGCGTGCCGGTTGGCGATCTGCTGGGTGCGCTCGTTGATGCGACGCAACTGTTCGCGCGGGGACAGGCCATCGGCCGAGCGCACCGAAAGTCCCATCTCGTCGCGGCGTTTGAGACCGGCCACCCGGACCATGTAGAACTCGTCGAGATTGGACGCGAAGATCGCCAGGAACTTCGCCCGCTCGAGCAACGGCAGCGAAGTGTCGGCCGCCAGGGCCAGGACCCGGGCGTTGAAGTCCAGCCAGCTCAGCTCGCGGTTGAGGTAGCGGTCCTCGGGCAGCGCGTCGTCCACCGCAGGTGAGGTGGCCGCCGGTGGCGCTTCGGGTGTCGTCGACTCGTCGGACTGCCCCGATACGGCTGCCGCGGTGTCCCGGTGAGAGTTGTTCGACCGGGTACCTGGCTCGGCTTCGGTGGCTTCGCTCATCTGTCCGATCATTCCCTATCGCGCGGGTCCCCGGCTACCTAACGGCATGCCTGCCGAGGGTGCGTGCGGTGGCGGTGCCCACGCCGAGTCGCCGTGCCGTCTGCAAATCGTCGGGAGTGTCGATGTCGCAGCGCAAACCGGGCCAGGCGCCGGTGAGTTCGATCGCACCGGAGTGACGATGGCGCGCAGCCGAATCGGATCCGAAGTGCGGAGCCAGGGGAGTGCCGAACGCGAACAGCGCCGAGGTTCCGGTGCCGTGCCGATCGCCGACGAAACTGCGTTGATAACCGCGGGCCAGAGACAGCGCCTCGGCCAACTCCTGGGGTTGCAGTGCAGGTAGATCCCCTTGGAGGACAACGATATTCGGTGAAGAGGAGCGGAGCTCGGCCTCGGCGGCGGCGATGGCGTTGTTGAGTGGGTCACGATGACCGGGCGGTGTGGGGTCCATCAGAACCCCGGCGCCGAGTTGCCGCGCGGCGTCGGCCGCCGTCTCGTCCGGGGTGACGACGGTGACGGGGGCGATGGACGACGCGGCGTTGATGGTGTCGACGAGCATGGCCAGCACGACGGCCTCGCGCGTGGCCGCGGAGAAGATGGGTGCCAGCCGGGTTTTGGCGGCCGACAGCCGTTTCACCGCGATCACGAGGGTGACGTCGGCGGCCTGCGTTGCTGCCGCGTTGCCGCTCCGGGAGCCGCTCATGGGTTCATCCTGCCAGCCCGGCCGGTGACGGCGCGTGGCGCAGCCGCCGGGATAGGGTGAACGGGTGGTAGAGGCTGCGGTGATGGGTGCCGGTGCGTGGGGGACGGCGCTGGCCAAGGTGCTGGCGGATGCGGGAAATCCGGTGACGATGTGGGCCCGTCGGCCGGAGGTCGCCGAGGAGATCAACACCGATCATCGCAATAGTCGGTATCTCGGCGATGTCGTGCTGCCGTCGACGATCCGGGCCACTTCCGATCCGGCCGAGGCGCTGGCGGGCGCCTGCACCGTGCTGCTCGGTGTGCCTGCTCAGCAGCTGCGGGCGAACCTGGAGGGTTGGAAGCACCTGATCGGTGACGACGTCACCCTGGTCAGTCTGGCCAAGGGAATTGAGCTCGGCTCACTCATGCGGATGAGTCAGGTCATTGTGCAGGTGACCGGCGTCGATCCGTCCCGGGTCGCCGTCGTGACCGGGCCGAACCTGGCCAGTGAGATCGCCGACGAGCAGCCCGCGGCGACCGTCGTCGCCTGTAGTGACTCGGGACGCGCGGTCGCGCTGCAGCGCGCACTGGCCACCGGATACTTCCGCCCCTACACCAACGCCGACGTGGTCGGCGCGGAAGTCGGCGGCGCCTGCAAGAACGTCATCGCGCTGGCCTGCGGTATGGCGGTGGGCGTCGGGCTGGGGGAGAACACCGTGGCCGCGATCATCACCCGCGGCCTGGCCGAGGTCATGCGGCTGGGTATCGCGCTGGGCGCCACCCCCGCCACGCTGGCCGGTTTGGCCGGCGTCGGAGACCTCGTGGCCACCTGTACGTCCCGGCATTCGCGTAACCGCACGTTCGGCGAGCGGCTCGGCAAGGGCGGCACCATGGAATCGGCGATGATCGCGGGAGGCGGCCACGTGGCCGAGGGAGTGGCCTCGTGTGAATCCGTGCTGGCGCTGGCGTCCAGCTACGGCGTCGAGATGCCGTTGACCGACGCCGTTTATCGGGTGTGTCACAAGGGATTGTCTGTTCACGAGGCAGTCGCGGGACTACTGGGTCGCAGCACCAAACCGGAGTGACGGGCCTCCGGGTGCGAGGAGGAAAGCAGGTATGGACGGCTTGTACGGGGATTCCACGCGGAGCGTCAAAGCTGTTGGTCTGGAATCGGTTCCAGGCCAGCCGGTGGCGCCGATCCCGGTGCCTGCGTCGACGTTTCATCTCTCGCCCGACGAAACCGAGCCGCTGGACAGCTACGGCCGCAGCTCCAACCCGTCATGGCGGCAGCTGGAAGCGGCGCTGGCCGAACTGGAGGGTGCCGGAGCTGCACTCACATTCGGGTCGGGCATGGCCGCGATCACCTCGGCGCTTCGGGTGCTGGCCAAACCGGGAACCACGCTCGTGGTCCCCGCCGACGGCTACTACCAGGTTCGTCGTTATGCAATGGAATACCTTGCGCCACAGGGTATTACGGTAATCGAGGCAAGTGTCGCCGAGATGTGTGAGGCGGCCGCTCAAGCCGACGTGGTGCTTGCCGAGACGCCGGCAAACCCGGGGCTCGACGTCGTCGATCTGCACCGGTTGGCGATCACGTGCCGCAGTCGCGGCTCCACCCTCGTCGTCGACAACACCACCGCCACACCGCTGGGTCAACAACCACTTTCGCTCGGCGCCGACCTGGTGGTGGCCAGTGCCACCAAATCACTGTCGGGACACAGCGACCTGGTGGCCGGCTACGTGGCGGGCAGCCAGCCCGAGCTGATGGCCGCGGTGGAGCGCGACCGGCTGCTGGCCGGGCCGATCCTGGGTGCGTTCGAGGCGTGGTTGGTACTGCGCAGCCTCGGCAGTGCCGGACTGCGCTTCGAACGGCAGTGCCAGAACGCCGCAGCCCTGGCGGTGATGCTGCGCAGCCATCCGGCGGTGCGCTCGGTGCGTTATCCGGGGTTGCCCGAAGATCCGGCACACGAACTGGCGGCCACCCAGATGAGACGTTTCGGCGGATTGGTGTCGATCGAGCTGGCCGATGCCGCCGCCGTGCACGCCTTGGTGGAGCGCAGCACGTTGCTCATCGCCTCGACCAGCTTCGGCGGAATCCACACCTCGGTCGACCGCAGGGCACGCTGGGGCGACCCCGTTCCCGCCGGTTTCGCCCGCATCTCGGCCGGGATCGAGGACACCGACGACCTGCTCGCCGATGTCGAGCAGGCGTTGCAGCGATGAAGGCCCTGGTCGGGATGCACCGGAAGGCAGGTCCGGACCGGGACGGTAGCCTCTCTAGGTTGTGACAGCCCGCAACCAGACCGGATCCCGCACCCGCGTCGCCGTCGTCTACGGCGGGCGTAGCTCTGAGCACGCGATTTCCTGCGTATCGGCAGGCAGCATCCTGCGCAACCTCGACCCGGAGCGGTTCGAGGTCGTCGCCGTCGGGATCACCCCCGACGGTTCGTGGGTGTTGACCGACGGAAGCCCCGAGACCCTCGCAATCACCGACGGCCGGCTTCCCGAGGTGACCGAGACGTCCGGTACCGAGCTGGCGCTGCCCGCCGCCCCGAACCGCAGTGGGCAGCTGCTGGCGCTGAGCAATGGTCCCGGTGAACTTTTGGCCGCCGTCGATGTCGTCTTTCCGGTGCTGCACGGCCCGTACGGCGAGGACGGCACCATCCAGGGACTGCTGGAGTTGGCCGGGATTCCGTACGTGGGCTCCGGCGTGCTGTCCAGCGCAGCCGGTATGGACAAGGAGTTCACCAAGAAGCTGCTCGTCGCCGAGGGGCTGCCGATCGGCGACTTCGTGGTGTTGCGTCCCAGACCCGACGGTTCCGTTCCGACCCTCGATCTGGAGGACCGCGAGCGCCTCGGCCTGCCGGTGTTCGTCAAGCCTTCTCGGGGTGGCTCTTCGATCGGCGTCAGTCGGGTGTCGACATGGGATGAGCTGCCCGCGGCGATCGAACTCGCGCGGCGCCACGACCCCAAGGTCATCGTCGAGGCCGCGATTCCTGGCCGCGAACTGGAATGCGGTGTACTCGAATTCCCCGACGGCAGCATCGAGGCGAGCACCGTGGGCGAGATCCGGGTGGCCGGCGTGCGCGGACGCGAGGACGGCTTCTACGACTTCGCCACCAAATACCTCGTAGATGCAGCCGAATTGGACGTACCGGCCAAGGTCGACGACGACATCTCCGACGAGGTCCGCCGGTTGGCGGTGCGTGCCTTCACCGCGATCGACTGCCAGGGGTTGGCCCGCGTCGACTTCTTCCTGACCGACGACGGCCCGGTGATCAACGAGATCAACACGATGCCGGGGTTCACCACCATCTCGATGTTCCCGCGGATGTGGGCAGCCAGCGGCGTCGACTACCCGACATTGCTGACCGCGATGGTCGAGACCGCGCTGGCACGCGGGACCGGCCTGCGCTGACCTCAGCGCGCCGGAGCCGGTGCCGGCTCCTGCGCGGACATGGTGCGGGCGATCTGACCTGAGATCTGCTGAATGGGTGTCGGCCCCGACCCGGCGGGCAGGGTCAGCGCGACGTACACCGGGCGGTCGACCGCGTACCAGGTGCTGCGGCCCTGATCATCGGTGGCCGGTCCCGATTCGCCCACTCGGAACCACTGGATCTCGTCGACCACCTGCAGGGGCGTGCCGACGACGAAATCGGTGGGGCGCTCCAGCCCGCAGCGCAGGACGACCGGCTCGGTGTCGGGCTCGGCACGCCAGGCCGCGGTGCCCGGCGGGGTGGGGTCCACCGTCGGGGCACGACGGAAATCGCCGAGCTGCTGGGGTAGTGCGTTCAGGAGGTCGTGGCACTGCTGGCTGTCGGCCTGCGGTGCCGGTATCGACGGAATGGCGACGGGTTGCTGTTCGGGTGAGCGCTGCCGGGACGCCGCGATACCGAGGACGGTGATCAGCACCGAGACCGCAACGACGACCGCTGCGATCAGCAGGGTGCGGGGCGGTCCGTCGGCGGCGGGCGAGTCGGTCACACCACCAACTCTATGGCCGGCCGGTGTCGGCGATCGGGCAGGTCAGGGTCCGGGTGATTCCGGGTACCTGTTGCACCGCAGGCACCACGTCGGACTGCAGCTCGGCCAAGGTGTCGGCACTGACCCGCAAGACCACGTCATAGGGTCCGGTCACGTATTCCGCGGAGACCACACCCGGAAGGCCGGCGAGCTGTTTGGCGACGACTTCGGCGCGGCCCACCTCCGTCTGGATCAGCACGTAAGCCTCCACCACCGGCTGTCTCCTTGATCTCGCTGCATAAACTGCTGGCCGCAGGCACCAAACGTACCGCAGGTCGGGTCCGGTTTCTTCCGGCGCGTCGGCCGACCGGCAGGAGGCGACATGACCGGCAAGACGATCGGCGACGATCCCGGAGACGACGACGGCGACACCCTGGCGTCCGCCGGGGAATTCGTCGTCATCGACCGTCTGGTGGCCGGGCGCGCGCAAGCCGAGGCCGTGACGCTGGGCCCTGGTGACGATGCCGCCGTGGTGACGGTGTCCGACGGCCGCACCGTCGTCTCTACCGACATGCTGGTGCAGGACCGCCACTTTCGGCTCGACTGGTCAACGCCGCACGATATCGGGCGAAAAGCCATCGCTCAGAACGCCTCCGACATCGAGGCGATGGGTGGGCGGGCCACCGCATTCGTGGTGGCGTTCGGAGCACCGTCCGATACTCCCGTCACGGCGGCGAAGGAAGTGTCCGACGGACTGTGGGCTGAGGCACGTGCGCTGGGTGCCAGCATTGCCGGTGGCGATCTGGTCAGTGCCCCGCTGTGGGTGATATCTGTCACGGTGCTCGGTGATCTCGGCGGCCGGGAACCGGTGCGCCGCAGCGGCGCCCGAGTCGGCGACACCGTCGCGGTGGCGGGTGACTTGGGCCGCTCGGCAGCGGGCTTCGCGCTGTGGGAGCGCGGCATCGACGGACAGGACGGCTTCGCCGAGTTGCGGCAGCGTCACCTGACCCCGCACCCGCCGTACGGCCAGGGCGCCCGCGCGGCCGACGCCGGGGCCACCGCGATGACCGATGTCTCCGACGGCCTGCTCGCCGACCTGGGTCATATCGCGACGGCTTCCGGCGTCGGCATCGACCTGGACCGCGGCCTTCTCGATGCCGACCGCCTCGCGGTCACCGATGCCGCCACGGCGGTGGGAGCCGACCCGTGGGAGTGGGTGCTCGGCGGTGGTGAGGACCACGCGCTGGCCGCCACTTTCCGCGGTGCGTTGCCACCCGGCTGGCGCGCCGTCGGGCGGGTGTCGGAAGGACCGGCCAGGGTGCTTGTCGACGGCGCGCCGTGGGCGGGAAACGCGGGATGGCAGTCGTTCGACTAACGGCTCACGCTAAGTTGGCTTTCCGTGACTCCACGCCCCCTGAATGAACTTGTCGAGGACGGATGGGCCCGCGCGCTCGCGCCGGTGGAAACGCATGTCGCGCAGATGGGGGAGTTCCTCCGGGACGAGCTCACCGAGGGCAGACGTTATCTGCCTTCGGGCCAAAATGTTCTGCGTGCCTTCACCTTTCCCTTCGACCAGGTACGCGTGCTGATCGTCGGTCAGGACCCCTACCCGACGCCGGGGCATGCTGTCGGTCTCAGTTTCTCGGTGGGCGCCGATGTCCGTCCGCTGCCTCGCAGCCTGTCGAACATCTTCAGCGAGTATTCCGAGGATCTCGGTTACCCGCAACCGGCCAACGGTGACCTCACCCCATGGGCGCAACAGGGCGTGATGCTGCTCAACAGGGTGCTGACGGTGTCACCGGGCACTCCGGCCTCGCACCGGGGCAAGGGCTGGGAAGCGGTGACGGAGTGCGCGATCCGGGCGCTCGTCGCACGCGAGCAGCCGATGGTGGCGGTGTTGTGGGGTCGTGATGCCTCGACGCTCAAACCGCTCCTGGCCGAAGGTGACTGCGCGACGATCGAATCGCCGCACCCGTCGCCGCTGTCGGCGTCGCGGGGATTCTTCGGGTCACGCCCGTTCAGCCGGGCCAACGAACTGCTGCAGCAGAAAGGCGCCGACCCGATCGACTGGCGGCTGCCCTGACCCGGTCAGGGCATGGGGATGGCCGGCGGCGCGGGAATCGCCGGCGGCGCCGGGATCGGCGGGGGCGAGGGGATACCCGGTGAGGGAATCTGGACTGTCATGTCGCCGTCACCGCCGCCGTTGCCCGGAGGAGCGGGCATCTCAGCCGACGGTGACGCAGGTGCAGGCGATACCGGAGTTTCGATGACGGTGGTCTCGGTATGGGTCGCCGGACCCTCCGAGGTCACCGGCGCCTCCGTCGTCGTGGGAGTCTCCGAGGTGGTGTTGCCATCGGAACTGGTGCCGCCGCACGCGGACAGCACGAGACCGGCCGCGACTGCGGCCGCAAATGCACAGAGCGGTGAGCGCGATGCGCGACAAGAGGTCATGACGACAGGAGGTACCCTGCCGTGTCCTCAGATAAACAACAGCGTCGCGCACCGGATCAGGCGCGCGTGACTAGCCGCGCGAGACCTTGCCGGCCTTGATGCAGGAGGTGCAGGCGTTCACGCGCTGCTTGTTGCCACCCGGACGTGCCACGGCACGCACCGACTGGATGTTCGGATCCCAGCGCCGGCTGGTCCGCCGATGCGAGTGCGACACCGACTTGCCGAAGCCCGGGGCCTTTCCGCAGATATCGCACACGGCAGCCATATCAACAACTCCTCGAAATCAGTACTTGGGGGGCTGGGCCCGCTCGCCGCAAACGGCGGGGCTCGACCCGACAACCTGATCAGAATACCGGGAGGCCAGAGGATCGCCAAAACGGCTCGTGAACACGGCTCCAGGTTGTCCACAGCCGGCGATGCTCTGATCGGGTTTGTCGCTGTCACTGGATAGGCTGGTGACCACGGCGGTGACGGCGCCGCACGGGGGAATCTGTGCGGATCTGATGGGGATTGGGAGGTCCGATGTCGGCTCGGCGGTTGGATGCCCCCGCTCTGCGGGCTTGGGCGCATACCGCCGTCGATGAGCTGATCGTCCACACCGATGAGATCAACCGGCTCAACGTGTTCCCGGTGGCTGATGCCGATACCGGCACAAACATGCTGTTCACGATGCGTTCGGCGTGGGCGCACGTAGACGGCGAGCCGGCCGATGCCGACATCACGGCAGTGGCGAGCGCGTTGGCGGCCGGAGCGCTGCAGGGGGCCCGCGGCAACTCCGGGGTGATCCTGTCCCAGATTCTGCTCGGCCTGGCCGAGGTCATCACCACCGCCGCGGCCCGGCGTGACGGTGCCCTCTCCGCGGTGGACGGCGCGCTGCTCGGGGAGGCGTTGCGCCATGCCGCCGTCCTGGCCGTCACCTCGATGGGTGAGCCCGTGCCGGGGACCATCGTGTCCGTCCTGCAGGCGGCCGCCGAGGCCGGCGAGCACTGCGCGGCTACCGGCGGCGACGTCGCCGATGTGGCGGCCGCCGCCGGCGAGGCCGCCTCGGCAGCCCTCGACCGCACCCCGGAACAGCTCGACGTGCTCGCCAAGGCAGGGGTGGTCGATTCCGGAGGTCGGGGCCTGCTCGTGCTGTTGGACGCGATGACAACCACCCTGGCCGGCCACGCGCCGCGCCGGCCGGTCTACACCCCGGCCTCGCCGCAGGTGGCGCTGGCGGCCGCGGCGGCACCACCGCAGTTCGAGGTGATGTATCTCCTGAGTGGGTGCGGCGCGTCTGCAGTCGAGGGGCTGCGGGCAGCGTTGGAACAGATGGGTGAGTCGGTCGCCATCGCCACATCCGGCAGCGATCAGTACTCGGTGCACGTCCACCTCGACGATGCCGGCGCCGCGGTCGAGGCCGGGTTGGCGGTGGGGTCGCTGAACCGCATTCAGATCACCGCGCTGACCGTCGCTGCGGGCGCCAGGCCTGCCGGTGGATGGACCCGCGAGCGGGCTGTGCTGGCCGTTGTGGACGGGGACGGCGGCGTCGAACTGTTCGCCGGTGAGGGTGCGCAGGTGTTGCGGCCCGAAGCGGGCGAGCCGATCAATGCGCAGCAGCTGTTGCGTGCCCTGATCGATGTGGGGGCGGCCCAGGTGATGGTGTTGCCCAACGGGTATGTCGCCGCCGAGGAGCTCGTGGCGGGCTGCACCGCCGCGATCGGTTGGGGCATCGACGTGGTGCCGGTGCCGGCCGGTTCGATGGTGCAGGGGTTGGCGGCGCTGGCCGTCCACGACGAGGGACGGCAAGCCGTCGACGACGGGTACACCATGGCGCGTGCCGCTGCTGGGGCGCGGCACGGCGCGGTGCGGATCGCCACCGAGGAGGCGTTGACCTGGGCGGGCACCTGCAAGCCGGGTGACGGGCTCGGCATCGCCGGCGACGAGGTCCTGATCGTCGGGTCTGATCTCACCTCCGCGGCCGCAGGGTTGATCGATCTGATGATGGTGGCCGGCGGAGAGCTGATCACGGTACTGACCGGCGACGGCGTGGACGATGAGGTCGGGAAGGCGCTGCAGGCCCACGTCCACCGCGCGCACCTCGGCGCGGAGTTGGTGACGTATCACACGGGCCACCGCGGTGACGCCCTGCTGATCGGGGTCGAGTAGTGGTCGGTCTCGGCGAACGCCTCGAGTTCGTGATCGGAAAGAAGAACGCGGACAAGCTCAATGCCAATTTCGGTCTCCGCACGGTCAACGACCTGCTGCGTCATTACCCGCGCAAGTACAGCGACGGGATGACGGTGCGTGGGGAGGGGGAGGCGCTCGATCTGGAAGAGGGTGAGCACGTCACCTTCATCGACGTGGTGACGAAGGCGGAGATCGGTGAGATGCGGTCGACCGTGCGCACCAAATCCGGCGGCACCCGGCGGGCCAAGTACCTGCGGGTGGCCCTGGGGAATCATCGGCCGGCGGTGACAGCCACCTTCTTCAACGCCGGTTGGATGGTGGACAAGGTGGAGAAGGACACCCGCCTGATGCTGTCCGGCGAGGTCAAGTACTTCCGCAACACCCTCCAGTTGAACCATCCCGCCTTCCTGGTGCTCAATCCGCCGCCCGGCAAGCAGATCGGCACCAAGTCGCTGACCACCATCGCGTCGGCATCGGGTGCCAGCGGTGAGGAGATGCTGGCCGAGTTCGAGCGGGACTTCTTCCCGATCTATCCCGCGTCGGCCAAGGTGCAGAGCTGGGACATCTACGCGTGCGTGCGCCAGACCCTCGACATGCTCGACCCGGTCCCGGATCCTTTGCCGGAAGACTTTGTCCGCCAACACAATCTGATGTCCGAGGATGAGGCGTTGCGGGCCATTCACCTGGCCGAGAACACGACTGCGCGCGAGCGTGCCAGCGAGCGGCTGACTTACGACGAAGCGATCGGGCTGCAGTGGGGGCTGGTGGCCCGGCGCTACAGCGAGCTGAGTGAATCCGGTCCTGCCGCACCGCGAACCGACGGCGGACTGGCGGCCGCCCTGCGCAATAGGCTGCCGTTCGAGCTGACCACCGGACAGTCCGAGGTGTTGGAGGTGATCTCTGACGAACTGGCCTCGACGCGGCCCATGAACCGGATGTTGCAGGGCGAGGTGGGCTCGGGCAAGACCATCGTGTCGGTCCTGGCGATGCTGCAGATGGTCGACGCGGGCTATCAGTGCGCGCTACTGGCACCCACCGAAGTGCTTGCCGCCCAACATGCCCGATCGATACGTGACGTGCTCGGGCCGCTGGCCATGGCGGGTCAACTCGGTGGCGCCGAGGGTGCGACCGGGGTCGCGCTGCTCACCGGCTCCATGACGGCGCCGCAGAAGCGTGCCGTGCGCGAAGAGGTGGCGTCCGGGCGAGCCGGCATCGTCGTCGGCACCCACGCCCTGCTGCAGGAGGCGGTCGAGTTTCACAATTTGGGCATGGTGGTCGTCGACGAGCAGCACCGGTTCGGGGTCGAGCAGCGGGATACGTTGCGCGCCAAGGCTCGTGACGGGCTGACGCCGCACCTTCTGGTGATGACGGCCACACCGATTCCCCGTACCGTCGCGCTCACGGTGTACGGCGATCTGGAGACCTCGACGCTGCGCGAGCTGCCCCGGGGCCGTCAACCCATCACCACCAACACGATTTTCATCTCGCAGAAGCCTTCCTGGCTGGACCGGGCCTGGGCCCGTATCCGGGAGGAGGTGGCCGCGGGGCGCCAGGCCTATGTGGTCGCCTCACGCATCGACGAGTCCGACAAGCCCGGCGACAAGGGCGAAGGGCGCGGCGGGCCGCCGCCGGTCACGGTGGTCGACCTCTTCGACCGCCTGAGCGCGGGCCCGCTGTCCGGATTGCGGCTCGGCCTGATGCACGGCCGGCTGTCCGGTGACGAGAAGGATGCGGTGATGGGCCTGTTCCGGGCCGGCGAGATCGACGTGCTGGTGTGTACCACCGTCATCGAGGTCGGCGTCGACGTGCCCAACTCCACGATGATGGTGGTGATGGACGCCGACCGGTTCGGCATCAGCCAGCTTCATCAGCTGCGCGGCCGCATCGGCCGCGGGCAGCACCCCAGCTTGTGCCTGCTGGCCACCCGGTTGCCGGAGACGTCCAAGGCCGGTGAACGGATCAAGGCCGTTGCGGCGACCTTGGACGGATTCGCCCTGGCTGATCTGGATCTCGACGAGCGACGCGAGGGAGATGTGCTGGGCCTCAACCAGTCCGGGCGCACCATCAATCTGCGTTTCCTGTCCCTGCGGGACCATCTCGAAGTGATCCAGGAGGCCCGGGCATTCGCTGAGCAGCGTTACGCACAGAATCCGCATGATCCCGGGATGGACCTGCTGGCAGCGCAATTCGTGAACACCGATCGCGTCGAGTACCTGGACAAGGCATGACCCGCCGCCGGATGTGGTGGCTGGCTGCAGCCGTCGCACTCGCGGTGGTCGTCGCCATCCAGGTGACCTTGGCAACGCAACGCTCCGCCCGGTTCACCGCTCAGGCGCAACCGCCCAGCGTGGCCGCCGGGGTCGATCTGTTGGCCGGAGTGCCCGAAGTACCGGTACGGGTGCGTGGCAACGACTATCGCCGCGCGGCATTCGGCGAGTCGTGGGACGACGACAACAGCGCGCCCGGTGGCCACAACGGCTGCGACACCCGCAACGACATTCTCAATCGCGACCTCGTCGACAAGACGTTCGTCGCGATCAAACGGTGTCCGACCGCCGTGGCGACCGGCACGCTGCACGACCCGTACACGAACGCGGTGGTGTCCTTCGTCCGTGGCAATCAGACCGGGGCCTCGGTGCAGATCGATCACATCGTGCCGCTGGCGTTGGCCTGGGACCTGGGCGCGCGGGACTGGCCCGACGACCTTCGGCTGCGGTTCGCCAACGACCCGGCGAACCTGCTGGCGGTAGCGGGTAAACCCAACCAGGACAAGAGCGATCAGGAACCGGCCCACTGGATGCCGCCCAATCGGGCGTTCTGGTGTCAGTACGCGGTGCAGTTCGTCGAGGTGTTGCGCGGCTACGCGCTGGCGGTCGACACCGCTTCGGCCGGGGTCTTGCGTGAGGCCGCCGGGACCTGCCCCACGGGCTAGCCCGTGAAGGTCGCCGGGTCGGGCCGGAACCGGGTGCCATTATCGAGGCTGCTGAGGCTGTCCATCTGCTCGGCGGTCAACTCGAAGCCGAACACGTCGAGATTGGAGGCGATCCGCTCGGGGTCGGTCGAGCGCGAGATCACGCTGTTGCCCAACTGGATGCTCCAGCGGATCAGCACCTGCGCCGGCGTCCTGCCGTGTGCCTCGGCGATGGCCGTGACGGCCGGGTTGTCGAGCAGGTTGCCGACGCCCAACGGGCTGTAGGCCTGCGTGGTGACGTTGTACTGGGCGTTGGCGGCACGCCAGGCACTCTGGTTGAGCAGCGGGTGCAGCTCGATCTGGTTGACCGCAGGAGCGACGAAGGTCAGGTCGACGATCGTCGACAGGTTCTCGGGGCTGAAGTTGGAGACACCGGTGGAACGGGCCAGCCCGGCCTGCTTGAGCGCCATCAGCCCACCCCAGCTGTCGACGTACTTGCCGACGTCGTTGCCCGGCCAATGAATCAGGTACAGGTCCACGTAATCCAGGCCGAGCCGCTCCAGGCTGGCCCGCCCGGCGTCCTGGGACGACGTGAAGCCGTGATCCGTGATGGCCAGCTTGGTGGTGACCGAGATCTCCTCGCGCGGAATCCCCGAGGCCGCGATGGCCCGGCCGACGCCTGCCTCATTGCCATAGGCGGCCGCGGTGTCGATCAGGCGGTGACCGGCCTCAAGGGCCGCCGACACCACGCGCTCCGCCTCGGAATCCGAGAGTCCGCCGACACCCAGGCCGACAACCGGGATCGTGCGGTCGTCGTTGAGCGTGACGGTGGGAATCGCAGCCCCGTCGGAGGAGGTCATGGCACCTATCCTGTGAAGTTGAAGGTTCGGGGGTCGGGTCCCAGGCGAGTGTCCGTCTCCAGCGAGGCGATGGCCGACATATCCGACTCGTTCAGATCGAAATCGAACACGTCGAAATTGCTCACAATCCGCTCGGGGTTCACCGACTTGGGGATGACGATATTACCCAGATGTATATGCCACCTAATCAGTACCTGTGCGGGCGTTTTACCATGCCGTTCGGCGATGCCGGTGATCACCGGATCGGTGAGCAGTGAACCCTGGCCCAGCGGGCTCCACGCCTCGGTGGCGATGCCCAATCTGGCGTGTACCTCGCGCAGCTCGTGTTGCGGTAGCAGCGGGTGCAACTCGATCTGATTGACCGCGGGCACGATGCCGGTGGCGTCGATCAGCACGTCCAGGTGTTCGGGGGCGAAGTTGCTCACCCCGATTGACCGGATCCGGCCCTGATCACGCAGGTGTGCGAAGGCCTTGAAGGTGTCGACGTAGGCATTGTTGGCCGGTACCGGCCAGTGGATCAGATAAAGGTCGAGGTAGTCGACGCCGAGCCGCTCCAGGCTCGCGTCGAACGCGGCCAGCGTCGAGTCGTATCCCTGATCGCTGTTCCACAGCTTGGTCACCAGGAACACGTCTTCGCGGGGGACCCCGGAGTCAACCAGGCCCCGGCCGGTTTCGGCCTCGTTGCGGTACGCGGCTGCGGTGTCGATGTGCCGATAGCCTGCCTGCAGGGCCGCGCTCACCGCGCGCACGGTCTCCTCGGCAGGGGTCTGCCAAACCCCCAACCCGACTTGCGGTACCGAATTACCGTCGTTCAGCGTGACACGAGGACTCACAGAGGGAGCAGCCATGACTGAAAGTCTGCCAGGCGGGCCGGCCCAGGGTGGACCTGGTGGCCACAGCCGGGACACGGTCAGACAGGCGGTGCTCGAGCGGGCGACCAAGTTCACCCTGGCCGCGATCCCGCGGATTTCCGACCGGACCAAGCGACTGCTGCTGGGCGGACGTTCGGTGGTGGTCGACGGCAACACCCTGGACACCACGCTCCAATTCACCCTGGCCGCGCAGCGTGCGGCCGGGGTCGGAGGCCTGGTCGCCGATTACAGCGCGGAGTCCGGCGTCGCGGTTTCGCGAGCCGCGCTGCGGGCCACCGCAGCCATGATGACGGCACGGATCCGCGCGGATGTGACCGAGATGTCGATTCCCGGTCCGGCCGGGCCCATCCCGGCGCGACGTTACGTCCCGGACGGCACCGGGTCTCCAGGCACGTCGGCGTTGTTGCTGTACTTCCACGGCGGCGGCTTTGTCATCGGTGACCTCGACACCCACGACAATCTGTGCCGGCTGATCTGCCGGGACGGTGGAATCCAGGTCATCTCCGTCGACTACCGCCTCGCGCCCGAGCACAAGGCGCCGGCGGCCGTCGACGACGCCTACGCGGCCTACCGCTGGGCGCTCGACCATGCCGCGGGTCTGGGGGCCACGCGCATCCTCGTCGGAGGAGACAGTGCCGGCGGCAACCTGGCTGCGGTGGTGACCCAACAGGCCCGCGACTCGGAACTGCCGCTGCCCGCTCTGCAACTGCTGCTCTACCCCGTCACCGACTGGTCGAGCGAGACGAGATCCAAGACGCTGTTCTCCGACGGCTTCTTCCTGCAGAAACGCGACATGGACTGGTTTGCCGCGCACTACCTCGATGGCGCCGAGGTGGCCGCCGACGATCCAACAGTGTCACCGCTGCTGAGCGAAGATCTCACCGGCCTGCCGCCCGCGCTGGTGGTCACGGCCGGGTTCGACCCACTGCGGGACGAGGGGAACCGGTATGCGAGGGCCATGCAGGACGCCGGGGTGGTCGTGGACCTGCGCGAAGAACGGTCGATGATCCACGCGTTCGCCAACTTCTTCCCGCTGGGCGGCGGCAGTGACACTGCGACGAGCGCAATGATCTCGGCCCTGCGCGCACATCTCAGCCACGCCGAAAGCTGACCTGTCGGCGCCGGTACGCTTGTCGACGTGGCCAAACCGAAGAAGACCGCGAAGTACGACCTCAAGGCGGCTGACCGCAAGCGCAACCTGTTCATTCAGATCGGGCTGACAGCCGTTGTGGTGCTGTTCGCCGTCGGCCTGGTGCTCTACATCGTGACGACCGGCCACAAGCGTCCGGCCTCCGGGGAGGCCCGGGCCGTGCACGTGGCGGCGCCCAGCGTGATCACCAAAGAGGGCACATCTGAGCCCAAGGTGACGCTGAGCCTCTACGAGGACTTCCTGTGCCCCGCATGCGGTCATCTGGAACAGCAGTTCGGCCCGACCATCAACAAGCTCATCGACAGCGGCGCAGTGGCTGTCGACTACCACATGGTGGCGATCCTGGACAAGGCGGGCAACGGCTACTCGTCACGCGCAGGCGGTGCTGCCTACTGCGTCGCCGACGAGTCCGTCGACGCATTCCGCCGTTTCCACTCCGCGCTCTTCACTCCCGGAATCCAGCCGGAGGAGGGCAGCGGCGTCTACCCCGACAACGCCCGGATCATCGAGCTCGCCCGCCAGGCCGGCGCCGCCGGTGATGTCCCCGACTGCATCACCAAGGGTCGCTACGTGGAGATGGTGCAGGGCATGGCCGCGGCCACCGAAATCCACTCGACTCCGACCGTCAAGTTCAACGGTGAGGACTACAGCCCCACCACACCTGACGAGCTGATCGCCAAGGTCAAGGAGGTCGTCGGTGACCTCCCGGCGCTGAACGCCCCCGCTCCCGCACCGGCTGCGCCCGCTCCTGCGCCCGGCGCACCGGCCGCCCCCGCTCCTGCACCGGCGCCCGGCGCACCGGCAGCCCCCGCACCGGCCCACCCATGAGTGACGCCGCAGCGCCCGAGCTCGACGAACTCGGCGACTCCGGGGCCGAGAAGGCCCCCGGAATCGCCGTCGGCAAGCCCGCTGCGATCTGGATACTGATCGCCGGTGTCCTCGGGCTGGCGGCGGCACTGGCACTGACGGTCGAGAAGATCGAGCTGCTGATCGATCCGAGTTACGTACCGTCGTGCAGCATCAACCCGGTCATCTCCTGTGGCTCGGTGATGACCACCTGGCAGGCATCGGTCTTCGGGTTCCCCAATTCGCTGATCGGGGTGGTCGCGTTCACGGTCACCCTGGTCACGGGTGTGCTGGCGATCGCGGGCGTTCGGTTGCCGCGGTGGTACTGGGCCGGGCTGGCGGCTGGCAGCCTGCTCGGTGCGGTCATGGTGCACTGGCTGATCTTCCAGAGCCTCTACCGCATCGGGGCGCTGTGCCCGTACTGCATGGTCGTGTGGTCGGTGACGATCCCGCTGTTGGTGGTCACGAGTTCCATCGCGCTTCGACCGCTGCACACCAACGCGGTCGCCCGGGCGATCTACCAGTGGCGGTGGTCGCTGGTGGCGCTCTGGTTCACCTCACTTGTGCTGTTGATCTTGGTGCGTTTCTGGGAATACTGGTCAACGCTGCTGTAACACTTCCGAAATAACTTGTCGGTTAGGTCTACCCGTGATTTCCAAGCTGTTAGTCGCCAATCGTGGCGAGATCGCGATCCGTGCGTTTCGCGCTGCTTATGAGATGGGCATCGCGACGGTGGCGGTGTATCCGTATGAGGACCGCAATTCGCTGCACCGCCTGAAGGCCGACGAGTCGTATCAGATCGGTGAGATCGGTCATCCGGTACGGGCGTACCTGTCTGTTGAGGAGATCATCAGGGTCGCCAAGCATTCCGGTGCGGATGCGGTGTATCCGGGTTACGGGTTCCTGTCGGAGAATCCGGAATTGGCTTCGGCGTGTGCGGAGGCGGGCATCACGTTTGTGGGCCCCTCGGCGCAGGTTCTGGAATTGACCGGTAACAAGGCGCGGGCCATCGACGCCGCGCGGGCAGCGGGCCTGCCGGTGCTGGCGTCCTCGGCGCCGTCGTCGTCGGTGGATGAGTTGGTCGCTGCGGCACGGGATATGGAGTTCCCGCTGTTCGTCAAGGCGGTGTCCGGTGGCGGTGGGCGCGGTATGCGCCGGGTGACCGATCCCGAGGCGCTGCCCGAGGCGGTGGAGGCGGCTTCGCGCGAGGCCGAGTCGGCGTTCGGCGACCCCGAGGTGTACCTGGAGCAGGCCGTCATCAACCCGCGCCACATCGAGGTGCAGATCCTGGCCGATACACAGGGCAACGTCATGCACCTGTTCGAGCGGGATTGCAGTGTGCAGCGGCGCCACCAGAAGGTGATCGAGCTGGCGCCGGCGCCGAACCTGGATCCGGAGTTGCGCGAGCGGATTTGCGCGGATGCGGTGGCTCTGGCCCGCCAGATCGGTTACAGCTGTGCGGGCACCATGGAGTTCCTGCTCGACGAGCGTGGGCATCACGTGTTCATCGAGTGCAATCCACGAATTCAGGTGGAGCACACGGTGACCGAGGAGATCACCGATGTGGACCTGGTCGGTTCGCAGCTGCGGATCGCGGCGGGGGAGACGCTGGCCGATCTGGGTCTGAGCCAGGACTCGCTCGTCATTCGCGGGGCGGCGATGCAGTGCCGGATCACGACCGAGGATCCGGCCAACGGATTCCGTCCTGACACCGGCCGGATCACCGCCTACCGGTCACCCGGGGGTGCGGGTGTCCGCCTGGATGGCGGCACCAATGTCGGAGCCGAGGTGCTGGCGCACTTCGACTCGATGCTGGTCAAGCTGACCTGTCGCGGGCGTGACTTCTCCACGGCGGTGGCCCGTGCCCGCCGCGCGCTGGCAGAGTTCCGCATCCGCGGGGTGTCGACGAACATTCCGTTCCTGCAGGCCGTGATCGAGGATCCCGATTTCCGGGCCGGACGGGTCAACACGTCGTTCATCGATGACCGTCCGCAGCTTCTGACCGCGCACACACCTGCTGACCGCGGTACGAAGATCTTGAATTACCTGGCCGATGTCACGGTGAACAAGCCCAACGGCGAGCGGCCCTCGGCCGTGTACCCGCAGGACAAGTTGCCTGCGTTGGATCTGTCGACGGTGCCGGCGGCGGGGTCCAAGCAGCGTCTGATCGAGTTGGGACCCGAGGGGTTCGCGGCGTGGATGCGCGACAGCAAGGCTCTCGGGGTCACCGATACGACGTTCCGCGATGCGCATCAGTCGTTGTTGGCCACCCGGCTGCGGTCGACGGGGTTGCTCAAGGTCGCGCCGTATGTGGCGCGGATGATGCCGCAGTTGTTGTCCATCGAGTGTTGGGGTGGCGCGACTTACGATGTGGCGCTTCGTTTTTTGAAGGAAGATCCGTGGGAGCGGCTGGCCGCCCTGCGTGAGGCGGTGCCCAACATCTGTCTGCAGATGCTGCTGCGGGGCCGAAACACCGTGGGATACACGCCGTATCCGGAACTGGTGACTGAGGCGTTTGTAGACGAAGCCACGCGCACCGGGATCGATATTTTCCGGATCTTCGACGCGCTCAACAACATCGAGTCGATGCGTCCGGCGATCGACGCGGTCCGCGAGACCGGCACGGCCATCGCCGAAGTCGCGATGTCCTACACCGGGGACCTGTCTGACCCGGGCGAGAACCTGTACACGCTGGATTACTACCTGAAGCTGGCCGAGCAGATCGTCGACGCCGGTGCGCATGTGCTGGCGATCAAGGACATGGCCGGGCTGTTGCGTCCGCATTCCGCGCACCTTCTGGTAGGCGCGTTGCGGTCGCGTTTCGATCTGCCGGTGCATGTGCACACCCATGACACCCCGGGTGGGCAGTTGGCGACGTATCTGGCGGCCTGGCAGGCCGGCGCGAGCGCGGTCGATGGTGCCGCGGCGCCGTTGGCCGGCACCACCAGCCAGCCGGCGTTGTCCTCGATCGTGGCTGCCGCGGCGCACACGTCGTTCGACACCGGGTTGTCGCTGAGCGCTGTCTGCGATCTCGAGCCCTATTGGGAGGCGCTGCGCAAGGTGTACGCGCCGTTCGAATCCGGTCTTCCGGCGCCGACGGGACGCGTCTACACCCACGAGATCCCCGGCGGGCAGCTGAGCAATCTGCGCCAGCAGGCGATCGCGCTGGGGTTGGGGGATCGGTTCGAGGAGATCGAGACCGCCTATGCCGCGGCCGATCGGGTGCTGGGCCGATTGGTGAAGGTGACCCCGTCGAGCAAGGTGGTCGGGGACCTGGCGTTGGCGTTGGTGGGGGCCGGGGTCGGTGCGCAGGAGTTCGCCGCGGATCCCGCCAAATACGACATCCCCGACAGCGTGATCGGATTCCTGCGCGGCGAGCTCGGTGACCCGCCGGGTGGTTGGCCGGAGCCGTTGCGCACCAAGGCTCTTGAGGGCCGGGGGCCGGCCAAGCCGATTCAGGAACTCTCGGTCGAGGACGAGGAACTGTTGGCTGCGCCCGGACCGAAACGTCAGGCGGCGTTGAACCGGTTGCTGTTCCCGGCGCCGACCAAGGAGTTCGAGACACACCGCGAGACCTACGGTGACACCTCCGGTCTGAGCGCCAATCAGTTCTTCTACGGGCTGCGCTACGGCGAGGAGCATCGGGTCGAGCTGGAGCGCGGTGTGCAGTTGCTGATCGGTCTGGAGGCGATCTCCGATGCCGACGAGCGCGGCATGCGCACGGTGATGTGCATCCTCAACGGGCAACTCCGTCCGATCACGGTGCGCGACCGCAGCATCGCCAGCGAGGTTCCGGCCGCCGAGAAGGCCGACCGCAACAACCCCGATCATGTCGCGGCGCCGTTCGCCGGTGTGGTCACCGTCGGTGTGGCCGCAGGTGACACGGTCGAGGCCGGTGCGACCATTGCCACCATCGAGGCGATGAAGATGGAAGCCGCCATCACCGCCCCCAAGGCCGGCACCGTCGAACGTGTCGCGGTGGCCGCCACCGCCCAGGTCGAGGGTGGCGACCTGCTGGTCGTGGTGACCGGCTCGGCGGGCAAGGGCGAAGCAGCCGGGGAATCGAGCTGACCCGCATCATCGCGGGGGCGCTCGGCGGCCGCCGGATTGCGGTGCCCCGCAGCGGCACCCGGCCGACTTCAGATCGGGTCCGCGAAGCCGTGTTCAACGCCTTGACGGCGCGGCTGGATTTCGCCGGACTATCGGTGCTGGATTTGTATGCCGGCTCGGGAGCGCTTGGGCTGGAAGCGCTTTCGCGTGGTGCAACCTCCGCCACCTTTGTCGAGGCGGATGCGCGGGCGGCCGCGGTCATCGCCGAGAACATCACCGCGCTGGGCGTGCGCAACGCGGCGGTGCGCCGGGGCAACGTCGACACGGTGTTGGCCGGGGGTGCCACGCGACCGGTCGATCTGGTGTTCGCCGACCCGCCGTACGACCTCGGCGACGCCGCGGTCGACGCGATGCTGACAACGTTGGCCGCTGCCGGGTGGGTCGCCGCGGGCACCCTCGTCCTGGTGGAGCGGCGGTCGTCGAGCCGGCCGGTGAGCTGGCCGGAAGGCTGGGATGCGTTGAGTGCCCGCCGCTACGGTGACACCCGCGTCGAACTCGCCGAAGTGGGCTAGCAGGTCGGTCGCAGCGAGGGGGCCTGTAGCGTCGTCACCCATGAGTGGCGCGGTATGTCCCGGCTCCTTCGACCCGGTGACCCTTGGCCATATCGACATCTTCGAGCGTGCGGCGGCGCAGTTCGACGAGGTCGTGGTGGCGATTCTGGTGAATCCCAACAAAAAGGGAATGTTCGACCTCGACGAGCGAATGGCGATGATCACCGAGTCGACCACACACCTGCCCAACCTTCGGGTCGAGTCCGGTCAGGGACTGGTGGTCGACTTCGTCAAGAATCGCGGGCTGACCGCGATCGTCAAGGGCCTGCGCACCGGCACCGACTTCGAATACGAGCTGCAGATGGCGCAGATGAACAAGCACGTGGCGGGCGTCGACACCTTCTTCGTGGCCACCACTCCGCAGTACTCGTTCGTGTCGTCGTCGCTGGCCAAGGAGGTTGCCTCCTTGGGCGGCGATGTCTCGGCGCTGCTGCCCGAGCCGGTCAATCGCAGGCTGCAGGCCAAACTGGGCGGTTAGCTCACCGCGCCGACGGGTATCTGGTTCGCGTGGCGCTCAGCCCATGCGCCCAGACTTGTCACCCGATTCGCGGAGGTCCCGCTGTGCCCAACACATTCGTTCAATCCACCGACGATGTCGTGAAGTTCCTCAAGGATCAACACAATCTGATCAAGGACTTGTTTGAGGAGGTTTTCTCCGCCTCCACGGTCGAGGCCCGAGAAAAGGCATTCGTCGAATTGCGGCAGCTGCTGGCGGTGCACGAGACCGCCGAGGAGATGGTCGTGCATCCACGGGTGCGTCGAGAGGTCGCCGACGGCGACGAGATCGTCGATGCACGCCTGCATGAGGAACACGCAGCCAAGGAGCAGCTGTCGAAGCTCGAAAGCATGGACTTCGACTCCGCCGAATTCCTGGCCGAGCTCGCCAAGTTCCGCGACGCCGTGGTCGACCATGCCGACCACGAGGAGCACGAAGAGTTCGACAAGCTGCACCGCAAGCTCGACGCCGATGAACTCGAAAGGCTGGTCAAGGCCGTGCAGGCGGCGGAGGCGATCGCGCCCACCCGCCCCCATCCAGGGGTGGAGTCGGCCGGGCTCAACTTCGCCGTCGGACCGTTCGCATCGATGCTCGACCGTGCGCGCGACCTGATCGCCGCGGCGATGCGGTGACTTTGCTGCATCCACGGCAGGCGATACCTCGCGGCGACACACCGATTGTGTTCCCTAGTCACAGGCGTAACACCAGGCACACTGGTAACCGACAACGACGACCTGGAGGGTTTTGCCGTGTACCGAGTTTTTGAAGCGCTCGACGAGCTCGGCGCGATCGTCGAAGAAGCGCGTGGTGTGCCGATGACGGCCGGCTGCGTGGTACCCCGCGGTGATGTCCTCGAGCTGATCGACGACATCAAGGACGCGATCCCCGGTGAGCTCGACGACGCACAGGACGTGCTGGATGCGCGTGATTCGCTGCTGCGCGAGGCCAAGGAACACTGCGAGTCGGTGATGGGCAAGTCGAACGCCGACGCCGACGGCATGCTCAATCACGCCAGGGGCGAGGCCGACCGGTTGCTGGCCGACGCGAAGGCGCAGGCCGACCGGATGGTCGCCGAAGCCCGTCAGCACAGCGAGCGCATGGTCGGGGAGGCACGCGAAGAGGCAGCGCGGCTCGCGGCCGCGGCGAAGCGCGAGTACGACGCGAGCACCGGCCGGGCCAAGGCCGAGGCCGATCGCCTGACCGAGAACGGCAACATCTCCTACGAGAAGGCCGTGCAGGAGGGCATCAAGGAGCAGCAGCGTCTGGTGTCGCAGACCGAGATCGTCTCGACCGCCACCGCGGAGGCCACCCGGCTCATCGACGCGGCACATGCCGAAGCCGACCGACTGCGCGGCGAGTGCGATATCTATGTCGACAGCAAACTTGCCGAGTTCGAGGACTTCCTCAACGGCACGCTGCGCTCCGTCGGCCGCGGACGTCACCAGCTACGCACGACCGCGGGAACGCACGACTACGCGACCCGCTGACGGCCGTGGGTGACGGTCGGCGCACTGCGTCGTGGTTTGGTCTGACCCCGCCGTAGGATCGATGCATGGCGACGCATGCGAAATCGGCTGGGCGGGGAGGGCCTGAACGGCGCGGAGGTTCCCGATCGCCGCTGGTGATCGACGTCTTGCGACTCGGCCGGCGACCGGGTTCGTTCCTGGCACACCAAGAGACGGTGCCGAGTCCCGTGCGGATCGGGGCCGAGCTGGTTGCCATCGAGAAGGGCGCGCCGCTCGATCTCGACCTGCAGCTGCAGTCGGTGTCGGAAGGTGTGCTGGTCAGTGGGACCGTATCGGCGCCCACGGTCGGTGAGTGCGCCCGTTGCCTCACCAAGCTCACCGGCGATGTCGAGATCGACCTCACCGAGCTGTACGCGTACCCGGACAGCACCACCGACGAGACCACCGAGGCCGACGAAATGGGCCGGGTGGGCGCCTCGGGACAGGCCGACACCGTCGACCTGGAACAGCCGATCATCGATGCCGTCGGGTTGGCGCTGCCGTTCTCCCCGTTGTGCCGTCCGGACTGCCCGGGCCTGTGCCCCGACTGCGGCGTCGCGCTGGCCACCGCAGAGCCGGGGCATCATCACGACAAGATCGATCCCCGCTGGGCCAAACTGGCCGCCATGCTGCCCGACGACGAGCAGCCCGGGGGCGAGAAGTGACCGATTCGCACGCAGCGCTGCTGGCGGCGCTGGGCGTCGACATCCCCGCCGAACTGCTCACCATCGCGTTGACGCATCGCAGTTACTCCTACGAGAACGGCGGCCTTCCCACCAACGAGCGGTTGGAGTTCCTCGGAGATGCCGTACTGGGGTTGACGGTCACCGAGGAGCTCTACCACCGCCACCCCGAACGCTCCGAGGGTGATCTGGCCAAGCTTCGTGCCAGCATCGTCAACACCCAGGCACTGGCCGATGTCGGCCGTGGGCTCACCGAAGACGGGCTGGGCAGCCACCTGTTCCTGGGCAAGGGCGAAGAGAACTCCGGCGGGGCCGACAAGTCCAGCATCCTCGCCGACGGTGTCGAATCCCTGCTCGGCGCAATTTATCTGGAGCACGGCCTGACCACTGCCCGGGAGGTCATCCTGCGGTTGTTCGGCGAGTTGCTCGATACAGCGCCGACACTCGGAGCCGGGTTGGACTGGAAGAGCAGCCTGCAGGAGTTGACCGCCTCGCGCGGGCTCGGTGCGCCCACCTATGTGGTGACCTCCACCGGGCCCGACCACGACAAGGAATTCTCGGCTGCCGTGGTGGTGGCCGACGTCGAATACGGCAGGGGCGTGGGGCGCAACAAGAAAGAGGCCGAGCTCAAGGCCGCGGCCGCGGCGTGGACCGCACTCGACAATGCGTGAGCACCGATGCCCGAGCTACCCGAGGTAGAGGTCGTCCGCCGTGGGCTGCAGGAACATGTTGCGGGCAAAACAATTTCGGCGGTACGCGTGCATCATCCGCGTGCCGTCCGCCGGCACGAGGCCGGCCCCGCCGACCTGACCGCCCGTCTGCTGGGGGCCCGCATCACCGGAACGGGACGGCGCGGTAAGTACCTCTGGCTGACGCTGGGTGAGGACGGCAGCGAAAACGCGACCGATGCGCTGGTGGTGCATCTGGGGATGAGCGGCCAGATGCTGCTGGGGCCGCTGCGCGACGACCGGCATCTGCGGATCGCCGCGCTGCTCGACGACGGCACCGCGCTGAGTTTCGTCGACCAGCGTACGTTCGGCGGCTGGCAGCTGGCCGATCTGGTGACGGTCGACGGCGCCGCGTTGCCCGAGCCTGTCGCTCACATCGCGCGCGATCCGCTCGACCCGCTGTTCGATCGGGACAGTGTGGTTACCGTGTTGCGGCGCAAGCACTCTGAGATCAAGCGTCAGCTGCTCGACCAGACCGTGGTGTCCGGTATCGGCAACATCTACGCCGACGAGGCGCTGTGGCGGACGAAGGTCAACGGCGCCAGGACCGCTGCGCTGCTGACGCGGCGTCGGCTGGGGGAGCTACTCGATGCAGCCGCGGACGTGATGACCGATGCGTTGAGCCAGGGCGGCACGTCGTTCGATTCGCTGTACGTGAATGTCAACGGCGAATCCGGTTATTTCGAGCGGTCTTTGGATGCCTACGGCCGCGAGGGGGAGCCGTGCCGACGGTGCGGCGCGGTCATGCGCCGCGACAAGTTCATGAACCGGTCGTCGTTCTACTGCCCGAAGTGTCAGCCCCGTCCACGGGGCTGACCCGAGCCTCGTCCGCAGCAGATCAGGGCATGCTGGGCATGCCCGGCATGTCGGACATGCAGATCTTCCACGATCCACTTTCCTTGCGCAGGTACAGCTTGCCGGGGCCCGCGGTGCTCGAGATGTCGACGACAGCCTTGCTGCCGTTCACCGTGATTTTGGTGATCTCCGCCGACCCGCTGCTGTCGGTCGTCTTCGGAATGTCGATCGCATCCAGGCCGCCGATCTTTTTGAACAGGTCCTGATCGGCCTGGCAGAAGTAGGGCAGGGCCTCTTTGAGGTCGCCGGAGCTCGACATCACCTCATCGAGGAACGCCCGCACCTCTTTCTCGGCATCGCTGGAACCGGAGGACTGCGACGAGCCCGCGCTGCTGCGGCCGCCACTCGAGCCCGAATCGCCGTTCAACGCGAAGATCAGGACGCCGCCGACAATGACCACCACGGCCAGTACGGCGCCGCCGATCGCCAACCACATACGGTTGCCGCCGCCCGACGGCTGCGGGGTGGGGTACCCGTACGGCGACTGCGGCGCCCCGTACGGCTGCCCGTAGGGCGCCCCGTACGGCTGGGGTGCTCCGTAGGGCGCGCCGTACGGAGGTTGGGGCTGTTGCGGCGCTCCATACGGCGAGCCGTAAGGCTGTTGCTGAGGTGCCCCGTAAGGGGAGCCGTACGGCGGCTGCTCGGGGTTTCCGGCAGTGTTCGGATATCCCTCCGGCCCGCCCGGCTGCTGGTACGGCGGCTGCCACGGCCCGGGCGCTCCCGACGGCGGGGTGGGCGGATTGCTCGGCGGATAGGTCACAGTGCTCCTCAGCGATGTCGGTGGGCCGAGTCTATCGTCGCTGCCTGAGTCGCCGCCGTGTCCAACGGGGGCAGGTGACCGATCCGACGGCCATTACCCCTGGAATAACCGCGTATCGCGGCGTGTAGAAATACCGCATGACCGAACTTTGGGTTGACCGCACCGGTGTGCGCAGGTACGTCGGACGCAGTTCGCGCGGTGCAGAGGTACTCGTGGGCAGTGAGGACGTCGAGGGCGTGTTCACCCCGGGTGAGCTGATGAAGATCGCCCTGGCAGCGTGCAGCGGGATGTCCAGCGACCAGCCCCTGCGCCGGCGCCTGGGTGACGACTATCCGGCGACGATTCGGGTGTCGGGACCGCCCGACCGGGAGCAGGAGCGCTACCCGCTGCTGGAGGAGAAGCTCGAAATCGACGTGTCGGGCCTTTCGGAGGCCGAGGTGGCCCGCGTGTTGACCGTCGTCGAGCGCGCCATCGACCAGGTCTGCACGGTGGGACGCACCCTCAAATCCGGCACCGAGGTGAAATTCGAGGTCGCCACTTCGTGACGGAACCACACCCGCCTGAGGCCGGGCCCGACACCGAGGTGCGCCTGAGCGCCTGGGTGCATGGCCAGGTGCAGGGCGTGGGATTCCGGTGGTGGACCCGGTCGCGCGCGCTGGAACTCGGCCTGACCGGGTTTGCTTCGAATCGGCCCGACGGCCGGGTGCATGTGGTGGCGCAGGGGCCACGCGGGAAATGTCAGCGATTGCTTGAGCTGCTCCGGAGCGGGGAAACCCCGGGGTCGGTGGATCACGTCGTCGCAGATTGGGCGGATGCCGACGCCCCGATGGCGGGGTTCATCGAACGGTAGCCGGGTCGGCGGTAGGGTTTGACTCCGTGCACCTCAAGAGTCTGACGCTGAAAGGCTTCAAGTCTTTCGCCTCGCCGACGACTCTGCGCTTCGAACCCGGGATCACCTGCGTTGTCGGCCCCAATGGATCGGGTAAGTCGAACGTGGTCGACGCCTTGACCTGGGTTATGGGAGAGCAGGGCGCCAAGACGCTGCGCGGCGGCAAGATGGAGGACGTCATCTTCGCCGGCACGTCCTCACGGGCGCCGCTGGGTCGCGCCGAGGTGACGCTGACCATCGACAACTCCGACAACGCGCTGCCGATCGAATACTCCGAGGTGTCGATCACCCGCCGGGTGTTCCGTGACGGCGCAGGCGAATACGAGATCAACGGCAGCAGTTGCCGATTGATGGACGTGCAGGAGCTGCTGAGCGACTCCGGCATCGGCCGCGAGATGCACGTGATCGTCGGCCAGGGCAAGCTCGCCGAGATCCTGGAATCGCGGCCCGAGGATCGCCGCGCCTTCATCGAGGAGGCTGCCGGGGTTCTCAAGCACCGCAAGCGCAAGGAAAAGGCGGTCCGCAAGCTCGACTCGATGGCCGCGAACCTGGCCCGGCTGACCGACCTGACCACGGAGTTGCGCCGTCAGCTCAAGCCGCTGGGCCGTCAGGCCGAGATGGCGCGGCGGGCGGCGACGATCCAGGCCGACCTGCGCGACGCCCGCCTGCGCCTGGCCGCCGACGACCTGGTCAGACGGCAGGTCGAGTTCCACAACACGAACCAGGCCGAGACCACACTGCGTCGCGAGCACGACGAGGCGACGGTCCAGCTGGAAACCTCGACCGTCGAACTGCAGGCACACGAGGCCGCGGTGGCCGAACTGACCCGCCGCGCCGAGGCCGCCCAGCAGACCTGGTTCCGGGCCTCGGCACTGGCCGAACGGGTGAGTGCCACCGTGCGGATCGCGACCGACCGGGCGCAGCTGTTCGAAGCCGAGACGGAGGTTTCCACGGGGCAGGACCCCGAGGCCCTGGAGGCCGAGGCCGACGAGGTTGCCGAGCTCGAGATGGAGCTGCTCGGTGAGCTCGAGGAGTCGCGCATCGTCTTGGAGAGCGCCCGGGCCGAGCTCGCCGAGCGTGAGCAACTCGCCGCAGAGGCCGAACGGGCGCATCTGGCCGCGGCGCGGGCCGAAGCCGACCGCCGCGAAGGGCTGGCCCGGTTGGCCGGACAGGTCGACACCATGCGCACCCGGGTCGAGTCGATCGACGACGGGGTGATGCGGATGTCGGTCAACATCGAGGAAGCTGCCACCAAAGCCCAACTGGCACAGGCCGAATTCGAGACTGTGCAGAGCCGGGTGAGCGAACTCGATGCCGGAGAAGTGGGCCTGGACGAGCAACACGACCGCTCGGTGGCAGCCCTGCGGATCGCCGACGAACGGGTGGCCGAACTGCAGTCGGCCGAGCGTGCCGCCGAACGTCAGGTCGCCTCGCTGCGGGCCCGCATCGAGGCTCTCTCCGTCAGCCTCGACCGGCGCGACGGTGCCGCCTGGTTGCAGAAGAACCACAGTGGCTCAGGGCTTTTCGGCACCATCGGGGAATACCTGAAAGTTCAGCCGGGCCACGAGGTGGCAGTGGCCACGGTGCTCGGGGCGGCTGCCGACGCGTTGGCCGCCGAGGATTTCGGTGTCGCGGCCGCCGCCGTCGCCGCGCTCAAGGAGTCCGACGGCGGGCGGGCCGCTCTGTTGCTTGGGGACTGGAAGGTCAACGGCTCGGCCCCGTCGGGAACGCTTCCCGACGGCGCGATCTGGGCCAACGACGTGGTCAGCGTCCCGGACCGGCTGCGTGGGGCGATCACCGCGATGCTGGCCGGGGTGGCAGTGGTCAGCGATCTGCCCGCCGGGGTGCAACTGGTTTCGGCGCGTCCGGACCTGCGCGCGGTGACCGCCGAGGGTGACCTGGTCGGTGCCGGCTGGATCAGCGGTGGGTCCGACCGCAAGCCCTCCACACTTGAGATCAGTTCCGAGATCGACAAGGCCCGACGCGAACTGGAGGTCGTCGAGCGGCAGACCGGCGAGCTGGAGGCCGCCTTGTCGGGTGCGCTGACCGAGCAGGCAGCCCGACAGGAGGCGGCCGAAGAGGCGATGGCCGCGCTCAACGAATCCGACACCGCCATCTCCGCTATCTACGAGCAGCTGGGCCGCCTGGGGCAGGATGCCCGCGGCGCCGGTGATGAGTGGCAGCGGTTGATCCGCCAACGCGACGAGCTTGAAGCTGGGCGCACCAAGACGGTCGAGGAACTCACCGAACTTGAGTCGCGGCTGCACAATGCCGAACAGCTTCCGATGTTCGAGGCCGAGCCGGTGGACCGTCAGGCCTCGATGGCCGCCGCCGAGGCGGCTCGTTCGGTCGAGGTGGAGGCCCGACTGTCGGTTCGTACCGCCGAGGAGCGCGCGAATGCGGTTCGCGGTCGGGCTGATTCACTGCGCCGGGCCGCCGCTGCCGAGCGCGAGGCCCGGGTGCGGGCGCAGCGTGCGCGTGAGGCCCGTGAACATGCGGCGCGGGTGGCCGCCGCGGTGTCCGAGTCGGGACGCGTTGTGGCCCAACGGTTGAGCGCGGTCGTGGCGGTGGCGTCGCGGATGCGTGACGAACTGGCGACCGAGCGTCAGCTGCGTGCCACGTCGCTGTCCCAGGTGCGCGAGACGGTCACCGAACTCAACGCGAAGATCACCCGGCTCACCGACGCCTTGCACCGCGACGAGATGGCCAAAGCGCAAGCGTCACTTCGTATCGAGCAGCTTGAGGCGCAGGTGCTCGAGCAGTTCGGGATGCCGGCGGCGGATCTGATCGCCGAGTACGGTCCGCAGATCGCGTTGCCGCCCAGCGACTTGGAGATGGCAGAGTACGAGCAGGCCCGTGAGCGTGGCGAGCAGGTCATGGCGCCCGCGCCGATGCCGTTCGACCGGCCCACCCAGGAGCGGCGGGCCAAGAAGGCCGAACGTGAGCTCTCGGAGCTGGGCCGCGTGAATCCGCTTGCCCTGGAAGAGTTTGCCGCGCTCGAAGAACGCTACAACTTCCTCTCGACGCAACTTGAGGACGTCAAGGCCGCGCGCAGCGATCTGCTCGATGTGATCGCCGATGTCGACACCCGGATTCTGCAGGTGTTCACCGAGGCCTACGTGGATGTGGAGCGCGAGTTCGAGCAGGTGTTCTCCACCCTGTTCCCCGGTGGTGAGGGACGCCTTCTGCTCACCAATCCCGCCGACATGCTCACCACGGGAATCGAAGTCGAGGCCAGGCCGCCGGGCAAGAAGATCAAGCGACTCTCGCTGCTGTCCGGTGGTGAGAAGTCGTTGACCGCGGTAGCCATGCTGGTGGCGATCTTCCGGGCCCGCCCGTCCCCGTTCTACGTGATGGACGAGGTCGAGGCCGCGCTCGACGACGTGAACCTGCGCCGGCTGATCAGCCTGTTCGAGCAGTTGAGGGAGAAATCCCAGCTGATCGTGATCACCCACCAGAAGCCGACCATGGAAGTGGCCGACGCCCTCTACGGTGTGACCATGCGCGGTGACGGCATCACCACCGTGATCTCCCAGCGCATGCGGGGTCAGGAGCTGGCCGCCAGCTCAGGCTGATCCGGGCCTATTCCGACTCGTAGATCGACGGCGCCGACCAGCCGGGGCCGCTGAAGCAACTATTGGCTGACGGTGTCGGACAGCCATTCTGCTGCCCGGGTTGAGGCGATGGCGGTGTCGGCGGGTCCAGCCGGAAGATGTAGGACGCCTTCGTGATTCCCGCAACGGCGACGGGCCTCTCCTTGTAGTACGCCTTCACCTCCAGCGGCTGCGGGATCGCCTGGTCGCTGGTGGCCACCAGGTTCCACGTTCCGTCGGTGACATTCGTCGTGCCCGTGAAGACCGGCGCCTTGGTGTCGCGCTGACGGACCGTCAGGCCCACGGTCTCCACGAAGGGGTCCGCCGTACCGGAGATGGTCAGCGTCTTGCCGGAATCGCTGAGGACCATCGGATCGTCAACGAAAACGCGGTCATTGCTCTGGGTCTGGGTCGTCGGGATGGCCACGGTACCCGGCTCGTCCTTCATCATGTTGTACACGGTGGGAACGGCACCGATGAGCGCCGTTGCGATGGCGCCGATGACGGTGATCTTGGCAACCGACACCTCGTTCCCTTTTGCCGGCCCGTCGGTGGCGTCGGCTGAACGGCGCAGTTTGAACAGCTGGCCGACGGATTGTGAATGTGTGGTCATGGCAGTGCTCCGTGCTTGGACTTCATCCTTTCGAGATGCCGCCTGCCGAGGGCTTGTCGGCTGACGTACGGAAATGATCACGCCATGATCACGGGCGACGCATGCGTAGTGGACTACTCGAATGTCCCGGTATTGCCGAAGAAGCTGTGCCGAGCGTGCGGGTCAGGCCCGGGTTCCCCCGTGGATCCGGGTGTGACCCGCACGCTCGAACGGTGCGCACCTACGCCGCGTCGGAGTGTCCGGAACGGTGGTTGGCGCGCGGCTTCTGTTTGGTGTCGCTGGTTTTCGTGTCCGTGGAGTTGGATTTCGACTGGACCGACGTGGTTTGGCCGACCTGACGTTGCGGCGAGCGCCGCGGGCGTGGGTTGTCTTGTGGCGCAGCGTCGGTGTCGGTGGCGGCGGCATCGGACGGCCTCTTGGGTGAGAATGCCTGTCGTAGCGACTGCCGGATGCGTTCAGCTCCCGGATTTGCCTGCTTCTGTTGCTGTTTCTGCTGAAGTGCTGTGTCGGAACGGGTCTCGGTGTCAGTTCCGGTGCTCGTTTCCACCTCGGGCTTCTGCGCCTCGGGCTCGGACGGCGGAGCGTCGGTAGCGCGGGTGACGGTTCCGGCTCGACCCGTGGAGTCGATGCCGATCTGACGCAGCCGTGTGCGGTCCGGCGCCCCGATGGTCGCCGGCAGTTTGAGCCCAACTCTTTCGGTATCCGACTTGGCTAGTGTGGCAACATCTTCGGTGTGGCTGCCAACGGCATCACCGGTGTCGATGCCCAGGTCGGCGAGCGCGTTGCGTACGCCCTCCCTGGCTGCTGCCCGCAGATCCGACGCAAGCTTGCCGAGGTCGATGTGGGGGATCAGTCCGGCCCGGGTCGGCACCCCCATGTTCTCCGGCGTGCGGTCATAACCGAGTTCGATCAGCACGCGCAGAGTCGGCTCGACCAGGTCGAGCACCGGCGCAAGAATTCCGATGCCGCGAAACGGTTGCAGCAGCGGAAGGTGCTCGGTGTGCACCAGGTAATAGGTGGTGTTGCCGGAGGTATAGGACTCATATGTGCTCGGGTCGTTCAGGTTGACCACCGATGAGCCGTAGTTCGGATGTAGGTAGACGTAGCCCATCAGGGCATTGAGATCGGCCAGCAGATTGAGTGGATATTTGGGGAAGTCGGCGATCAGGTCGTACTGGCGGGCCACGTCGATTGTCCGGTATTCGTCGTCCGGGGTGGCGCCGTCGAAGCTGACGCCGAGGATCGGTATGTAGAGGCCTTCGAACCTGGCGAGGATTCCGCCGTTGGGCCGGTTGGGATTGGCCACGAAGACGAAAGACAACTCGTCCGGCGTGGGCACCGCCGCGCCCTGCGCCCGGAGCTCGGCCAGATTGCGCTTCTCCCGGGTGGCGATATTGGCGCTCTGCGAGTAGCCGACGACAATCTTCTCACCCGGCGTGGTCTGCACAGCGTTGTTGAGGCTCAGCACGCCGCGGGCCACCGAGGTGTCGAAGCTGACGTCGGTCAGGCTGGTCGCGGGCCAGAACTGCTCAGGTGTCGACACCCACTTCAAGTCGTCCTCATCGAGGTGGTGGCCGGACAGGTAGGTGCTGTTGACCTGATCCACGTACGTGCCGGATCCCCATTGATGCGGATCACCCAGCGCCTTCATCCCCGTTCCGCCCATGATGAGCGCCGTGGCAGCCAGCTGAACCAGCGTGGACATGGTCGCTGTCACGACCAGCCCGACGGTGCCGATCAGCGCGACCAGCGTCAGTGCTACCCCCCGAAGCACACGAATGTGCATTCCCGTCCTCCCTCTCGACAAATTCCAAGGGAAAGACCACATGCTCACCGACGCTGAAGCCATTCCCGACCCATGTGGATCGTGAACCACGTCGAGACCTGCTGTCAGCGAATTCAAATAACTGGAATGAATAAACGAAACCAACAGTTGAGCGCGATAGTTTGATGATTTCGGCCGACACGGCAGCTAAGCCACAGATGAATTCTGCGGCTTGCCTGGTCATGTTCTTCAGCTCGTGTGGGTGAACGGAATATACCGCGTCGGTACGTTCGTGTACCACTATTTTCAGCAATCCTGTACGTCGATGTTCTGACCGGTTCTCATGGGCGGGATGGGCCGTGCTGAGTCCGCGGAACGGGGCCGATCGTTCGTACGCGGCCGCCCTGAGACAATGGCGGCGTGACACAAGGTGCGTTGTTGGGTCTGTGGATCGCTATCGCGGTCGTCGCTGTTCTCGTGATCGTCGCTATCACCGTGGGGCTGGTGCGGTACCGGCGGCGGCGGATCAGCCTGTCGGAACGAGACTCCTCGAAACCGATCGACCGCTCCGGCGGATATACGGCGTCCTCGGGTATCACGTTCAGCAAGTCGGGTACGCCGACGCTCGACCGCATCGACACCGGCGGACTTCCTGCCGTCGGCGATGACGCCACGATTCCGCGGGATGCGCCCAAACGCACCATCTCCGATGTGCAGTTGCCGGAGCCGCCGATCGAGACAGCGGCGCCCGAGGCGCCACCTGTGCCCGTTGAGCCGACAGATTCTGTCGGCGCCCCGGTCATCCCCGAGGAGTCGGCCGCGCCGGAAACGGCTCCCGACGCCGTCGCCGCCGCCGTGGAGGACATCGCCCCGGCCGAAGGTCGCATGGATCGGCTGCGTGGCCGCCTTGCCAAGTCCCAGAACGCCTTGGGCCGCAGCATGCTCGGGTTGCTCGGCGGTGGCGATCTGGATGAGGACTCGTGGGAGGCCGTCGAGGACACCCTGCTGATCGCTGACCTCGGCCCGGTGGTGACCGAATCCGTGGTCGCGGCATTGCGTGAGCGGATGGCAAGTAAGAACGTGCGCAGCGAAGCCGACGCCCGCGCGGTGCTGCGTGAGGTGCTGATGTCGGAGCTGCGGCCCGAGCTGGACCGTTCGATCAAGGCTCTGCCGCATGCCGACAAGCCGTCTGTGTTGTTGGTGGTCGGGGTGAACGGCACGGGCAAGACCACCACGGTGGGCAAGCTGGCGCGGGTTCTGGTCGCCGACGGCCGTCGTGTCGTGCTGGGCGCGGCCGACACGTTCCGCGCCGCGGCCGCCGACCAACTGCAGACCTGGGCCGCACGCGTCGGCGCGGAGGTGGTGCGCGGGCCCGAAGGCGCCGATCCGGCATCGGTGGCGTTCGACGCCGTCGACGAGGGTATCAAGGCCGGCGCCGACGTTGTCGTCGTCGACACCGCGGGCCGCCTGCACACCAAGACCGGCCTGATGGACGAGCTCGGCAAGGTCAAGCGGGTGGTGGAGAAGCGCGCCGCGGTGGACGAGGTGCTGTTGGTGCTCGATGCCACCATCGGACAGAACAGCCTGCCGCAGGCCAAGGTGTTCGCCGAGGTTGTCGACATCACCGGCGTGGTCCTGACCAAGCTCGACGGCACCGCCAAGGGTGGCATCGTCTTCCGCGTCCAGCAGGAACTCGGCGTCCCGGTCAAACTCGTCGGACTCGGCGAGGGGCCGGATGATCTCGCACCGTTCGAGCCCGCGGCATTCGTCGACGCGCTGCTGGGCTGACCGCCCGAAAACCCGCAAAATCCCACGGTGTAACACCGGCGAAACGCAGCCCGGCTATCCGTTCACACGAGCGAAACGCAGCGGCGTCGTAGCCGAAACATCCACTCAGCATTGTCTTGACCAGGTCAACGGCCCGTAAATCCTTGCGGCCGTGGCGTGGTGAAGGAGGAAACTGCGAGTGGAGCAATTCCCGATATTGGGTGCGCCGGACACCGGTGACACAGCATGGATGCTGGCCGCCGCTGCGCTTGTGCTGTTGATGACGCCGGGGCTGGCCTTCTTCTACGGCGGCATGGTGCGCGCCAAGGGCGTGCTCAACATGATCATGATGAGCGTCAGCGCCATGGGTGTCGTGACAGTGCTGTGGGCGCTGTACGGCTACTCGGTCGCGTTCGGTGACAACACCGCAGGCGTCATCGGCGACCCCGGGCAATTCTTCGGCCTCAAGGGTCTGATCGGAACGAACGGTTCGGCCGATGCGCCCATCGCGCTGGTCGGCACGATCCCGGCCACCGTGTTCGTGGGTTTCCAGCTGATGTTCGCGATCATCACCGTCGCCCTGATATCCGGTGCCGTCGCCGACCGCATCAAGTTCGGCGGCTGGCTGCTGTTCGCCGCGCTGTGGGCGACCGTTGTCTACTTCCCGGTGGCGCACTGGGTCTTCGACTTCGACGTCAAGGGCTCCGATGGCGAGACGGTGATCCACCATGGGGGATGGATTGCCAACCAGCTCAAGGCAATTGACTTCGCCGGTGGCACCGCGGTGCACATCAACGCCGGTACCGCGGGCCTGGTCCTGGCCATCATCCTCGGCAAGCGGCTCGGCTGGCCGGGTACGCCGATGCGCCCGCACAACCTTCCTTTCGTGATGCTCGGCGCCGGCTTGCTGTGGTTCGGCTGGTACGGCTTCAACGCCGGTTCTGCGGTGTCGGCCAACGGAGTTGCCGGTTCGACCTTCGTCACCACGACGGTGGCGACTGCCGCGGCCATGCTTGCCTGGCTGCTCACCGAGCGGATCCGTGACGGGCACGCGACGTCACTGGGCGCCGCATCGGGCATCGTCGCCGGGCTGGTCGCGATCACCCCGTCCTGCTCCTCGGTGAACGTCGTGGGCGCGCTCGTGATCGGTGTTGCCGCAGGCGCACTGTGTGCCCTGGCGGTGGGCTTGAAGTTCAAGTTCGGATTCGACGACTCTCTCGACGTGGTGGGTGTCCACCTGGTCGGCGGTATCGTCGGTACGTTGCTGGTCGGCCTGGTGGCCACCAAGGAAGCACCTGCCGGCATTGCCGGTCTGTTCTACGGTGGTGGGTTCGATCAACTGTGGCGACAGGCGGTCGGGGCCGGTGCTGTTCTGCTCTATTCGGCGGTGGGTACCGCTATCTTGGCGTTGATTGTCAAATACACCGTGGGCCTGCGCCTGGACAAAGAAGAGGAGGCTTCCGGTATCGACGAGTCCGAGCACGCTGAGAGCGCTTACGACTTCGTCGCTGTCGGAACCGGTTCTGTTCTTGGTCGTCACGGCGGGGAGGAATAAGGGAATATGAAGCTGATCACTGCGATCGTCAAGCCGTTCACGCTGGAGGATGTCAAGACCGGCCTGGAGCAGACGGGCATCCTGGGGATGACGGTCAGCGAGGTACAGGGCTACGGCCGGCAGAAGGGCCACACCGAGGTTTACCGCGGTGCCGAGTACTCGGTCGACTTCGTACCGAAGGTCCGGGTGGAAGTTGTCGTCGACGATTCCGCGGTCGACAAGGTCGTGGACGTCATCGTGCAGGCCGCCCGTACCGGCAAGATCGGCGATGGGAAGGTCTGGGTCAGCCCGGTCGACACCGTTGTCCGTGTCCGTACCGGGGAGCGGGGCGCCGACGCCCTGTAGCGGTGGCCGGTCGTCGAGGTAGACGACCGAGTCCCCCGGTCAGGAAGTGCGGTGGCAGGTAGTTGACCGGGGGAGGGGTCCAAATGACAGAGCAGCAGCCAGATTCCATCCACGAGCCGGCCGGGACCTCCGGACAGGAGGGTCCGGTCGGCTCGCCGCGGCCGGCCACCGATCTGGCGGCGGCCAGCCAGCAGTTGCTGGCCGGGGGATCCCGTCAACTGGATGCGGCCGCCCTGCGGGATGCGTTACTCGATCTGCACGAATTCTGGCTCACCACAAAGGCTGCCCAGATCGGGATCACGGCCACCAGTGGGTTCGCCATCGTGGCCACCGGTGGTCTGGGCCGCGGCGAGATGTTGCCGTATTCCGATCTCGATCTCATGCTGCTGCATGACAACATGCCTGTCGAGCTCGTCTCTGAAGTGGCCGAGAAGCTCTGGTATCCGCTGTGGGACGCCAACATCCGGATCGACCACAGTGTGCGCACGGTTCCCGAGGCCCTCAAGGTGGCGGGTGAGGACATCGCGGTAGGTCTCGCGATGCTGGACGCCCGTCATATGGCCGGTGACGCCGACCTGTCGGCGCTACTGGTCGGCGGGGCGCGACGGCAGTGGCGGATCGGAATCGGCTCGCGATTCGACGAACTCGTCGAGCATGCGCAGGCGCGCTGGCAACGCAGCGGCCAGATCGCGCACCGCGCCGAACCGGACCTGAAGTCGGGCCGCGGCGGCCTGCGGGACGTACAACTGCTCAACGCGCTGGCGATAGCGCAACTGGCCGATGTTTATCCGAGTCATGCGCTGGCCTCACCGACCGGAACACTCGGCGGTGCCCACCTGTCGCTGCTGAATGTGCGCACCGAACTGCACCGCGCGTCGGGCCGTGGCCGGGAACTGCTGTTGGCCCAACATGCCGATGAGATAGGCGCGGCGCTGCGGATCGGTGATCGATTCGACCTGGCCCGCACCCTGTCGGATGCGGCCCGGACCGTGAGCTACTACGTCGACTCGGGTATCCGTACCGCCGCCAATGCCTTACCCCGGCGCGGTTTCGCCGCGCTTCGCCGCCCGGTGCGCCGCCCGCTCGACGAGGGCGTGATCGAGTTCGCCGGCGAGGTGATCCTGGCCCGCGATGCACGGCCGGAACGCGATCCGGGTCTGATCCTGCGGGTCGCCGCGGCGTCCGCCGCCACCGGTCTGCCGATGGCGGTGTCCACACTGAGCAGGCTGGCCGAGACGGCGCCCGAACTGCGTACGCCGTGGCCGCGGCAGGCGCTCAAGGACCTCCTGGTGTTGCTGGCGTCGGGTCCCGCGGCGGTCGCCACCATCGAAGCCCTGGACCGCACCGGCCTGTGGGGCCGGTTGTTCCCGGAGTGGGGTGCAGTGCGGGACCTGCCCCCGCGGGATGTCGTGCACACCTGGACCGTCGACCGCCATCTGGTCGAGACTGTCTCGCGGGCAAGTGCTTTCACCACCCGCGTATCACGTCCCGATCTGCTGCTGCTGGGTGCGCTGTGCCACGACATCGGCAAGGGGCGGGGCGGCGACCACAGCGTGATCGGTGCCGAGTTGGCCACTCAGATCGGAACCCGGCTGGGTCTCTGGCCGTCTGACATCGATGTGCTGTCGAAGATCGTCCGGTACCACCTGTTGTTGCCCGAGACCGCGACGCGGCGAGATCTTCAGGACCCCAAGACCATTGACGCGGTAGCCGACGCGCTCGGTGGGGACATGGTGCTGCTGGAGCTGCTCCATGTGTTGGCCGAAGCCGACTCCCTGGCCACCGGCCCCGGGGTGTGGGGGGACTGGAAGGCATCGCTGATCGGCGATCTGGTGCGACGGTGCCGGCTGGTGATGGCCGGTGAACCGTTGCCCGAACCCGATCCGGTCGACTCGCGGTTCGTGGCGTTGGCCGCCGACGGCGGTGTCCACGTCGAGCTCTCCCCGGGTGACAGTCCACACATCTACAACGTGACGATGATCGGCGCGGACCGGCGCGGCCTGTTGTCCAAGGCGGCCGGCGTGCTGGCGCTGAACTCCCTGCGGGTGCACTCGGCGTCGGTCAACAGTCATGAGGGTTCGGCGATCAACACCTTCGCGGTGTCTCCGCACTTCGGCTCACCACCACCTGCTCAACTGCTGCGCCAGCAGTTCATCCTGGCGCTCGACGGCGAGCTGGATGTGGTCGGCGCGCTGGAACGCCGAGACCAGGAGGCGGCCCAGCATCCGACCACCCGGGCCGGCGAGATCCTGGCGTCGGTGCCGGCCAACCACGTGCCCGCCCCACCGCGCATCCTGTGGTCACCCGGCACGGCAGCCGAAGACCTGATCGTCCAGATTCGCACGATCGACCGGGCCGGCCTGTTGGCCCGGCTGACGGCGGTGTTCGAGCGCGACGGCTTGGACGTTGCGTGGGCCAAGGTGACCACACTGGGCTCATCGGTCGTCGACGTCTTCTGCATCACCGCACCGGCACTGGCCGGCGACGAAGCGCAACGGGCCGTGGTGCGCGCCGAGCTGGAACGCGACTTGCTCGCGATCCTGCCCGCGCCGCCGCCGGCCAAACCGACCAAACCGGCGGAGCACGCCAGCTGATCCACGCGTCGGTTGCCTTCGTACTGTCCTGCCTGATCTGCTGGGCGATCGACGCGATAGCTTCCGCCTCGCGGCGGCCAACCACGCCACAAATCCCGGGCCGCTAGACATCCCAGGACCGCAAGTTGTCAAGCGGCCTCGGTGTCCCGGGTGGTGTGACGGTGTGCCCAGGCTTTGTGTTCGTCATAGGTGGTGTGGTG